>JAEDIC010000014.1 GCA_016292635.1 Clostridia bacterium
CATACCATAGGTGCCGTTCTTCCCTGGTCATTTCTTTTCGCAGCTGTTTTGCCAATGGAACCAACTGTTTATTGTGCTTTGGCTGCATGACAATCCCTCCGTCACGGCTTCGCCGTGCCACCTCCCTTTACACAAGGGAGGCTTTGGTGTGGTGCGAAATCGCACATTTCGCACTGCACTGAACGGTGCATAGAAGTGCGCCCTTTATCAGTTCGACAAATTGGAATTTGATTTATAATGCTCTTTGCAGATAAACCATATCCACCAACTGAACACCGCACTCAAATATTGGGTGGTCATAATTATCTGTAAAAAAGTTCGGTATGCTATGGGAACGAACGAAACCGCACTTTTCGTAGAATGGAATTGTCAAAGGACTATCACCTGTGCCAACCTGCAAAACAGTATATTGTTCTTTGTATTTCTTAACAACAAAATCAATCAAGGCTTTTGCATAACCTTTGCCTTGGTGTTCTGAAACTGTCGCAATATTCTTGATTTCAAGCACACCATTTCCTTCATCGGTTATGACACACTCACATTTAATACCATTATCATCAAGTACATACATCCTACCTTTATCAAGATAACGGTCTATCATATCTTCCTGCTCATCTGCCAATAACAGCAAATCAAGATACTGTTTCTTATTTTCTGTAACCTCAATAATTACCATCACTCACACCTACAAATTCAAGTTTATCGGTCTGTTTAATCATAGTATACGGCTTCAATATATACAAGAACAGTCCCGGAAGACATTACTGCCGGGACTGAAACTGTTTTACGAGCACCCCCCGCTATGCGGGGGGAATCATTATTTATAGTATTATTGAGCTCCCCGAATGCGCTTTTTAAGGTCCTTGAAGACGAGGGGCAGCTTTGTGTCGAAGCGAAGGTCGTCCTCTATCTTTTTGCAGGCGGAGATGACGGTGGAGTAATCCCTGCCGAAGGCCTGACCGATGTTTTTAAGGGACATATCCGTCATTTCGCGGGAAAGGTACATGGCAACCTGGCGGGGGTATGTAATGTCCGCGGTACGGCGGGGGGACATGAGATTTTCCACGGTAACGCCGTAAAACTCCGCAACAACCTGCTGTATCAGGGGTACGGTCACCTTGCGCTCCTGGCTGTCCACTATGTCCTTCAGGGCGGTTTCCGCCATCTTAACGTCCACGGGTGTGCCGGTAAGGCGAGAGAAAGCGACCACACGGGTAAAGGCGCCCTCCAGCTGGCGAATGTTGGCGTTTACCTTGGAGGCGATGAGGGAGAGGACCTTTTCGTCCACAACTATGCTTTCCTGGGCCGCCTTCTTTTGCAGTATGGCTATGCGGGTCTCGTAGTCCGGAGGCTGTATATCGGTTATAAGGCCCCCTTCAAAGCGGCTGCGGAGCCTGTCCTCAAGGGCGGGTATCTCCTTTGGCGGCTTATCCGATGAGATGATTATCTGCTTTCCGCTGGTATGGAGGGAGTTAAAGGTATTAAAAAACTCCTCCTGGGTGGTATTCTTGCCCGCGATAAACTGCACATCGTCCACCATCAGCACGTCCACATTGCGGTATTTGCTGCGGAACTGGGCGTTGGTGTTGTCCTTTATGGAGTCGATAAGCTCGTTTGTAAAGGTTTCGCTGGTAACATAGGTTATGCGGTAAGCGGGGTGATTGTCCTTTATGTGGTTGCCTATTGCGTGCATAAGGTGGGTTTTGCCAAGGCCAACGTCGCCGTATATAAAGAGGGGGTTGTATGCGGTGGCGGGGTTATCCGCAACCGCCTTTGCGGCGGCGGTGGCGATGTTGTTGCTGCCGCCTATAACGAAATTGTCAAATGTAAATTTGGGGTTAAGGGGGGTCTCCTCCCGGCGAGATTCCTCTTCCTTCAGCTTAAGATACTTATCCCGCTCATTGGAGGTAACGAATACTATGCGGTATGCGGCGCCGGTGGTTTCCGCTATGGCGGAGGTTACGGGCGCGGTATAGAGATTGCGCAGGGTATCCAGAGCCATGTCCCCGGTGTATGTAAAAACAAGCGCGTCATTCAATACGCAAAGGGGCTCAAGACCCTCTATCCAGAGCTGGTAGCTCATCGCGGTCATGCTCTTTTTTATTACGGGCTGGGCGTTTTCCCAGAGCTGCTGGAGATCCATGTTTTGGTTCATGTTACTAACCCCTTGTTGATAAAGTTATCAACATTGTTGATAATTTTGTGGAAGATAACAAAAAGCCGCAGCGGGCTTTTGTGGCATCATTTATAATTATGAAATTAAGCGCCATTGCCACAATGGAACGGCTTTTCCAATTGCAACACATAAATCATAACAAATTTGGCAGGGGTAAGCAATAGACCCAAAGAGGCAAAATTTTTTCCTTTGTGATTGACAGGGCGTTTCACATACAATATGTTGTGGCGGGAGGGGAAAGAATTTTTTATAGGTAAAAAGACGGTGAAATCGCCTTATTTTCCTTGACATCCGTCCTTGATTTCTTATATAATCTAAAACTGACGGTTTGCGTAATAGGCCGAGTGCCCCGGCGCACCGGCTTAAAATATGATTGGAAAGAGGTGCAAAAAATGCTTCAGACTTACCAGCCCAAGAAAAGGCAGCGCAAGAAGGTTCACGGCTTCCGCGCTCGCATGGCCACCAAGAACGGCCGCAACGTACTGGCCCGCAGAAGGCTCAAGGGAAGAAAAAGGTTGTCCGCTTAATTAAAATATGGCTTTGACTTAGGTCACGGCAAGCCGAGCGCGAGCTTTGAGCTTGCCGTAAATTTTTACGGGACACTTTTTTCGACATCATGCGCCCTATGGCGCAAAGGACCGGGGCGTCGCCCCAAAAGCACACATAAAGGAAACCACGCAGGTGAAACGCTGTTATTCCCTTAAGCGGAACAAAACCTTCCGCTATGTATACCGCAGGGGCAAGTCCGTGTCCTCCCGAATGCTGGTGATGATATACAACAAGTCAAAGACCGGCATGGTGAAGGTGGGATTTTCCGTAAGCAAAAAAATAGGCAACAGCGTACAGAGAAACCGCGTTAAGCGCAGGCTCAGGGAAGCCTTCCGTCCCTTGATACCCGAAATTACCCCGGGTTACGATATTATCTTCATTGCGCGTGAAGCGGTGACCGAGGCGGAATTCGCCTCCATCGGCCGCAGTATGTACGGCATGCTGCGGAAAGCCTCCCTTTTGAAAAAACAAAATGAACGGGATTAGCGGCCTTTTAAAACGCATTATCGAAGAGTTGATAGTGGGGTATCAGAAGTATATTTCCCCCCGCTTTCCCGGCTGCTGCCGCTATACCCCCACCTGATCCGCCTATGGCCTGGAGGCTGTCCGGGTACATGGGCCATTCAAGGGCATGGGTATGGCGCTGTGGCGCATCTGCCGTTGCAATCCCTTTTCAAAGGGCGGCTATGACCCCGTTCCCCAAAAGAAAAACAAGGGGAACGAGAAGTAGCTCAGAGCGGCCCCTCCGGTATATTCCATCGGAGCTGCCCCCCGCTCAAAAGGTCAACAGATTATTGGTCAACAGATTATTTACGAAAGTGAGGATTATCCATGCAGGGTGATTTCTTTTTGACTACCTGGTTTCTCCAGGGCATGAAGTGGATATACGGCAACGTGAACAGCGTGTTTTTTACCATACTGATCTGCACCGTAATACTCCGCTGCTTTACCATTTTCTCCGATATTAAGACCCGCAAGTCCAGCGCCGCAATGGCTGCCATACAGCCCGAGCTTCAGAAGCTTCAAAAAAAATACGGCAGCGACCCTCAGAAGCTCCAAATGGCCCAGCAAAAGCTCATGAGGGAGCGGGGCGTAAGCATGTGGGGCAGCTGCCTTCCCATGCTGATAACCATGCCTCTGTTCTTCTGCTTCATAGCCGCTTTCCGTTTCTGGGGCTATGAGGAGACCATCCGCCTCCTGGTATCCGAAAACGCTGAGGAGATATTCCGTACCTACAAGTTCCTCTGGGTAAACAACATATGGCAGGCTGATAACGGTCTTTATCCCGTTATTCAGGAGGGCGCAAAGTTTTTGGCAAATACCGAACAGCTGGATAGGCTGCTATACCTGCAGAGCAACCCCGGCGTATGGGAAAAGCTGGCAGAGCTTGGCATAGCCGCTCAGGAAAACGGCGTATACCACTTCCTCAATACCGATGCCGCCATCGCCGCATACGATGCCGCAATGGCTCCCCTTATGGAGGTTTATGCCGGCCATAACAACGGCTGGTTCATTCTGCCCCTGCTGGCAGGCGCAACCCAGTTTATTGCCGCAAAGATCACCCAGATGGGTCAGCCTGCCCAGGATCCCAATGCACCCGGCGCAAATGCCGGCAAGATGATGCTGTGGATGATGCCCATAATGTCCGTATGGTTCTGCCTTACCTATAACGCAGCCTTTGCCATTTACTGGATACTTACCAGCGTATTCATGATAATCGTGAATCTGGTGCTGAACAGGAGGTTCCCCAGAACTCCCATTCAGCAGGAAGGAGCAAAATAATGGCAAGAACCATAGATGCAACCGGGCGCTCCATAGACGAAGCCATCTTCAACGGCCTTAAAGAGCTTGAAATTTCCATCGACGAGGTGGAGATAGATATAATCCAGCAGGAAAGCAAGGGCATACTTGGCATAGGCGCAAAGCCCGCCATAGTTCGCCTTACCGAGCGTGAGCCGGAAGACATAGTCCTGCCCGATTACCTCAATCCGCAGAATCAGCGCCGTGAACGCAGTGATCGCAATGACCGCCGCGACAGGCGCGACCGCAGGGATAAGCGGGACCGGCGTGACGGCGCCGACCGTGCCGAGCGTGAGGAAACCGCCGAGGAATCCGACGAAGCCGCCGAGACCGAGCGTCCCCGCCGTGAGCGGGGCAGGCGTGATCGCCGCCGGGGCGACCGTGAGCGCGCCGACTGCCGGGAAGCTAAGGAGCCTCCCGAGGGCTTTACCGCCGAGGCTGCCGAAGGCAACCCCGCCGCAGAGTTTCTTAAGGGCCTGCTGGAGCAGATGAAGGTGGAAGGCACCGTTCTCGCCAAGATAGAGGATGAGGGCGTTCGCCTGTATATCGACAAGTCCACCATGGGTATGCTGATAGGCCACAGGGGCGAAACCCTGGACGCCATGCAGTACCTTACCAGCCTTGCGGTAAACCGCAACCGCAAGCAGGAGGGCTACACCCGTGTATCCATCGACACCGAGGGCTACCGTGAAAAGCGGGAAGAGACCCTTGCCCGCCTTGCCCGCAAGATAGCAGGCCAGGTAAAGGCAACGGGCCGCCCCCGCACCCTTGAGCCCATGAACCCCTATGAGCGCAGGGTGCTCCATGCCACCCTTCAGAACCATCCCTATGTCACCACCCGCAGCGAGGGCGAGGAGCCCAATCGCCGGGTAGTGATCTATCTGAAGGACAAGGCTGAATAAAGAGCGAATGCATTAAAAGCTGCATAAGCTGAAAAATGGTAAAATAAATAGTAGGTACATTCTTTTGTGCCTACTATTTTTTTATCATTTCACATTGCGACGCTTTTATATGTGAGTATTACTCTGCCTTTTTCTTTTTGAAAAGCTGCTCTCTGAACAGTATAACGAGCATTATCGCGAGGAGCAGGGAGAGAGCGCCCAAGGCTATCCATGTAAGGGTTGGGCTTTTGGGAGCCACACCCAGCAGCAGAAGCATCGGGAAGCCGAATACTATTGCCCAAAGCTGCTGATATATCAAATTGTTTGCAGCGGGGGTGTCAAAGTAAGGATCCACCTCACGGAGCAGTATAATGCCGGTGCTTGCGGTGCCGGTGAGCATCCCGTACAGGGAGAGGAAAGCCTCGTCACGATAGCCGGCGAACAGCCTGGCGGATACCTTATCCAGGAAGAAGTATGTGGCGGCGGTGCCTATTACGCATACCAGTATGAGTGGGATGACGAACTCATGATGGCTGAAGGCGGAAAGATCGATGGCCGCTATGGAGGCGGTGACCATTATATCGAACATTACGCCGGCTATGCGGGAAAGCATGAAGTTATTGCAGTATTCCCGGCGCATTACGCCCTTGCCCTTGAAGAAGCGGAGTATTGCCTTTAGGGCTATTGCGCAGACCGTGCCGATAAGGAAATTGAAGCCCCAGATGAGGGGCTTTACCGTGCCCACGAAGAAGCCGCCCAGCCGGTCCAGCCCAAGGGAAGTTGTCCACATGAGGGCGTATGCCGCCATATAGGTGAAAAACACAAGGCCGAACTGAACGGTAAGCTTATCCAGAGATTCGGACAGGGGTATTTCGTCCTTGCTGGTGATATCCTGGGCAGAGAGGTCCTCGGTCTCCTCGCTGGTATCCACAAGGCCTATCTTGCGGCCCTTTGCCTTTATTACGTTAAGGTAGATTATGCCGCCAATGCTGGCGCTTACGAAGCCCATTGCCGCAACGCCGAGGCCGAAGCTTGTGCCGTTGGGGAAGGGGGGATAGTCGGTGGCGGTTTCGTAGATATGGCCCCAGTTATAGGCCTGTCCGGGCCCCTGACCAAAGCCCATGGGCAGCAGCAATCCGCCGGAGGCCCAGCTGCCGATAAGGGCGGCGAGTATCATGGTTATGGCAAGGCCGGCAACCGCCTGCACAAGGTATGAGGAAACCACGGTAACGCCGGTATTGAATATGTCCTTTTTGCCGGATTTGCTCTTGCTGCGGTCGCCTGTTTTAAGGGCAAGGGCAACAAAGCCGAGGCCGAGGCCGTGGTATGTGAGGGTCTCAAGGGTTATGCGTTCAAAGCAGCTTTCCCCTGTGACCTTTTCGATAAGGCCGTTGACTATAAGAACCATAAAGCCCGCCAAAACAGAGCTTGGTATAAGCGAGCGGCGCAGGGCCGGGATAAGGCGGCGCAGCATATTCGCGAAAAGCATGGCGCCAAGGAGCATACTGAGCTCCATCATGAATGTCCATACCTGAGAATCCCAGAAATTCAGGCCTGTGGTCATAAGGGTTATCCTCCTCAAATCATTTTCACATAAAAATAATTTAAATAATTGTAGTTTTTAATTATTATAGCACGAATGGAGGCTTTTTCAACAGATTCCCTGTACAAAGGCACGAAAAAAGAAAAATTACACATCAAGTTTGCATGACATTACAGCATATGCATGGTAAAATATAATATATGTAAAAATCTGTACAGAGCCGCGGGGAGCCCCGTGGCTGTGTATTGCGCAATAAATAACCGGAATAAGCGGGAAGGAGAAAACCATGCAGAGAACACCCGGCGGCGGCGGCCGCAGAAAGAGAGTAACCAGCGGAGGTGGAAACGTCTTTAAGCGGGGAGGGGGCCTGAGCAGCGGCGGCAGCAGCTCAAGCTACGCGAACCGTGGGGGGAGCACCCGAAGCGGCGGCTCATCCCTGGGCATAATTGCCATGATTGCCGCCCTCTTGCTGGGCAAAAACGGCAGCGACAACAATAGCGGCAATAAAAGCGGCGGCTGCCTTAAGCGCATAATACTCCTTATCATAATACTGGCCATCGCTTCCATGGTGATAAAGTGTATGTCCGGCGGCTCAGGCATTTCCGGAATGCTGGAAGCCTATACCGACTATGAGACCGGCTCTGCGGAGGATGACCTCGGCCTTACCCTCATAGATCCCCAGCCCGAGGCCACTCATCAGCCCACCACCGCACAAACTCAGGAAGCGGCTGCGGATACCACCGTATCCAGCAGGGCCCGGGATAAGCGCACGGAGATACTGGGCGGCGGCAAGGATATATATACCATAATGATATATATGTGCGGAACCGACCTTGAAAGCAACTACGGCATGGCCACCGCCGACCTGAACGAGATGCTCCATGCGGATATTTCGGACAATGTAAATATTATCATCGAGACCGGCGGCACCCAAAAATGGCAGAACACCGTTATAAGCAGCAGCACCAACCAGATATATCAGATAAAGAATGACGGCATAGTTCGCCTCCGGTCCGACCTTGGTAAAAAGCCCATGGTCAAGGGCTCCACACTTACCGAGTTTATAAACTACTGTGAGGAGAATTTCCCCGCAAACCGCTATGGCCTCATCATGTGGGATCATGGTGGAGGTTCCGCTTCCGGCTACGGCTACGACCAGAACTTCCCCGGCAGCTCCATGACTCTGGACGTATTCAACGACGCCCTTAAGAACGCAGGCTGCGTATTTGATTTCATAGGCTTTGACGCCTGCCTGATGGCAACCCTTGAAACCGCCCTCGTAGCGGAGCAGTACGCGGATTACTTCATCGCTTCCGAGGAGACGGAGCCAGGATGCGGCTGGTATTATACCGGCTGGCTTACCAAGCTTTCCGAGAACCCCTCCATGGACACCGTGTCCATAGGCAAGAAGATAATTGACGACTTTACCGTGGCCTGCCGCCAGCAGTCCGCTTCCAACCAGACTACATTGTCCATAGTGGACCTCGCGGAGCTTGCAGGAACCATACCCCAGGCGTTCAACGACTTTGCCGCCTCCACCATGGAGCTCATCGAGTCCGATGACTATGCCGTGGTATCCAACGCAAGGAGCAGGGCAAAGGAATTCTCCTCCGGCATAAACCAGATAGACCTTATACACTTTGCGGAGAATATGGGTACCCCCGAGGGCGAGGCTCTGGCAGATGCCCTTAAGGGCTGCGTAAAGTACAACCGCGTATCCAAGTCCCTTGCCAATGCCAACGGCATATCCATATTCTTCCCATACAGCCGCATGTCCTCTATGAGGGATGTGGTGAATATGTATGACGAGATAGGCATGGACGAGACCTATACCGCCTGCATAAGAAGCTTTGCAAGCATGGCTTCCGGCGGTCAGCTGGTATCCAGCTCCACCGGTTCTCCTCTTGATTCCCTCTTTGGCAGCATGACCGGCAGCGGCAACAGCGCAGATATGCTGAGCACGCTGCTGTCCTCCGCCATGTCCGGCTATTACGGGGGCGGCTCCTACAGCTCCGGTTCCGGCTCCTATTCCTCCGGAAACAGCTACGCCGACCTGCTCAGTATGCTGGCTGGCGGCAGCTCCGGCTATTCCTGGATGGATTCCGGACGCATGATGAAGAGCCAGAGTTACTATGAGGAAAACTCCCTTGATGCGTCCCGCCTTACCGTAACCGAAAAGGACGGCGCCAAGGTGCTGCGGCTTACCGATGAGGAGTGGGAGCTCATTCAGGAGGTTGAGCTGAACGTATACGCCGATGACGGCGAGGGCTTTATCAACCTTGGATTGGACAATACCTACTGCTTCGACGATGATCTTGACCTGGTCATGGACTATGACAAGACCTGGATCGCCATAAACGGTCAAGTGGTAAGCTACACCATGCAGAGTCACGATATGGATGGGGACACCTATGTTATAACCGGCAGCGTGCCCGCCCTGCTCAACGGTGAGCGTGTGGAGCTGATACTGGTATTCTCGGATGAGGATGAATACGGCACGGTGGCAGGCGCCCGCGTCGTATACGATGAGGATGAGACGGACACCGTCATGAAGGGCCTTATTGAGATACAGGATGGGGACGTGATAGACTTCCTGTGCGATTACTACAGCTATGATGGCGAATACCTTGACACCTATATGCTGGGCAACCAGATGACAGTGGACGGGGAGCTGTTCATCAGCAATGTTGACATCGGCGAGGTAAGCCCCCTTGTGACCTATCGACTTACCGATATCTACGGCAACCACTTCTGGACCGAGGCTATCAGGTATTAAAAAGGCCTGGCAGGCGGAAAAACCTGCAGAGACGCAGCGGTTCATTGAGCAGAGGGACAAAGAACGTTTTCTTCAGGAAAAAGCAGATAGCTTATATTGATAGGCATGATGGCCCCGTTGATGGTTATTATGACGGGCTTTGGCTTTGAAAATGAAAATGCTGTTTACGGTGCGATAATCGTCGGATGCTTACTGAATGCCGCGGGATACAGGCCCTTATATTTTACAGGCGCCCCCATTGCGGATATGGCATTATGAGCGTTAAGGGCGCCGTACCGGACTTCTGTCCAAAGTACGGCGAAGACTTAAAGGGACAATAGCGGTAAAACCAAATAAAGCGGCAGATGTTTGCCGCAAAGTAAAACAAAGGAGCATATAACATGGATTACAGACTGAGCAGAAAGCTTCTGTGGATAGGCATTGACGGCGGTATGGCCATTCTGGCGGTGAGCCTGTTCGTAAATCAGGAGAGGCTTAAGATAGCCTTTATGATAGCCGCAGCAGCGGTGTTTGCCCTTGGCGTATTTCAGGCCCTGCTGTTCTACAAATGCCCCAAGTGCGGCTGCTCTCTCATAAAGAGCAAGGGCGGCATACCCGAAAACTGCCCCCAGTGCGGAGAGTATTTAAAGCTTGAGGACAAATACGAGGAGCAGAAAAAGGAAAGGCAGGAATAGCGTTATATTAAAATATGCCGCCCGAGAGGGCGGCGCGGCCAGACGAAAAAACCTCAGCGAGAGCTGAGGTTTCTTTCTGTCACAAAACCCTTGGTGGTTCGGGGGCGGAGGCTTAGATCGGATTTGGCGACCGGTGGGGCAAATCCGCAAAAGCCTTGTGCAATGCCGCTTTTTCCACAGCCTGCTTATGCAATACTGGCAGTATCCTTACGCCGCCTTTGCCATGACGACGCTGTAATCCAGCAGCTCGATGCGGGAGGAGAGGGCGGAGGAGGGGAGAACAGGCGGGGCCGAAAGGGTGGTGGTGAGGTATTTCTTGTTGTCATCGGGGAACACGGTGGCGGTAACGCCGCCGAAGGACGCCTGATGGGTAACCGCGCCAAGGAAGTTTGCCCCGGAGGATATGCCAACGCCCAGACCCAATGAGCGGGCCAGCATGGAAGCCATGGCAACGGCGTCCATGTCGTTTACCGTGGTGACCCCGTCGATGAGGGAAGTATCCACAATGTCCGGTATAAAGCTGTCGCCAATGCCCTCTATAACGTGGGCGTTGCGGGCGCTGCCGCCGGAGAGCAGGGGCATTGCGTCCGGCTCTATGGCGGAAATACGCACGGAATGGGACTCCTTGAGGCGGCGGGCAACACCCATTATGGTACCGCCGGAGCCCACGCCTGCGGTGAAGGCGGTTATATCCGGCAGGAAGCGCAGCAGCTCAAGGCCGGTGCCGTGATAATGGGCCATAATATTCTGCACGTTGCTGAACTGGGAGGGGCGGAAAGCGGAAAGCTCCTTTGCCGCCTGGTCCGCAAGGATAAGGGCGCCCTCAAAGCCGCCCTGGTCGGCGGATACGGGATGAAGCTGCGCGCCGTACATGGACAGCAGGCCCTTGCGTTCCTCGCTTACCCAGTCCGGCATGAATATATGCACGGGGTGCTTTGTAAGGGCGCCCAGGGCGGCAAAGGCGATGCCTGTGTTGCCGCTGGTAACTTCAACTATGGGCTGACCGGGCCGCAGAACGCCCTGCGTTTCGGCAGTGGTGAGTATATGGGCAGCCATGCGGTCCTTTATGCTGCCGCTCAGGTTGTAGCTTTCAAGCTTTGCGTAAACGGTGCTTTCAATGCCGTCCAGACGGTAGCGTATCGCTATCAGTGGGGTGTTTCCGATAAGTCCTTCAAAAGTGCGCATAATGTAAAAACTCCTTTATACAAAAATATTATTATCCCGGTAAGTTTGTTCGCGGAAAACAAAAAAGCCATGTGCCCATGAAGCACACAGCTTTATATCCTTGGATAAAGCAAGCCGATATGCGTGACACAGGCACAGCGCTTAGGAGAGCCGCCTGTGTACGCAGATACGCGAATCTACAAGCGCCCCCGTGTCATACAACAACAGGTTTCAAATACAAATTTAATCATGCGGGCAGTATAACATAGTAAATACATTTTTGTCAATCCATGCTCCCAATATATATTATTCTTACCAGGCGATAAGGTTGCCGGATTTATCCCTGGTCAGGCGATAAAGCTGGCCCGGCTCGATGAGCCCTTCGTCCATGGCGCGGGCGAGTTCGTCGTATTCCCCGGGGCGCAGGTCAAAATCCGGCTCTGCAAAGAAGTTTCTGTCCCGCACTTTTACCACCCTGTAGTCAAAATCAAACTCCGCAAACTGCTGCTTGATAAGCCGCATGGATTTAAGAAAATCCTCAGGCATCTCGTCATCCGGTACGGGTGCGGCCTCAGGGGAGTTCACATAATAGCAGAAGGGGTCCGCCTTGGCGAGGCTTTCCATGAGGCCATCGGGAGCGGCATAGGAGAAGCGGCGCAGCACTGTTTTAAGACTGTGGAGCAGCTCGTCGGAGAATTTTTCCTGAACAGCGCCGAGGCTGTGCCATTTGCCCTCAAGGGCGGGAAGGTATACCCTGCCTTTGCCTGCGTACAGAGGGCCGGGAAGGGCCTCGGCCTGACCGTTTGCAAGGAGGTATATATGAGCCATCGCCATTACACCGTCCATGAGCTTTTGCGCCTCGGCGGTCTTAAGGTTTGTAAATTCAGCGTTGTTTTTATACAGCCATGCGGCTATCTCAAGAGTTTTATCCATAGGTCAGTTCTCCGTTTCCGTTATTATGTGCTCCATTATCGCCCCGGCAACATCGGCGCCGGTGCATTGCTCCATGCCGTGGAAATGGGCGTTGGAATTTACCTCGCAAATAAGGGGGCCGCCATCGCTTTGCAGTATATCCACACCGGCAAAATCAAGACCAAGACGCTGCACTGCGGATACCGCAAGCTCCGCTTCCTCCGCTGTTGGGGTGTATGCCGCGGAACTGCCGCCGTTTGCGATATTCGCACGGAAATCGCCGTCGTTTCTGCGTTCCATGGCGGCAATCACCCTGCCGCCCACCAGGTATATCCGTATATCCCGCCCAAAGCTCTCGGTCATGGCCCTTTGCATAAGCATGGGCGTGGCTTCGCGGGCGAGGATCATTTCCTTTGCCTGCGCTGCGGTTTCCACAAGGTATACCTGCTTGCCGAAAGAGCCACGGCATTCCTTTATTATCATGGGCAGGCCAAGGTATTCCACCGCCTTATCCACAAAGGACATATCCCCGTAGCCCACGTATTTGTATGTGGTGGGGACTATTATGGTTGGGGGCATGGGCAGTCCCGTCAGCGCCATATGGGTAAGGGACTTGTCGTCGCATATCTCAATGGCCTCGGGAGGATTGAACACCCGTATGCCAAGGCGCTGAAGCTGATAGCCAAGGCGCACATCCTTATCCCACAGTATGGCGAAATCCACACCGCCTGCATTCCACAGAGGCTTGCCTGACGCCGCGTCAAACAGCAGGGTATCGTGGGGGGCGCAGGTAAGGGCCATGCATCGCTTTTGCGCCGCCTCGAGCAATGAGCCCCACAGCTTTTTGAAGCTGTTTTCCCCAACGAATCCGTTTGTTATAAGCAGTCCCTTTTTCATGGCTTCATCCTTCTTTATCAGACTATTGCAAGGATACCACAGCTTGGGCGCAAAGAAAAGACTCTGCCGCTTTATCTAAACTCGCTCCCCGCCCTATAGGGAACTTTTTTACTGCGGGAAAAAGGGGAGGGATTTAAGGGGTGGATTGCAGGTATGATCAACATTTTTCAGAGCTTATTCCCACTTCATAAACAATTAATGCGCCCATCCGGTCCGTATAAAAAATGGCGTTGGGGCGCTATTGAAAAAATTATGCTCTGCCAAATGTCAACAAATTATTCCCCGTGGGATACAAACACTTTTTTGCGCCGCAAGCGCATTGCAAAGGGGATAGGTTTGTGATAGAATAATCAAAACTGCCGCCATGTGATGAAAGGAGCCACATACAATGAGAGAAGCTGCAATTCCCGCCATTAAAAAGCTCGACGAGCTGGGCATTAAATACTACTACTATGAGCACCCAATGGCAAAGACCATGGAAGACTGCGAAGGCATCGGCGCCGATGTTGGGGCAAAGCACTTTAAGAATATCTATGCCTGCGACAGAAGCGAAACCGACTTTTACATCATAATCATCCGCGCGGATAAGAAATTCCGCACCTCCGAGGTGAGCAAAAAGCTGGGCGTGTCCCGCCTGAGCTTCTGCACCGACGAAATGCTGGAGGAAAACCTTGGCGTTATCTCCGGCGCGGTCACTCCCCTTGCCCTTATGAACGACAAGGAGCATAAGACTTTGCTGGTTGTGGATAAGGACATTCTTCGTGATGAGATGGTGTGCTGCCATCCCCTCACCAGCGATGCCACCGTTGCCATGCATCGCTATGACCTCATCCGCTTTGTTCGTGATTGCGGCAATGAAATCAAGTTCCTTGACATCGGCGAGGCGGCTGAGGACGAGGAGTAAACTTAAAATAAGATAAACAGGACGGAGAGGAAGCTTTTCGTCCTTTTATTTTGGCGCTTATCCCACACCACGCAAAAAGCCGCTTCCGTAGAGCGGCTTTTTGAAAAATAAACTAAGGCGGCTTATTTAATACTCAAACCAAGCCCTGGTTTTCCTCTCTCTCCTTTTGCTTCTTTTTCTTCTTTCTTTACCCATGAAAAGAAAGAGAAAAAGAAGAACAAAATACCCCTTAAAACTCCTCCCTGCCGGAGTTATCCATATCCGCAAACCTGGCGGTTTCGCCCAGCCAGGCCAGCTTTACCGTGGCGGTGGGGCCATTACGGTGCTTGGCAACGATGACCTCGGTGGTGTTGTCGTCGCTCTGATCGTATACGGCGGGGCGATACAGCAGCATGATAACGTCCGCATCCTGCTCAATGGCGCCTGATTCACGAAGGTCCGCCATAACGGGGCGATGGTCGGAGCGCTGCTCGGGTCCCCGGGAAAGCTGGCTCAGCAGCACCACGGGCACGTTGAGCTCCCGGGCCATTATCTTGAGCTTGCGTGTGGTTTCTGATATTTCCAGCACACGGTTGTCGTATTTGCCGGAAGTCTGCATGAGCTGGAGGTAGTCTATAACTATCATGTCCAGTCCGTTGCGTGATTTCAGCCGACGGCATTTGCTGCGTATTTCCGCAACGCCGCAGCCGGGGGAATCGTCAATGTATATATCCGCCTTGGAGAGGGGGTCCAAGGAGGTGGCGATTTTTACCAGATCCATGTCGGATATGGCGCCGGTGCGTACGGACTGCATATTCACCCCGCTGTCAGAGCAGAGCATACGCTGAACCAGCTGCTCACGGCTCATTTCCAGGCTGAAAAGGCATACGGTCTTTTTGCCCTTGATTGCGGCGTTCTGGGCAAGATTCAGGGCAAAGGCGGTCTTACCCATGGAGGGGCGGCCTGCAATGATAACAAGGTCGCTGGGCTGAAGGCCGGAGGTAAGGTCGTCCAGATCCTTAAAGCCGGTGGTGACGCCTGTGAGGGCGCCGTTCAGCTTCATAAGCTCGCCCACCCGATTATAGCAGGCCATGAGGGTCTCCCGGATATGCACCATGGTATCCGATGTCTTTTTCATGGATATGTTGAATATGGCCCGCTCGGCATCATCCAGTATCTGCTCAAGGGATTTTTCCCCGGAGAAGGCATCGGCGGCGATGGCGGAGCTTGCCTGGATGAGCTGGCGCATTACGCTGCGCTCCTCAACTATGCGGATATAGTGGGCGGCGTTTGCAGCGCTGGGCACGAAGAGGGAAAGCTCGGTGATGTACATAACGCCCCCTGCGGCGGCAAGCTTGCCCGCCCTGTCCAAGGCGTCTATTACGGTAACGCTGTCCACTGCCTCGCCCCGCTCGTAAAGGGAGCGGATGGCGTCGAATATATCCTGATGACGGGCAAGGTAAAAGTCCTCGCCCCGGAGGGTCTCCATGGCCTGCTCCACGGCGGGGCGGGACAGCAGCATGCTGCCCAATATTGATTTTTCCGCCTCAAGGCTGTGGGGAGGCGTGTTGAGGGTGCGGACTTCTTCCATTGCGGATACCTTTCAGAATAGTGTGCGTGTTATTTGCTCTCCAGAGGCAGAACCTCTATCTTGAAGCAGGTGTCGGTCTGCTCATACAGATGGGCGGATATCTCGGTTATTCCAAGGGACTTGATGGGCTCATCCAGACGGATGCGCTTCTTGTCCACTTCGATGTTATACTGTTCCTTCAGCGCCTCGGCGATTTCCGCGGCACCTATGGAACCGAACAGCTTGCCGCTGCCGGCCTTGGCGTATACCTTAACGGTAAGGCCCTTCATCTCGTCGGCGAGGGCTCTTGCGTTTTGGCGGGCCACTTCCTTGCGGTGGGCGTCGGCGCTCTTTTTAAGGTTTGCGGCGTGGATGTTGTTGGCGTCCGCTGCAACGGCCAGGCCCTGGGGAATGAGGTAGTTGCGGGCGTATCCGTCGCTGGTGTTGATTATTTCCCCAGCCTTGCCTTTGCCCTTAACGTCTTTGGTAAGTAAAACTTTCATTGTTCGTTTGCCTCCTTTAGGTAGGTGTTTATACTGTTGGTCAGCCTGTTTATGGCTTGATCCATGTTAACTTCGTGAAGCTGAGCCCCGGCGATGGATTGATGTCCGCCGCCGCCCAGCTTTTCCAGTATCAGCTGCACGCTGATCTCGCCTATGCTTCTGCCGCTGATGTATATTACATCGCCCTGCTCCGCCAGCACAAAGGCGGCTTCGATCCCCTTTATGGAAACCAGCTCATCCGCAGCCTGGGCGGCGATGAGGGTGCAGTTTTCCATTGTGGAGGGACAGGTGGATATGGCGATGCCGCGCTCCATGGTTATTGCGGCTTCCACTACCTTTGCCCTGTCACGATAGGTTTGCATATCGTCCTGGAACATGAGCTTTACCGTGGCGCTGTCTGCGCCGTTGCGGCGGAGATAGCTTGCGGCCTCAAAGGTACGGGCGCCGGTATTGGAGGAGAAGTGCTTTGTGTCCATGGTGATACCTGCAAGCAGCGCGCCGCATTCAAATGATGTGGGGCGAATGGAATCGTCAAAGTACTGTATAACTTCCGTCATCATTTCGCAGGTGGAGGATGAGCCCGCCTCAAGGAAGTTCAGCGTGGGATTCTGAATGGAATCCACAGCCCTGCGGTGATGGTCCACAACTACCACCTTGCTGGCCATATCCAGCAGAGAGGGGGCCAGCATGGAGGATACCCTTTGAGTATCCACCACCATGAGTATGGAAGACGGACGCATCATGGCGGCGGCCTGGTCGGGGGTGCGGAAGCAGTCCCTGTACAGGGGATTTCCCCGCATGATTTCCACGGCGTTCTGTATGGCGGGATTGGATTCATCCAGCACAAAGTATGCCTGACGGTTTACGGTTTTTGCGCAGCGCATTATGCCCAGGGCCGCGCCCACGCAGTCCATATCCGGCATTGCGTGGCCCACTATGAACACATTGTCCGAAGCTCCCATAAGCTGGCGCAGCGCCTCGGCAAAAAGGCGGGCTTTTACCCGGGAATTGCGGGTGGTCACCTGGCGCTTGCCGCCAAAGAAGGAATAGTTGCTGCCCCGCTTTATAACGGCCTGGTCGCCGCCCCGGCCCAACGCAAGCTGCATGGCATTTCGGGCGGCCTCGTCTGAGGCGGATACCCTGTCCGCAACGCCTATGGATATGGAAAGGGTAACGGACTGGCCTGTGCCGGTGTCTATCTCCCGGACGGAATCCAGCAGGGAAAACCGCTGCTGCTCAAGGTCTGCGATGCGCTTTGCCTCAAAGACTATGAAAAACTTGCTGTTGTCATAGCGGCGGTATACCCCGTCTATGGAGGAGACAAAGTCGCTTATCTTGTCCTCAACATCAGAAAGCACCGTGTTTCGGTGAAACTGCTTATGGGTCATCAGATCGTCGTAATTATCAACCTGAACAAGGCCTATTGTGGGCATCTGCTCCTCATACAGGCGGGAATAGTGCAGCGCCTCCGTCCTGTCCAGCCAGTATTGGAAGGTAAGCCGCTTTTCGCTCTTTATGCGCTGTATGGGCATGCTGATGAGCTGGAATGAGCGGCCGTTGTAGTCTATTGACTGGGCCTGATTTGGAAAGCGGGGGTCCATGCTGGGTATAAGGCGGCATATATCATTGCCGGAGTAAAGCTGAGCAAATGCATTGTTTGTCCATACTATGCGCCCATCACCATCAAAGAGCAGGCAGGGAATGGCGATATTGGTTATAACATTGCCGGCGGTGGTGTCGTTTTCACGGAATATGTCGTTCATGGCGGCGCTTACCGCCCGCTTGTATGAGGCGGTGGAAATGAGCCCGGCAATAAACGAGATAATACAGACGGCGGTGATAAAGGTGACTATCCATGAGGGCTCAAATTCCTGAAAGGCCAGCAGAATGCAGGCCAACAAAGCCCCTATAAACAGCGGCACAAAAGCCAAATGCGGTTTTCTGTCCATAATTGCTCCTCCATAGGCGAGGATTTTTTATTTTATCTGCGCGCGGCGCATACCAAAAAGCCTGTCTGCCACGCCCATCATGCATAGGCCGTATATGCTGTATGGAAGCAATACTACCATCACCACGGCGCTTGCGATAAGAATGCCCCGGCCTTTCCTTCTGTTTTTTATGGAAAAAACAAGGAAGCACAATCCCATAAGGGCATATGGCCCCGCAACTATGCAGCTCAGCGCCATCATTATGGCGGAGGCGTTGCGTATATTGGAAAAGGATATTATCAATGCGCCTATCACCAGCACCAGCGCCCCCCTGTAAAAGGAACGGGAAAGCTGCCAGCGGCAAAAGGACGCCATGGGCTTTGCGGGGGTTTTGAACTTTTTGCAGAGCTTATTTGCAAAAAATACGCTGAGCAGGCCGGATATCATGGAGGTTGCCACTATGCTGAGCACCGCTATATCCGGGGCGCTGTATTTTAACAGGGCGGTCACATATTCCAGCTGCTCCAGCCCCACCTGATCGAGGCCAAGCTCTGCGGCGCTTTGAACCAGCACAGAAGCGAAATCCGCCGCGTATTCCGAATAGTATACGAAGGGATCGCCAAGCTCTATGAGGGGAATAAGGCAGGAACCGCCGTATTGGCACAGGGCTGCGGCGAAGGCGCAGTATGCGGCGGCCGCGCGGTAGGCTCCCCGTTTTTTGAATATTACGGCGATTATGATGCTTTCGCATACCAGCATGGCGGTGTAGCCTATGCAGGAGGCCAGCCCCATGGAAGAGGATTGCGCCATTATTATGCCGGAGGAGGCGGCAAGGGCTATGCCCAGCGCCCTGTAGCCGAAGGCGACGCCTATATAGCCGGTCACGGCGGGAAGTATCATCAAAAGCATAGGAACAAAGCCCGCGGCCACGCCTGATATAAGGCCGGCAGCGGCGGAGATGATCCCTTGCTTTAATGTTAGCTTGCTCAAGTAAAAGTGCCTCCTTGGCGGCTTTGTATTCCTATAGATATTTTATTATACAACCAATTTAGATTTTTAACAATCAACAATAATAAAACCCCCGACTGATATCGGGGGCATAATGAAAGAGGAAATATGCCGTTATGCGGGCATATCGTATGCGCCCAGGAACAGGGGCAGGCCCGTTTGTGTATCCACCACACCATAAAGGAAAGGACGGTTAAAAAGCAACTCTATGGGCTCTATCATGGCGGCTCCTTCCGCAGCTGCTATTTCGGTAACGGCGGCGGCCTCTGTGCCTTCCTCATCCACACGAATGCGTACCTTCTGGAATACGGTGGAAAGATACAGTTCGCCGTTTGGTCCGCTGCCCATGGGCGTAAAGTTTGCGTTGTCCGGGTCAAAAGCTGTTTCAAGGCCCATGGCGGCAAGGTCATTGGTCATAAGCCGCTCGTACGCAATGTCAAACTTGGGCAGGCGGATATACAGCAGCTCGTCACGGGCTGCGGATATGGCCTCCTGCATACTTTCTGCGGTAAGGGAGGCGGTCAGGTCGGCAACACCCCCATCCGGCAGCAGAGCAAGGAAGGCAAGCCTGCCGTCTTTATAGGGCAGCAGCACGCCCTCCGCGCCCTCCATGCTTACCAAGCTCAGGTTTTTCGTCATGTTCATAAAGTCCGTTGTGCGTTCTTCGCCGTCAGCAGCGGTGAATGTGCCCTCATGGGTGGCGTAAAACTCAAAGGGCCACTGCCATTCCGCATCCATATACAGGGCGTTCAGCAGCACCAGCATGGTGTCGTCGGGGTAAGGCTCTACCCTAAGCATTGGTATAAGGCCGCTGGTCTTTTTATTTACCCAGCCATTTATGTCCTTCATGGTATCTCCGGAGGACAGGTCACCCTGATATACCTCCGCCTCCATGTTGGTCACTATGGCTTTAAGGTAGTCCTCGTTAATATTGGCGGATTCGTCAGACCATGCGGAGCAGGCGATGGAAAGCTCCGTGCCGCCATCCAGCTTTTTATACATTTGCTCCGCGGTGCGGCAGATAAGATTTGCGTAATATGTATCAGCGCCCATTACCTCCTCAAAGGCGGTAAGGGTATCTCCATCTGCCCCGTTCATGGCCATGGTAAGGCATATGTATGCGGAAAGGGGGGATATTACGGCGTTCTGATCCCCGTTGGCCATAGCGCTGTTCAATAGCCTTATGCCCAGATTTCCTACGGGAGCAAAGTCGCCGGCAGCCTCTGCGGTAATATCCATAGGCTGTATGTTAGCGGTAAGGTTCGAGGCGGATACGGAGGTAGAGGGAGAGCAGGCGGTCAGCGTGGCTAAAACCAGCAGCAGCGCCGCAGCTTGCGTTAGGCGTTTCATATATGTTGCCTCCTTGAATTACTGTATTATATCATTATAACGCGATAGAGGAATAAAAGGTTGCAAATGGAAAAGCGTTAATATATTTTTCACCTGTTCAAGCCATGGCTTGGGGTGGTACAATAAAAATGGCAGAGGATGGATATATCCCGATTTTGCCGCAAAATGAGGAAAGGAACGGGTCTGCGTATGAAGATAGTGGTGCTGGACGGATACACCGAAAACCCCGGCGATCTTACATGGGAGCAGCTGGAGGCATATGGAGAGCTTACGGTATATGACCGCACTCCGGCGGATAAGGTTATTGAGCGCATAGGGGATGGGGAGATAGTGTATACCAACAAGACCCCCGTCACCCGAGCCGTAATGGAGGCCTGCCCCAATATAAGATTTATAAGCGTGCTGGCAACGGGCTACAACATAGTGGACTGCGCCGCCGCAAAAGAGCGGGGCATTCCGGTCACCAATGTGCCCACATACGGCACCGCGTCCGTGGCCCAGTTTGCAATAGCTCTGCTTCTCGAGGTGTGTCATCATGTGGCCCATCACGACAGGGCGGTGCACGAGGGCCGCTGGGCAGGCAACCCGGACTGGTGCTTCTGGGACTATCCTCTCATTGAGCTTGCGGGAAAGACTCTGGGCATAATAGGCTTTGGACGCATAGGCCGCGCCACCGGGTGCATAGCAAAGGCCATGGGCATGAAAATACTGGCATACGACAGCGTACAAACAGACGAGGGAGCCCGGATAGGCGAATATGTGGAGCTGGATACCCTTTTGAGTGAATCCGATGTTATCGCCCTGCATTGTCCCCTGTTCCCGGAGACGGAGGGCATTATAAACAGGCACACCATTGCCAAAATGAAGGACGGCGTAATAATAATAAACAACAGCCGTGGCCCGCTGGTTGTGGAGCAGGACCTTGCGGACGCTCTGAACGGCGGCAAGGTATACGCCGCCGGGCTGGACGTGGTATCCACAGAGCCCATCAGAGAGGACAACCCCCTGCTGAAAGCCAAAAACTGCATAATAACCCCACATATAAGCTGGGCGCCAAAGGAGAGCCGCCGGCGCATAATGGACACGGCGGCGGAGAACCTGAGGGCGTTTTTGGAGGGAAACCCCATAAACGTGGTAAACAAATGATTCTGAAAGGGAAATGACCATATGAGTATGCGTAAGGATGCGGATTTCATAATTGAGCGGGCCATAGCCTCCGCAATGCCTGACGAGGCGGTAAGAAAGGCCCTTTTAAATGTTCGGCTGCCGGAAAAGGTGTATCTTGTGGCAATAGGCAAGGCCGCCGCCCAGATGGCAAAGGCCGCGTACGCCCAGCTTGGCGACAGGATTGTCCAGGGCGTTGCCATTACAAAATACGACCATTCGGATGGGGATATAGGCCCTATAAAGGTATACGAAGCGGGACATCCCGTGCTGGATGAAAACTCTATAAAGGCCACAGACGCGGTGCTGGATATGGTAAAGGACCTTGGGGAAGGGGATACGGTTGTATTCCTTGTATCCGGCGGCGGTTCTGCCCTGTTTGAAAGCCCGCTGGTGGACCTTGAGGAGCTGCAGGATATAAACAGGCAGCTGCTGTCCTCCGGCGCGGATATAGTGGAGATGAACACAATACGCAAGCGGCTTTCCGCCGTAAAGGGCGGCAAATTTGCCCTGGCATGCGCCCCCGCGCGCATAGTATCCGTGGTGCTTTCGGATATAATAGGCGATCCTCTGGATATGATAGCCTCAGGCCCCGCATATCCCGATGCGTCCACCTGCGCCGACGCCATAGCCATAGCCGAAAAATATGGGCTGGATCTTTCCATAAAGGCGCTGGAGCTTCTTCATGAGGAAACGCCGGATGAGCTTACCAATGTGGAAACATATGTTACAGGAAGCGTGCGCCAGCTTTGTATTGCCGCGTCAGAAGCAGCGGAGGAGTTGGGCTATAAGCCCATCGTGCTCACCGCAAGCCTCTGCTGCGAGGCAAAGGACGCGGGAAGCTTTCTTGCTTCCATCGCCCAGTATCATAAGGACTCCAAGGAATCCCTTGCCTTTATAGCGGGAGGAGAGACCGTTGTGCGCATAACCGGCGAAGGCCTTGGCGGACGGAATCAGGAGCTTGCCCTTTCCGCGGCGGAGGGTATAGCGGACCTTGAAAACGCCGCGATATTTTCCGTGGGTTCCGATGGCACAGACGGACCTACCGATGCCGCCGGCGGCTATGCGGACGGGAACACAGCCCCTGCCCTTGCAAAACTTGGCGTGTCCATACCCGCGGTATTGAAGGCAAACGATTCCTATTATGCCCTGAGAAACGTGGACGGCCTGATCGTTACCGGACCAACGGGCACCAATGTAAACGACGTTTGCTGTCTGCTGATAAAAAGATAAGATAGAATAAATTAAAGCCGCTCCAAGCGGTTTTTTTATTCTGCCATTCTTATTATGGGAAAAAGATATTTCAGCCTGTTCCCGATTGCCGCTTCCGGCAGGGCGGACGGTACAAATGTGACCGCCGGCATGATAAATGTTATGGCTATGGGGCGTTCCATGGCGCCTCCGTTTATCATGAGCAGGGGGATGAGCGGGAATATCGCCAGTCGCAGCATGGCGATGATGATTTTAACGGGCTTTTTCATATTTGCATTATTTTACAAAAAAAGCAGAGTTAAACCAATTGCTCACGGTGCATATTAAGCGTAAGTGTGTTATACTGTATTTGATAATATTTTCCATCAGGCACACCTTATTTACCCACAATTCATTTCACGGAGGAGTTTATGGCAACCGACATACGCTATTTGACCCTGCTTTCACGGGAGTTTCCATCTGTAGATTCTGCAAGCGCCGAGATAATCAAGCTGCAGGCCATCCGCAGCCTGCCAAAGGGCACAGAGCATTTCATGAGCGATATACACGGCGAGCATGAGGCTTTTCTGCATATTTTGGGCAATGCTTCCGGCGCAATATACGAAAAGATAGACGAGCTTTTTGGAAATTCCCTAACCCCGGAGGAGAGGCGCAGTCTTGCAGTGCTCATATACTACCCCGTGGAAAGGCTCCATGAGATAAATGACAGCATGAAGACCGGCATTTCGGACTGGTATCGGATCACCATGCACCGTCTCATAGAGATGGCTCGCTATACCGCCTCAAAGTATTCCCGCTCCAAGGTGCGCAAGGCCATGCCGGAGGAATACGCATACATAATGGAGG
This sequence comes from Clostridia bacterium, assembly GCA_016292635.1. Lineage (GTDB taxonomy): Bacteria > Bacillota > Clostridia > Christensenellales > CAG-138 > SFEL01. The sequence continues at coordinate 23,837 of JAEDIC010000014.1, forward strand.
AACTGCTCAAATCTCAGGACCAGCGCAACAGACAGCATTACCACGACAATATAATCCGCTCAATTATAGATACAGACGTTGCGGATACATTCATAATCGCATTTTGCACCTTCATAAAGCGCATGGCGGTGGATACATTGCATATCGTTGGCGACATTTTCGACAGGGGTCCCCACGCGGATGTTATACTGGATCACCTTATGGAGCATCACAGCGTGGATATTCAATGGGGAAATCATGATGTGCTGTGGATGGGCGCCGCGGCGGGCAGCGCCGCCTGCGTTGCGGTGGCGGTAAAGAACTGTCTCCAGTATGACAACCTTGATATGCTGGAAAACGCATACGGCATAAACCTGCTGCATCTTGCCATATTCAGCGACAGGGTATACGGCGATGCGGAGGTGTTCCATCCCCGCAATATGCCCGCGGGCCATCGTCTGCCCCAGGACGAGGTGCTGTTCTCCCGTATGCATAAGGCTATGTGCGTTATACAGTTTAAGCTGGAGGGACAGCTGATACAGCGCCGGCCTGAGTATAATATGAAGGACAGGGACATGCTTTCCCGGGTGAATTATGAAAAGGGCTCCGTGGAGATAGACGGGGTTGAATATCCCCTTAGGGATACTCACTTCCCAACCATAGACCCCAAGAACCCCACAAAGCTTACCAAGGAAGAGCAGGATGTTATAGATCAGCTGGTATCCAGCTTCTGCCGCAGTGAAAAACTGCAGGCTCATGCCCGCTTCCTGTATTCCGTTGGCGCAATATACCGCAGCCACAACGGCAACCTGCTGTATCACGGCTGCATACCCTGCACGGAGGATGGGGACTTTCAGGAATTCACTCTGTACAGCGACAAGCCCCTTAAGGGAAAGGCCTATCTGGACTGGGCGGACCGCCTTGCCCGCCAGGGCTACTTCGCCGAGGAGGACAGCATGGAACGGAAGAGGGGTCAGGACTTTCTGTGGTTCCTGTGGTGCGGGCGCAATTCTCCCATATTTGGCCGCAGCCATATCGCCACATTTGAGCGCACCCTCATAGAGGATAAGACCGTATGGACAGAGCCCAAGAATCCCTATTACAACTATTATGGGGATGAGGTTTTCTGCCGAAGAATACTGGATGACTTTGGCTTGAATAAGCCCTGGAGCCGCATAATAAACGGTCATATACCCGTAAAGGTGAAGGAGGGCGAGGATCCCCGCAAGGCGGGGGGAAGGCTGGTGGTGATAGACGGCGGCTTCTGCAAGGCATATCAGAAGCAGACCGGAATTGCGGGCTATACCATGTTCTTCAGCTCCCACGGAATGCGTATTGCCTCCCATGAGCCCTTTACCACCCGTCAGGATGCCATATACGGCAAAAAGGATATAAACTCCCATACCTTCATAGTGGAAAACCTGCCCCGTCGCCTGCTTATTGCGGACACCGACCTGGGCGAGGAGATGGCCCACAGAATAGAGGAGCTTAAGGAGCTGCTGGCGGCTTACCGTTCCGGCAAGATAAGGACGGACAGCACCGGCATGATGGTATAACCGTGCGCCACAAAAGTTATAAGGAACGAGCATACTATGAAAGACTTTTCTCAATTTCCACGTGTATCCCTCGGCATACTGCCTACCCCCATGTATCGCCTGCCCAATATAAGCGAAAAGCTGGGCAAGAACGTATACGTTAAGCGGGACGATATGACGGGCGTTGCCCTGGGCGGCAACAAGATCCGCAAGCTGGAGTTCCTCATTGCCGACGCAATGAACAGGGGCTGCGACTATATGCTTACCACCGGCGGAGCCCAGAGCAACCACGCCATGCTTACCGCCGTATGCTGCAGCAGGCTGGGTATGGGCTGCATACTGGTGCTGCAGAAGCGGGGCGTATGGCAGAAGCTGGGCAACCAGATAATCAACAGCATAATCGGCGTGGATGTGCGCTTTGTGGATAGCGACGGCTATGGGGATATATACGCCGAGATGGACCGCATATGCGATGAGCTGCGTGAGGCGGGCCATAAGCCCTGTTCCGTGCCGGTGGGCGGATCCGTGCCCCTGGGCTCCCTTGGCTATGTAAACGCCGCAAGGGAAGCCATAGAGCAGGCAAAGGAGATAGGCGTGACCTTTGACGATATCATATGCTGCACAGGCTCCGGCGGCACCCATGCGGGCATGGACCTTGGCGCAAGGATATATTCTCCGTCTACCCGAGTAACCGGCATAGCCGTGAGCAATGATGATTTCCCACCTATAGTGGCAAAGCTGGTAAACGGCGCATCTGAGCTTCTCGAGGCGGGAATATCCGTTGCCGCAGAGGATATAAACGTATTCAAGTGCTACGGCGCGGGCTATGCTGTTCCATCCTCCGCAGGCGTTGATGCCATAAAGCTCATGGCAAAGCAAGAAGGCATTATACTTGACCCCGTATACACCGGCAAGACTTTCGCAGGGCTGCTGCAGCTTAACGAGCAGGGCTATTTTGAGGGCCGGGACAACATTCTCTTCCTTCACAGCGGCGGCGCGGGCGGCCTGTTTGCCATAGATTTGGAGCATACCGAGGGGTAGGGAGATTTAATGTGTTCTTCTTTGCTCATATAAAAGAAAAAGAGAAAGAAGCAAGCGAAAAAGAAAAGATAAAGTATGGGTAAAACTGAATACGGTATCCTTGATGCACTTTTCAAAATCGGCCTCAACGGGAGGCCGATTTTGCGTTGGGGGGAGAAGAAGCCGTATGCCGGCTGGGCGGAGAAAATAAGCTGCAACAGAGCTTACCATCTATACATGCCGCCTTTTTAACGTATCTTCGCCTGCGGCAAAGGTTTCTTTGCGTGGCTCCCTGACCGTGCTGCAGTCACAAGGGGGCCATGCGACCCTCGAAAAAGCGGCCCAATGCCACTTTTTCGACAGCCAAAAAGCCGCGCATGGTGCGCGGCTTTGATGGCGTGGATATATCACAATTTGGTTACGCCTTGCCCAGCCTCTTCTTCATGGTCTTTTCAACGGCGTTGAGTATGTTCTCATAGCCGGTGCAGCGGCACAGGTGACCGGATAGCAGCTTGCGGAGCTCGTCCCTTGTGTATTCCTGACCGGATTCCAGAATTTCCACGGCGGTCATAATGAAGCCGGGGGTGCAGAAGCCGCACTGAACGGCGGTTTCGTCGATGAAGGCCTGCTGGATATCCGACAGCTCGCCGCCCGGGCCAAGGAGGCCCTCAAGGGTGCGTATGTTCTTGCCCTCTGCCCATACGGCAAGGTAAATGCAGCTGTTAAAGCATTCGCCGTCAATGAGCACATTGCAGGCGCCGCATTCGCCAACCTCGCAGCCCTTCTTTACCGAGGTAAGGCGGAAGTCGTTGCGGAGTAGGTCCGTAAGGGAGGCACGAACGTCTATCATCTTTTCAACGGGCTTGCCGTTGATGGTGCATCTGAGGAGCTTATACTGGGTTTCGTGCATTACAGCTCACCTCCTGAAAGTTTTATGGCCTCACTGAGTGCTTTCATTGCCAGTTCCTTTGCAAGATGCAGGCGGAATTCCTTGGTGGCGCGCCAGCTGGTGCGGGGGTTAACGTCCTGAAGGGCGGCCTCGCCGAAGGCCTCGATGGTTTCGGCGCATACGGGCTTGCCGGTGACTGCCGCTTCGGGGGACATTGCCCTCATGGGAACGGGGGCGGCAACGCCGTAGGCTATGCGCGCGTGCTCAATGGTCTTCTTATCGGTGGAAAGCTTAACGTTTACGGAACAGCCGGTGGTGGCTATATCCATAGCGTTGCGCATTGCGTACTTGATGTAGTGGCCCTTATAGCCCTCATAGCTTTCCTTTTTGATGAGTATGGCGGTGAGCAGCTCGTTGTGCTCAAGGGCTACCTTGCCCGCCTTGATGTAGAATTCCCTTATAGGGAGCTGACGGACGCCGTCAGGTCCGGTTATCTCCATAATGGCGTCGTATGCATGGAGGGTGGAGGCGGAATCGGCTGAGGTAACGCCGTTGCAGGTGTTGCCGCCGATGGTGCCTATGTTGCGTATCTGGGGGCCGCCAACCATATCAACAGCTTCGCCAAGAACATTTATGTGTTCCTTTATTATGGGGTGCTTGGTGATATGGGAAAAGCTGGTGAGGGGCAGTATGCGTATAGTGCCGTCCTGATCCATGGATATGCCCCGAAGCTCGTCAAGGCCGTATATGCTTACCAGCTCGCAGCCGGCAAGGCGGCCTTCCCTCATCTGAACCAGCACATCGCTGCCGCCGGCGATTATCCTGGCCTCGGGGTGTGCGGTAAGGAGCTCAATGGCGTGGGAAACGCTTTCGGCTTCGTAAAGTGCCTTCATATCGTACATGAGTTTATCTCTCCTTTCCTGATTATATGAGACCCTCTTCGCTGAAGCGGGCGAACAGCCTGTGGGGATTGATTGGAAGCTGGTTGAAGGCAACGCCGGTTGCATTCAGTATGGCGTTTCGTATGGCAGGGGCGCCGGAGCAGGCAGGGGGCTCGCCAAGGGCCTTTGTGCCGAAGGGGGAGGTGGGCTCGAAGTTTTCTATAAATTCTGCCTTCAGCTCGGGATGGTCCATAAAGGTGGAAAGCTTGTAGTCCAGCAGGTTGTTGTTAAGGGGCTTACCGGTCTTTTCGTCAAAGAGCAGCTGCTCGCTCAAGCCATAGCCTATTGCCATACTCATGCCGCCGTGCACCTGTGCTTCCGCAAGGGCGGGGTTGATGAGCTTGCCGCAGTCGTGAACGTTTACCATGTTTATAAGCTTTACCTTGCACATGGGTATATCCACCTCAACCTCGGCGAATGTGCAGCCGAAGGAGTAGGCGTTGTTGCGGATAGTGTAAGTGGACTCGGCGGTAATATGCTCGCTGTGTACGGGGTTGTATTGGGCAGTCATGGCAAGTTCGCTGAGGGACATCAGCACGGAACCGTCGGCCGTGCGCACGATGTCGCCATCCACTATGTCAAGGTTTGCGGGCATCTGGCGGGTGACCTCGCAGGCATAGTCCAGTATTTTCTTTTTGAGCAGCTCGCCGGTCTGCTTTATGGAGAAGCCTGCCATATATGTCTGGCGGGAGGCGTATGCGCCAAGGCCGGTGGGGGTGATGTCGGTATCCTGACAGCTTACGACATGAACGTCACGGTAGCTCTTAAGCCCCACGACCTCGGCGGTCATCTGGGCGTAAGCGGTATCCGCGCCCTGGCCTATCTCGGTTTCGCCGCACTGCATTGTGACGGTACCGTCAAGGTTCAGCTGCATACGGTTTGAGGAGGTCTCAAGGGAGATGGGATATACGCCGGTGTTATACCAGAAGGCGGCAAGGCCGATACCCCTGCGAACGGGGCCTTTATCCTTGGCATATTCTTCCAGCTTGCGGTAGTAATCTATGGCCTCTGCGCCCTTTTCCATGCACTGACGGAAGGAGTCTTCGCGGTTCACGTTCTGGGAGAAACCGTCTACATAGCCCTTGGGCATGATGTACTTGTTGCGGTATTCCAGAGGATTCATGCCAACCGCCCTTGCGCAGTCGTCAATATTTGCGTCGTCCGCAAAGGAGGCCTGAGGCATACCGTAGCCGCGCATTGCGCCTGCGGCGGGTATGTTGGTGAATACGGTATAGCTGTTGCACTGCATATTGGGGCAGGGATATATCTGGGCGAAGGAACCCATGGCCTTGGCTACGACGCTGTGACCGTGGGAGGCGTATGCGCCCTGGTTGGAGTAGCAATCCACCTTGCGGGCGGCCATGCTGCCGTCCGGCTTGAGCCATGTAATGATGTGGAAGCGAATGGAGTGACGCACGCGGTTGGATACAAAGGTTTCCTCACGGGAGCAGTCTATCCTTACGGTGCGTCCGCCAACCATGGTGCAGCACCATGCGCAGAGGGGCTCATACAGGGCGTCCTGCTTGTTGCCGAAGCCGCCGCCGATGTAGGGCTTTACTATGCGGATATCCGCCCAGGGACGGCCCAGAGCCTGGCCCACTATTCGGCGGATTATGTGGGGTATCTGGGTGGAGGATACCACCACTATGCGGCCGTTTTCTTCGTAAGAAAAGCAGCCGTGGTTTTCAATATGGCAATGCTGAACGACAGGGGTGTCATACCAGCCTTCCACCTTTATAAGGCCGGGCTCCTTTATCGCTTCGTCATAGTCGCCCTTTGCCATGGAGGTGTGCTTGAGCAGGTTCCCGGGGAATTCTTCATGGATAAGGGGAGCGCCTTCCTTCATGGCCTCGATGGGATCCAGAACGAAGGGCAGCTCATCGTATTCCACCTTAAGGGCACGAACGCCCTGAACGGCGGCAATCTCTGTTTCGGCTATGACCACGGCGATGTCGTCGCCATAGTAGCGAACGTGCTGATTCAGCAGCTTTCTGTCCTTAACGTCCTGATGACCGGGGTCCATGCTCCAGGGATGGCCTGCGGTGGGGAAGGGGATATCCGGCACGTCAAAGCAGGTGAGCACCTTTACTACGCCGGGAATTTCCAGCGCGGCAGAGGCGTCTATGCTTTTAACATAGCCGTGGGCAATCTCGGAATGCTTTATCCTGACGTACAATGCGTCAGCAGGCATCCTGTCCTCGTAGTATTTGGTGCGGCCTGTAACCTTATCAAAGGCGTCTACTCTGGCCTCACTCCTGCCGGTTTTGTTCATTGGATTACCTCCTTAAATACGGTTGAGCAGTATGGATATATAGCTATTCAATAAACTGGAAATTGATTGAATCAAACAGTCCCCTGTCCGTAAGCCGAATGCTGGGTATTACTGGCAGGGCAAGGAAGGAAAGGGTGACCAGCGGATCGTTTGAGGCGGATATGCCGATATACTTTGCGGCATCCAGCAGCGCCCGCTGCAGCTCCAGCACATCCTCAACGGGAGCGTCCGTCATTATGCCGCCTATGGGCAGGGGCAGGCGGGCAAGAACTATGCCCCGGCTTACCACGCAGAAGCCGCCGCCGCAGGACTCAAGGGCCTCCGCCGCTATGAGCATATCATCGTCGTTATCGCCGGCGATGACCAGGTTGTGGGAATCGTGACCCACCGTGGAGGCAATTGCGCCGTTCTTTATGCCGAAGCCATCCAGTATGCCGAGACCGATGTTGCCTGTGGCGTGATGCCTTTCAACTACGGCAAGCTTGTTGAGGCCGTTTCCGGATATAAACAGGCCGTTTTCATCGCGAAGCACGGGCAGGTCCTTGCGGGTATTTACAAGCTGGCCCTCGATCAGGCTGATAACAGGCATGACCTCCTTTGCGTGGAGGGCAAAGGATTCCTTGCTGAGGGGGGGCAGATGTACGCTGTTGAATACTGCGGGGGGTATGATGGGCATAGGGGTGGGCTTATCCTCATAGGGCTTGCCGAAGCGAGTGAATACCTGCTTTACCTCAAAGTCCTTAAGGTCCTTAAACAGCACCATATCGCCCTTGTATCCGGGGGCTATGGCGCCGATATTCCTGAGGCCGTATGCACGGGCGGCGTTGTAGCTTGCCATCTTTACGGCTTCTATGGGGTCCATGCCGCACTTTACCGCAAGGCGGGCTATGCAGTTTATATGTCCTTCCTGCTGAATGTTTTCGATGTGCTTGTCATCGGTGCAGAACATCATGTTGTCGGTGGGGAGCTTGCGGGCAACTATCTCCCGGAAGATCTCATCCATGTTGTTTGCCGCGGAGCCTATGCGGATAAGTATCTTCATACCGGTGCGGAGCTTTTCCAGCACCTCGTCAAAGTTGCTGCATTCGTGGTCTGTGGAGGGGCCGGCTATGCGGTACGCATTCAGGGCCCGTCCGGAAAGCAGAGGAGCATGACCGTCTATGGGTTTGCCGTCAAACAGCCTGAGCTTATCCAGCATATCCTTTGAGCAATTTATGGCGCTGCCGCAGTCCATGACCTCGCCAAGGCCCAGCATACGGCTCTTGCGCAGGAACTGGGCCATATCCTCGGCAATAAGGGTTGCGCCGGAATGCTCGAAGGGGGTGGCGGGCACGCAGGAGGGCATCATGAACATAACCCTGAGGGGAAGGTCGTCGGACAGCTTGTATATGGCCCTTATGCCGGCAGTACCCGCAACGTTTGCTATTTCGTGGGGGTCGGCGATTATGGTGGTGGTGCCGAAGGGCATTATCACCCGGGCGAAGGAATCCGGAATAACCATGCTGCTTTCGATATGCACATGGGCGTCTATAAAGCCGGGACAGAGGTATGCTCCCTCGGCGTCTATTTCCACCGGGGCGCTGTAGCCCTCGCCAACGCCTATTATTGTATCCTCAGCGAGGGCAACGTCGGCTTTTATTATTTCATTAGTAAACACATTTACCACGTTTGCGTTTTTTATTACCAGCGTGGCCTGACCTGTAAGCGATGCGGTTATCAGTTCATGAAGCTTCATTTATACCCTCCCATATTCAGTTTATTTTTTATAGATGCGCCGATAAGGCATCCTGCAGACGCCTTGTCTAAAAAAGAATAAGGTTGTGCCAAAAAGTTTTTGCAAGGATTGTTTATTGAAGTATAGCACAAGCAGGCGGCGGGGAAAAGTGTTTTTTGTGAAAATTATACGAATATCAACCGTATTGCAATTTTTTTTATTGGGTGATAATATTATATTGTACATAACAGACACAGCGCATCATATAATCCCGGGGAAACGGCCCGGGAGTTTCTACCGGCCGTCCCGGCTGAAAAAGCCATCCGGCCCGCTATGAGCGCCGCTTTGCTCAAAGGGAGCAATTTGCGGGCGCTTTTTGTTTTTTTGTCACATCTTACATATAACTATCCGGAGGACAATATATGCAGAATATGCAGACCATTATCAAAAACGGCACGATAGTAAACCACGACGGAAGGGTGCGGGCGGACCTGCTCATAGATGGGGACAGGATAGCCGCAATAGGCAATGACCTTGCCGTATCCGGCGCGGAGGTGATAGACGCCACTGGCTGCTATATAATGCCGGGCTTTATAGATACCCATACCCACTTTGACCTTGATACCGGCTCTGCCGTTACGGCGGATAATTTTGACACCGGCTCAAAGGCTGCGGTATTGGGCGGCACCACATGCATACTGGACTTTGCCACCCAGGAGCGGGACGGCTCCCTTCAGGCCGCGCTGGATGAATGGCACAGGAAGGCAAAGGGCAGCTCCTGCAACTATGGCTTCCATATGGCCATCGCCCGGTGGGACGAGGGCGTTGCCGCAGAGATGGAGGATATGTCAAAGCAGGGCGTAACTTCCTATAAAATGTACATGGTGTATGATGCCCTTAAGGTTGACGACGGACAGATATATGCGGCGCTGAAAAAGGCAAAGGAGCACGGCGCCCTTATCGGCATACACTGCGAAAACTGGGAAGTATTGCAGCGCAAAATAGCCGAGCTTAAGGCGCAGGGGGTAACCGCCCCATACGGACATCCCCTTTCCCGGCCCTCCGAGGTTGAGGCGGAGGCGGTGAACAGATATATGCGAATTGCACAGCTGGCAGACGCCCCGGCATACGTTGTACATCTTTCCACCGCCGAGGGTCTTGCAGAGGCGGAGCGGGCAAGGGCCAGGGGCCAGGAAGTATACCTTGAGACCTGCCCGCAGTATCTGCTGCTTACGGATGACAGATATAAGGATGCGGACGGAACAAAGTTCGTAATGAGTCCGCCTCTCAGGAAAAACGAGGATAACGAGCAGCTTTGGCTTGGCCTTAAGGAAGGCAGGCTGGACGCCATAGGCACGGACCACTGCTCCTTCACCATGGCCCAGAAGGCCATTGGGGCAAATGACTTTTCCAAGGTGCCAAACGGCGGCGCGGGAGTGCAGCACAGGGGCCAGCTTATATACACCTACGGCGTATGCGAGGGGCGCATAACACTGGAGCAGATGGTGCGATATCTTTCCTACGGCGCTTCACGGCTGTTCGGCATGAAGGATCATGGCGAGATAGCGGAGGGCAAGGCTGCGGATATAGTGGTCTGGGATCCCCTGTATCAAGGACGAATCACGGATACGAATCATGCGCATAATTGTGATAATTCCGTATATGCGGGCTTTGATGTCAGGGGGCGCGCCAGGGATGTGCTGATAAACGGCATCCATGTGGTATCCGATGGCGAGCTTAGGCGGGCCGGCTGCGGAAAATACATATCCAGAGGCAGGTATGAAAAGATAAGATGAAAAAACTACGCTTGGGCTGCGTTGTAATGGCGGCAGGCAATTCAAAGCGATTCAGGGGAAACAAGCTGCTGGCACTGTATGAAGGAAGGAGCCTCATTGAGCGAACGCTGCAGGCGGTGCCCAAAAAGGAGTTTTATCGTGTGGCGGTGGTAAGCCAGTATGACGAGGTGCTTGCCATGGCAAAAAGATACGGTTTTATCCCCGTAAAAAATCCTGCCCCGGATGAGGGAGTGAGCCTTACCATACGGCTTGGTCTGGATGCCATAGGAAAGGTGGACGGCGCAATGTTCATGGTGGCGGATCAGCCCCTGCTTACCCGAAGCAGCGTGCAGGCGGAGATAGAATTTTTTAAGCGGGACACTTCTTCCATAGCCGCAATGGCCTACGGAAAGCGCAGGGGAAACCCCGCAATATTCCCAAAGGACCTTTTTGTTGAGCTGAGGGAACTTAGGGGAGACGTTGGGGGCAGCATAGTGATGTGCGCTCATCAGGACAGGCTCAGGCTGTATCAGATAGAGGATAAAATGGAGCTTTTTGATGCGGACTGCGCGGAAGAGCTGGAAAACCTAAAAAGCAAAAAGGAGAACTGACCATGAAAAAAAACCTTTGGGCAATTAAGGGAAACCTTGTATGGGCGGAAAGAATCGGCGAGATGAGCACCCTTCCCGGAGGATATATATTAATGGAAGGGGAAGGTATAAAGGGCATATCGGCAGAGCTGCCGGAGGAATATGCGGGGAATGTGGAAGACTACGGCGACAAAATAATCACGCCCTCCTTTTCTGACCTGCACCTGCACGCCCCCCAGTATCCCATGCTGGGCCTTGGCATGGACCTTCAGCTCCTTGATTGGCTGGATAATTACGCTTTCCCAACAGAGGCCCGCTTTGAGGAGGATGAATTTGCCCGCAAAACATACAAAAAGCTGGCAAGTGAGCTTATAAAGCGGGGCACAACCAGGGTATGCATATTCTCAAGCCTCCATAGGAGCGCCACCAATATACTGATGGATGAGCTGGAGGCGGCGGGCGTTACAGGCTACGCCGGCAAGGTGAATATGGACAGAAACGGCGGAATCAACCTTCAGGAGACCACCGAGGAATCCATTGATGAGACCATCCGCTGGGTAGAGGAGAACTCCGGCCGCAAATTGGTAAAGCCCATGCTGACCCCAAGATTCATTCCTTCATGCACCGATGAGCTGATGGAGGGTCTGGAAAGGATAGCGGCGGAGCATTCCGAACTGCCGGTGCAGTCCCATTTGAGCGAAAACCTGGACGAGATAGCATGGGTAAAGGAGTTGCATCCCGACTGTACCCACTATTATCAGGCATATGAAAAATACGGCCTCTGGAAGCCGGGCACCATAATGGCCCACTGCGTATACTGCGACGAGAAGGAGCGCAAGGCCATGAAGGACGCCGGGGTATGGGCGATACACTGCCCAGATTCCAATACTAACATCGCCTCAGGCATTGCCCCCGTGCGTATAATGCTGCAGGAGGGGGTAAAGGTGGCGATGGGTTCGGATATCGCCGGCGGCGCAAAGCTTTCAATGCCTGATTCCGCAACCGAGGCCATAAGGGCGTCCAAGCTGCGCTGGCTGTCCAGCGGCAAGAAGGAAGATTTTCTAACCGTTGCGGAGGCGTTTTACCTTATAACCGGGGCGGGACAGGAATACTTTGGCGCAAAGCCCGGCTTTGGCGTTGGGGATAAGCTCCATGCGGTGGTGCTGGATGATTCCAATCTTGCGTATAATCCCGCAATAACCCTTACCGAGCGGCTGGAAAGGATACTTTATCTGTTTGATACCTCCTCTGTTAAGGCGGTATACAGCGAAGGCGTAAGGCGAGTATAAAAAACTTTTCGGAGGACACAGTATGGCAAAGCTTCTTATTAAAAACATAAGCTCCCTTGTAACCTGCGATAATGAGGACAGGATACTTTCCGGGGCGGACGTATACTGCGAGGATGGCTTTATAAAGGAAATAGGCAAAAACCTGCAGATTGATGCGGATGAGGTAATAGACGGAACCCACCTCATATGCTATCCCGGTCTTGTGAATACCCATCATCACCTTTATCAGCAGTTTTCCCGCAACCTTCCGGAGGTGCAGGGCTTTGAGCTGTTTGACTGGCTGAAGTATCTTTATGAAATATGGAAGAATCTGGATGCAGACGTGGTAAGGCTTTCCTCCCTTACAGGCATGGGAGAGCTGATGAAAAACGGTTGCACCACCTGCTTTGACCATCATTATGTTTTTCCGGCAGGGCGGGGAGACCTTATCGGCGCCCAGCTTGGGGCGGCAAGGGAGCTTGGCATACGTATGCATGCCTCCCGCGGCAGCATGGACCTGTCCAAAAAGGACGGAGGCCTGCCGCCGGACAGCGTGGTGCAGACTATCGATGAAATAATGGCGGACAGCGCCGCCCTTATAGAAAAATACCACGACCCATCCGTAGGCTCCATGGCACAGATAGTGCTGGCCCCATGCTCCCCATTTTCGGTGAGCGGCGAGCTGCTCAGGCAAAGCGCAATACTTGCAAGGCAATACGGAGTGCGGCTGCATACCCACCTGTGCGAGACAAAGGATGAGGAAAACTACACGTTGGAGCGCTATGGCCTAAGGCCCTTCGCCTATATGGAAACCCTGGGCTGGGCGGGGCCGGACGTATGGTATGCCCACGGCATACACTTCAATACCGATGAGCTTCACGCCCTTGCGGATACCGGCACAGGGGTAGCGCATTGTCCCATATCCAATATGAAGCTTTCCAGCGGCATAGCCCGTATACCCGAGATGCTTAAGCTGGGAGTAAAGGTTGGGCTGGCTGTGGATGGCAGCGCCAGCAACGACGGCAGCAGCCTGCTTGAGGAAATGCGGGTCGCGTATCTTCTCCACAGGCTCAATTCCGGCGCGGATGCTCCAACCGGCTATGATATACTCAAGATGGCCACCGTTGGCAGCGCGTCTCTCCTTGGCAGGGAGGATATAGGCAGCATAGCGGAGGGCAAATGTGCGGATATGTTCATGGTGGACAGCCGCAGGATAGAGCTTGCGGGGGCCTGCTATGACCCCGGCAGTATGCTGTGCACCGTGGGTATTCGCGGCGCTGTGGATTATACCGTGGTAAACGGTAAAGTGACGGTTAAGGACGGGCGCATATGCACCATTGACGAGGCTGACCTTTCCGCCGCGGCGGGCCGAAAGATACGGCAATACCTTGGTAAATAATACATGACAACATACAGGCAGGGCCGCATATAAAATGCGGCTTTTGCTTATATATGGCGAAAAAGTGCTTATTTGGGGGAGGAACGCATCTGTTTTTGCCCTTAAACGGAAAAATTATTGACGAAATCTTCAAAATATATTCAAATTTATTGGATGTTACTATTGTTATCATTGTGGTAGAATGATACAATAATTACATCTATGGATGTGTGTCCTTATGTGTACCGGGCATTTATTAATGCTTTTAAACCGGCGGCAGCGCCGCCATGGAGGAAATAGATGGGTATTTTTGACTACAGCGATGTGGGCATCGACCTTGGCACGGCAAGCGTGCTTGTCTATGTTCGCGGTAAAGGAATAGTGCTGAGGGAGCCGTCTGTAGTGGCGGTGGAAAAAACAACCGGCAGCATACTTGCAGTGGGCGAGGAGGCCCGCCGCATGATAGGCCGTACCCCCGGCAACATAATCGCTATGCGCCCCTTGAGGGATGGCGTTATTTCCAATTACGACATAACCGAGAGACTGCTTAATCACTTCCTGCGCAAGGTAGTGGGCAGGCGCATATTCTTTAAGCCCCGTGTGGTGGTATGCGTACCCTCCGGCGTAACCGAGGTTGAAAAGCGCTCCGTTATAGACGCAACGGAGGAAGCCGGCGCAAGGCATACCTACCTTATCGAAGAACCCATTGCCGCGGCAATAGGCGCAGGCATCGACATATCCGTCCCCCGCGGGAACATGGTACTGGATATCGGCGGCGGCACCAGCGACGCTGCCATACTGTCCCTTGGCGGCTCCGTTTTGTCGGATTCCATAAAGATCGCCGGCGACAAGTTTGACGACGCCATAGTGCGCTATATGCGCAAGAAGCACAATTTGCTAATAGGCGAGCGCACCGCTGAAGAGATAAAAATACGCATCGGCTCTGCCTACCCTCGCAAGGAGCAGCTGTTTTTAGACGTTAAGGGCAGAAACCTGGTTTCCGGTCTGCCTCAGGTGATGGTCATAGGCTCCAATGAAATGATAGAAGCATTGGAAGAACCCCTTCAGATGATACTGGAAAGCGTAAAGGGCCTGTTTGAGCGCACTCCCCCCGAGCTTGCCAGCGATATCACCGAAAACGGTATATGCCTTACCGGCGGCGGCGCACTGCTTTACGGTATGGACAAGTTCATCGCCGAGCATACAAAGGTTCCCTGCTATGTGGCGGAAGATCCCATCTCCTGCGTTGCCATAGGCACGGGCAAGGTGCTGGAAAATATCGACGCATTCTCCAATGGAGCTGTATATGACTACAAGCGTGGCGAATACTTTGATTTCCCCACCAACCAGTAACAACAACCAGATACAAACGCCTGAAGGAGTATATCCTCAGGCGTTTTTTCGTATACGGGGCAGCCCCCATGCATATCAATTACAAAAAAAGGAGCGATAATATGCTTATAAACTATCCCGCCGCCCCCCTTTACAAGGAACCATACGCATCCGAGCTGGACGACGAGGCCTGGTACGGTCAGCAGGCGGACATACTGGAGGACATGGGTGAATTTTGCAGGGTGCGAATGATATACGGATACCAAAGCTGCGTGCGGCGCAGGCATCTGATGGAATGGCAGTATGAAAATGAGCCGATGACAGTGTCCCTGCCCTTTGGGGCGGTACATGAGGCGGGGGATATAAAGTCCCGGTCATTGATGCTGCTTCCCCGTGGGGCGCAGGTTGAGCCGATTGGGGAAAGGGAAGGATGGACGGAGATAAGGCTCATAGGCGGGGAAAGGGGCTTTATGAAGACCATCGGCCTTAAGCCGGAAAGAACGGCCGTCATCGAGGAAGAGGCCTTGAGGAAAAGCATAGTGGATTCCGCTATGAGGTATCTGGGCGTGCCCTATCGCTGGGGCGGGCGCACCCCGCTGGGCGTGGACTGCAGCGGCCTTTGCCACAGCGCATATCTTTTAAACGGCGTCGCCATATACCGCAACGCGTCCATTCAGCCGGGGTATCCCGTGCACAGCATTTCCTTTGCCTGCGCAAAAGAGGCAGACCTGCTGTATTTTCCAGGTCATATGGCCCTGTATCTGGGAGATGGGAGATATATCCACGCCACAGCAAGGGAAAACAGGGTATGTATAAACAGCCTTGATGAGGGCAGCCCCCTTTATCGGGAGGATCTTGCAAATTCCCTGATATGCGCAGGGAGCGTGTTTTGATTTATACATATCGGTCATGAGGGTAGTTATCTAAATCTACCCATCACCCTTTAAGGAACTTATTCACTGTGGAAAAAAGAAAACGGTTTTAGGAAAAGCGCTCATTAAAATATGCACCTCCTTAAGTGTCAAACTTTTGGGGTGCATATCATATTGCGCTGCTTTTTATTATGACGCAGTTTATTCGTCCTCTTCTTCCTCCACGGGATCCACCTTTACAAGAAGCCGCTCAACCCGGAGATTTTTGCGCTTTTTTACGGTAACGGTAAGGTTCTTATAGGTGAAGGAATCGCCCTTTTTAGGATAGCCGCCTATCATTTCGGTAGCCCAGCCTCCAAGGGTGGCGTTGTCGTCGTCAAAGTCACGGTCGTCGATATCCAGCTCCGCGAAAAGGTCTTCAATGCGCATATCCCCGTCCGCATCGTAAAGGTCATCCTTAAGCTGAATGAGCTCTTCCTCTATCTCGTCGCTTTCGTCCCAGATATCGCCAACCAACTGCTCCAGCACGTCTTCCATGGTAAGGCAGCCCATTGTGCCGCCGTATTCGTCGGTAACGATGACCATGTGACACTTTTTGCGCTTCATGGTGGTGAGAACGTGGTTCAGGGGGGTGGTCTTATGAACGAAGGTGACCGGCATAAGTATCTCCCGCAAGTCTATCTCATCCTGATCTGCCAGCCGCTTGAAAACACGGTTAAGGTGCAGTATGCCGATTATGTTGTCTATGGTGTCCTCATAGACGGGTATGCGGGAGAAGGGGGAGCGCATTATAAGCTCCATATTCTCCTCAAAGGGATCGTCCATGTCTATGGCGGTCATATCCACCCGGGGAGTGATTATCTCATAGGCCAGCACATCATCAAAATCCAGGGCGCTTTGAAGCAGATCGCACCTGTCCTCATCAAGGACGCCCTCGTCTTCAACGGTTTCTATAATGGTTTCGAACTCATCCTCGGTAACGGTGGGAATATCCTGAACCTTGTGGGCCCAGAGCTTTTCAACGAGCTTCACTATTGCCATTATGACCTTGCCCACGGGAGAAAGAATGAGCATAAGGAAGCGAAGAGGCAGCGCCACAAGGGCGGCGAAGGAATAGCATATCTCTGCGGCGATTATCTTTGGCGTTATCTCGCCAAAGGTGATTATCAGCACCGTCATTATAAGTGTGGCCGCCCATGCGCCGCTTTCCCCCAGCAGGTTAATGGCTATTACCGTGGCAACGGAGGAGGAGGCGATATTCACAAGGTTGTTGCCTATCAGTATGGTGGTAAGGGCGGAATCGAAATTCAGCGCAATGCTAAGGGCGATCTTGTCCCGGCGTCTGTTTGTGGATTCCGCAGTATGCCTGAGGCGAATGATATTGGCAGAGGAATAGGCGATTTCCGAGCCGGAGAAAAACGCGGAAAAGGCCAGCAGTATTACTATAAATATGTAATTAAGCATGGGCGCCTCCTTCCGGCAGGGGATCGTCCTCGTCGTATATCTCGCCTACAAGCTCTTCCAGTATGTCCTCTACAGTGAGTATGCCAAGGTTGTTGCCGTCACCGTCCACCACTATGGAAATATGGGTGCGCTTGCGGCTCATTTCGGGCAGCAGCTCGTCGATGGGGGTATCGCTGTTTACAAAGGTTACGTCGTCCATTATGGCTCTGAGCTGCAGCTGCTCGTCGTCTTGGGCGTTTATATAGGCCCTGAGGTATGCGCGGATGTGCAATATGCCCATAACGTTGCCGTTTATATCCATGACCGGCAGGCGGCTGTGGATATTTGAGCGGATGACCTCCAGAATTTCTTCCTGACTCATAAGTGAGGACACGGTGAGCACCTTATCCCAGGGAACCACTATATCTCCGGCGGTGCGCTCGCCGAATTCAAGGGCGCTCTGAACCAGCTCCGCCTCGTCTTCATTAAGCACCCCCTCCTGAGCGATGGCCTCAACGTATCCGTAAAGCTCATCCTCTGTAACGGTGGGCTCTTCTTCCTGCTTTTTGAAGGGCCTTTTTACCGCGTCCGCTATCTTTGTGAAGAAGAAGGATACGGGGGTGAGGACCTTCATAAGAAACAGCATTGGCCCTGCGGCAGCCATCGCGTATTGATCACTGAATGTCTTGGCGAAGTATTTGGGTATCATTTCCGCAAACAAAAATACCACTACCGTAGTAACGATGGTGGAATAGGCAACAGCGCCCGCTCCCCACAGCTTTGTTACCATTATGGTGGCGATGGAGGCCGTGGCGATGTGGGTTATATTATTCAATATGAGGAGAGTGGTAAGGGCTTTGTCAAAATTATGGATTACCCTGAGTGCACGCTTTGCTTTGGGGTCGCCATCGTCCGCAAGGCTCATGAGCCTGATGCGGTTGGCGCTGGTATATGCGGTTTCAGAGGCGGCGCAGAGACTTGCCCCTATCAATAAAGCGAAAAGCGGTATCAAATACCGCAATATTGTACTCCCGTCGTCCATTTGAAGTTACCACATCCTTTCGGCAATTATATTTACTAAATAATTATATCAGAATTGCCGCTTAATGCAATACGGCGGTTCGGCCAGGAGAGACGGAAATGTAAATAGAAGGCGAAATTATGTAAAAAATACGTTAACAGCCTGTTGGCAGGGAAGGTAAAGTTACTGTATAATAATATTCAACATTATAAAATGACATATTATACTCCCAATCGTCATATCACTTCCGGAGGATCCATGAAGGAGAAAAGGTTTTACAGCCACACAGCGCTCCATAATCACAATATAATAATGCTTACCATGCTGCTGTTTTCCGCTTCCTTTGTGGTGTCGGGGCTGTTGGTTGGCGATATTTCTTCACTTCCCCGGGGGCTGTGGAGTATATTCACCTGCTCCGCGCCGTTAGTAACGGACTTTACGGCGGTGGGCGGCCTTAACGCTGCCCTTGTAAATGCGGGCATAACGGGGCTTTTTGTATATGGGCTGTACAAGCTGTCCGGCTTTGTGGCATCGGGCGGAGCTTTCGGCGCGTTTTTCCTTTCGGTGGGCATAGGCCTTTTCGGCAAGACGGTATTCACCATGATTCCCTTTGTACTGGGAGGCTGGTTGTATGCTGTTTATAAAAACGAGTCCATCCGCCGCATAATACAGTATCCAATACAGGCTTCCGCACTGTCTCCGGTTGTGTCGGTATTGGCTTTTTACGGCGGATTTACAGTGGGCGGTGCTGTTATAGGCTGGCTCAGCGCCATGGTGATAGGCTTTATCATTACTCCTGTTGCCCAGCATACCCGAACTATGCACTGTGGATTTGACCTTTATAACGTTGGCCTTGCGGCGGGCCTTATAGGCATATGCTTTTTTGCCATATACCGTGATGTGGCCCTTGCTCCCCTGGGCCTGGAGGACGGATATCACATATCGGCGGTGCTGGGCGAAAGCAGGCCGGAATTTTTCTTTCCCGTACTGGGCGGTATTTTTGCCGCAATGATCATGTTCGGTCTTATCCTGGCAAAGGACGGAGTAAGTGAATTCTGGGCGCTGAGAAGGCATACGGGTCTTGATATAGATTTTGCGCCGGAGTTTGGAATGCCGGCGGTGCTGATGAATATGGGCCTTGTTGGCCTCATGACTCTGTTTTACATGATACTGATAAGCGCCCCAATGAACGGAGCTACCGTTGGCGCCGTCATTTCTGTGCTGTGTTGGACGGGCAACGGCGCAAATACCCGAAACATGATGCCCATATTCGTTGGATATGGTATTTATTCCCTGATAAGCGGTGTGCCGCTGAACAGCCAATATCTTTGCGTTGCTGTATGCTATGCCACCGGCCTTGCGCCCCTTTGCGGACGATACGGCGTGTTTTATGGAATATTCGCCGGGATAGTACACGCTTACCTTGCCGGCATAACCGCTACCATGCACGGCGGCTTCAATCTGTATAACGGCGGCTTCTCTGCGGGTCTTGTATCCGTTGTGCTGCTGCCTGTAATACAGAGCATTGCCAAGCATGAGTATCATGACGACTCATCTCAGGAAAAGCATCCCGGCCTTGTGGAGGAGCTGGTGGAGGATGTGGCCCATATCGCAGAGGGAGCGGCCCACATAGCCGAAGGCGCAATGCATCTTGTGGAGCACGATAAGGCAATTGTGCAGGATTTGCCGGAGGACCACAGGGAGAGCAAAACCATGCATACCTTCCTTGGGGTGCGCAATGGATTTGCTGTTATTGCAGCGGTGCTGTTTGTGCTGTCCATATTGCCAATAGAGGCGATACACCATTATAGCCATATGCTGAAATTTGCGGCCTATATACTGGGAGCGGGAGCATATGGCTCGGAGATAATCGTGCTTACCGACGGATTCAGAAAGAATCCCGGAATGCACGAGATGCTGATGCCGTATATATTCGGAATACTGTACATAATGCTGGGGCTCAGCTATCTTGGCGGTCATTGATATGGTATAAGCCTGCGGGTCTCCCTGGGGAGGCCTGCTTTTTTGAAATAATGAAAGCATAACGAAAAAAGGCCGCCTGACAAGGCGGCCTTTGGCTAACGTTCTTCATGGAGTTGTGGTTGTATTACAGTGTAAAATTTGCCGGCCGGTTTCGCTTTAGTCGGAAACGTAGGGCAGCAGGGCGACTATGCGGGCGCGCTTGATGGCGATAGCCAGCTCACGCTGATGCTTGGCGCAAACGCCGCTCATGCGGCGGGGCATGATCTTGCCGCGCTCGGTAACGAACTTGCGGAGCCTTGCAGTGTCCTTATAATCGATATGCTGAACCTTATCCACGCAGAAACCGCATACTTTGCGCCTGGGCCTACGGGCACGGGGCTTCATTTTGCGTTCTTCCATTGATAGGTTTCTCCTTTCAGTAAGCTGGATGGGCTGACCCTGTTAGAAGGGCAGCTGGTCGTCGTCGATTTCGGTGAATCCTTCAGGAGCCTGAGGGGCGCTCTGGCGATCATATGCGCGCTCGTAGCTGCCGCTGCCGGAATCCTGCTCATTAGGGCTGAGGAATTCAACTTCGTCTGCGACTATTTCGGTAAAGTATCTCTTAGAGCCGTCATTTGCATCGTAGGTGCGGGTATGTATCTCGCCGATGACGGATACCATGCGTCCCTTGGAAAGGTACTTGCCGCAGTGCTCGCCAAGCTGACGCCAGGCAACGATATTGAGAAAGTCGGCTACCCGCTCACCGGACTGACTGGGGAAACGGCGGTTTACCGCGATGCGGAAAGTGCATACGCTCGCGCCGCTGGGGGTGGTCCTTACCTCGGGGTCCTTGGTGAGTCTGCCGATAAGGATTGCTTTGTTCATAATTGTACCATCCTTTCAGCTAAATATTCTGCAATTAGGCTTCCTGACGGACTACCATGTAGCGCAGAATGGACTCGTCATTCTTGAAGTTACGCTCCAGCTCACGGGGCAGCTCGGAAGCTGCTGCAAAGTGGACCAGAACATAGTAACCCTCGGTCTTGTAATCGATGGGATAGGCGAGCTTTTTGCGGCCCCACTCATCAACGTTTTCGATTTCGCCGCCGTTAGCGGTGATGATACCGGAGAATTTCTCAATGACGCCCTTTATGGCCTCATCCTCCAGCTCAGGAGTTACGATGTACATAGCTTCGTACTTATTCACGCTTTTCACCTCCTTATGGTCTTATGGCCCTGCCTCCGAACGGGCAGAGCAAGAAGCACGTCAGCGTTTTGTATTATATCACGGCAAAAGATGCCAATGCAATAGAAAAATTAGCGCAAACAGGGCTTTTTTCAAAGATATATTCCCGTAATGGCAGGGGAGTGGTTTAATATTATATACAAACAGCAAAATGATGCTGTGCCGCATGTTTTCGATGGGGTTGATAAGGGGCAAAAGCCCCTTATGTTCATTCCGGCTTTGACGGCATATATGTCAAAACGGATGAAAACCGCAAGGTTTTCATACTTTGCGGGCTCTCCCGTCCGGGAGCATGAAATGCGAGAGGGAAAGCCCGTAAAAAAATCAAAAAAGTGGTCTTCAGCCACTTTTTCGAAATACATTTTTTTAGTCCGCGTAATTGGTAAAGTAGCCCTGAACCAGCACTATGGGGGTGCCCTTGTCGCCGGAGCCGGAGGTCAGGTCGCAGAGGGAGCCCAGAAGGTCGGTAAGACGGCGGGGAGTGGTGCCCTGGGTGACCATGCTGCCCTTAAGGTCCTTATCCTTTTCACGGATAGCCTTTTCAATGGCCGCCCTAAGCTCCGCACCCTTCAGGGAGGCGAAGTCGTTATCCGCAAGGTACTTGAGCTTCAGCTCGTTGGGCAGGCCCTCAAGGCCCGAGGTATAGCCGGGAGATACAACTGGGTCAGCAAGTTCCCATATTTTGCCCACAGGATCCTTGAAGGCGCCGTCGCCGTATACCATGGCTTCTATCTGCTTGCCGGTGGCGGCGGAGAGGGAGGCGCTGATGGCCTCGGCAACTTCCTGAGCGTTATCGGGGAAAAGCTTTACCATTTCCTCGGTGGATTTGTTGGAACCCAGCAGGCCGAACTCTGCGTTGCAGCCGCTGCCGTTAACGGGGGCGTTGAGTATATCGCAAAGGGTAAGGCATACCTCTGCGCCGGCAGCCTTTATGCGGCGCTGGGTGCGGAAGCGGGTATGGGTATCGCAGCAGAGCACCTTGCGAGTGTAGGCCAGAATCGCTTCCGGACGGTTGGCGAGAATTATCTCGGCCTCCGCGCCTTCTTCCTCTATGAGCTGGGAATAGTAGCTGATGTAGTCCACGCCTGTGAAGGGATGGAGGGGAGTGCCGAAATGCTTGCGGAAGTCATCTACGCTGAGCACGTCCTTGTAGGGGTCAACGCCGCTGTCGTCCAGCGCATCCAGGTCCACCAGATGGTTGCCCACCTCGTCGGAGGGATAGCTGAGCTGAACCACTACTTTCCTTGCGCCCCGGGCGATGCCCCTGAGGCATATGGCAAAGCGGTTGCGGCTGAGTATGGGGAACACCACGCCAACGGTCTCGCCGCCCAGCTTTGCGCGAACGTCTTCGCCTATGGCGTCAATGGTGGCATAGTTGCCTGCGGCGCGGGCCACCACGGCCTCGGTAACCGCCACAACGTCGCGGTCGTGGAACTCAAAGCCGTCTTCCCTTGAAGCGGACAGCACGCAGTCGGTAACTATCTTAACTATGTCGTCTCCCTTGCGGATGATGGGAGCCTTTATGCCCCTGGATATGGTTGCCATTTTTA
Source organism: Clostridia bacterium (assembly GCA_016292635.1). Lineage (GTDB taxonomy): Bacteria > Bacillota > Clostridia > Christensenellales > CAG-138 > SFEL01. The sequence continues at coordinate 46,624 of JAEDIC010000014.1, forward strand.
TATGCCCTCCGTGAATGTTTCATTGGTATGGGCCATAGCCGCCCATTTCACACCAATCATATCATGCCCCGAGTTTAAGCGGAAATACTGGTTGGTTAGAGCGATATAAGCAGTACTTTGACATTGGCTTTCTGATATAAATCCCGGCAGGATTTTGTAAACAAATGCTAACAATAATATGACCGCCGTTGAAAAAAGCCGGAAAACCATATAAAATGATTGAAAACAAAACGAACAGGAAACAGGTATGTCCAATTTTCGCAGACAGATAAAGAGATTAATAAAAAACATGAGGCAGCGGCTCAATAAGCTTATGGCGGGAAGAGGGGGCTCTTCCCGCCGCACTGCCGCCCGCTTTAAGGCCGCCCCAGTCAAGGCCAAAGCCATACTCATAGGCGGCGTTGCCCTGGTTTTGGCGGTTCTGATACTGCTGACCTCGCTGCTTGTGCGCGGCTGCTCAAACCAGCAGCCGGTGGACGTGCTTGCGATTCGGGCGGATGAAAGCGGCACCAGCTTTGTATCAATAGAAGTTACACCATCCCCCACCCCAAAACCCACCCCCACACCCACGCCGGAACCCATACTCCACCGCGGCGTGGAAAGCGACAGAGTGCTTGAGCTGCAGGCTCGCCTTATGGAGCTGGGCTATATGGATACCGACGTTCCAACCCGCCTTTTCGGCCCCGCTACGGAGCGGGCGGTGGAGCTTTTCCAGCGGCAGATAAACTATACCGAAGCCCTTGATCTCACCATAGACGAGGACGGCTGGGCGGGAGACCAGACACTGTCCCTACTTTATAGCGCGGATGCTCCCAAGTACTGCGTTAAGGAAGGCATGAGCGGCGATGACGTATCCTCCATGCAGATGCAGCTGGTGGATATGGGCTACATGAGCAAGACCACCGGCTACTACGGCGACGAAACCAAGGCCGCCATGAAGGAATTCCAGAGCAGAAACGGCCTTTCCGCCGACGGACTTGCCGGAGAAAAGACCTATGAGATGCTCTATTCTCCCGATGCCAAGGAAAGCAAATCCAAGGCTCAGCAGGCTCGCACCAAGGCCAATATAAACAAGATGATAGAAGTAGCCAAGAGCAAGCTGGGCTGCAAGTACATACTGGGCAACGAGGGCCCCAAGAGCTTTGACTGCTCCGGACTTGTATACTACTGCCTTAAGGAGGCTGGCAGCAACCGCAGGCGTTTGAACGCCGCCGGCTATTCCCAGGTGAGCGATTGGGAAAAAATCACCAGTATAAATAGCCTCAAGAAGGGTGACCTTATTTGCTTCTACAACGACGGCTATACCAAAGTCGGCCATATCGGCATAGTTGTATCCAGCGGCATGATGATAGACGCCTCCAGCTCCAACGGCAAGGTTGTGCGCCGCTCCTATACCAGCAGCTACTGGAAGAGCCACTTTGTATGCGGCAGGAGGCCATGGTAAGAAGCATAAAAGAAGTCATGCGCTGATATGCGCCTCAAAATTCAGACGCTTAAGGAGGGCATATTTAATATGGGTTATCGGGAAACGATTAGGAAATAAAAGTAAAGGACCATGCATTTGCGGCGGCAGCGAAACCAAACAGAGCGAGATAGCAGGCGTGGAAGTTACTTTGGGCCGCCGCAGTGGAAAAAGCACAGGCCGGGATACGGACGTCTATACCGCACATATACCGCACGGTTTTCGCTGGGGGATATTGAGGTAAACGCCTAAGCCTATACCAACGGCAAAAGTCATATAAAATAGTTTGTGGATTGGCTCATTGCGGATAATCGGTGAATAAGTATGATTCTTGAGCAACAAAAAGGACGGCATAAACCGTCCTTTTAGTTTTGAGCGTGTTATTCTTCCCTGAACTCGATGCCGGTTTCATCGGCCTTGTCAATGATGGCAAGGGATTTGAGGTTTACGCCGGCTTCCCTGAGATTCTTGCCGCCGGGCTGGAAGCCTTTTTCAACGGCTACTCCAACGCCGATGAGCTCGGCGCCTGCGCTGCTTACTATCTCGCAGAGGCCCCGGAGAGCTTCGCCGTTTGCAAGGAAGTCGTCCACGATTAATACTTTGTCGGTGGGCTTGAGCCACTCGGCGGATACCAGCAGGGTAATCTTCTTTTTATAGGTGTAGGAGTAGATTTCGCTCTTGAGCAGACCGCCTTCGATGTTGTCGCTCTTGGCTTTTTTTGCGTAGATTAGGGGCAGACCGTAGCGGTTTGCGCAGAGGGTTGCCAAAGCTATGCCGCTGGCTTCGGCGGTAAGTATCACCGTGGCCTCAGACAGGTCAAAATACTTTTCGAATTCTTCCGCCATTGCGGCAAGCAGCTTGGTGTCCACCTTGTGGTTAAGGAAGCCGTCAACCTTGATAATGCCGCCGGACAGAACCTTGCCTTCTTTGCGGATTCGTTCCTTCAGAAGCTCCATTTCGTTATCTCCTTTTGTATTTTAAAAGTTATAAATCTATCGCAGCGGAGTACACTGCGAATATTACAAAAAAGTCCCCATATTTCTTCTTATTATGCAGTTTTTTTCCGTCCGATACAAGCCCCAAAACTTATATATTTTGTCTGATAAAACTTTATCCCTTTCAGATGTGGATTATCCTGTACATACCGCCAGGCTTTGATTATAATTATATTAGGAAAGGTTAGCATATGGAAGAAAAGAAACAGAACGTCCAAAACCACAATCCTCACAGCGGGCACCGCAGGCGCCTTAGAGAAACATATATCGAGCAGGGCCCTGAAAGCATACATGACCATCAGCTGCTTGAGCTGCTGCTTACCTACGCCATACCTCGGCAGGACACAAACCCTCTGGCCCACAGGCTGCTGGGCAATGAGGGCTTCGGCTCGCTGGAGGCGCTTTTTGCTGCGGATGTTCACGAGATAGCCAAGGTGAAGGGCGTTGGGGAGTCCGCCGCAATACTGCTGTCTCTTATAGGAAGCCTAAACAGGCGTACCGCCGCTCAGAAGGTGCGGGGTACCAGGTTGAATACCCCATATGCCGCCATGGAATACTGCAAATCCCTGCCCTTTAGGGGCAATAACGAGAGTATGTACGTTATCTCTCTGGATAAATCCTACCGGGTGCTTCATGCGGACAGGATAAGCAGCGGCACACCGGGGGAGGTTACCATGTATCCGAGAACCGTGGTGGAAACAGTCCTCCGCCGGGGCGCGGAAAAGGTGATGCTTTGCCACAATCATCCTTCCGGAGATCTTAGGCCCTCACAGGAGGACCTGAATACCACCAGTCTTATAATAGGGGCGCTTACCCCTATAGGAATAGTGCTTAACGATCATATTATCGTAGGCGGAGGCTGTGCATACAGTATGTCTCAGCAGATGCATGAGCTGAACAGCCGAAGCGAAAACGGTCTTGCAACCGCCGCGGAAAAGGAGGAATGACATGGATTACAGGGAGAACTATCTGAGCTGGCTGGAAAACGAGGCCCTTGAAGGTGGACTTCGTGAGGAGCTTAAGGCCATTGCATGCGATCCCAGGGAGCAGGAAGAAAGGTTTTATACCGAGCTGGAGTTCGGCACCGCGGGCCTCAGGGGCATAATAGGCGCCGGAACCAACAGAATGAACGTTCATGTGGTGCGCAGGGCCACCCAGGGCCTTGCGGATTACATTAATACAATAGAAGGGGCAAAAGAGCGGGGGGTTGCCGTTGCTTACGATTCCCGCCATATGTCGGATGTGTTTGCAAAGGAGACTGCCCTCGTGCTTGCGGAGAATGGCATAAAGGTATACCTTTACAGCACTTTGCACTCCGTGCCCCAGCTTTCCTTTACCGTGCTGCATCTTGGGTGCATTGCCGGCGTGGTCATCACCGCAAGCCACAATCCTCCCGAGTATAACGGCTATAAGGTTTATTGGGAGCATGGCGGACAGGCGAGCCCCGAACAGGCGGATGAGATACTCAAGTATATCCGCAATGCGAATTATTTCGATGTTCGTCCCATGGATGAACAGGCGGCGCTTTCCGCTGGCCTTCTTAATATGATAGGCGCTGAGTTGGATGAGGAATACTACAAGGCCACCATGTCTCTCCGTCTCAATCCCGAGCTTACCGCCGAAAAGGGCGGAGATATGAAGCTGGTATACACCCCCCTCCACGGCTCCGGCTGCGTGCCCGTTAAGGAGATACTCAAGCGCATGGGCATTGAAAGTGTAAGCATAGTTGCGGAGCAGGAAGCGCCGGACGGCAGCTTCCCCACCGTAAAGGCTCCCAACCCGGAGGACCCTTACGCGTTTACCCTTGCTTTTGAGCTTGCCAATAAGGTGGGCGCTGATCTTATACTGGGCACCGATCCGGATTCCGACAGGCTGGGCGCAGCCGTCCGCACCGGGGATGGACGCTTTGCCGTGCTTACCGGCAACCAGATAGGCAGCATCCTTATTCATTATATACTCTCCGCCATGAAGGAGAAAGGCATATTGCCCAATAACGGCCTGGTGGTGAAGTCTATCGTCAGCACCATGATGGCGGACGCCATCTGCGCCCATTTTGGCGTGGAGATGCGCCATGTGCTCACCGGCTTCCGCTTTATATCCGAGCAGATAGCATACTGCGAAAAGACCGGCGAGAAGGAGTTCATATTCGGCTTTGAAGAAAGCTACGGTTTCCTGAAGGGCAGCTTTGCCCGGGATAAAGACGCCATCTGCGCAGCTATGATGCTTGCGGAGGCTGCCGTGGTATATGCCCAGCAGGGCAAAAGCCTTTATGACGTGCTGCAGGAGATGTACGCCATTTACGGCTTTTATGGCGAGACCGTTAAGTCCTATACGCTTAAGGGTAAGGAAGGCCTTGAAAAGATAGCCGCCGCAATGGAGGCCCTGCGAAATAAACCCATGGATACCGTGGGCGGAGTAAAGGTGCTGTCGTTTGAGGACCTTAAGAAGGGTATCGTTAAATACAGAGACGGCAGGGTGGAAAAGGCGGGCCTGCCTTCTTCCAATGTGCTTAGGTTCTTCCTTGAGGAGGATTGCTGGCTTTGCGTGCGCCCCTCCGGCACCGAGCCCAAGCTAAAGCTGTATATTGGCGGCAAGGCTCACAGCGCCGATGGGCTGGATAAGCGGCTTAATGAGCTTATGGCGGATGCGGACGAACGGATATCCGAGCTGCTTAAGTAAAGCGCTTGCGTCATCCTGAGAATCGGTTAAAAAGCCGTCGGAAATCACTCCGGCGGCTTTAAAAAACTTTTTTGCAAAAAACTTTAAAAAACACATTGACAAAGGATGAGTGTTCTGATAAGATAAACGAGCTGTCGCACGAAAGCGACGGGCGCACCTTGA
>JAEDIC010000030.1 GCA_016292635.1 Clostridia bacterium
TGGGCTCAACGGTGGGCACAGGGGTTACAGTGGGCTCAACGGTGGGCACAGGGGTCACGGTGGGCTCAACGGTGGGCACGGGGGTCACGGTGGGCTCAACGGTGGGCACGGGGGTTGCGGTAGGCTCAACGGTGGGCACAGGGGTTGCGGTAGGCTCAACGGTGGGTTCGGGAGTGGACACAGCCACATGCTTAACTTTGAACCTTACAGTATCGGGGCTGATGTTGCCGCCTTCGGATACGGTTATAACGTAATAGTTGCCTTCCAGAAGACCATAGCCCGCAGGCAGACCCTTTACTACCACCTCGTTGTCGTTATCCAGAACATAGCTGCCGGGGCCTTCCGGTATAAATTCAGCGGTGGCAATGACGGAATTGTGATTATCCCTGTCCACATACAGTATGGTTACCGCTTTGTCCTCAGGCTTGCGGCCCATTGCCATGGTGGGCATCACCATCAGCAGGCACAGAACAGTTATTACGGATATCATCCGCTTTTTCATGGTTTTTTTCCTCCTTGGATAGTGGCGATATCGCCGTAGTTTTACGATATACAGTGTAGTGAAATGGAATATATGCCGCCATAGTGGGCAGTTGGATGCAAAGTATAATTGTGGGATTGATTTGACGGTGCGGCTGTGGTAAAGTTGACTGAATAACGGTATCCTAAAGAGGAGCATTATGAAGGAAAAAACCAGAAGAACCATAGCAAACTGCCTGCTGCTGCTTGCGGGGGCAATATGGGGCGGCGGCTTCGTGGTGATGAAGAACGCCCTTGACAATATATCCACCAATTACCTGCTGGCAATAAGGTTTGCCATAGGCGCGTTGGGCCTTTGCTATACCCTTTTCAGCAAAAAGGCGCCGGTAAACAAATACGCCCTGCTGGGCGGCGCGGTAACGGGAGGCTGCCTTTATGGGGCTTTCGCCGTGCAAACCTACGGTCTCATGTATACCACCGCAGGAAAAAATGCCCTTATAACCGCCTTTTATGTGGTGCTGGTGCCCTTTATACTGTGGATGCGGCGCAGGGAAAGGCCGGATGCGCGGGTCATGGTGGCGGCGGTAATGATGCTGACAGGCATTGCCCTGCTGTCCTTAAATGGCGGCGAAGGCATGAACATAGGCGACTTCCTTACCCTGCTCTGCGGCATAGGCTATGCGCTGCATATCATATATGTGGACAAGTTTGAGCAGCGGGTGGATGTAATGCAGCTTACATGTCTGCAGTTTGCCTTTGCTTCGGCTTATGCATGGATCGCAGCGCTGTTGTTTGAGCAGCCCCCGGCGCACTTTGGCCCTGAGACCATAGGCGCCCTTGCATATTGCGGAGTTGCGGGAACTCTTATCGCCCTTACCTTGCAGAATGTGGGCATAAAATACGCAAGCCCCGAGTATGCGTCCCTGTTCATGAGCACCGAGGCGGCCTTTGGCTGCATATTTGGGGTAGTATTCCTGAATGAAACAATGACCGGGCGTATGACGGTAGGATGCATATTGATACTGTGCGCGCTGGCGCTCTCTCAAGTGGACTGGGGGGCGGTAATGGCAAAGAGAAGGGAAGAAAAAAATGAAGCATGAATTTTTCGGCTTTAAGCCGGAAGCATATATGTTCCTTACCGAGCTTGGATTCAACAACAACCGTATGTGGATGGAGGAAAACCGGGAAAGATACCGTGAGTATGTGCAGCGCCCCATGCGGCACCTTGCGGAGCTGCTGCTGCCCACCGCCCTTGAGATAGACCCGGAGTTCAATCCACGCCTGGGCTGCATAGTTTCCCGCATAAACAGGGACACCAGATATTCAAAAAACAAGCTGCCTTATAGGGATCATATGTGGATAGCATACCGCAGGGAAGGCCAGCGCCTTGGGGAAAGCCTGTGTATATACTTTGAAATATCCCCAATGGGATACAGCTACGGCACAGGTATGTACAGCACCAACCTGCCCCTTATGAAGGCTCTGAGGGCCCGCGCGGCGGTAGATCCGGAGGGGTTCAGACAAATAGTTACCGACCCGGCGTTGGCCCGTTACAAGGCAGAAGGAGAGACCTACAAGCGGGATGCGACGCCGGGAATGCCGGAGGACCTGAAGCCATACCTTAACCGCCGCAGTCTCAGCTTTTGTTATGATAATCCCTCCCTTGCTCCCACCATGAACGGCGGAATAGCGGATGAGGTAAAGAAGGCCATGCTGGAGCTGGCTCCTGTGTATAAATACATTTTGGGTATGTAGCGGCAGGGCGGCATACTGACGGATGGCTGTGGCGAATTCTGCGGATTGCTGCAACAATATATAATTTTTATTAATTAAAATACCATCTTTAGGGTTGACAATGGCTTTGCAATGCGCTACAATAATCAAGCGTGCTGATGCGAAGCCCTTGCGCGGGAGTAGCTCATTTGGTAGAGCGCCGCCTTGCCAAGGCGGAGGTGGCGGGTTCGAGCCCCGTCTCCCGCTCCAATATGCACCCTTAGCTCAGTTGGTAGAGCACCTGACTCTTAATCAGGGTGTCCAGGGTTCGAGCCCCTGAGGGTGTACCAAAACAAAACAGACCTAAGGGTCTGTTTTGTGTTTTGGCGAAAAATCAATTTATTGCCAAAGAAATACCGGGCTGCATAGCAGCCCGGCTTTAATTTACCCCTAAGAGTTTAGCTTTAATTATTAGCCCAGCATTTCGGTGAGCAGCTCGCCAAGGCGCTTGGTGCCTTCAACTATCTTGTCCTCGGGCATGTTGGAGTAGTTCAGGCGGAAGTGGTTGGCGTTGCCGCCGTTGGGATAGAAGGGTTCGCCGGCAACAAAGGCTACCTTCTTTTCAAGGGCCTTTTCAAATACATCCTTGGAATCTATGCCCTCGGGCAGGGTAACCCACAGGAACAGACCGCCTTCGGGATGGGTGTAGGAAACGCCCTTGGGGAAGGTCTCCTTGATGGTCTTGATCATCAGATCCCGGCGATTGCGATAGGTCTCGACGATCTTTGCGATATGGGCGTTGATGTCGTACATATCGAAGAAAGTGGCGCACTCACGCTGTGCCATGGAGTTGCACTGGAGGTCAACGCCTTGCTTGATCAGGTTGAACTTGTTGATGACCTCGGGAGAGCCGTAGATCCAGCCAAGACGGAGACCGGGGCAGAATATCTTGGACATGGTGCCAAGGTAAATTACGCGGCCTTCGGTATCAAAGGACTTGATGGCGGGATGGATCTCGCCTTCAAAGCGCAGGGAGCCGTAGGGATTGTCTTCCAGAATATATACGCCGTACTTGTTGGCAAGCTCTACCATCTTCTTGCGGCGGTCAATAGCCATGGTGCGGCCGGTGGGGTTCTGGAAATCGGGAATGGTGTAGATGAACTTTACCTTGCCCTTATTGGCTTCCAGAGCTTCTTCCAGCTTGTCGATCAGCATACCTTCTTCGTCCATTTCGATTTCGACGAATACAGGCTCATATGCCTTAAAGGCATTCAGAGCGCCAAGGTAGCTGGGGCTTTCGGTGATGACAACGTCACCCTTGTCGATGAACAGCATACCGGCCATGTCCAGACCCTGCTGAGAGCCGCCGGTTACAAGAATTTCGGAAATGTCGGCCTTGATGTGCTGGGGCTCCATGAGCTTGCATATATGCTTGCGAAGGGCGGGAAGACCATCTGTGGGGCCATACTGCAGGGCAGCCATGCCGTCCTCTTCAAGAACTTTCTTGGATACCAGTTCCATCTCCTTTACGGGGAAAAACTCGGGAGCGGGGAAACCGCCGGCAAAGGATATAATATCGGGCTGGTCAGCCAGTTTAAGCAGGGCGCGTATAGCGGAGCCCTTTATGTTATCCATTCTGGTTGCAAACTTGGCGTACATGTTTTCCTCCTTAATGAAATGATTATTTTAATTTGATATGCAATGCGATAAAGAAGAATCATTTTAAAGGGGAAACGCCGAGAAACGACCTTTCCCCTTTTTTGATAAATGTTACTTTACGCAGGCAGCGCCGCGCTTAAGAGCTTCAATGTTCAGGTCTACCAGCTTTGCCTTGGGGCCGGTGAACATATGTACCAGCATCTCCTTTATGGTATCGGTAGACAGATTCTTCATAGCCTCGATATAGGCGCCCAGCATAACCATGTTGGCTACCTTGGAGTTGCCCAGTTCATCGGCGATCTTGATGCAGTCTACATAAACAGCCTTAACGTCGGTGCGCTGTACCTTCTGGTCAACAACGGAGCTGTTGACGAAGATGGTGCCGCCGGGCTTTACCACAGACTCAAATTTGAGCAGAGAAGGCAGGTTCATGGCTATGAGCTCAGTGGGCTCAAGAACGATGGGGGAAACGATGGGCTCATCGGAAAGCACGACACTGCAGTTTGCGGTGCCGCCACGCATTTCGGGGCCGTAGGAAGGCAGCCAGGAAACCTCCATGCCTTCTTTCATGCCAGCCTCGGTAATAGTCTTACCGATAGCCATAACGCCCTGTCCGCCGAAGCCGGAAATGATGATTTCGTTTGTCATGCTATTTCACCTCCGCGGTAATGTCCTTGTATACGCCAAGGGGGAAGTAGGGGATCATGTTTTCCTTAAGCCATTCTACTGCCTTTACGGGAGACTTGCCCCAGTTGGTGGGGCAGGCGGCCAGGATCTCAACGAAGGTGAAGCCGGCGCCCTGCTGCTGAAGCTCGAATGCCTTCTTGATGGCCTTCTTGGCCTTGTTGAGGTTACCCATATCGGTTACGCATACGCGCTCGGCGTATACACAGCCGTTGATGGTGGAAAGCATTTCGCACATGCGGATGGGTTCACCGTAATGCTCCTTGGAACGGCCAAGGGGGCAGGTGGTAGCCTTCTGGCCAACCAGGGTGGTGGGGGCCATCTGACCGCCGGTCATGCCGTATATGGCGTTGTTGATGAAGATGGTGGTGATCTTCTCGCCGCGCATTGCAGCGTGAACAATCTCAGCGGTACCGATGGCAGCCAGGTCGCCGTCGCCCTGATAGGTGAATACGGTGGTGCCTTCGGGGGATACGCGCTTAATACCGGTGGCTACAGCGGGAGCACGGCCGTGGGCGGCTTCGTGCATATCGCATGCGAAGTAGTCATAAGCAAATACGGAGCAGCCGACGGGGGCAACGCCAATGGTGGTGCCGATAACGCCCAGCTCTTCCAGAGTTTCTGCAACCAGCTTATGGGCTATGCCATGGGTGCAGCCGGGGCAGTAATGGAGTTCTTTATCCGTTAAACCTTTGGACTTCTGATATACAATTGCCATTTTTTATTACCTCCCCAATGCCTTCTTGGCAGCGTCCGCTACATCGCGGGGAGTAGGAACGATACCGCCGGCCTTACCAATGAATGAAATGGGCTTCGCGCCTTCCAGAGCGATCTTAACATCGTCCATCATCTGGCCGAGGGACATTTCAACGTCTACCACAGCCTTTATGCTGTCCTGAGATGCGCACTTCTTGAGGGCATCATAGGGATAGGGCCAGAGGGTGATGGGGCGGAATAGGCCCGCCTTGATGCCTTCGTCAGCCAGCATCTTCATGGCTGCGCGGCAGATACGGGAAGTGGTTCCGTATGCGGCGAAGAGTACTTCGCAGCCGTCGGTGTTGACTTCCTCATAGCGAACTTCGTTCTCCTCGAGGGCCTTGTACTTCCTCTCCAGATGCTCGTTGTGCTCTGCGCAGACCTCGGGCTTGATGTAGAGGGAGTTGATGATGTTGTGCTCACGCTCGCACTTGGTGCCGGTGGTGGCCCAATCCTTGGCGGGCAGATTGCGCTTTTCCATCTCGCCCCATTCTACGGCTTCCATCATCTGGCCGATCATGCCGTCCGCAAGAACCATAACGGGGTTGCGATACTGGTCGGCAATGTCGAAAGCAAGGCGCACAAAGTCGGCGGCTTCCTGAACGTTCGCGGGAGCAAGGACGGGGGTACGGTAGTCGCCGTTACCGCCGCCGCGGGTGGCCTGATAATAGTCGCCCTGTGCAGGCTGTATGGTGCCAAGGCCGGGGCCGCCGCGCATTACGTTGATAATAACGCAGGGAAGCTCAGCGCCGCAGAGATAGGTGATACCTTCCTGCTTAAGGCTGATTCCGGGGGAGGAAGAAGAGGTCATTACACGAACGCCGCAGCCGGCAGCGCCGTATACCATATTGATGGCTGCGACTTCACTCTCGGCCTGCAGGAAGCAGCCGCCGATCTCGGGGAGACGCAGAGACAGGTATTCGGGAACCTCAGTCTGAGGAGTGATGGGGTAGCCGAAGAAATACTTGCAGCCCGCACGTATTGCGGCTTCCGCTATGGCTTCATTGCCTTTCCAAAGTTCTTTTTGCATTGTTGTTCTGTCCCCTTTCTTACAGTCTTTCAACCGTGATGATGGAATCGGGGCAGATCTTTGCGCAGCTGCCGCATGCGATGCAAGCATCCATGTCGTTTACAGTTGCGGGGTGATAGCCCTTGCGATTGGTGATCGTCAGATCGATTACGACGATCTTCTTGGGACAGACGCTGACGCAGAGCTCGCAGCCCTTACATCTGTCCTGCAGAAACGTTACTTTTCCTGCCATGTTTGCAATTTCCTCCTGATTTGTGATTTTTACAAGTCTACTTCCCAGGGTTTACACATGTATATCTCAATGGGTAAGATGTCACCCTTGCCCAATTGATTCTTTACCTGATCCACGAACTTGCTCTCCACGGCATGCCATACCACAGGCAGCCCGGTCAGCTTGGAAAGCTCGTCAACCAGCTTTGCGCCGCGGATTATATCCTCGTAAGAGGTTTCGCGGCAGAGGTGTGTGTTGTTTATAAGGCCGGTTATCTTTTGTCCGCAGGAGGCTTCGATGGCCTCCAGATAGGACTGAGCCTTATAGGCTGCGTTTGTTTCGGGACGGTTTGCGTTTATTACGCAGAGAAGGTCAAAGCCCTCCCGGGCAAGCTGATGCTCATAGCGTCCCAGTATATGCGCGCCTTCGGGATCGCCGCCCAAGTCGATTATGCCGCGGTATGACGAGTCGTCAAATATGGCCATAACTTCGGGGGATACGGCGGGCACGTCCATTATGCCGGAGAAGCTGGTGGCAATGACTCGGATACCGTGGGATTCAAGCAGGCTGCGCCTCTCGGCGGAGCGGAAATAAGGGTTTACTATATCCAGGTCCGCAAGGGCGGTCTTTTCGCCTGCCGCCGCGTATTTAAGGGCCAGATTTACGGCGAATTCGGTCTTGCCGCTGCCGTAGTGGCCGGTGATTATCTGTATGCGGTGATTCATCAGTATGTTTTTACCTCTTCTTCACCCCGGAGCACGCGCAGCGCGCCTGCGGTCAAGGCGCCCATCTCGTCCTCGCCGGGATAGGTCTTTACGGGTGCCAGGAAGGATACGCGCTCGGCGATCCAGCCTGTGAACATCTTGTCGTATGCGAAGCCGCCGGTGAGCAGTATGGCGTCAACCTTGCCTTCCAGTACGGTTGCCATGGCGCCTATCTCCTTGGAAATCTGATAGGCCATTCCCCTGTATACAAGTTCGGCTTTCTTATCGCCGGCCTTTATGCGGTTTTCAACCTCTATGCCGTCATTGGTGCCAAGATAGGATATGAGACCGCAACGGGAGGTGAGGGTGCGGCGCAGGGTGGCGTAATCGCCCATCTTGCCCTCGTGAAGCACACGGAGAACTTCCAGAACGGGCAATCCGCCGGGACGCTCTGCGCTGTAGGGGCCTTCGCCGTCCAGACCGTTGTTTACGTCAATTACCCGGCCGCGGTTGTGTGCGCCAACGGTGATGCCGCCGCCCATGTGGGCTACGATTACGTTCAGTTCGTTATAGTCTTTGCCCACTTCCGCAGCATAGCGCTTGGCTATGGCCTTCTGGTTCAGGGCATGGAAGGTGCTCCTGCGCTTGAACTCGGGATGGCCGGAAAGACGCGCAAGGTCGCTCAGCTCGTCTACTACGACGGGGTCTACGATGTAGGCGGGAACGCCTATTTCGGTAGCTATCTCGTGGGCTATTATGCCGCCAAGGTTGGAGGCGTGGGTGCCGTACTGGCAGGAGTTAAGGTCTTCCAGCATTGCCTCGTTTACGGCGTAGGTGCCGCCGGGAATGGGGCGCATAAGGCCGCCGCGACCAACTATGGCGTCAAAGGTATTTATGTCAACGTCATTGCTCTTAAGGAAGTCCAGTATAAGGGGCTTGCGGAAGGCGGCGTTGTCGGCCATGGTCTTAATGGCGCCCATCTCCTCCTGGGAGTGACGGAGCACCTGCTGCAGCTTAAGCTCTTCACCTTCGTATACTGCGAGCTTGGTGGAGGTGGAGCCAAGGTTCAGTGCCAGTATTTTAAAGTTTTTCATGAGGTTTCCTTTCTGTCGGAGAGGGGGGATTAGGCTTTGTTTGCCGCAACGGCGATGGCCAGGGCGATGGAGTTGAGCTTGGTTTCATCGCTGTCCGCACGGGAGGTGACCACCACGGGGGCCTTTGCGCCCACGATCATGCCGGCGTTCTGTGCCTTTGCCATATAGGTGAGGGATTTGTAGAAAATATTGCCCGCTTCGATATAGGGCACGAGGAGAATGTCGGCCTTGCCGGCGTTGGGATCGGTGATACCTTTATGCTTGGCGGCTTCTTCGGATACGGCGTTGTCAAGGGCCAGAGGACCGCATACGGTGCAGCCGGCTATCTCGCCGCGCTTGTTGCGCTCAACCAGCTCCTGGGCATCCAGGGTGGCCTGCATCTTGGGATTAACCTTTTCAACCGCGCAGAGGCAGGTGACGATGGGATTTTCATTGCCAAGGGCATGGGCTACCTTAACTGCATTGTTGATGATGTGAGCTTTTTGCTCAACGTCGGGGGCGATGCACATTGCCGCGTCGGTGATGTAGAGCAGCCTGTCAAAACCTTCTACGCCAAAGAGGGCCACATGGGAAAGCACGGGGGATTCCCTGAGGCCTATGTCTTTATCCAATACTGCCTTGAGGATAACGGAAGTATCCACAATGCCCTTCATTACAACGTCTGCATCCCCGTCATGCACGAGCTTTACCGCCTTGCGGCAGGCTTCGACTTTATCTGCTTCGTTGATTATCTCCATGCCGGAGAGGGAGATGTTCAGTTCGGCGGCAATGGACTTTATCTGAGCTTCTTCTCCTACCAGTATGGGATGCACGATGCCAAGGTCTGCCGCCTTGCGAACTGCAATAAGCACTTCCGCATCCTGCGCTACGGCAACGGCAATACGCCTGCCGGCATTCTTTACGCTGTCAACCAATTCATGGAAAGAGTATATCATTTGCTGTCTCTCCTTTTGATATATTATATGGTATTTTTTTAACAGACTTTTGAGATCGACAATAGATAAAACGATGTTGCGCCATCTTGTCTGATGTTGTATGATATTGTATGACCTCAGATTACACCATACGCGCGCATTTGTCAATTTCAATAACAGAAATTAATTGCCGATTCACATTATTTTTTACGGTGCCCAAAATGGCAATGATCTTTAAATAACGTTATTTTTTTACGAGGTAGATATGTCAGGTAAAAGCCTTTCGGAGCGCACTGCTGACAGGCTCTATTCCATGATAACCGCAGAACAGAGCCTTATGCCGGGGGAAAAGCTCCCAAATGAAAACCTTCTTTCAGCAGAACTTGGGGTAAGCCGGGCCACGCTGAGGGAAGCCATACGCATACTTGCCGTCCAGGGCGTGCTGAGCGTACAGCACGGCAGGGGTACTTTTGTTTCTGAAAAAATATCAAACGACAATCTGGGATTCAATACTTTGGACAGGGCCTATATGCGCCTTAAGGATCTATACGAGATGCGGCTTATATTCGAGCCCGTGTGTATAGCCCTTGCCTGTCAGAGGGCATCCGATAATGAAATTAAAGAAATATGCGACCAGGGAAGGAAGGTAATACGAAGCATAAAGCGCAGGGCGGCTTGGGCGGATCATGACCAGCTGTTCCATACCCTTATAGTGCAGGCTTCCCATAACGAGTTCATAATACGTCTTTTCCCCATAATAAACAGCGCCGTCCATGAAACAATGGAGCTGGGCAAGGATATGAGCGAGCTGCAGAAGATCACCATATCCGACAACGAGAGCGTTATAGAATTGCTGTCCCGGCGGGACGCGGACGGCGCCCGCAGCGCCATGGACCTGCACATGCGCCATACCATACACGCCCTTGGTTTGGATAAGGCGTAGCGGGGGAGGACATGGTTACCGATTATATTTAATGTATATATTCCAAATAGTAAAAAATATCCCCATCAAGGGGATATTTTATATAAGAATAGCAGCAAAAGTGCGTTAGCGCGGCGCAGGCGCAATGCCCATGTCCGCAAGGACGCAGCCGCGGCAAGCGGGACCCTTTGCGAAAGGGGAGGGGCGGCGGCGTGAGAGAGCGCGGATTACAAAAAAAGAAATCGGAGCAAGCTGTATAAAGCTTGCTCCGACATGGAGCGGGTAAAGGGACTCGAACCCTCTATCTCAGCTTGGAAGGCTAATGTGTTACCATTACACTATACCCGCGTATTGTATGCTGAGCTGTGGAGAAAAAGTGGTGCGGGCGAAGAGACTTGAACTCATACGCCTTACGGCACTGGAACCTAAATCCAGCGCGTCTGCCAATTCCGCCACGCCCGCATTTAGCTTTTTAAAAAATGGTGACCCGTCGGAGATTCGAACTCCGGACCCTTTGATTAAAAGTCAAATGCTCTACCGGCTGAGCTAACGGGTCATATGGCTGGGGTGGCGGGATTTGAACCTGCGAATCTCGGAGTCAAAGTCCGATGCCTTCACCGCTTGGCGACACCCCAATATAATTTGGGGGGAGGGTGACGGAAGCGGATATAAATATCCGCTTCCCCTCTTGAAAATGGGGTGGGTAGTGGGATTTGAACCCACGACTTCCAGAGCCACAATCTGGCGCTCTAGCCACTGAACTATACCCACCATGGCAAATTGTGCTTCCGGCAGAAAAGGGATGCTCCTATGGGTTTTGCATGCCAGTTTCAAAAACCTCTGCCATTAAAAGATTTTGAAACTGGCACGCCCGCAGGGATTCGAACCCTGGACCTACGGCTTAGAAGGCCGTTGCTCTATCCTGCTGAGCTACAGGCGCACGCCCGGCGCACCTGGCCTTTGCCGCAATAGGGCGAAAAAGCCATACTGCCGACATCAACGTATTTTACCAGAAAGATATGAGCCTGTCAAGGGCAAAGCGACGATAAAACGGAAGAATATGCAGCCCTTTCGCCTTGACATTTAATGAGGGCAATTGTATAATTTATTCAATATCGGCTGTGAGCGGAAGAGCGGCGCGGCCGCGCCTCAAAAGAGAGCCGTATGCCTTGGCTGAAAGCAGCGGCAGAGAGCGCAGCGCAGGAGACAACCGTGAGCCGGCGGGCTGATAAGGCTCGCCCGATTTGCCCCCGTTACAGGGCTTTGAGCCGGGGCCTTTGGCCCAATTAGGGTGGTACCGCGGGTCTCCCGTCCCTTGCATAGGACGGAAGACCCTTTTGTTTTGCGTTTTACCCAAACGCTACATAATAATACTAAGTAAGAATGTGAGGATCATCATGGCTATTCAGGCGCCCAAGGGCACAAAGGACGTTGTACCTGCCGAGAGCTACAAGTGGCAGTATATCGAGAGCGTCGCGCGCAAGGTCTGCGACGAGTTCGGCTTTAACGAGGTTCGCACCCCGGTTATAGAGCATACCGAGCTTTTCCTCAGGGGAGTGGGCGATACCACGGATATAGTCCAAAAGGAAATGTACACCTTTGACGACAAGGGTGGCCGCTCCATAACCCTAAAGCCCGAGGGAACTGCGGGCACAGGGCGTATGTTCATTGAAAACAGCCTTTTCAACGATCCACAGCCCACAAAGATGTACTATCTCTACTGCCCCGTGTTCCGCTATGACAAGCCCCAGGCGGGCCGCCTTCGCGAGCATCATCAGTTTGGCGTGGAGGTTTACGGCGCTCCCCGGGCCAGCATAGACGCAGAGTGCATACAGCTTGCCATGACCGTGCTTAGCAGGGTGGGCGTAAAGGGTCTCAGCGTCAATATAAACAGCATAGGATGTCCGGATTGTCGGCCAAAGTATAACGAAAGCCTTAGGGAATACCTCCGCGGCAACTTTGACGGCCTCTGCGAAACCTGCAAAAGCCGCTTTGAAAAGAATCCTCTGCGCATACTGGACTGCAAAGAGGAAAAGTGCAAGGCCATATGTGCCGGCGCTCCCACCATACTGGACTGCATCTGTGATGATTGTTCTGCCCACTTTGAAGAGCTGAAGGCCTGCTTGGATTGCATAGGCGTTGAGTACAAAGTGGATCCCTTCATAGTTCGGGGATTGGATTACTACACCAAAACCGTCTTTGAAATAATCGCCGAAAGCGAAGGCTATACCGGAACGGTTTGCGGCGGCGGCAGGTATGACGGCCTGTTGGAGCAGCTGGGCGGCCCCAAGCTTCCCGGCATAGGCTTCGGTATGGGCATGGAGCGGCTGCTGCTTATAGCTGAGCTGTCCGGCGCCCGCATACCCGAACCCCGTCAGGTTGAGGTATACATCGCCGCAATGGGCGAGGAAGCCCGCCGCACAGGCTTTACTCTTGCATACAGGCTTCGTGAGCAGGGGGTAAAGACGGAATACGATCACGTTGGCCGCAGCTTCAAGGCCCAGTTTAAATACGCAAATAAGATAAAGGCCAGATTTGTGGCTATTCTGGGCGAGGACGAGCTGGAGCGGGGCGAGGTAAAGCTTAAGGATATGGAAACCGGGGATGAGGGCTATGTGCCCATACCGTCCCTTACCGGCAGGATAAAGCAAATTTTGAAATAAAGGAAGGTAAAAAATAATGGCAGAACTTCTTAACGGCTGGAAGCGTACACATTACTGCGGCGACCCCACCGCCGCGGAAATCGGCAGAGAGATCACCCTCATGGGCTGGGCCGGCACATGGCGCAATCTTGGCGCATTGATTTTTATCGGCCTCAGGGACCGCACCGGCGTAATGCAGGTGACCTTTGACGAGAGCAAGCTTCCCAAGGAAGTATTCGAAAAAGCGGAAACCATACGCAGCGAGTATGTTATTGCGGTAAAGGGCGTGCTGGCAAAGCGTGATGAGAACATGATAAATAAAAACATGAGGACCGGTGAGCTTGAGGTCATTGCCAGGGACCTTAAGATACTCAGCGTATCCGAAACTCCTCCCTTCTATATCGACGACGACGTGAACACCCAGGAGCAGCTGCGCCTGAAGTATCGCTATCTGGACCTGCGCCGTCCCTGTATGCAATACAATATGCTGATGCGCAGCAAGATCACCCGCATCGCCCACGATTATTTTGCGGAGCAGGGCTTTATCGAGATAGAGACACCCACCCTCTGCAAGAGCACTCCTGAGGGCGCCCGTGACTATCTGGTTCCCAGCCGTGTTCAGCCCGGCAAGTTCTATGCCCTGCCCCAAAGCCCACAGATATTTAAGCAGCTGCTCATGCTGTCCGGTTTCGACAGGTATATGCAGATAGCCCGCTGCTATCGGGACGAGGATCTCCGTGCGGACAGGCAGCCCGAATTCACTCAGATAGACCTTGAGATGTCCTTCGTTGAGCAGGAGGACGTTATGAGGGTAAACGAGGGATTCATACAGCGCCTTATGAAGGAGACTCTTGATATTGACGTGCCACTGCCTTTGCCCCGCATAACCTGGCAGGAGGCAATGGACCGTTACGGTTCCGATAAGCCTGACACCCGCTTTGGCCTTGAGTTTATAAATATCACCGACATAGCGGATGGCTGCGGATTCGGCGCCTTTGCGGACGCCGTTGCTGCGGGCGGCTCCGTGCGCTGCATCAATGTTGAAGGCGGCGTTGATAAGTTTACCCGCAAGCAGATAGATTCCCTTGTTGAGTATGTTAAGACCTACCGCGCGAAGGGCATGGCATGGATGAGCATGAAGAGCGAGGGAATGCAGTGTTCCTTTGCAAAGTTCCTTACCGAGGAACAGATAGCTGCCATCCATGAGCGGGCCAACGCCAAAACGGGCGATCTGCTGCTGTTCATTGCGGACGCAAAGAACGAGGTGGTATACCAGTCTCTGGGCGCCCTGCGCCTTGAAGTGGGCCGCAGACTGGGCCTTATGGACGAAGACAAGTTCAATTTCCTCTGGGTTGTGGAGTTCCCCCAGTTCGAGTGGAGCGAGGATGACGGCAGATTCTACGCAATGCACCATCCCTTCACCTCTCCCATGGACGAGGACCTGCCTCTGCTGGACACCGATCAGGGCAAGGTGCGGGCAAAGGCATACGATATCGTGCTTAACGGCAACGAGATCGGCGGCGGCTCCATTCGTATCCATTCCCCCGAGGTACAGGAAAAGATGTTTGAAAAGCTGGGCTTCACCAAGGAACAGGCATGGGAGCGCTTTGGCTTCCTGATGGGCGCCTTCAAGTACGGTACGCCTCCCCATGGCGGCCTTGCATACGGCCTTGACCGCCTTGCAATGCTCATCACCAAGGCCCAGAGCATAAGGGACGTTATCGCCTTCCCCAAGGTACAGACCGCTTCCTGCCTTATGTGCGCCGCACCCGACGTGGTGGAAGACGCTCAGCTGGAAGAGCTGCATATCGCCACCGTAGTGGAAAAGGAGTAAGCACATGGCAGAGGGCGAGCTTCGTCAAACCGGCAGGGTGATAGAGCTTAAGAATGAGCTGGCAGTGGTGCGCTTTCAGCGCAGCGATGCCTGCGGACACTGCAATGCCTGCTTCCATTTCGGCTCCACCGAGGCGGATATCGAGATAGAGAACACCTGTGATGCGGTGGTGGGGGATATCGTGACTATCGAGCTCCACAGCGGCAGCATGTTTAAGGCCAGCGCCATAGCCTACGGCATACCCCTCATCGGCCTCATCGTGGGGGCGGCTCTGGGCAGCCGCATAGGGGATATATATGCGGCAGTGGGCGGCATGCTGCTTTGCGGAGGTACCTTCTTTATACTGAGGGGGCTCAATCCCAGATTTGACCGCATGAGGGAATTTAAGCCCCGCATGATAGAAATAGTAGGCCATGAGGACCAGAAGGCCGAATAAGAATATGGTACAAATAATACCTGTGCGGCGGTTGTAATATCGCCGCACTATATTTATAATGGATACTTGGTTCGGCAAAATATGCCGAAGAAGATGAAAAACCGGTAAGACAGGAAGTGACTTATACAATGATGGATTTTGATACGATTCGCAGGGCTGCGCCGGATGTGGCGGAGGCTATGGAGAGGGAGCTTGTCCGCCAGCGGGACAGTATAGAGCTCATCGCCTCGGAAAACTTCGTATCCCCTGCGGTAATGGCCGCAGTGGGCAGCCATCTTACAAATAAATATGCGGAAGGATATCCGAACAAGCGATATTACGGCGGATGCGCCAATGTGGATATAATCGAGGACATCGCCCGGCAGAAGGCCTGCGAGCTGTTCGGCGCAGAGCACGCCAACGTACAGCCTCACAGCGGCTCAAATGCCAACATGGCGGCATATTTTGCCTTGCTGGATTACGGCGACAGGATACTTGGAATGGATCTTTCCCACGGGGGGCACCTTACCCACGGCAGCCTGGTGAATTTTTCCGGAAAGCAGTTCGAGTTTATCTCATACGGACTGAATGCGGATACCGAGACCATAGACTATGACGCGGTAAGGCAAAAGGCCCTTGAATGCAGGCCAAGGCTTATTGTGGCGGGAGCTTCCGCCTATCCCCGGGAGATAGACTTTGCGAAATTCCGCAGGATTGCCGATGAAGCGGGCGCGCTGCTCATGGTGGACATGGCCCACATTGTCGGTCTTGTTGCGGCGGGACAGCATATGAGCCCCATACCCTATGCGGATGTTGTGACCGCCACTACCCACAAGACACTCAGAGGCCCAAGGGGCGGCATGATACTATGTAAGCAGCAGTACGCAGCGGCCATTGACAAGGCGGTATTTCCCGGCATACAGGGCGGCCCCCTTATGCACGTTATCGCCGGCAAGGCCATATGCTTTGAGGAGGCGCTGAAGCCCGGGTTCAGGGAATATCAGAAGCGGATAAAGGCCAACGCAAAAGCGCTGGAGAAAAGCCTTACGGCAGAAGGGATACGCCTTGTATCCGGCGGAACGGACAACCATCTGCTGCTGGCGGATCTGGGGCCGGACGGCATCAGCGGCAGGGAAGCGGAAGAGCTGCTGGATAGGGCAAATATCACGGTAAATAAGAATTCCGTGCCAAACGATACCCGAAGCCTGTTCGTTACCAGCGGGCTGCGCATGGGCACCCCCGCAGCCACCACCCGTGGACTCACGGAGGAGGATTTTGACATTGTGGGCAGGCTTATTGCCCGGGTGATACATGAGAAAGAAGCCGCGCTTGGCGATGTAAGGGCGGCGGTGGCGGAGATGATCGCAAAATATCCACTTTATTAAGAAAAAACTGAAGCCGGCAATACACAAAGCCGTCCATCGTTACGATGGACGGCTTTGTGCTTTTATTGAGATTAGCTATGATTCACATTCGCAGCCCAACAGCAGGCCGCCCCGTTCTGCATAATAGCTGCAGAGGCCCCGTGCGGGATAGAGGGAAATATCCGCATTGGGAAATTCCGCCAGTATAGCATCCTTTACGGACCGGGCAAATTCAGGACTTTCCACATAGGATATGGCAAGACGGCCGCCTTTGTATAAGGCATCTTTCAGGTGATTGATGAGGGCCAGTTTGGCCTTCACCTTACCCCGAACCTTTGTTAGCACTTCCAGCGTGCCCTCCGTGCTTGCGGTGCCTATGAGCCGCATACCCAGCATCTCAACCGCGGAGGCGGTCAGCTTGCTTACCCGTCCGTTCTGAGCAAGACAATGAAGGGACTCCAGCACGAAGAAGAGGCGTGTGCTCTTAAGGTAGTCCTTTGCCTTTTCGCATATTTCTTCAAAGGGAAGATGCTCCTTTACCATAGAGGCTATCTTTTCCACAAAAAGCCGCATTTCAGGGCCGGTGGAGAGGGTATCGAACACGCATATTTTGGCATTCGGGTGGGATTGAAGGTGTATATCCCTTGCGGCACAGGCAGCGTTGTATGTGCCGGAAAGGCCGCTGGTGATGGTGGCGATATACTACAGCTCATCCGCTCCTTCAAACTCACGGAGCCACTGTTCCACGCCGGGACAGGCGGTGTATGAGCGTCCCTTGTAGGCCATAAGGGCATCCAGCATAGCGTTGGTATCCAGCGTCTCGTTGTCAATATAGTCTATATTGCCGGCAGATATGGTGAGGGGTACGGAGGCGTAGTCAATTCCTTCCAGGGACAGCAGGTCGCAGGAGGAATCAGCCAGAAGCTTTACTTTTTTTACAACCTGAGTCATTATGTATGCCTTTCGTTCTTTATGTATTTTGGGGTATTTTAGCACTATTTTAACCCAATAGCAACAAATGACAAAAAATGTTTCAATTTATTTAATTAAATGAAAAAATGATTAAAAAACGGAAGCCGCTGTATAAGCGGCTTCCGTTGCAGTCTGCCAAAAAAACCTGGGGGGTTCGGGGGCCGCAGCCCCCGGAGGCTTCAATCGGATTTGGCGACATGTG
>JAEDIC010000003.1 GCA_016292635.1 Clostridia bacterium
CCGGCGACAAACTTCAAAATAAATCAAGAGTTCGATAAAATGTAGCCATGACAAGAAAACACATGGCTACATTTTTTACATAGGAGGTTGTGCGATGGCAGAAACAAGAAAACGAACGAGTATGTCTGTCCCTGAAATGGGCAGGATGCTTGGCCTTTGCAAAACTGAGTCTTACTGGCTCATTAAGAAAAATTACTTCAAGACCATTCTTGTCGGCAACACCATGAGGGTGATGATCGACAGTTTTGAGGAATGGTATGCTAACCAGTTCAAATACCAGAAGGTCGATGGAACCCCTCCCGGTGAGGAACTGAAGAAAACTACATATTCTGTAGAGGAGCTTGGTCAGCGCCTTGGGCTGAAAGAAGCAACTGCCTACGAACTGGTTGCCAAAGGGCATTTTGAAATTGTCGAAGCCTTGGGCAAGCGTAGAGTGACCAAGGCGAGCTTTGAAAGATGGTATGCATCCCAGAGCGATTATCGCACGGTAGAGGATCAAAAACTGGATGCAGACATTGTGGCATCCACCTACGGTCTGCCGGAAATGGCAAGAATGCTTGGGGTACATCGTCAGACCATCTACTATATTGTTGCCAATGGCGATTTTGAGCTTATCAAGGTTGGCAGATATAAGCGAGCTACCAAAGAGAGTTTTGAAAAATGGTATCAGAATCAGACCCGCTACAGATTAGTAGCTGAGGATGGACAGGAAAGGAGATGATTACATGGCATCCATCGTTAAGAGAAAAAAGAAGTATTCTGTGGTCTATACATACACCGATGAGAACGGCAATAAGCGTCAGAAATGGGAAACCTTTGACACCAATGCTGAAGCAAAGAAAAGAAAGCTGCAGGTCGAATATGAGCAGGAGTCGGGAACCTTTATTCCACCCTCTGCCAAGACCGTAAACGATCTTCTGGAAGAATATATGTCTATCTACGGCGTGAACACCTGGGCGATGTCTACTTATGAAAGCAGAAAGAGCCTGATTGCCAATTATATTCGTCCGCTTATCGGTGATATGAAACTGGAGGATGTTTCTCCGAGAATTATGGACAAGTATTACAGAGATTTGCTTACTGTAAAAGCTGTGTCTACGAAGTATGTGAAAGCTCGTAACGAGTATCTAACACCGCATACGGTCAGAGAGATTCACAAGGTTCTGCGTAATGCGTTCAATCAGGCGGTGAAGTGGGAATTGATGACCAGAAACCCCGTAGAACACGCTACGCTGCCGAAAGAAGAACATAAGACCAGAGACATCTGGACAGCGGAAGTTCTTCTGAAGGCTCTGGAAGCCTGCGACGATGATATTCTCCGTCTGGCAATCAACCTTGCTTTCTCCTGTTCTCTGCGAATGGGTGAGCTTCTGGGGCTGACCTGGGACTGTGTAGACATTTCTCCTGCGAGTATCGAACTTGGTCAGGCAAGCATCTTCGTTGAAAAGGAGTTGCAGAGAGTAAATCGTGAAGCGATGGCAGATCTGAACGGAAAGGACATTATGTTCAAGTTCCCGCCGACCTTTGCCAGTACGCACACCGCATTGGTTCTCAAAACACCTAAGACCAAAACCAGTGTCCGCAAGGTATTCTTACCGAAAACCGTAGCGGAAATGTTGGCGCAGCGAAAGGCTGACATCGAAGAATTGAAAGACCTTTTCGGTGACGAGTTCGTAGACTTTAATCTGGTGTTCTGTTCTTCCAATGGCAAGCCGATTGAGGGTCAGGTTATCAACCGTGCTTTCAATAAGTTGATCGAGGAGAACGGGCTGCCGAAGGTGGTTTTCCATAGTCTCCGACATTCCAGTATCACTTACAAGCTGAAGCTGAACGGTGGCGATATGAAATCCGTTCAGGGTGATTCCGGTCACGCACAGGTCAAGATGGTAGCGGATGTTTACTCCCATATCATCGACGATGACCGCAGGCTGAACGCTGAAAGACTGGAAGCTGCTTTTTACTCTGGCAGACAGGCAACACCGGAACCGGTACAGCCGGTCACACAGGAAAGCTCCACCGATGATAAAGAGCTTCTTCTGAAACTTCTGCAAAACCCTGAAATGGCAGCACTCTTGAAGTCGCTGGCAAAGACCTTATAGAATTAAAATGGCAGATCCTTTTACATAGCTTTCATAGCTTGTAAAGGGGTCTGCCCTTATTTTTGTTTTTGGGGGTGCAAAATGGATAGAGCATTTATGGACGAGTATTATGATAAAATGCGAGCTGATGATATTGAGGAATTATCAAGCCAGAGGAATGAGGATTATTCCGATAGAGCCGATGATTACAAAGCTGCAAAGCAGGCTCTGCTTGAGGGATTGGGGTTATCGCATTTATTTAGCGGAAACCGCAAACTTACACCAGAAGAAAAAGAACTCTGGTTGTTGTTCGACAGGGTATATGTAACAGAGCTTCTGGCAAGGGATGAATTTGCGAAGGGCGCATATATGCTGGGAGCTGAAGATCGAGAAACTATGCTTCGATAAATACTGTACCTGCTTCGGCAGGACAGGTTACATACAATCATTCGTCCCGAAAAATTCTATGGAATTTCTGATAATTCTGGTTGAAAAATTCGGTTTGAAATGATATATTAAACAGACTTAAATTGGTGTCGTGTGACACCAGCGGCTCCACACGAGAATGAATTGGATTTCCTGTCATTCCGCATAACGAGCAGTTACATAGTGACATTTACTTGCACTTGCAACGTCCACCAAAAATCGAAAGCCTTGCTAATTTCGAGCCAATCGGACGGTGTAAAATCCCTCTGAATTAGCTATCACAGCGTAGTATCAGATGGGATTTGAAATGCTGAAAAACCCTGTATTTCCAAGCATTTTTTAGCATTAGATGTCACTTCCCGATGTCGTATCGGGGCTACTCCTAAGCGGTAGGCCAGAGGTTCGAATCCCCTTAGGTGCGCCAAAACCCCCGAAAATAGGCACTTTTCGGGGGTTATTCTTTTTCGGAGTTCTTACCTCTTGCTAATGAGTACATTCGCCTTGCCATCTTTATTTGCTACTCAAACTCTCTTTTACTTGCTAACAGCAGCCCTTCCTCTCGCTCGTTTTGCTAACAGATTTCCATCATTTTGCTAACAGCAGCTAACAGTGCATTTTCTTGCTAACAGTTCCAAACCACACTTGAGGTACCACCATTTACAAATTGAAGCATTTTTAAGAGCTGAGAAGCAGGATCCGGCGATGCGTTCAAAAGCTCCATTACCTGCTGCGCATCTGTAGAAGTGCTTGGTTCTTTCTTCTGTGCAGTCGGTGTCTTCTTGTAAAACGCATCTTCAAACATTTCGGCGTTATGCCGTCTGTCCTCATCAAGAATGTGCGAATAAACATCCGATACCATCTTGAGCTGCTCATGTCCCGTATCACCCTGTACGGATTTCATGTCTCCGCCGTTGAGCTTCAGCTTGTAGGTCGTGCTGGAATGCCGCAAACTGTGAAAAACAACGTCAGAAATATGGTTCTTGCGAATCAGCCTTTTGAATGATCGGGAAATAACCTGACCTTCCATCGGTCTGCCGTTTGGTAAGGACATAACGATGTTGTAATCATAGTACTCATTACCTAAGATTTCTTTCATCTCTTCCTGTAATCCCGGCGTTTATCATGGATTGGCCGTCTGCACGAAGAGCAAAGAACTCACCGATACCAAACCATGACGCAGGAACCTTCACGTATTCCTTGATATTTTCTTCAGCATACTTGGGAATACCGCAGGATACTGCACCGAGGACGGGAGGCTTTATAGTCGCCCGTTTGGTCTTTTGCATTTCCTTGGAGGCAATCTTTCCGCGCCCCTTAATGTCTATCATCCCATTTTCTTTTATATGGGTGATATACCTGTACACAGTAGTTTGCGGTATACCGAGATCTCTTACCATATCGCTGATCGATGGAGAGTAACCCTGTTTTCGCTGATAATCGTTGATGTAGTTTTCCAGTTTGTCAAAATACTCTTGCTTGAGAGTCCTCATTGGCAACACCTCTTTTCTATAAACAGAAATTAATTTCCGGTATGTTTAAAGCATAACCCGCAAACAATTGTTCGCCAATAGAAGAGTTAACGCAATTATCGAGGTGATGGTTAGAAGTGTCAACAGCACATAATAGCCCGCATGCGCCAAATATAAATAGCAGGTATATCACAATATGAGGAGCTTCTGAAGTTCTTGGGTGCTACAGTACAATCTTCGCCGCTGGTGGCGGAATTTTAGGCGTGTTCTTCACAGTAAAATACACACAAAAGCAGTACTGAGTCGATGCGAAACAGCAGATTATGGCGTTTATATTTACGAACTTTATGCTGGATTCCTCGTGCTTTAAAAGTCTTAAAAGAAGCAAAGCCTGTTACAATTCTACAACCAGCGGAGTTAACAAGGGTGGAGCCGTATATCGAGCGATACGGAGTATAAGTACGGGAAAGCAAAAAATGGAATGAGGAAGACAACTCCCGATGCTATCTTCCTCATTTCATATTATCTAATTGAAAAACGATAGCTCCAGCTTCCAAGCTGTTTTCCCTTGCGGTTAAAGAAACGCTGATCGAATTCCTCAAATCCATTCTTTCGATAGAAATTCCGGTTGGCTCTGAGTTTGTAAAAAGGCAGAGTGTTTCTCCACCATGCTCTTTCACATACGGCAGGATGCACTCTTGCAGCATATGGCTGCCTAGCCCTTGTCCCCTTTGATTCGGCTCCACAGTCAGCAGATTCAGATACCAGGTCTGTCCACCAAGGCTGTGACAGGGTTCGCCCGCCTTGCCTTCCATGTCGTTCCATGCTGCCACATCCCGGATGCCGCCCTGAAGAAAGCACTTTCCAAAGCCTGCCCTCATATACGCCATTTCAGAAGGCTTTTTGTATGCGGGCGGGCAAAGCATGGCCACAGCCACAATTTCTCCATCATCTTTGGCAGTAAGAAAATCCGCTGGGCCGTCGTTGATGCGAACCTCACTCTCCAGCATTGTGCTGAGGAACCGTGTGCGCCGTTGATCATCTGGAATATAATAAGTGAAATAATCGTAGCCCCCAAAGGCTCGCGCTGCTAACGCCGCACAGGCACCGCGCTCCTCTGGACGCATTTTTTCAAAAGTCAGCATTTGTAAGCCTCCATTATTGTTTCACATAACTTCTGCTATTTTGCAGGCATTGGCTCACGAACCGGGAAACCGCCTCTGAATATCTTTCTGTGTCCACAATATAGCTCAGACCATGTCCTGCGCCCGGAAAAGTAATGCGAATTTTATCTCCTTTGCAGGCATCGAAGATATCCCGGCTCATGTCGCAAGGCACAAAGCGGTCATCCTCACCGTGGAGCAGCAGGATTGGAATGTTTGTGTTCCCCACCGACTGAACAGCACTGGATTCCTTCAGGTCAAAATGTCCGAATATTCTGGCACCCAGCCGGATAAAGGGGACCAGTGCAGGCGGCAGGTGCATATCCTCCCGGCAGACCTTACGGATGATGGCCTCCGGTGAAGAATAGGGGCAGTCCGCAATGATGCCGATCACATTGGCGGGAAGCTCTAATTCGGCGGCCATCAGAACCGTGGAAGCCCCCATGGATACGCCGGACAGAAAAATGGGTGTATCGGAACCGAAGCGCTGATTGGCATATTCCGTCCAGGAGAGGCAGTCCAGCCGTTCCCGAATGCCGAAGGTGACCGTAGTTCCGCCGCTCCTGCCATGAGCACGTTGATCCACAACCAGCGTGTTCTGTCCGGACTCCCTGGCCAACTTGTTGCCGCCGCAGAAATCCCGCAGGGCGGTTCCCCGATAGCCGTGACACTGAATCTGAAGTGGTGCGCCGTCCCGGACATGGTAGTACCGGGCTGACAGAATCGTGCCGTCCCGAGCGGAAATTGACACCAGTTCATAAGGAATATCATCCATCTCCCTAATGAGAGACAGCATCCGCTGCCGCTCTTTTTCGTATTGCTCGCCACGGGGCAGCGCGTAGATATCTTCTTTCCGTGCCTTTGGAGAATAGAATGCTTTGCGGTAGGAAAACCAGGCAATCAAAGCGGACAAAAGAAGCAGCCCTGCAAAGAGATACAGCATTGTCATATCACACTGTCTCCTTGCTGCCCATCATCTTTCGGAAAAGCTCCGTGATCTGCTCCGGAGTTTCATAAAAACCCCGCTTGATCCATTCGTCCAGGAAACCGAACAGACCGAAGGAATAGAACCTCGCTTCGTAGCACTCGGCAGGATCTGCCCCATACTGAGGCATCATCACCTGATAAAAGGCGTTATAAACACAGGCCTGAAGCTCTTCCCTGTAAATCTCGGAAAGAAGATCCTTGATGGAGTAGTTAAAGGCAAAGAAGTCCTCCGCATTGTCCAGAGTATAAC
This sequence comes from Clostridia bacterium, assembly GCA_016292635.1. Lineage (GTDB taxonomy): Bacteria > Bacillota > Clostridia > Christensenellales > CAG-138 > SFEL01. The sequence continues at coordinate 6,374 of JAEDIC010000003.1, forward strand.
GGTGCCGCTCTTTCATTCCGTGCTCGTCTGCCCAACGATTCCAAAGCCGGATCAGTTTGAAGGTAATCGCTTCATTTTTATCGTTGAAATTGCGGAACCAGGTTGAGCGGTTTACGCCTGCGGCATCTGCGATCTCATTGACCGTGATTTTTAAGAACGGTTTCTCCTTCATGGCCTGGAGTAAAGCATCGGCCATACATTCTTTCAGATATTCGGTTGTTTTTGGACTTGCCCCCATTAATTCTCCTCCTTATATGTGCGACTATATCCCCTGTAAGTTGCTTTTCGTTTGGAAGCCCTTGCGATGAAGCTATCTATCACATATAATCTACATGCAACTTTTGTCGCATACAGCACTATTAATCGCTCTCGTATCATAAACTGAATGAATCGAAAAGTCAATACAGAAGCAAAACAATGGCAATAATATAAAAGCAACTGATTCAAAATGAGGAAAAGATATCATGGAAATATTACAAAAAAAGCACACAGTGCTGAAAGTGATAGGCATTATTCTCGGAATCCTTTTGGCGCTTGGAGTCGGATTGTACTTCTACGTCACAACCCATACACAGATCATTGTCAGCGTCATCCAAAAAGAGATGTATGGCGATGGTAGCCCCAATTCCTTTGAGCCATTGTACACGCCGGACAGGGGCATAACGGCGGCGGGGCAGTATAAAATCAATGACATCGCCTATGGCACAAAATATCCCAATAGTTTTCTGGATATTACCTACCCGGATTCCAATACAGAAATTGACCGTCCCACGCTTTTCTATTTCCATGGCGGCGGATTCTTTGGCGGAAGTAAGAATATGGGCGATCCGATGGCTGCCAACGAGGCGACGGCGCTGCTTGACGACCTCTGCGCACAGGGCTATAACATCGTCAACGTAGACTACGCGCTTGTACCGGATTATCACTTCCCGGTTCCGCTGCAGCAAGTCAGCGAAGCGATCCACTTCATCACGGAGCATAAGGACGAGTACCATATCAACATGGACAACGTCGTCCTGATGGGCAGTTCAGCCGGAGCTATCATGACCGCACAGTACGGAACGGTTCTATCCAACCCTGAGTATGCGGCGCTTCTGGTTATTGAGCCGGCCTTAAGCCCGGAACAGGTTTCTGCGGTGGTCATTGACGATGCCCCGATTGATTACGAAACGATGACGCTGAACTGCAAATTGCTGATTGGCAACTATGTAAAGGGTTCCATCTACCTGAATGAAGGCGAGTTGAATCGTTACGAATGCATTCCGCATATGACATCGGATTATCCTGCTGCGTTTCTGCTGGGCAGCGAGTATCGCAATGATATGATCGCAATGGCGGAAAAACTGAAAGAAGCGTATGTCCAGCATGTTCTGATAGACCCGCTTGCAGAGCATGGCGAGGTAAAGCCCCATTGTTTTGTGGCGAATGAAAGAATCGATCCGGTCGCGGCGGAGGCTTTCAACAGACTGACGGCGTTCCTGGAAGAAACGACAAAACGATGAAAACAGCAGTGCGTGGTTCTGATGATAGATATATACGAAAGAAAATGGCAGGGAGTAAGAAACCTGTGTCAGCGCTCTTCAAGACGATCGGAATCATCGTTTGCGTATTCGCATCGATCATTATCGTAGCCGTGTCAGCATTGCTGTACTATGAAAACCACGACTTCCCGGATCAAAATGGGATCGACAAAAAAGAGTTCTTCTGCTACCGGAACGGCCTGAAAATACGGGGAACGGTGTTTGTGCCATCGGGCAAGACAGATATTCCCATTGCCATCGTATGCCACGAATTCATGACCAACCGCCTGTTTGCTTATCCCTATGCGATAACTCTGGCAAAAAGCGGGTATGCGGCCTTCTGCTTTGATTTTTGCGGCGGCGGTATTGTGTGCGGAAGCGATGGAGACAGCCGGGATATGTCTGTTCTGACGGAGATCGAGGATTTGAAATCCGTGATCGATTTTGCAAAGGAACAACGCTATACCAGCGATGAACCGCTGCTCCTGATGGGCTGCAGTCAGGGCGGGCTGGTGGCGGCACTGACCGCGGCAGAACTCCAGGAGGAAATCGGAGGACTGATCCTGCAATATCCGGCCCTGTCAATTCCCGAGGCGGCAAGAAAAGGCGAAATGCTTTGGATGAGCTTTGATCCGGACGATGTCCCAGAGGAAATGCGTTCCGGGCCAATGCGGATCGGCAGGCGATATGCCACGGATGTGATGGATATGGATACGCTTCCCGCGATTACCCGCTATACGGGCAAGGTGCTGATCCTCCACGGAGACAGGGATACGCTTGTGAATATCTCCGGCTCCCAAAAGGTTGCCGAAGCATACGAAGCTGCTGGGGCGGATGTAAGCTTTCAGATCATTTCCGGCGGCAAGCATATTTTTCTTAACCCAGCGCACATTAAAATGGCGGTAAATTCCATATCAGAATTCGCCGCGCAAATCAATGGAAAGGAATCTTAGGCACCTTTGTTGTATCTGAGAAAGAAGGATATGGTTATGAGTCAAAAAGCGAAGAGAACCTTATGTGTTGTCTCAATATTGGCGGTTATTTTAGTTGCAGTTGCATTATTCTCTGACAATATCATGAATGCCGTTATTAACAAAACGATGGGCAAGGATTTACCGCAGTTAGAGGGAGAAGCGGAAGTCGGAAAATGGTATGCAATCGACATTGACAACGCCGTCAGCTCCGATGGAATCAAATGGCAGGGATATTTCCGCAAGGGAAGCGAGAACAAAGTCGTCTTATACTTTTATGGCGGCGGTTTTAGCGTAAACGATTATACGGCTGCAAGGTCTATGGATATTGAGGGGGGATTCTATAATCCTCGTTTGAACACGGGACTGAACGTGATGACTTACGCCATAAGGGAATGGGGAATCGGAAACTCCGCAGAAGACAATATGTTTAAGGACTGGACGTTTATTGGTGTACCCTATTGTAACGGCGATTTCCATGCGGGAACGGGCGAAAAAGAATATACCGCGTTGGACGGAAGCACAAAAACAATATATTATAACGGATACACGAATTATCGCCGCTTGATGACGGAAATTTTTAACTATATCGATCATTCACCCGATCAGTTGTTGATTACGGGGTCAAGCGCCGGTGGTTTCGGTGCGGCTATTTTGGCAGACGATGCGATTGAATTATTCAACAATCCGCAAGATGTTACCGTACATGTGGACAGTTCACTGCTTATTACCGAAGATTGGCGCGATATCATGGTGAATGAGTGGCATTCGCCGCAGATATTCAGCGATGTTGTTACTACGGATAATATAACGCTGGATTCCCTTGTTGCATTGCATAACAAAAGAGACAACGTGAAAATTCTATTTGACTGTTCCGTGCGCGATTACAATTTGTCAATGGCGCAAAGTTTTTTCGATGAAGGATCTCAAGAAGATATGCCTTTAACAATCGGAAAAGCCGAAGGCGATCGATTCCAGCAATTATTGAAAAAGATGGTAGCCGATATGCAGGAGCAAATACCCGGATGCGGAATCTATATTTGGGATGAGGAAACGCAGGCGGATGGTCATTTGACAGTGCACACTGCTACGGGAACCAAAATATATTTTGATAGCAAAAGCAGAAATCCGAGCATTGCACAGTGGCTTGAAAATGCAATGAATGGGAATGTTGAGAGCTTTGGCTTAGAATTACTGGATCGCGATTACTAAGAATTTCCAAAACAAAAAGCTGTAAAGGAGGATAAAAGGTGAATCTTACAACAATTCTGTTCGATCTGGACGGAACGCTGCTTCCCATGGACAATGATGCCTTTACCAAGGGGTATTTTAAGCTTCTGGCTGCCAAACTGGCTCCCCACGGTTACGAGCCGAAGCATCTCGTGGACGCCATCTGGGCAGGTACTGCAGCTATGGTAAAAAACGATGGGACACAAAGCAACGAGGAAGCCTTCTGGAAAAAGTTCGCCGGAATCTATGGAGAAAAGGCACTCACAGATAAACAACTGTTCGATGAATTCTACGCAACGGATTTTCATGCCGCAAAAGGCTTTTGCGGTTTTAATCCCAATGCTGCAATGGCTGTTCACACCGTAAAAGAAATGGGGCTGCGGGTAGCGCTGGCGACAAATCCCATTTTCCCCGCTGTTGCCACGGAAAGCCGCATCCGTTGGGCCGGCTTGGAGCCGGAGGACTTTGAACTGTATACCACTTATGAGAACATCGGATTTTGCAAGCCGAATCCGGATTATTATCGGGAGATCGCAAAACGGCTTGGTGTCAAGCCAGAGCAATGTCTGATGGTCGGTAACGATATGACTGAAGATATGGTGGCGGAAAAAGCCGGTATGCAAGTATTCTTGCTGACAGACTGCCTAATCAATAAAGAGCGAAAGAATATCTCCCTGTACCCTCGGGGAAGCTTCCTGCAGCTCCTCGATCACATTGAAAACCATCACGGCCATTCAACAGCCACAGAAGAATTGGGACAAAAGAGTCAGCTATAAGAGGATATAGGTGGATATATGAAATTTCAAGAACTTCCACAAAAGTGGAAAATCGCAGTAACCATATTGCGGATTACGGCAGTGGGATTGCCAATTGCTTTTATCGTAAATGTCTGGATGACTTTAGGGTCACTCTTAATGGTCATGATGGGGTGATAAAATGAGATTCAAGGAATTGCCAAAGAGATGGAAAATAAAAATCATAGCATTATCGTCCATTTCTGTATTGTTTTTGATACTGCTTGTCGGGTTTAACCTTTTTCTGCATTCATACCGGGCAGAAAATGAAAAACAACGTGCAAAGCTCGTCAAAAATGATAGTGAACTGATCGGAGAACGCATTGAGATTCAAAGAGACGGAAAAGCCAGTGTAAAGGCCAATCTTTATGTGCCGGATATGATTGATGATGAACGAATGCCTGTTGTTTTCAATATTCACGGAGGCGGCTTTGTTGGAGGAGACGCTGATGCGCTTGATACGCAAAGTGACCGGATTGCCAATGAATGGAATGTGGTTGTGGTAACAATCAACTACACAAAGGCGGACGTTAAGCCTGTATCCTATGGCTCTGAGGAAATAAGAGATGTCGTGCTATACTTTACGGATCATGCGGAGACTTATGGTGTTGATCCGTCACAATTTACTCTGATGGGTTACAGTGCCGGAGCCTATTATGCTGCGGACAGCACGAGAATGCTGCAAAAAGCGGATTTTGATATGTCATCGTTGGTATTGTGTTACCCGTGGACTACCGGGCTGGATGCGGACAAGCTGGAAGATGATTTTCCGCCTACACTTTTTATTCTGTCCGGGCAGGATCCAATCTCTCAAAAAGCAAAAAATTATGTAAAGGATATGGGATCGGCCGGATTGGAAGTCGAAGTAATAGAGTATGAAAATGCGGTTCACAGCTTTATTGAGTCCAACAATCCGGAAGGAATGGTAGAAGGTTCTTCGGCTGATATGTCAGATGTGATAAATTCTGAACAGGAGTCTCTTGCCAGAGAAGCAGAGGCAGCCATTTCAGAATGGATCAGATTACGATAAGCCAGTAATTGATATAACCGCAAAGGTGTTCTCGATGTGCAGACACACAAGCACCCCAGCAGCAAAGAAAGAAAAAATATCGCAAAGCATCCCCGGGGAGACTATCCCACAAATTGTGTAAACCTCCGAGAAGGTGTAAGATAGAAGCACCCGAACGGAGGTTTAGATATGGGTAAAAAAGACACAAGGACACCACAACAGAGGCGAGCAGACCGAGCAAGGCTGCGGGAATGGACGCAGGAACAGGGGATCGAATTAAAGACGTTTGAGGATGTACAGGAACTGTTCAAGGACTTTGTGGCTATGACGCTGGAAGGCGGCCTGGAAGCGGAGCTGGAAGAAGAGCTCGGCTACAGCAGGTACGACTACCGGAACAACAGGACTGGGGCGCAATCCATTCCCAACCGGAGATATTTTTCGCAGACAGAATTCCCGGATAGCCGTATCCCGCCGCCCCGTCAAGGATAAAGTGCACAGCCTTACGGCTGTCCTTGACATGCCGCCAGGCTCCGGATAGAATGCACACAAGGCGGGAATGCCGTTTCCCGGCATTCCCGCCCAATAAATATTTTGCTCTATTTTACGCCATTTTGGTGTTTACACAGAATTTGGGATTGAGCCTACTGCTGCGTATCAGGCGTTGGCTGCAACTCTACCGCAGGTGCGTCCACGCCGTTCGCCAGCATGAACTTTTGCGCCTGCACATTTCGCCAGAGCATATCCGCATGATGTGTTACCCCTGCCATAAGGTGATCCCATGTGGGATAGGCATACAGGCGGTACAGCAGCAGCTCGCCGGTCTGCCCGTCCTTTACCCATTCAACATTATATCCGGTTCCATCCTGCATCTCTACAAAAATGGATACTGCGGGATGGTGTTGCCCATCGCCGTGAACGGCATTGACTTCGGTCTGTTTTACAGCGCCGCCCGGAAGGAAGTCTTCAGCAAATTCAAGTGTTGCAATCATATATTCGCTGTTCTCGTTTATGATCTCAGCAAACATTTTATCTACCAGCTTTTTATATTCATCTTGCTCCGGGTCATATACCTCTTCGGAGGATTGATGGGGAAAATAGTAGCCCTCTCCCCGTTCATACAGCTTGTCGGCATCTGCATAGTACATGTTGCCTGTCAGTGCGTCCACGCCCATCATCAGGCTTTCTTCCACAAAAGCAATATACCAGTAATTGCTTCGCTGCCCTGTCATATCCTTGTAGAAATTCACATCCATGACAGTAGGCTCCTCTATGTCGAAAAGTGTTTTCGCCACCAGCACAGCGTTTTCTATGGCCTGTTCGCCCGTTATATCTGCGGACCCCGGCTCTCCCTCTACCCAGTTCTGGAATACGACTTCCTCCGCCGTCAGCTCCTTCTGGGGCAAAGGGGGCGGCCCTATGGGCAGCGATACGGGCTGTGCCGCCACAGCTTCTTCAATGGGCAGCGCCGCAAGCTGCTCCTCCGCAGTAACTGCCAGAGGCTGCTGCGCCCTGGCCTCCTGTGCCGAAAACACAGTGAGAAACAGCGCTGCCGTACTCATAGCTACCATCGCGGCTGCTATCAAGATAACTCGCTTATTTTTCATCCGGATATACCTCCTTGCTTTTTCTCCATCATATCCGGCATATATTTTGAATCTGCAACGGAGTTATGTTGAAGTTGTAAAAATTCCAGCTTTGCAATGGTTCCACCGCAGGGGCGGTTTTCAAATGTGAGCTTTGCGCCATGCAGCTTCGCAATTTGATGGCAGAATGGTATCCCCAGCCCCGCACCACCTGTGGAGGAACCCCCTCGACCCTCGGGGTCGTTGAGCCTCTTGAGCATGGCTTCGCTGAGGCCGCTTCCACGGTCAAGCACCTGAATGCAGTTTTTCGCCGCGACCAGCTCCACCGCTGCTCCCTGAGGGGAAGCCTTTACCGCATTGTCTACCAAATTTCCGACTAAGCTGCCCAGCAGCGCTGCGTCCCCCAGCACATAGGGCTGTTCCACCCGGTAATGTACACCGGGATACAGCTTCTGTGCCCGCTGAAACAATTCCTCAATGGATACCTGCGCCCATTCCATTTCCCCATCCGGTTGGTTGGAAAGAGTAAGCAGTCTGTCCACGATATCCCGTAGGCGGCGGCTTTCGCCTGCAATAAAAGCTGCGGCGTTTAGCCGCTCCTCCTCATCTATGGCGGCGAGGGCAATGTATTGGGCGTAACCTTGTATGGCGGTGAGGGGCGTGCGCAGCTCGTGGGCCAGATTATCGATAGGCCGGTATATCCGCTTAAGAGTGATATAGAGAAAAACCGAAAGTACCATGGCGAATGCCGCCCCTGCACAAAGGAGCAGCAAATTCTGCTGCCGTTGCCGGACAAGGATAGATTCAGCCTCTCTGATATATCCCAGCATACCGCTGCCAACAGGCTCAGAGATACAGAAATATCGGACTCCGTTTCTGGTCTCTTTTAGTTCCAGCAACCCCTGCGTTTCACCATCCGGCAGGATACTATCCGGAATACTGCTGTACAGCACCGTGCCGTCTTCACCCGTGTAACTCAACCCAACCCCGCGGCGGCTGTAATATGCGCCATACTCCTTCACTATTGCGGCGTCCGCCTCCAAAGATGCATCGCCCCTTGCCGCCACCATGCCCTGTTCTGCCTCGATCCCCTGCTTGATCATGGCGTATTCCTGGGCCGTCGCCTCCTGCGCCGCAGAAAATGCGGTGGAAAAGCTGTTATGCGCCAAAAAGAACACACAGCCGTAAAATGCCAGCATGAATAGCAATAGAGTAGACAGATATTGCTTTTGCCATAGCTTTAAATATTTCATGGCCGTGTCTCCAATCTGTAGCCCAGTTTATAAACCGTCTTGATGCGCTTATCCCAGAGCAGCTTTTTGCGTAGCTTCTGTATGTGGACGTCCACGGTGCGGTCGTCGCCGAAGTAATCCATCCCCCAGGCGATGGAGAGTATCTGCTCCCGGGATAGGGCGATGTTTCGGTTCTGTATCAGTGCTTCCAGCAACGCAAATTCTTGGGGCGTAAGCTCCACCGGCTCTCCCCGCACCGATACCGAGCGGGCAGCGAGATCCACCTCCGTATCATCCAGCGAAAATCGTTCCGTCAGCTTTCCGGAACGCCGCAGCACCGCATTGACCCTTGCCAGCAGTTCCTGCATCTCAAAGGGCTTCACAATATAGTCATCCGCCCCCATATTCAGTCCCTTCAGCCTGTCCGTCAATGCACCACGGGCCGTCACGAATATTGCGGGGATAGGCTTGATCAGAGAATACAGGGCAAAACCGTCTGTATCCGGCAACATCACGTCCAGTATGGCAAGGTCAAAGGCCTTCTCTTCACTGCAAGCGCGGGCCTCCTGCCCAGAATATGCTGGCTCGCACAGATGCCCCACAAGGGAAAGACTGCGGCATATGAGTTGATTGATAGGTCTTTCGTCCTCTACTACCAGGATATGTGCCATGGGATTTTTCTCCTTTTCGCTGTTGTTTTCATAATACAATAAAGATGTTTCCAAAGTATTAACGACGAAGGAGGTGTTTTATTGATGCCGTTGGCTAACTCCCATTGATAGACGATAAAGAATTAGCTGTGAGTGAGTTTATAATATTTAATGTGCATTAAATATTGACTTTGCAAGGCTGCCCGTCTTAAAGAGCGTGAAGCAGAGAAGTACGGTATAGCCCATGCATGTCCAGATGGCATTCATGATGTCCGTACCCGTGGCGATGTTTCGTATGAGCACCGCGTAGATGCCCACGCAGACGATGATGAGAAATGCCTGAAACGCAAGCGCAAGCAATGAGCGCAGGTAGTTCTGTCCCATGCTGCCCCACTCCCGATTCACCATAGTAGCCATGGGGATAGGCGCAATAGATGTGACAAGGTAAATCTCGATCATACGCCCATAGATCACCACGAAGATGCAGACGGTAAGTGCGCTCATGGTCAGCCCTACGAACAGACTCTGGAACCACAGCCCGAACAACGGGCCCAATTCCATGGCTGCAAGGGTGGTATCCAGGTTGCCGAGAACCGTGGAGATATCGATGTGTGTATCTGAGATCACTACACCTGCCGCGCTGCCCACCACGCTTTGCGCTGCATCGAATACGCCCATCACGATGTTCCATGTGTTGGTGACGATGAGAACCGCACAGAAGGTCTTGAAGATCCACTTGAAGAACATCCAGGTATCCACATCGTGCAGATTGTTCTTGTCGATGACCATCTGAATGAGTTCGTAGCACATGACGAAGGTAAGGATCAGCCCTGCAATGGGGACAATGACATTCTCCGACAGGGACTGGATCATGGAAAAGACGCCCCCGTTCCATGCGGCAGGCGTCTTTCCCACTTCACCGGCGATCTCCCCGATCTGAGAGTTCACCGAGTCAAACATCCCCGACAGATTTTCCTTGATACCGGCGCTCAGGATACCTTTCAGCCATTCGGTAATCTTGTCGATGATGGTTTGCATGGCAGTTTACCCGCTGCCATTAGCCGAACAGGCCAGAAAGAAGGGGTACAAGTGTGATGCCGATGAGCGCTACGCCACTGCTCGCCATGAGCTGCTTGATGCCCTATGAATTTGCGCCCGGGATTGTCGCCGTAACTCTCCAAAAGGTTAGTTACGCCCCAGATACCAAGTCCGGCACCAAACGCAATAACGGGGTTCTGCAATACAGTAACCACCTAATAAAAAAATTCCATATAACCTCACTTTCTGCCGCTTTTCGCGGCGATAAAATATGTTTGTGTTGTGTTTTTTATAAAAAATAGCGGTAGTCCTTATAGCTACCGCGTGAAAAAACCGTTATACAATTTTAAAGTGGGAGCGCGTACCCAATAAAAATATGGTTTTCTGAGTCTGGTAAAATCCTCCTTTCTGCGCTGCCTTAAATGTCGTCAACATCTATTTCGTATTGGTCAAATACCTCGTCCGGCTTTACAATGGCGTAGCGGCGCGCAAGTGCTTTTCCATAGTGATTGCCCTCCTTTGGCAAATGTTGTGTCGCAACTTCATTCTACCACGGGGAGAAAAACCGCTATGGATTTTTTTCAAGCGTCCAACTTGATTTTACAATCAACCGAAATATAATTTTGCTGCCGCACCGTCTACCAAATCATGGGAATCAGTCGGTATTTCACTCGCTTTTTGTATTCCTCATAGCCCGGCAGCCCCTCTGTAAGAACAGCTTCCTCATTTCGTATGCGAAATACGATTGCCGCCGGATACAGCAGCATGACACAAAAAGAGGCCCACGACCCAAGCACCAAAGGTATGGCAAGATACAGCAATACGGTGGAGGTATACATAGGATGGCGAACTATGCCATAAAGGCCGGTATCTATTACCCGCTGCCCCTCCTGCACCTCAACGGTGCGAAAAAGATATGCGTTTTCCCGCATTACCTCTGCGTACATTCCGTAGGCAAGCAGCATTATCACGGCGGCAGCCCAAGTGAGCCATGGAGGAACATCCGTCCAGCCATAGCGATAATCTAACCCCGCCAGCACAAATGCCCCAATAAATATCAGCGCCGCCGCTGCCACAACACCCTTTTGCGCAGTTTCTTTCTCCCGCACTCTCAGCCGCTTTGCAAGAAGGTCGGGCGTTTTTACCAGCAAGACAGCGCCCATCACCAGCATCGGTATAAAAAGAAGCCCTATAAAAAGCCATCCGCCCCGATAATTTAGCGTGCCCGCCGGCAGGAACAGCAGCAGCCCCACCAGCAGCAGGCCGAATATGTACTTTGCAAGCGCATTTATCAGCAGCCTCATAATCATTCCCCCTGTTTTACTTTGCATACCATCCCATCAAAGCAGCCCGATCAGCGGCCGCTCACTTCTGCGTACCAACCGTCAAACCCCGCAGGAATAGCAGTAAAACGAAGCAGCCATCCATCGCCCTTCTTATCCACCACTTTGCAGAACAGCTTCCCGCCAGCATCCAGCTGAAGGTTGTCGTATTTTTCCAGCTTTGTATCCGTCTCCATTACCGCGCAGGTTCGGCACAGCCCCGTAATCCTGCCGGGGTTTGGGGTAAGATCGCTGTGTTTATCCCGGATTACAAAGAAATCAACATCTACCGGCACGGAAAGCTCTTCAGGCGCCTCCTCCCGCTGCCTGCATGATGCGTTATATTTTCCCCCTATTGCCGTAACATGGGACAGTATAATGGGATTTTTTACGCCTTTGGGAAAAACGCTTTGCCGCTGGACTATCTCCATGGGTTCTTTCACTCTTTGTACGGTATAAGGCGATACCAATACCTGCCCGCCCACGGTATAGCTCTCTATGCGGGCAGCAAGATTTACAGGAGGCCCCACCACACCGTATTTTGTATGCCGTTCAGAGCCGATGTTACCTACTATCACCTCGCCAGAGTTTATGCCAATGCCCATCTCAATGGCAGGGTAGCCGTGCTGAGTGTTCCATTCATTTATTGTGTCCATTCTGCACTGCATTTCCACCGCAGCGGCAACGGCATCGGCAGCGTGGCTGTCGGATGGATTGGGTGCGCCGAAAACAGCCATTATGCCGTCTCCAATAAAATCTATAACGGTGCCGTTACGCTTGGACGTAACCTCTGTCATTTCGCCCAGATAGTGATTCAGCATGGTTATCAGGGCGGTTGCGCCCATGCGCTCGCTCAGGGCGGTAAATCCCCTTATATCGCTCATCAGTATCGTCACAATGCGCTTTTTCCCTCCCAGCGCCAGCCCGTCAGGCGTTGCCAGCAGCTGGCGAACTATGTCATCTGAGAGAAAGCGGCCAAAGGTTTCGTGGAGCAGATTATTCCTCAGCTCCAGCCTGTTGTTCCGCCCCTTTATGCGCTCCATGGCTTTTACCGCATCCCGAAGCTCCTCAAGCTCGCTTATATCGCTCATCACCGCTATAACGCCAATATTATCCCCGCCGTCATTCAGAAATGACGTCATCACATGAAGCTGGCGCGTCTCTTCTCCCGTAAAATACGGAACAACCCTGTTATTGGATTTGGCAGAACTGCCTATGGCGTCCAGTATGATTCGGTTAAACCCCTCATTCTCCTTATGGCCCGAAAAGCACCCGGCAAAACTTTTGCCCAGCATCTGCTCCTCAGGTTTATCCAGAATTTTTGCGGCGGCAGCATTCACATAGCTGATAATACCATCAAGGGTGACCGTCATCACCCCTTCGGACATATCTCTTATAATGCTTTCCATGATCAACCCGGTATCCATTGCCATGGTTTATTCCCCCATTCCAAAATAGCTGTGGCTGCGTAAATAGGCCATGGAGCGTTCCACCGTTTCACAGCCGCCAACTTCCAAAGTTATCGGCATATCCTTTTTCCCCAGCCCGGACCACAGCTTATCCGCCATAGCCCAATCCACAGTCCCTTCACCCAGGGGAAGATGGTCGTCAAACTGTCCCATGTTATCCGAAAGATGTATACAGGCGATATACTGTCCCAAATCTTCAAACCACCGCTCTATGCCGGCCCGGGAATAATGGGCATGGCCTATATCAAGGCATATCCTAATATTCGGGTCATCGCATCGGCGCATCAGCCTGAGAAGGGGCTCCGGATCCAGATCAAAGCTGTTTTCCACGCATATCGTCAGGCCGTATTCCCTTGCAATATCCCTATAAAACGCCTCGCAGGTTTCCACCCAGCCCTCAAGATACCCGTCTCTCAGGAAAGGAAACGCGCTGCTGTGCAGCACAATCCTGTCAACGTCCAGCTTATTCGCCAGGGCGCAGCTTTTTCTTATCCGTTCCCTTGAAAGCCGCCTTATTTCAGGGTCTCCGCTTGCTGCGTTCATATCAATAAACGCCCCATGCAGCGACCGCACAAGGCCGCTGTCACGATATGCGCTGATATACTCCTCGCCGCTGCTCTGCTTTGTAAGGCCATGGGTCATAAAGGGCTCGATAAGCTCAAAGCAAATATCCTCCCTTTTTGCAAGGGCCATCCAGCGTTCTTTTTCCGATAATAATGGCTGTATTTGCAGCATAGTCTCGCTCTCCGTTTCGGTTATTATAGATGTATCCACGTTCCCAGTCGATAATCATCCACGAACTTATCTACGCTGCTGTCCTGCCACTGACCGCTTTGGTCATTGCGTTCCGCGGCTTCCTCAGCCTGCGCCACAGCGCGGCAAGCGTCCATATAGTTTCTGGTCAGCTCCCGTATGCGCTCGCTCATATGCTGCATTATATCCATGACCTTGCCCGGCTTTTCTTCCAGAAATTCCCCGAACGTCTCGTCGGTGATTACCCTTATCAGCGTTTCTTCCACAGCCACGGCTGTTGCCGAGCGGGGCATGGATTCCAGCATGCCCATTTCCCCAAAATACATTACATCCTCCGCCACGCTGAGCCTTGTAAGCAGCTTTTCATCCGGCTTTCCGTAGTTGGCATATATATCCACAGTACCCCAAAGCATCTCGTACATACAGCGTTCAATATCGCCTGCTCTGAATATTACAGTTCCTTTTTTGATTTTCCTTATTTTTTCCATGTTGCGCCTCGCTTTGCCGATATCTGCGCCCTTCGTTGCCAGGGCGGTATGCTGTTCTATCATAAAAATCCGTATTTAGTAGTTGCCGCTTTTGAATACCTGCATGAATTTTGACAAATGCTCCTTGAACCAGCCGCTCTTTTCGGCGCCGCTCCTTTCCGTCTCCACCGCCTCCGCAACCGCGCGGCAGGCTTCCATATAATCCTCAGTAAGCTCACGGATGCGTCTGCTCATGCTGCGCATTATGGCCAGCAGCGCATCCGGTTTGTCCTTAAAATACGCTCCAAAGTTTTCGCCATATATGACGATAGTTTCCACGTCCTCCATCGCAACAGCCGTGGCGGAGCGGGCCATAGCCTCCACAAGGCCTATTTCCCCAAAGAAGGAATGTTCACCTGCGTTGACCAAGGTAAGAAGCTTCTCATCCGCCGTACCATAGCCGCCATATACGCCTACGCTCCCCCTGACAAGGTGGTACATATACATTTCAAAGTCGCCTTCTTTAAATATAACCTCACCTTTTTTGAATGTTCTTTTTGGCGATTCCACTCTCTTTGCTTCCTTTCCCCGTTACGGCGTGACGGTTTGTGATTGTATCTTATCGCAATATTTTCAAAATATTTATTATCCCAATGAATTGCCTTTTTCCCGTTCCTTCCAATAGGCGTATACCATGGGAAAGGCGGTAATAAACCATGCCGAATATTTTTGCGGGCAATGTACCATATCCTCCGCCAGATCATCCATATCCATCCATTCCATCTCCTCTGCCTCCTGGGGATTTGGCGCATATTCGCCGTTATATTCCCCAACAAAAACATGGTCCAGCTCGTATTCCGAAAGATCCCCAAAGTTCTCCCTGTATACAAAGGAAGTCAGGTGTATCATATCCGCAATATTATATGAAATCGCCGCCTCCTCCATAAGCCTGCGGCACACCGCCTCCTCCAGCGTTTCCCCCGCCCTTGGGTGGGAACAGCAGGTGTTGGCCCACAGCCCCGCGGAATGGTACTTTCCCGCCGCCCGCTTTTGAATGAGCGTCTTTCCTTTATGGCAGAGAAACACCGAAAAAGCCCTGTGCAGCAGACTTTTCTCATGGGTCTCCAGCTTGCCGGCCTCACCCACGGGCCTGTCGGTGATATCCACCAATATAAGACGATCTTCCATATCTGCCTCCTGTTGCAGGCGGCATACACAGCCGCACGTTTTACATATATATCATTATACCATTACACGGTCGCCGAAACATCATAAAAAGCAAATCACATGGCATATATAGGATAAAAAACACCCCGAAAGCCGCTGTCTTCCGGGGCGAATGTTCTTTTGGTGATTATACTATTTCCGGCTTTGCGCCATCGGGTATTGGGGAAAGGAAGCCTTCCCTGGTGCGAAGCTCAAATTCCTCCCTGATGGACCGCAGCGTATCCGGGTTGTCTATCATGTCTATGGCCGCAGCGGCAAGCACCTTGCCCGCAGTAAGCATGCCCTTGTGGGCAACGGAGCTCTTGCCCGCCGCAACTGCCTGCCAGGAATGGCCCGGGCAAAGGCTGGGCCAGGTCACCACGTTTATCTGTCCGGTGGGGGTCTGCCAGCTAACGTCCCCTACGTCGGTTGAGCCGGGGAAGATGAGCGAGGAAGAGAACTCCGGCATAATGAAGTCGTTCAGCGCCTTTTTCCCGTTGTTGCTGAGCTTCGCCACCTCCGCCTTTATAACCTCATCCCCCGCCTCGCCTGCGGTGCCGGGCAGACAGCCTGCGTACTGATCGGCATAAGAGGCCATCAGGTTCTCCATAAAGGCCCATTCCTCCCCATCATAGGACGGAACGCCAACCTCCTTAAAATTCTTGTAAAGCAGCTTCTCAATACCCTTATTGACGACGGTGTTGGATGTACCGTCTATAAAGCGGCGGCTTACGGTAGTCTCGGTCATCATAGCGGCAGCATCAGCTATCTTATCCACCCGCTGCTGCAGCCTTAGCGCCTTATGCACCGATGCTTCGCGCACCATATACAGCACCTTGGCAAAGGGCTGTACCACATTTGGAGAAGGCCCGCCGCCATCGGTAATAGCATAATGTATGGAAGCATCACGGCCCATATGTTCACGAAGGAACTGCACGCCTATGTTCATAAGCTCCACCGCATCCAGAGCGCTTCTTCCCCGCTCCGGCTCCCCTGCCGCATGGGCGGCTGTTCCATGGAAGGAGTACTCCGTCTGTATGCATGACATACAGCTGCCGGTTGACACCTGATTATCGGAGCCGGGATGCCAGCTTAGCGCCGCATCCAGCTTTGTAAATTCCAGCTCCTTGGCGAAGAACGCCTTTGCAGCGCCGCCTTCCTCGCCGGGGCAGCCATAGAATATAACAGTGCCGGGCTTTCCGGTATGCTCAAGATATTCCTTTACGGCGCAGGCTGCGGCAAAAGAGCCCGCCCCAAGCAGATGATGTCCGCAGCCATGCCCTGTCTCCATGCCGGGCTCCGGCTGTTTTTCCGCAACTCCGCTCTTTTGGGAAAGGCCGGACAGCGCGTCGTATTCGCCAAGTATGCCGATAATCGGACGGCCCGCCCCATACTCTCCAACCACGGCGGTTTCAATGCCATGGAGACCTCTGGTCACCTTGAAGCCCGCCTCGGCAAGGGCCTTTTCGTAGCAGTCCGCAGATTTGTATTCCTTAAGGGAAAGCTCCGCAAAACCCCATATGGCGTCGCTTATGGCGGTAAATTTTGCCGCGTCACGGTCGATAGTGCTTATGGCCTGCTGCTTGTTCATGATTACAGTACCTTACTCAGGAAGCTTTTTGTGCGGGCCTCCTGTGGATTGTTGAATATGTCTTCCGGCTTGCCCTGTTCCATTATGATGCCTTCATCCATAAACAGCACCCTGTCGCTTACCTCACGGGCAAAGCCCATTTCATGGGTAACGATTACAGAGGTCATACCCTCCTTTACCAGCCCCTTTATAACATCCAGAACCTCGCCCACCATTTCGGGATCAAGGGCGGAAGTGGGCTCGTCAAACAGCATTACTTCCGGCTCCATCATCAGAGCGCGAACTATGGCTATACGCTGCTTCTGTCCGCCGGAAAGCTGAATGGGATATGCCATTGCTCTGTCGGCAAGGCTGACGCGCTCAAGGAGCTTCATAGCCTTTGCCTCAGCCTCGTCCTTGTTCATTCCCTTTACCTGTATGGGTGCTATGGTCATATTTTCAAGAATATTCTTGTGGGGAAACAGGTTGAAATGCTGGAACACCATGCCCATCTTCTGACGGTGCTTATCGATGTTTATCTTCATCTTAACCTTTGTTCCGTCATCGTTTATGACAACGCTCTTCTTCTTGGTAATATCCACACCGTTAAAAATGATTTCGCCGTCAGTGGGCTCTTCCAGCAGGTTCAGCGAGCGCAGAAGGGTTGATTTGCCGGAACCGGAGGGACCGATTATCGCCACCGCGTCGCCTTTGTGGATATCCACGCTTACTCCATCCAGTGCCTTGATGGCGCCCTTATTGTAATACTTCTTTAAATTCCTAACGCTTATTATTGTACTCATTGTTCAGCCCTCCTTTCTTACATTTTCACTTTGGCCTTGCGAGCGTGCTGCTGTTTCTTTGAAAGCTCCATGCCGTTTCGCTTATCTCCCACACTCATCTTTTTTTCAAAATACGCAATAATTTTGCTGGTTGGGAAAGTAAGGCAGAAGTAGATGCAGGTAGCCACGATCAGCGGCTCCGCTATGGAGAAGGTAGCTCCCTTTACAGACGCTACAGCATACATTATCTCCTGCACGCCTATTGTATAGCAAATGGAAGACTCCTTAATAATAGTAACGAACTCATTGGCGATGGCAGGCAGGATATTCTTTATGGCCTGGGGCAGCACGATGAGACGCATACACTGCAGATGAGACATGCCAAGGGATCTTGCCGCCTCTGTCTGTCCGCCGTCAATGGACTGGATTCCGGAGCGAATGATTTCGGAAAGGTACGCGCCGGAGTTAAGGGCCAGCGCGACAACGCCGGGCAGGAAGCGATCAAACCGAATAAAACCAAACAGCTTGAATGATGGCAAATCGACCCCTGCAAAGACGATATAGTATATGATAAACAACTGCACCAGCATAGGCGTTGCGCGAAACACTTCCACATATACATTGGCCAGGAAGCTTATCGGATTAAAGCGGCTCAGCGCCAGTTTGAAGCCTCCGTTTTGGAGAAGCTTACGCTGCTTCTCCGTGGAGAGACAGCGGAATAAATTAATATTCGACAGACGCGCCATAGCAAGCACCAGCGCCAGCATGAAGCCGAAGATGACGGTAAGCGCTGATAGGGACACGGTGCAGATGAGTCCGTCGCGGAACATTGAGATAAATTTAAAAGTGGCGGAAAAGCCCTGCGCAGATAGCATGCGATTCTCCTTTCACAAGAAATTCCCCCCGGTGATGTCATCGGGGAGAATTGATTGACTATGTAAGGCTTAGCCTTCGACGATCTCGCCGTCCACCAGTATACCGATATTGCCGGCGGAGAGCTCGTTGGCCTCTGCAACAAAGGCGGCCATGCTGCCATCAGCCAGGCAGGCTTCTACAGCCATGTTTACGCCGGCCAGCAGAGCGAAGTTATCCTTGCTTACGCCAACCGCGGAACCTTCAGCCTCGTAGGGAACATCCAGCACAATGGCCAGTTCGGGGTAGCTGATAGCGTAAGTTTCGGCAACGGCAGTTTCGATGTAAGCACCGTCCAGAGTACCGGCCAGAAGCTCAGCAATGATGTCGGTAACCTTAGTCAGAGGTACGATGTCGGCTTCGGGGGAATTCTCGTTTGCAAGATCCATCTGAATGGAGCCGTTCTGGGCGCCGATGGTCCAGTCAGCCTTATTGGTATCCTCGAGAGTAGCGAAGTTAGCCTCTTTGCCCTTTATTGTTACGAAAGACTGGCCGCCCTCATAGTAGATGACTGAGAAATCCATCTTATCCATTCTGGCGGGGTCGGGAGAGTAACCGGCGAGGGAAAGATCCACGTTCTTTGCTGCCAGCTCAGCCAGAGTACCATCGAAGTCCATGGGAACTACCTCAAGCTCAAGGCCAAGATAGTTGGCTATATACTCGGCAAGGCTCATATCGAAGCCGGCAAGAGCATACTCACCGTTCTCATCTACTACGTAGAACTCATAGGGAGCGAAGTCAGGAGAAGTTGCTACAGTGAGCGTGCCCTCGGATACGGTGGTAATATGTCCCTTTAGCTCATCAATGCTCATGGCGGCGTAGTCATCGTAGGTGAGAGCTGCGGGAGTCTCTTCGGCGGGAGCGGCTTCCTCAACGGGAGCTTCTTCGGCGACGGGGGCGGCGCAGGCTACAAAGCTGAACGCCATACAAAGTACCATTACCAGTGCAAACAGTTTCTTCATTGTGATTTCCTCCAAATTTTATAAAAATTATTGTTTTCTTTTATGTTGGCCCGGTGTTCCCGAGCACATGTTTAATTATACACACAAAAATGGATTTGTAAAGGCCTTTTTGCAAATTTATTTATTATTTTTTGAATTTTATGCTTATTTCGGCCCTTTTTATGCATATTTGTGTGTATTATTCGATTTTTTATGCATTTATCATGTATGTATGCAATTTGCCCCATCCTTTTATCTTTTTTACATGAAAAAGACACGACTTATGCCGTGCCTTCAGAGTGTCAAAAAAGTGGCTGAACGCCACTTTTTTGAGTTTTACGGGTTTTGCCTCTCGCATTCGCTCCCGGGCGGCAAAACCCGCAAGGTACGAAAACCTCTGGGTTTTCATCCGTTCTGACGCACATGTCGTCAGAGCCGGATTGAACATAAGGGGCTGCGGCCCCTTATCAACCCCGGGGTTTTTTGACAGACTGAAGACACGGCTTATGCCGTGCCTTTTTGTATGGCTTTATGCTGTTTTACTTATTCAGCGCAGAGTGCCGCTTGCCGCCGCTTCGAATATAGCCGCCGCGAACCGCCTTTACGTCGCTTACGGTTATCATAGCGGCGGGGCAATACTGCTGGATCTCATCCATTACGGGCTTCAGGTTCTTACGCTTTATCATCATCAGCAGCATACAATGGTCATCCGCGTTTCTGCCCTTTACGTCTATTGAGGTTATGCCATAACCGAGAGACTGAAGATATATTGAAAGCTTTTTTGTTTCCTCAAGAGTGGGCACCACTATCTGCAGGGAAGACAAGCCAAAGGCCAGCCATTCATCCAGCCAGGAGCCGATATAGTTTCCGAGGGCATAAGCAACCGCATAGGCTAAGCCCTTGAAGGCATCCTGCTTCCAGCCCTCCAACACGCTACTGGCTATCACCAGCCAGAAAACTATCTCTATGAAGGCTATTATGCTGCCCTTGAGCCGCTCGCCCCTGTTTATAAGGACAATGCGGAGTGTGCCCATGGATACCTCCAATATCTTGCCCACCAGTATAAATACATAAACCCAAAAGCTTCCGCTACTCAAGAATGTATCCAGCCAATTAAAAAATGTGTTCATTGCTTATATCATGCCCGGACATACCGGGCCGTCCTTTCTGTATTAAATAGCATTTTTGCGAACGGCGCTTATTATATCACTATTTTGCGGCGTGTCAATGAACAAACTATTAATATTATGCAAGCATTACTATTACTGCATATGCTCAGTATGGGCATCCTCGGCCGGCTTCTCCGCAGGCTGTTCCGCCACTGCCTCCGCGGCTGCGGCGGCCTTCTGCTCTGTCTTTTCCCGGGAAATACGCTTTCTGCGGCTATTCCACTGGGCTATTCCCCCAATGCCTATGAGCAGATATACAGCGCCGGCGATTATCATTACAAATCCGCCCAGCGCGGAGCTTCCGCCTTTTATCAGGTGGCCTGCGGCGACAAATAGGAAATATACCAGGCATACTGCCCCAATGAGAGCGAAAAGGCCGAACAATATCAGCTTAAGCACGGAATTGTTATACTTTTCTTCCTTTTTCAGCGGGCTTATAAAGCCGCCGATAAGCATACTGAGTCCAAAGCAGGCAAGGAAAAACATGACCGCTACCATTATAAAGTCAACGGCGCGGACAGCCCCCTCTGCCAGCTTCATACCGAAATACCCCCCAAGGGACAATGTGGTCTGTGAGTTTACCCATATTGCCAGCAGCACTCCGCCCACCAGCGAACAGGCCGTAACGCCTATTTTCCAGCGTCCATGAGCGCTGCGGGCGTCAACCAGAGAGAATATTATTGCCAGCAGTACCAGCACGCCTGCACCTATTAACATATGTTAATCCTCCTGTATTTTATGCTTACACTATACCACTATTCTGCAAAATATTCTATCCCGCCCCTATTTGTTGTAAAAGGAAAAAGTGGCATACGCCACTTTTTCAATAATTCGAAAATTATCTCTCCTCGCGGAAATAGGGCAAGCCCAGATTTGCGGGAGGCTGGTCGTCCTTGTTGTGCCTCATGGATATCACGATAAGCACTATCACGGTTACCAGATAAGGCAGCATCTTGAATATTTCCTGAGAGCTTCTGGTAAGACCGGGAATGTAGAAGTACAGCCAGAACAGCATACCGAACAGGTAAGAGCCCCAGATACTGCGCTTGGGCTTCCATGTTGCGAATATAACCAGCGCAACGGCAAGCCAACCAAGGCGCTCAATACCGCCGTCGCTGTCCCATGTGCCCTTGGTGTAATCCATTACATAGTACAGGCCGCCCAAACCGGATATGCCGGCGCCTATGCAGGTTGCCATGTACTTATACTTGGTTACGTTGATACCGGCGGCGTCTGCAGTGGCGGGACTTTCACCCACGGCACGGAGGTTCAAGCCTATGCTGGTCTTGTTGAGGAACCAGTTCATGAGTATTGCCAGTATGACGGCGAGATACACCATGAAGCCGAAGGCGGAAAGCAGTATGCCTATGTCGCCCATATTTGCCAGGAATACGGGGGTCTTGCGGAAAGCCGCGCTGGTTGCGGCAACGTTGATCTGACCCACGCCGCCTGCCAGCTTGTTCAGGGAGCCGCCGAAGAAGTTTGCAAAGCCGCCTGCAAAGATGGTAAGGGTAAGACCGGTAACGTTCTGATTGGCCCTAAGGGTGATGGTGAGGAAGCTGTAGATAAGGCCGCCTGCCATGGACGCAATGAAAGCACAAGTCAGAGCTATCAGCACACACACGAAGCCAATGGGTTCCGGGTTGCCCATCTCATAGTAGAAGGCGCCCATCAATCCGCATATACCGCCAAGGTACATTATACCGGGAACGCCCAGGTTAAGGTTACCGGATTTCTCTGTAACTATCTCGCCTACGGCGCCGAACATTATAACTGTTCCGAAAACTACTGCAGCCTGTATAAGAGCAATTAACTGACCCATTATTTTGCCTCCTCCTTGCTGCCGCGGAATTTTACCTTATAGTTGATGAAGAACTCGCTGCCCAGTATGAAGAAGAGGATTATACCGGTTATCATGCTGGAAACGTAGTCATTCAGGTTATACCGGGAGGCTATTTCTATTGCGCCCTTTTCAAAGAACACCAACAGCGCCGATATGAGTATCATTATGAAGGAGTTGAACTTGGACAGCCAGCATACGATGATGGCTGTGAAGCCCTGACCACCGGCCGTGCTGGTGGATATGGTATGGCTGGCGCCGGCAACGGCGATAAAGCCCGCTATGCCGCAGAGTGCGCCGGATATAGCCATGGTACGGATGATTACCTTTTTAACGTTTATAGCAGCATAACGTGCGGTGTTTTCGCTTTCGCCCACAACTGCTATTTCATAGCCCTGCTTGGAGTAGTTAAGGTACAGATACATACCCACTACCAGCAGCATTACGATTATAACGTTAAGGGTGTAGGCCTGACCGAATATCGGGGGAAACCAACCTGCCTGAGTGCGGGAATTTATGATGCCTACGGTGTTGGAACCGAAGGGGTTTTCCCACTTTGCCACGAAGAACGAGGTTATCTGAATTGCGATATAGTTCATCATCAGGGTAAACAGGGTCTCGTTGGTGTTCCACTTTGCCTTAAACAAGCCGGGAATGAGGCCCCATATGCCGCCCGCCATCATGCTGCCTATCAGCATTATCACCAGCAGGGGGATGGTGGAAACGGTCTTGCCCAGATAGATCATGCAGGCTGCGGATACTATACCGCCCATAAGTATCTGGCCTTCGGCGCCTATATTCCAGAACTTCATCTTGAAAGCCGGCGCAAGGCCTATGGCGATACACAGCAGCATCATGGTATCACGAACGGTGACCCATATACGCTTTGAGGTGCCGAATGCTCCCTCAAACATAGCGCCATATACCTTAAGAGGATTCAGCTTAACTATGGCAAAAATTATGAACGCGCACACTATCAGGGACAGCGCTACCGCAACAAGCCTTATTCCCCAGGCCTTTCCGCGGCTCATTACGCCCCGCTTGGATATGCGGACGAGGGGTTCTCTGCTTTCCTTTTTCATGCTTCTTCCTCCTGTCCCAGATGGGTCATCAGCAGACCCACTTCTTCTTTCTTGATGGTGCGGCCGTCAACTATGCCGCTGACCTTGCCTGCGCAGAGAACCAGTATCCTGTCGCACAGCTCAAGCAGCACGTCCAAGTCCTCGCCAACATATATAACCGCAACGCCGTGCTTTTTCTGCTCGTTGAGCAGGTGATATATGGTATAGGAGGTGTTGATATCCAGGCCGCGCACGGCATATGCCGTCATCAGCAGGGAAGGATCGGCGGCTATCTCGCGTCCAACCAGAACCTTCTGTATATTACCACCGGACATACGGCGCACAGGCGCGTTCATTCCGGGGGTCATTACCTGAAGCTCTTCCACTACCTTTTCCGCCATTCCCCTGGGGGTCTTGCGGTCAGTGAATATGGACTTGCCGTTGCCATAGGTGCGCAGCATCATGTTATCGGGTATGCTCATGCTGCCCACAAGGCCCATGCCCAAACGGTCTTCAGGCACGAATGCGCTGCGTACGCCCATCTTCTTTATATCCATGGAATTGCGTCCAGCAAGCTCCACAGTTTCTTCGGAATCCATTGCGGTATACAGCATGCTGCTGCCCGGCTCAACTATCTGCAGACCGGCTATGGCCTCCAGCAGCTCCTTCTGGCCGGAACCGGATATGCCCGCAACGCCCAATATTTCGCCTCCATAGGCAGTGAAGGATACCTTGTCCAGCTTCTTTACGCCGTCCACATCAAGCACCGTAAGGTCCTTAACGACCAGGCACTCACGAAGATTTTCAGGCTCGGGCCTGTCAATGTTCAACGTTACGGCATGGCCCACCATCATGTCAGTGAGCTGCTGAGGATTGGTTTCGGCGGTGGCGATATCACCTATATACTGACCCTTGCGAAGAACGGCAACCCTATCGGATATTGCCATAACCTCATGGAGCTTATGGGTGATTATGACGATGGACTTGCCATCCGCCTTCATGTTGCGCATAACCGCAAAAAGCCTGTCAGTCTCCTGAGGAGTAAGAACGGCGGTGGGCTCGTCCAGTATAAGTATATCTGCGCCCCTGTACAGCACCTTGACTATTTCAAGGGTCTGCTTTTCGGATACGGACATATCGTATACCTTCTTGTAAGGCTCAACAACAAAGCCATAGCGGTCGCATATTTCCTTTATGCGGGCCGCAACGGACTTAAGGTCTACAAGACGGTTTTCATTCAAGCCAAGTATGATGTTCTCAGCGGCAGTCAACACAGGCACCAGCTTAAAATGCTGATGTATCATGCCGATGCGCAGGTTGAAAGCATCTCTGGGGGAAGTAATGCTCACTTCTTTTCCGTCAACGAATATCTGGCCGCTGTCGGGCAGATATATGCCGGAAAGCATATTCATGAGGGTGGTCTTACCGCTGCCGTTTTCCCCCAACAGAGAGAGTATTTCTCCCTTATGGATATCAAGGCAGACCTTGTTATTGGCCACGAGAGAACCAAAGGTCTTGGTAATATTCACCATTTGGACTGCTTTATTCGTTTCCAACTGGGACATCCTTTCCGCTATCCACTAAGAATATGAAGATAGCCCGTAATAAAAAATGAAAGAATCGGGAGATGCAATCGAAAAATATGATGAATCTGATAACAGAATCAAGGAATAAGGGGGAGAAGCGGGATTATCCGCTTCTCCCTCTTTTTAGGTTAATGTTTAGTTGAGCTCAGTGATGCCGTCGATGCGCAGAGCGAAGTAAGGAGCGCTGCGATGTACGGACTCCTGGAATATGCCGTCAACGATAGCTTCAGCAGTATCGTTTACCCAGTCGCCATCGGTATCGAGAGCAAATGCGGTGGTAACGGTCTCGCCGCCTACGGTGAAGTTAGCGGTGTCAAATACGTTAACGGAGCCATCCTTCAGGCCGGCCCAAGCGGCGTCTACGGCTTCCTGAGTGCCGGCTGCGCAGCTCTCGCCCAGAGCGGAGATCATAACAGCGTCATCAGCAGCGCCGATAGCGAAGTCAACGGGAACCTTGCCGGTCTCGAGGAACTGACCGACAACAGCAGTGTACAGAGCAGCCCAGTTGTTCTGAGCGGAAGTCAGAGCGGCGGTGGGAGCTACGGACAGCATGTCGATGTTGTAGCCTACGCTGTAGCAAACCTTACCGGAATCCAGCTGAGCCTGTATAGCAGAGGGAGCACCGGTGGAGTCAGCGTGCTGGCCGATGATTACGCAGCCCTTACCTACCAGAGCGTTGGCAGCTTCGGCTTCTGCGGTGGGATCATACCAAGAGTTGGTGTACTGAACATCCATGTGTACATCGGGAACGATGGACTTGATGCCGAGGAAGAATCCGGTGTAGCCGGAAACCACTTCTGCGTAGGGATATGCGCCAACATAGCCTACATAGGGATCGGTTACGGTGCCGGCATCCATGAGCTCCTTAAGCTTCATACCGGCAACAATACCGGATACATAGCGGCTCTGGAAGGTGTAGGGGAACATATTGCCTACGTTGTCAAGGCCTTCGAAGGCGGCGGTATCACCGGTAGCAGCTATGAACTGTACTTCGGGATACTCACGTGCAGCCTGCATCATGAAGGACTGATGACCGTAGGAGTCGGAGATGATCAGGGTGCAGCCCTGCTCAACAAGGTCGACAGCGGTGTCATAGCAAGTTTCATCCTCGGGGATGTTGTACTTGTAGATGACCTGGTCGTCGCTCAGACCATGGGCAGCCTTTGCGCCTTCCATGCCTTCGATGTGAGCTACGTCATAGCCGGAGTTCTCGTCATGTACCAGGATTACGCCGATCTTTACAGCGCCTTCCGCGGGAACTTCTTCTACTACATCTTCTACCTCTCCCTCTGCAGCTTCCTCTGCGGGAGCTTCCTCAGCAACAGGGGCAGCACATGCTACCAGGCTGAGAGCCAGAACCAGGGTAAGAATAACAGCTACGAGTTTCTTCATGTGATTTATTCCTCCTTGTAATTTGTTGCTATTTTTAGCCGGATAACCGGCGGGCAACCAAAAAGATATGCCAAATTATCATACGTATATTTTCTTACAAACTTCCGTTCATGTCAATATACGTTATTTCACGGCTCGCTCGTTAATTTTTTTACAGTATGCCGCTTTTTTCCAGCGCATCCAGGCTGGGCTCACACAAGGTGGGCTTGCCCGCGGCCTTCAGGGCGTTCTTCACGTCCTTGAGTCCGCTGCCCGTGCTTATCACGGTAACAGTCTCGTTGGATTTGATTATGCCGTCTGCAACTGCCTGACGGACGCCTGCAGTGGCAGTAACGCCTGCGGGTTCGCCAAATACGCCTTCGGTGCGACCCAGCACGCGCATGGTATCCAGAATCTGATCGTCCGTCACCGCTACCCATGTGCCGTTGGAGGCCTCAACCGCGCGCAGTGCCTTTCTGGGATTGCGGGGCACGCCTACGGCGATGGAATCCGCCAGAGTGTTTTCCTCGGCAGGGATAAGCTCACGGCCTTCACGGGCAGCATCCACGAAGGGACAGCAGCCGGTGGACTGTACGCCAAGAATCCTGGGTATGCGATCTATCATGCCCAACTGATACAGGTCATTGAAACCATTGTATACGCCGCCGATGGTGCAGCCATCGCCCACGGAGCAGGCTACCCAGTCCGTTACCTGCCAGTTGAGCTGCTCGGCGATCTCAAGGGCAACGGTCTTTTTGCCTTCGGTAAGTATGGGGTTTATGCCCGCATTGCGGTTATACCAGCCGTATTTGTCTATGGCGGCACGGGAAAGGTCAAATGTGGCCTTGTAGTCGCCCAGCACGGATACTACCTTTGCGCCGAATATAAGCAGCTGGGCCAGCTTTCCCTCAGGGGCGCGGCTGGGCACAAAAATCACGGTCTTTATTCCCATGCGGGCGGCGTTTCCCGCGCAGGAAGAAGCCGCATTGCCGGTGGAAGAGCAGGAAATGGTATCATAGCCCAGCTCCACAGCCTTAGCGACCGCAACGCCGCTGGCCCTGTCCTTCAAAGACGCTGTGGGGTTGATGCCATCATCCTTTATATAGAGGCACTTCAGGCCCAACTCATCACCCAAACGGTTGGATTTGTACAGGGGAGTCCAGCCCACACGGAGGAAAGGAGAGAAGTCCCTGTCCTTCAGGGGCATGAGAGCCTTATAGCGCCACATGCTGTTATCCCGGCAGTTTGCCAGTATTTCACGGGAAAGGGTGTTTTTTTTGATGTAGTCATAGTCAAAAACTATGTCCAGTATGCCCTTTTCCCCGCAGCAGGGGCAGGTCATAAGTTCAGTATAGGGAAATTCTTTGCCGCAGATGGTGCAGCGATAGCCTAAAATATGCTTCATTTGCGCCTCTCCTTGATGGATGATATATATGGAAACTAATTCAAATTTTCGAAGGTTATTGAGTAAAGTACACAATTATGATACAATTTAACAAAATTTTAATGTTTCTGCGTTTTTCGCACTTTAGGAAGAATAGGAGGCTATATGCAGAACACTTTTAAAAAGGGTATCGGTGACCGTTATGACGGCTGGCGGGTAAGGAACGTGGACGCCGTATTTAACGTTATCCCTTTTATAATGCGCACCCGTTTGGATTCCCAGAATCTCTTTGAGGAAAATATCCCCATAGAGAATATAGAGAAATTCATTCGCAAACATCGTGAGGATATGCCGAACCTTACTTTCATGCACGTTATCATTGCATCCCTTGTTCGCATGATCGCCGTAAAGCCTTATCTCAACAGGTTCATCATATGGAACAGGATATACGCCCGCAATTCCATCACCATCTCCCTCATGATAAAGCGCAAACACAGCAACGTGGAAACCAACGTTAAGCCTGAGTTTGCCCCCACCGCCACCCTTAAGGACGTGGTGGACACCATGTCGGAACTGGTAAACGAGAACATCGACGACCAGGCCAACAACAATATGGATAAGATTGCCGGTCTCTTCGGCTACATCCCCGCGTTTTTGCTGAGGTTCGTCATATGGCTGGTTCGCTGGATGGACAACTTCGGCATCATGCCCCGCTTCATCGAGAAGATCAGCCCCTTCCATTCCAGCGCATTCCTTACAAACGTGGGTTCCGTGGGAATAGGCCCCATTTACCATCATCTGTATGAGTTCGGCACCTGCTCATTTTTCACCGCCATGGGCACCAAGCATAAGTTCCATACCGTAAATTCCAACGGAGAACGGGAGGAAAAGCGGTTTATCGGGCTGAAGTTCGTAACGGATGAGCGCATATGTGACGGCGAATACTACGCCAGCGCTATGAAGGTGCTGAGAAGATTGCTGAATGATCCTGAGCTGCTGATGGTTCCTCCGGAGAATGTACCCATAGATGACGGCGTTCCCGCAAGGAAACTCAGGGTCAAAAAGAACTAAACGGAACAATTGGATATCCGGCGGGCGGAAAGCCCGCCGGCTTTATTATTTGTTCTTCCAAAAACGGCCACATATACCGCAGCCGTCTTTGCTTTGTTAAAAAACTACAGGCTCTCGAGAACGCCGGTGGCAGCGTTGAACTCCTCGATGAGCTTATCCATCTCATCGGCCTGAGCGTGCATATCGGTCCAGTAGTTCTCATCGTACCACTGCTGGTTGATCTCTTCGTAGGTCTTGCCCTGCTGCTCAACCCAGGTGTAGTACTTGAGGTTGTGTATGCGCTTGCGATCCTCGTAGGTGAGCTCCTGCATATTGTCGGTGCGGATGCCCTTGAGGTGCTCTGCGAAGTCCTCGGCGGCAGCGAATGCGTCGTATGCGCCCTTCTGCTCGTTCAATTCTTCTATGCGGCTGGTGTACATGATGGCGGAGTCGGTAGCAACGGTGGCTACAACGTCATCAGAGGTCAGCTCGTAGTACTTGGCAAACTTGATGCAGCACAGTACATTGGCGATGCCGGAGATGCCCAGCAGGCTCAGCTTCTCTACTGTTTCGGCGGGAACGCCCTGCTTTTCTACCAGATACTTCTTACCATCTTCGCTGTTGAAGAGGCGGAGCAGGTTCTGGGAATCGTCATCGTCAATGGCGATTACCATGTCGGTATTCTTTACGTTGTGGATCCAAGGCACGTGCTTGTCGCCGATACCCTCGATGCGGTGTCCGCCGAAGCCGTTGTTCAGCAGGGTGGGGCACTGGAGAGCCTCGCCTACAGCCAGCTTGGCATAGGGATACCTTTCCTTAAGCAGATCGCCTGCGCTCATGGTGCCTGCGGAGCCGGAGGTGAAGCAGGCGCCTGCGAAACGGGACTTGTCGGTCTTTATGGACTCGTATACTTCGGAGATGGCGTTGCCGGTGACATGGTAATGCCATACGCAGTTGCCCATCTCTTCGAACTGGTTGAATATGACTACATCGTCACGGGTGTTGCGCAGTTCCCAAGTCTTGTCGAAGATTTCCTTAACATTGGACTCGCAGCCGGGGGTGGCGATAACTTCGCCGGCGATTTTGCTCAGCCACTCAAAGCGCTCCTGGCTCATCTCGGCGGGCAGTATGGCTACGCTCTCGCAGGAGAGGAGCTTGGAGTTGAAGGCGCCGCCGCGGCAGTAGTTGCCGGTGGAGGGCCATACAGCCTTGTTGTAGGTAGCGTCGAACTGGCCGGTTATCAGACGGGGTACCAGGCAGCCGTAGGAAGCGCCTACCTTATGGCAGCCGGTGGGGAACCACTTGCCGATCATAACTACGATACGGGCGTCCACGCCGGTAAGGCTGGAGGGAAGCTCGATGTAGTTTACTCCGCCGTAGTTGCCGCCATGCATGGTGGGCTCATTATGCCAGGTGATCCTGAAAAGGTTAAGAGGATCAACATCCCAGAGGCCTACGTTCTTGAGAGCCTTCTTTACCTTGTCGGGAATAAGGGAAGGATCCTTCATCTGGGCGAAGGTGGGCAGAACTATCTTGTGCTCACGTGCCACCTGAATATTGTGCTGAAGCTGTTCGTTGTTCTTTTCAAGATTTATCATTTTCTGCTCCTCATAAAATATTTTTTTGAGATTTGTGGTTACGGAATTACAGTCTGTCTTTTTCGATACTATAAGTTTAGCTTTTTTTTTAACAAATGTAAAGTAGATTCCACAAAAAATTTGTATTAATCAAAAAATA
Source organism: Clostridia bacterium (assembly GCA_016292635.1). Taxonomy (GTDB): domain Bacteria; phylum Bacillota; class Clostridia; order Christensenellales; family CAG-138; genus SFEL01. The sequence continues at coordinate 37,021 of JAEDIC010000003.1, forward strand.
TTTTTATGCGATGGTCAAAGCCAGCTCCATCATATGGGTAAAGGAGTTTTGACGGTCCTCGGCGGAGCACTCTTCGCCTGTTACGATGTTATCTGAAATAGTGCAGATGGCAAGAGCATTCTTGCCTGCCCGAGCCGCGTTCATGTACAATGCCGCCGCTTCCATCTCTACCGCCAGCACGCCCATCTTCTGCCATTCAAGGCCCCGGTTGCCATCGTCATAGAAAAGGTCGTTGGAAAGGATATTGCCTACCCGGTAGTCAAGGCCCATCTTCTCCGCGGTATCCACAGCATTGCGAAGCATCGTAAAGCTTGCGGTGGGGGCGTATACACCGGGCAGCTGATACTGATCGGCGAATTTGGAATTATAGCTGGCGCTCATGCCTATAACAAGGCTGCGAAGGGGTATATCCGCGTGCATTGCGCCTGCGGAGCCTATGCGTATGATATTCTCCACGCCAAAGAAATTAAACAGCTCATAGGAATAGATACCCATAGAGGGCATGCCCATGCCGCTGGCCATTACGCTTACCTTCTTACCCTTGTAGGTTCCGGTATAGCCCTGAACGCCGCGAACATTGTTCACGAGAACAGCGTCCTCAAGGAAGGTCTCGGCGATAAACCTGGACCTCAGAGGGTCTCCGGGCATAAGTACGGTTGGGGCGAAATCTTCGGGCTTTGCTTTAATATGGGGGGTGGGTACGCTCATGTGTGATTCCTCCTTAATTATTGCTCGGTTTGTGTATTGTTATCGCAAGCGGAAATATCCGCATATACGTCTTCACCTTCAAGGGGCAGGTAATACTTTATCTCCCCCTCCGGCATCTCTGTTACACGGCGCAAGCTGGAGCGTATCTGTCTGGTCCTTACACCGATAAGCTTATCCAGATCCTCGTTTGCCTTTATAAGCTGCCTCTGGGTGTGGGTCAGCACTTCTTCAAACCTGCCGAATTCTGTTTTTACGGCAGAGAGCACCTTCCATACCTCTCCGCTGCGCTTTTGTATAGCCACGCTGCGGAAGCCCATCTGCAGGCTGTTGAGCAGTGCCGCCATTATGCTTGGGCCGGCTATGCTTATGCGGTACTCCTTCTGAAGACGCTCCACAAGGCCCTGCTTCACCGCCTCGGCATACAGGCCCTCCGTGGGCAGGAACATTATGCCAAACTCCGTGGTATAGGGCGGATCGATGTACTTATCCCGTATATCCCTGGCAAACCCCCGTATGCGGGCCTTCAGCGCTTCGCTTGCCGCCGCTACACGCTCCGGACTGCCGCTGTCGTATGCATCCATAAGCTCGGTATAGGCATCCGCAGGGAATTTTGAATCTATGGGCAGCAGCACATATCCACCGTCCTCGGCGGGCAGCTTTACAGCAAACTCCACCCTTTCCCTTCCCTTTGGGGAGGTGGCTACGTTTACCATGTATTGGTCAGGTGTAAGTATATCCTCAAGTATGGCGGAAAGCTGAACCTCGCCCAGAATACCTCTGGTTTTTACGTTGGTAAGCACCCTCTTCAGGTCGCCCACGCCAACCGCAAGGCTCTGCATTTCGCCAAGACCTTTATACACCTGCTCCAGCCGCTCATTCACCAGCCGGAAGGATTGAGTCATGCGCTCGTCCAAAGTGCGCTGCAGCTTATCGTCCACCAGCTTTCGCATTTCATCCAGGCGCACATTATTATCCGCCTGTATTGCGCCCAACTTCTTTTCCATGGCGTCCCGGATATTCTCCAGCTTCTGCTCGCTCTCCATGGAAGATGTTTTCAGCCTGTTCTCCATCTGGGCCGCCATATCGCTTACGCTCCGCTGAAGCTGGGACATTCTGTCGCCCTGAGCGCGGAAGGAACTCTGCTGGTTTTCCGCAATCAGCGCACCCAGCGCCCGCACGTTTTTCTGTACGGAATCCGTAACCTCCATACGAAGCTCCCGGCGATCGTCGTCCATCCTGTCCAGCAGCTTTTCCTGAAGCCATTTCTCCATGCGTCCCTGACGCGCATGCAGCACTATCAGCAGCACCACCGCCGCCAGCATAAGCGCGGCTATAACATACAGGATAAAATACATAGGCAAGTCCCCTTATCTCAACAGTATACCGTCAGGGCCGCACGGCCTTTCACACTTATCCCCTGATGGTTTCTATACCCTTTATCACTATTGAGCCCAGCACCGCACCGAGAACCCCCTGTATAAGGTTGGCAGGTATTGATATTACCGCAACGGACGCACCGTAAAGTATGCACTCATATGCAAAATACCCCGCAACCATAACAAGGCCGCAAATGAGCAGCCTGAGAGCCCGCATATTTTTCTTATTCAGCAGCCTTACGGCGATAAACGCCATAAGTCCCTTTACTATAAACGTTGCCGGGGCATACAAAGCGCTTCCCAGCAGCAGGTCCGCAAGGGCAGAACCAACCGCCGCCACAGCTATTCCCCATGGGCAGCCAAGAAGATATGCGGCTGCGTATACCGCTGCGTCTCCGGCGTTTGCATATGCACCCTGAACCCCGGGAATAGGCACGGCGGCAAACATGGTGGTTATCACCACTATTGCGCACATAAGGCCCGCAAGAGTAAGCGTCTTTATTTTGTCATCATGCATAATATCATTTACCTCCCAAAATCAAAAGTATCAAAATCATGGTATTCCACCCGGTAAAGCATAAGTCCATGGGCGGGGGCGGTTGCTCCGGCATCGGAGCGGGAAAGGCTTTTCAGCGCCTTTGCAACGGAATCCTCATCCCGGCGGCCCGATCCTATCTCAAGGAGAGTGCCCACGATAATGCGCACCATGTTGTACATAAAGCCGTTGCCGGAAATATCAAAGCGAAGCATATTCCCATCCCTGCTCCAGCAGGCGGAGTATATTGTTCTAACAGTGCTTTCAGGCTCTGTTCCGGTGGACTTGAAGGCGGCAAAATCATGCCGGCCCAACAGGACGTCAGCCGCCCGCTGCATTTTTGCGTCATCCAAAGGATAGTGGTAATGGAGGGCGGTATTTCTGTTAAAAGCCCCGGCATGGGGGCCGTTGTTTACGGTATAGCGATAGTGTTTTTTGACAACGTCAAAGCGTGAATGAAAGCCCTCTGCCTGGTCGCTGTAAAGTACGCGTATATCACGGGGAAGGCCCACATTCAGGGCATAGCAGAATTTATCCGGGGGTATTCGGCTGTCCGTATCAAAATGAGCTACCTGAGCCATGGCATGCACACCGCTGTCCGTACGGCCCGAGGCATGGAGAACAGGGCGGCTGCCCGTAAGCTTTTCCAGCTCCTTTTCTATTATCTCCTGCACGGCGACGCCGTTTGGCTGGGTCTGCCAGCCCACGTATCCTGTGCCGTCGTATTGTATTATAAGGCGTATTCTCGGCATGGGCTTCCTCTTATGTCGTCAATGTCATTCCAGCGGCCTTACCGCGCTTCCATCCAGCCGCTGAACAAAGCACAGCTCCATCTCCCCATCCCTCAGGAATATGGTGATTATGTCGCCGCTTTCCATGGTGAGCAGCAGCATATTTATATCCCCCACGGCGTTTATATCGCTTGGGAAGCCGCTGGCAATACTTGCTTCCACAGCCTGAGAAAGATCCTGACCCGCAAGAACATCGGCGATGGAGCTGTTATTAAAGCTGCCCATGCTGTACAGGTCGTCCTCCGTCATGGTATAGCCCCGCAAGGTAAGCTCGTCCACCACCGCCCTGTATGGGCTTTGAACTGTAAGCTTACCGTTTATCAGCACCGCGCCAACTATCAGCAGGGCGGCAACTATAAGCAGAATAACCTTTGTGCCTTTTGATATTTCCATATTACAGCACCACCTGAAGCGCCACGGTAAGACCAATCAGCAGCACCATGGACAGCGCCGCCCAGAGATCGCCTGTGGAATACTTGAGCACCGTCATGCGGGTGCGGCCCACGCCGCCGTGATAGCAGCGGCTTTCCATTGCCATGGCAAGCTCGTCCGCCCGGCGGAAAGCCGATACGAACAGCGGCACAAGTATAGGCACCATGCTCTTTGCCCGCTGAATAATGCCGCCGGTTTCAAAGTCCGCGCCCCTTGCGGTTTGGGCCTTGGTTATCTTATCCGCCTCCTCAAGGAGGGTGGGTATGAAGCGCAGGGCGATGGTCATCATCATCGCAAGCTCATGAGCGGGAAACTTAAGCTTGCTCAATGGCATAAGCATCCGTTCAAGGCCGTCCGTCAATGATATCGGGGTGGTGGTAAGGGTCATAAAGGAAGTACCCGCAACCAGCAGTATCAGCCTTATGGTGATAAACACTGCCTGACGTACGCCCCCTGTGGTTATGCGTATTATCCACCAATCCACCAGCACGTCCCCCGTGGAGGTAACCAGCAGATTTATGATGAACATGAATATCAGTATAAACTTAAGAGGCTTAAGCGAGCGCACAAGGTAGCTTATGGGTACGCCGCTTAGCAGCGTTGCCCCCACGACATACAGTCCGGTGAACAGGAATACCCACATATCCTTAACAAAGAACACCTCGACGATATACAGCATCATCAGCGCAATCTTTGTGCGTGGGTCGAGCCTATGCACCGGAGAATCACCCGGAAAATATTGACCAAGCGTTATATCCTTAAACATTCTTGGCCCTCCCCAGCAGATAATCCCTCATGCCCTCCACCGTATACACGGGGGGCACGTCTATTCCCTTTTCCCTCAGCAGCAGCCCGAGATGGCTCACCTCAGGCAGATCAAGGCCCAGCTCCTCAAGGGGCAGGCTGCCGCCAAACACCTCCTCGGGGGTGCCGGTTGCAACGATGGCGCCATCGTTCATAACGGCTATTCTGCGGCTGTGGCGTGCCACGTCCTCCATGGAATGGGATACCATTATTACGGCGCAGCCGGTATCCCGGCGTATTTCATCCAGCGTTTCAAGTATGGCCTTGCGCCCCGCGGGGTCAAGGCCCGCCATAGGCTCATCCAGCACAAGGTATTCTGGCTTCATGGCGATTATGCCCGCCAGCGCCGCCCGTCGCTTTTCGCCGCCGGAAAGCTCAAAGGGAGATTTCTCTGCAAATCTATCATAATCCAACCCCATAAGCTCCATTGCCTCATGAACCCGGGCGTCTATCTCCTCTTTTCCAAGTTTCATATTGGTTGGGCCGTAGGCCACATCTTTGGCTACCGTCTCCTCAAAAAGCTGGTATTCCGGGTACTGGAAAACAAGGCCAACCTTTTTTCGGCCCTCAATGCGCTGCTTTTTATCCGCAAAGTCGTATCCATCAACAATGACAGAGCCTTCCTCCGGGGGCATTATGCCGCCTATATGCTGCAAAAGGGTGCTTTTGCCGCTGCCGGTATGGCCTATGACGCCCCAGAATTCCCCCTCGTTTATTGTAAGGGAGATATCCTTCAGGGCGCGGCGTTGGCCCACGGTGCCTTTCATGTATGTATGGCTTAGGTTTTTTATCTCTATAGGCATATTGCGTCTGCAAGCTCCTGTGCTGTTATGGCGTCGGCTTGGATATCCATCCCTCCGGCTATAAGCTCATCCCTGAGCCGGGCTATTGCAGGCAGGTCAAGGCCGTTTGCGCGAAGCTCCTTTCCCCTGCTGAATACTTCCTTTGGCGTGCCTGTCATTATGAGGTTTCCGCCCTTCATCACCGCCACACAGTCGGCCATGGCGGCTTCTTCCATGTATTGGGTTATCATTACCACAGTCATGCCCCGCTCTTTATTGATGCGGCGCACTATATCCAATACTTCCTGCCTTCCCTGGGGGTCCAGCATCGCGGTGGCCTCGTCCAGCACCAGCACCTCCGGATTCATGGCAAGCATACCGGCTATGGCTACGCGCTGCTTTTGTCCGCCGGACAGCATATGAGGCGCGCTCCTTGCATATTCCGTCATATCCACCGCCTTCAGCGCCATGTCCACCCGAAAACGAATATCCTCTGAAAGTATGCCCAGATTTTCCGGCCCAAAGGCCACATCCTCCTCAACAACAGTAGTCACCAGCTGATTGTCAGGATTCTGAAACACCATGCCCACCTTTTTGCGTATATCCAGGGTATGCTTTTCTTCCCGGGTATCCATGCCATCCACGGTAACGGTACCTTCCGTTGGCAAAAGCAGGGCGTTCAAGTGCTTTGCAAGGGTGCTTTTGCCGCTGCCATTGTGGCCTACTATTGCCAGCAGCTGTCCCTTTTCTATATTCAGCGATACGCCTGAGAGGGCTGTTCCCCCTTCGCCGTATCTGTATGTTACGTTATCAAGGGTTATCATTTCTATTTCTTCCACCGCAAAAACATATTTTTCAACTTATTATAGCACACCCTTCCCCGCCTTACCACATATTCAAAAGGGAGCAATATTTATAAAATGGAAACATATCTTTAATTCTATCACAATATTCCTCCGGAGCAGCCATATTGTGATATAATTAAAATATAAAAAATAACGGAGGTAATTTACAAATGATAAAATGCTCCATCTGTGGCAAAGAATACAGCGACGGCACCTTATTCTGCGCCGATTGCGGCACAAAACTCGAACAGGATCATCCCAATACCGCCTCCACCGGCGAGTATGTTCACTCCCCTGAGGGAGATAAGCAGCCCCTCTCCATGTGGGAATTTGTGCTGATGGAACTTGTAGCCAGAATACCCGTGGTAAATCTGGTGCTGTTCTTCGTATGGGGCTTCTCCAAGGACACCAACGAAAACCGCAAAAACTGGTCCCGCTCACGCCTTATCTGGGCGGCGATTGGCCTTGTGCTGTCCATATTGGGCATCGCTGCCGCCGTAGTTTTCGGTGGATTGGCCGCTACTGTTTTTGAGAGCATAACCTCTTCCTTCTAATTTTTTACAGTGGACCGAAAAAATCCATTTAAGGGAGTATGCCCATGATATGTCCATACTGCGGCAAAGAAATGCTTCATGGCTATATCCAGAGCCGGGACGGCGTATTCTGGACGGAGGAAAAAACGTTGTTATCCGCTCTTTCCTTCTTTAAGCGGGGCGCCACTCCCCTTTCCAACGACCCGGACCTGCTTTCCTCCGCAGTGGTGGCCTATATGTGCCGTAGCTGCAAAAAGGTGGTCATAGATTTTGACTGTCCTTAATTCTGCCAAAGCTAACTAAAAAGCACGAAGGTTATCCTTCGTGCTTTTTAGTTTGCATATGAGCCTGTTAGATGAGCTCGATTACGGCCATCTCGCAAGCGTCGCCGCGGCGGGGGCCCATCTTGAGGATGCGGGTGTAGCCGCCGTTGCGTCCCTCGTACTTGGGAGCGATCTCGTTGAAAAGCTTTTCAACAACGGGATTGTTGTGGCCCTTGGTGCGCTCCTTGTACTCGGACTTGGATTCCTTCTCGCCCTTGGGAGCGGGAATGTTGTAGAGATAGGACATGATCTGCCTGCGGGCATGGAGCTTGCTGGCGTCGTCCTTGTTCTTCTCAACGGTAACTACCTGCTTCTTGTCGTTGAGGATCTGCTTCTCTACGGTTGTGCTGTTCTTATATTCGCTGATGGCGAGAGTAATGAGCTTCTCGGCGATGGGACGAACTTCCTTTGCACGCTTCTCGGTGGTAACGATCTTGCCGTTCCAGAGAAGAGCGGTGGTCAGGTTGCGAAGCATCGCGTCGCGCTGGTCGCTCGCCTTACCCAGTTTACGGTTTGGCATGTTAGTTCCTCCTGATAATATCGTTCATTTGTGAATTAGTCTTCGCTATGACGGAGGGAGAGACCAAGGCCAACCAGCTTCTGCTGGACTTCCTCAAGGGACTTGCGGCCAAGGTTGCGTACCTTCATCATTTCTTCCTCGTTGCGCTGAACCAGCTCATCAACGGTGTTGATGCCTGCGCGCTTGAGGCAGTTATAGGAACGTACGGAGAGATCCAGCTCCTCAATAGTCATTTCGAGGATCTTCTCCTTCTTGTCCTCCTCCTTCTCCACCATGATCTCAACGCCCTGAACATGCTCGGTCAGGTTGATGAACAGCATCAGATGCTCGGTGAGTATCTTTGCGGCAAGGCTTACGGCCTCGTCAGGCTTGATGGTGTCATCGGTCCAGACTTCAAGGGTAAGTTTGTCGTAGTCGGTGATCTGGCCGACACGGGTATCTTCAACGGTGAAGTTTACCTTGCGGATAGGAGTGAATATGGAGTCCACGGCGATCTGACCTATGGGCATATCATCGCGCTTGTTCTTATCGGCGGATACATAGCCGCGGCCGCTCTCGATGATTATCTCCATATAGAGCTTAGCGCCCTCGTCCAGCGTTGCGATATGCAGCTCGGGATTGACGATCTCCACATCGGAGTCTACGATCATGTCCCCTGCCTTTACTTCGCAGGCGCCGGAGGCATCGATGATGACCTTCTTTGTGCCATCGCAATGCATCTTCATGCAAAGCTCTTTGAGGTTGAGGATTATCTCGGTTACGTCTTCTCTTACGCCGGGAACAGTGGAGAACTCATGCAGTACGCCATCGATCTTCACAGAGGAAACCGCTACGCCGGGCAGCGAAGAAAGCAACACGCGGCGAAGTGAGTTGCCCAGAGTGATGCCGAAGCCGCGCTCAAGAGGCTCTACAACAAATTTGCCGTAGTCGCCGTTCAGTTCTGCGCACTCGATCTTGGGCCTTTCAATTTCTATCATTTACATATCCCCTCTCTTGCTTTATGGTCAGTCGATTAGGGCAGTAAGCGTTACGATTTCAATTACCTGGAGTAGAACTCGACGATGAGGTGCTCCTCAACGGTCAGGTCGATATCGTCACGCTGCGGCATCGTTACTACCTTGCCGGCAAGCTTGTCAGCGTCCAGCTCAAGCCACTTGGGGATAGGCTTGGAAGCGCCCTGCTCGCGAAGCTCCTTGAGGTTTTCCATATCGCGGCTCTTGTCGCGCACGGATACAACCTGACCGGGCTTTACCAGGAAGCTGGCGATGTCAACCTTCTTGCCGTCAACCAGGATGTGACCATGGTTGACCATCTGACGAGCCATGGGACGGCTGTCAGCCAGGCCAAGACGGAACACTACGTTGTCCAGCCTGCGCTCAAGCAGGCAAAGCATATTCTCGCCGGTGACGCCGCGCATATTGGCAGCCATGTCATAGTATTTCCTAAACTGGGACTCCACTATACCATAGGCCCTGCGGCACTTCTGCTTCTCGCGCAGCTGGATGCCGTATTCGGACTGCTTGCGCTGACGGGACTGGCCGTGCTGGCCGGGTATGGTATGACGCTTTACGACGGCGCACTTTGCGGTATAGCAGCGGTCGCCCTTAAGGAACAGCTTAACGCCTTCCCTGCGGCACTGCCTGCAAACGGATTCAGTATATCTTGCCATTGTTGTGCTGCCTCCTTAAACTCTTCTGCGCTTGGGCGGACGGCATCCGTTGTGGGGGATGGGGGTCACGTCCTTGATGAGGGTAATATCCAAACCGGCGCTCTGCAGGGCGCGGATGGCTGCTTCACGACCGGAACCGGGGCCCTTTACATAGACCTCAACGGTGCGAAGGCCATGCTCCATAGCGGCCTTTGCAGCGGTCTCGGAAGCCATCTGTGCCGCAAAGGGAGTGCTCTTCCTGCTGCCGCGGAAGCCGAGGCCACCGGCGGAAGCCCAGGACAGGGCGTTGCCGTTTACGTCGGTGATGGTTACCATGGTGTTATTGAAGGAGGAACGGATGTGAGCTGCACCGCGCTCGATATTCTTCTTCTCGCGACGCTTGCGGCTTACGGCCTTCTTGATCTTGCCTTTAGTTGCCATTGCTTAATTCCCTCCTTACTTCTTTCTTCCGCCTACGGAACGCTTGGGACCCTTGCGGGTACGTGCGTTCTGCTTGGTGCTCTGACCGCGAACAGGCAGGCCCTTGCGATGGCGAACGCCGCGGTAGCAGCCAATCTCGATGAGGCGCTTGATGTTCATGGAAGTCTCGCGCCTGAGGTCGCCTTCTACCTTAACGTTGTGGTCGATGTACTCTCTCAGCTTGCTTACGTCGTCCTCGGACAGGTCGCGTACGCGGGTGTCGGGGTTAACGCCGGTTGCGCTGAGGATGTCCTGAGCGGTCTTGCGGCCGATACCGTAGATGTAGGTCAGGCCGATCTCAACTCGCTTGTCTCTTGGCAGGTCAACGCCAGAAATACGTGCCATTGATTCATTTACCTCCGTAAAAAATTTGGTTTCACAGCTATGGCGTGCTGTGTGCAAAGGACCTGAGACCCTTCGCAGGGGCAGTTTTTATCTGCCCGCCTGTGGGTTTTCGCGGCATGGGTTTTATGCCGCGCGCGGCAGGCTTTCACCTCCGCAGGGGATATCCCGGAATGTGATAAGGATGTCCCGCCCCTCAGCGAATCCACAATGTTCGCATCGGAGATATATAGCTGCTCTTTTCGGAATTCCCCGGCCAGCATACCGGGGCAGCCGCCCGAAAAAGAGTATCTACCACAGAAAAAATCGCCTTTTAAACAGGCTGAATGCAGCAGCGTAAACGCTACTGCGGCAACTTACACATTGTATCAATTTTAAGCGGACTTTGTCAACCGTAAAAAATGGTTTTTTTGCCCTAAATATGGCAAAAACTGGCGAATATATTTCGTCAGTTCGGCCAAGTCCCGTCCGGGTTTGTCATTTGCGGGGAAATGCTCCCGCAAACGACGGCCCTTCGGACGATCAAACAGGTATGGCGTGAACCATTAACCCTGCTTCTGCTTATGCTTGGGGTTCTCGCAGATCACCATGATGCGGCCCTTGCGCTTGATGATCTTGCACTTTTCACAAATGGGCTTTACTGAAGGCCTTACTTTCATCGTGTCTTCCTCCTGTTAGTTCTTGGTGCGCCACGTTATGCGGCCGCGGGTCAGATCGTATGGGGACAGTTCAACTGTCACCTTGTCGCCCGGAAGTATGCGGATGAAGTTCATCCTCAGCTTACCGGATATGTGCGCCAGTATTTTATGGCCGTTTACCAATTCCACCTCGAACATGGCGTTGGGGAATGAATCGGTAACTACGCCTTCAACTTCAATTACGTCCGTCTTAGACAAGCTATCCCTCCTCGGATACGGTTTTGTTGTTATAGCCCTTTTGTATCAGGGCTTTGCGGATAAATGCGTCTGCACAGGCCTTATCCTTTGGCAGTTGGGTGAGATCCACCCGGTCCTCGTGGAATTCCACGTGCTTCAGCTTCTTTTTCTTGGGATTGCTCATGGGCCTTGTGTCACCGTCGGAGAGCATTACGAACCCTTCCGGCTCCGCAGCTATCGCCACAAAGCTCCTTCCCCTGTCCCTGCCGGCTTTGGCAGTTACTATCATACCCTCAACTTTGCTACGCATGACTGCCCTCGCTTAGTGTGAGTATTATGGGGTCACCGTCGGTTATTGCCACGGTGTTTTCATAATGGGCGCTGGGCTTGCCGTCTGCCGTGACCGTAGTCCAGCCGTCAGGCTTTACCCTTATTTCCCAGGTACCCATGTTTATCATGGGCTCTATGGCAATGGTCATGCCCGCCATAAGGCGTATGCCCCTGCCATACCGTCCGCCCATATAGTTTGGAACGTCCGGCGCCTCATGCATGTCCCGGCCTATTCCATGGCCTATCATATCACGCACCACACCATAGCCGTGGGCTTCGGCGTGTGCCTGTATGGCGGCTGAAATATCGGATATTCTGTACCCTACCCTGGCAAATTCCAGTCCCTTAAAGAAGCATTCTTCTGTGACCCTAACAAGCTCTCTGGTTTCCTCAGCCACATCCCCTATGAGAAGGGTACGGGTAGCGTCTCCGTGGAAGCCATCCAGCTTGGCGACCACGTCGCAGCTGACGATGTCCCCATCCTTCAGCCTGTACTTGCCGGGTATCCCATGCACCACCTGTTCGTTTACCGATGTGCAGATGGATTTGGGATAGCCGTTATAACCCAGACAGGAAGGAGTGGCGCCCCGGGAGCGCATAAGCTCCTCGGCGGCGGCATCCAGCTCTTCCGTGGTGATGCCGGGGCGAGCCATTTGGGCCATAAGCTCCAGCACCTCTTCTACTACTCTGCCCGCCGCCTGCATCTTTTTGATTTCAGCGGCGTTTTTGATGGTGAGCATCAGATACTCTCCACAAGTGCCTTGATGTCCGCAAGCACCTGGTCAGGCGTTCTGTTGCCGTCAACGTTTTTGAGCAGACCCTTGTTCTCATAATAATCTATGAGGGGCTGGGTCTTTTCATTATAGACGTTGATGCGGTTCAAAACCGTTTCCGGCTTGTCGTCATCACGGATGTACAGGGAGGCGCCGCACTTTTCGCAAACGTCCTTATTGTACATGGAGACGTGGTAGCCGGCCCCGCACCCGCTGCACATACGGCGACCGCTGATGCGGTCCACCAGTACCTGTGCGGGCACGTGGATATTGACTGCCAGATCGATGTTCTCAATGGCTGAGAGTGCATCGGCCTGGGCGATAGTTCTGGGAAAGCCATCCAAAAGGAAACCCTTTTCGCAATCCGGCTCTTTGACGCGGTTGCTGACCATGCCGATGATTATATCATCGCTTACAAGGCCGCCCGCCTCGATCACCGACTTGGCCTTGACGCCAAGCTCGGTACCCTCCCTCATCTCCCGGCGAAGCATGTCGCCGGTGGAGATGTGGGCTATGCCGAAATACTCGCATATTTTTTCAGCCTGGGTGCCTTTGCCCGCACCCGGAGGTCCTAAAAATATCAGTTTCATGGACGTATATCCCTTTTCTTTTAACCGAGGAAGCCCTTGTAATGACGCATAAGCATCATGGACTCAAGCTGGGACGCAGTTTCCAGCGCCACGCTTACCATGATCAGTATGCTGGTGGGGCCAAAGGGGGACTGCAGTCCGAATGCGCCCATCAGCAGGGTGGGCACGATGGCTACCAGCATGAGGAAGAATGCGCCAAAGAGGGTAAGGCGGTTGCATATCTTGGAAAGATGATCGCTGGTGGGCTTGCCGGGGCGAATGCCGGGAATAAAGCCGCCGTTCTGCTGCAGGTTCTTGCTTATCTCGATCGGGTTGAAGGAGATGGAGCTGTAGAAGTAGGCAAAAGCCAGAATGAGCAGAGCGTAAACCACATAGTAGATGATGCCGCCGAAAACGGTCTGACCGGGCATCATGTACTTCTGCCAGAAAGCATAGAAGCCTCCGGTGGGCCGGAACTGACCGATCATCGCAGGAACCTGAATAAGGGTCATTGCGAAAATCAGAGGCATAACGCCGTTTGCATTGGCCTTCATGGGGATATTGGTGCTCTGACCGCCGTACATCTTGCGGCCTACAACGCGCTTCGCGTACTGAACGGGGATGCGGCGTACCGCACGGTCAACAGCCACAACGCCGGTAACCATGAGCACAACGAATACCAGCATAACGGGAAGGATCCACCACTTGTATCCACCATTGATAACACCGGATACCAGGCCTACCGCAACGGTGGGAACCTGAGAAACGATGGAGGTGAATATAATGAAGGAGATACCGTTGCCAATGCCCTTATCGCTGATCCTTTCGCCCAACCATACCAGGAATGCAGTGCCTGCGGTGCAGACGATGCCGATGGTGGCGTAGGTAAGGAAGCCGGGGTTGGCTACTACGCCGTACTGATTCTGCAGACCCATTACGATACCGACGCTCTGTACCAGAGCAAGGCCGATACCGGTGTAGCGGGTGATGCGCTCGATCTTCTGCCTGCCGTCCTCTTCCTTTGCCAGACGCTCAAGAGCGGGGATGGCGATAGTGAGGAGCTGGATGATTATGCTGCCGGTGATGTAGGGGGTGATACCCATGGCAAAGATGGTGAATTGACCAAAATTACCGCCGGAAAGCAGGTTCAGGAAGCTCAGAATATCGTACTGGCTGGCTGCAGCCGCTATTTTGGAAGCGTCTACGCCGGGCACAGGAATAAAGGAGCCAAACCTGTAGATGACTATAAGCAGCAGCGTATAGAGCATCTTGGAGCGGATGTCCTTGATATTCCAGGCGTTGATGAGGGTCTTAAACATTAGAGCACCTCAGCAGTTCCGCCCACGGCCTCGATGGCTTTGCGGGCTGTCTCAGTGAACTTTGCAGCCTTGACATCCAAACGCTTGGTCAATTCGCCGCGGCCCAGAACCTTGAGGCCGTCCTTTTCGATCTTGCTGAGAATGCCGGTCTCCTTAAGCAGTTCAGCAGTTACAACAGTACCGTCTTCGAAAATGTTGAGCTTATCTACATTAACGGTGCTGTATTCCTTAGCAAAAATGTTGGTGAAGCCGCGCTTGGGCAGACGGCGCGCGAGGGGCATTTGGCCGCCTTCAAAGCCGTTCTTCTTGCTGCCGCTGCGGGCCTTCTGGCCCTTGTGACCCTTGGCGGAAGTCTTGCCAAGGCCGGAACCGGTGCCGCGACCAACGCGCTTTCTTGCGCTAGTGGAGCCCTCGGTGGGCTTCAAATCGTGAAGATTCATTTGTGCACCTCCGTTTATACTTCTTCGACCTTTACCAGGTGCTTTACCTTGAAGATCATGCCGCGAATGCAGGCATTGTCAGGCTTTACAACGACGCTGTTGGTCTTGTGCAGACCCAGGGCGGCGATGGTGGCCTTCTGGTCCTTGAGGGCGCCGATGGTGCTCTTGACGAGAGTTATTTTAAGATTAGCCATTTGCAACCTCCTGTTTAGCCCAGAATCTCTTCTACGGTCTTACCGCGAAGCTTGGCAATCTCCTCAACGGTGCGCAGCTGGGTCAGACCATCGATGGTGGCCTTAACGCAGTTTGCGGGGTTGTTGGAGCCAAAGCTCTTGGTACGGATATCCTTAATGCCTGCCATTTCCAGAACCGCACGGGCAGGGCCGCCGGCGATAACGCCGGTACCTTCTTCGGCGGGGATCATGCGAACATGGCCCTTGCCAAACTTGCCTTCTACGGCGTGGGGAATGCTGGTGCCAACGATGGGAACCTCGATGAGGTGGCGCTTTGCATCCTCGATGCCCTTGCGAACGGCCTCGGGGATCTCAACTGCCTTGCCCATGCCTACGCCAACGTGACCGTTTCCGTCGCCTACTACCATCAGAGC
Organism: Clostridia bacterium; assembly: GCA_016292635.1. Classification (GTDB taxonomy): domain Bacteria; phylum Bacillota; class Clostridia; order Christensenellales; family CAG-138; genus SFEL01. The sequence continues at coordinate 52,053 of JAEDIC010000003.1, forward strand.
GGAGAAGCGCATATTGCGGCCGCCCTTAACGGTCTTGGCAACACGGTTGATGGATACGAGCCTTTCCTGCAGTTCCATTGTAGATGCATCAATACGTTTCTGCATGTTGTACCTCCTTAGAATTCCAGTCCGGCTTTGCGGGCGCCTTCGGCGACCTCTGCTACACGGCCGGTGTAGAGATAACCGCCACGGTCAAATACGACCTTGGTTACGCCCTTGGCGAGAGCACGACGGCCTACGGTTTCACCTACCAGATTGGCGGCTTCCTTCTTGGTCTTGCCTTCCAGCTGGGCCTTTACTTCGGCATCCAGGGTGGAAGCGGAAGCGATGGTGTTGCCTGCTACGTCGTCAATTATCTGCACGTAGATGTTGTTAAGGCTGCGATAAACGTTGAGCCTGGGCCTTTCCTGAGTGCCGGAAATATAGCGGCGGGTACGGGTATGGCGAGCCTTACGCACAGAGTTCTTATCGATCTTAGAAATCATGATTTATTCTCCTTCTCTATGCATTATTTACCGGTCTTGCCTTCCTTGCGGCGGACATATTCACCCTCATAACGGATACCCTTGCCCTTGTAAGGTTCGGGAGCACGCTTAATGCGGATGTCCGCAGCCATCTGACCGACCTGCTGCTTGTTGATGCCGTTTACCACTACCTTGTTGGGAGTGGGAACATCGAAGGTTATGCCCTTGGGCTCTTGGAACTCAACGGGATGAGAATAACCCAGGTTGAGAATCAGCTTGTTGCCCTGCTTCTGAGCACGATAACCTACGCCTACGATCTCCAGGGTCTTGGAATAGCCTGTGGTCACGCCTACTACCATGTTGTTGATGAGTGTGCGGGAGAGGCCATGGAGAGCCCTGTTTTCCTTAAGGTCGTTGGGGCGCTTTACGGTAAGAACGCCATCCTCCATGGAAAGCTCCATCTTGGGGGAGATCTTCTCGGACAGTTCGCCCTTGGGGCCCTTAACAACAACGGTGTTATCGTCGCCAACCGTGATTGTCACTCCGCTGGGAATGTTGATCGGAAGTTTTCCGATTCGTGACATGTTTTACACCTCCAGAAATTCTGCTTTTAATGTATTTTGTATGCCGCCCATGCGGCAGCGGGGTTTACCAGATGTAGCAGAGGACTTCGCCGCCTACGCCCTGCTTGCGGGCTTCGCGGTCGGTCATAACGCCATGGCTGGTGGAGAGGATCGCGATACCCATGCCGTTGAGCACCTTGGGTACGTTGTCCTTGCGAGCGTATACACGCAGGCCGGGCTTAGAGATCCTCTTAAGGCCGGTGATAACGCGCTGACGGTTGGGACCATACTTGAGGGTGATGGTCATGGTCTTCTTGGGACCTTCCTCGGTCAGGTCGTAGCCCTTGATATAGCCCTCCTCGAGCAGTATCTCGGCAATGGCCTTCTTGATGGTGGAAGCGGGAACGCTCACGGTGTCATGCTTGGCAGTGTAAGCGTTGCGGATACGGGTCAGCATATCAGCGATGGGATCAGTGATAACCATTATAATTTCCTCCTTTCGCCGAATTACCAGCTTGCCTTGCGGACGCCGGGGATCTCTCCCTTATAGGCCATCTCGCGGAAGCAGATGCGGCAGATGCCATACTTGCGGAGCACGGAGTGGGGACGGCCGCATATACGGCAGCGGGTATAGGCCCTGGTAGAGAACTTGGGTTCACGAGCCTGCTTTATTTTCATGCTTGTCTTTGCCACTGTGTCATCCTCCTAAATTAAGCCTGCACAAAGGGCATACCCAGCATAGCGAGCAGCGCCTTGGCTTCTTCGTCGGTCTTGGCGGTAGTAACGAACACGATGTCCATACCACGGATCTTATCCACGTCATCATAGTTGATTTCGGGGAAGATCAGCTGTTCCTTAACGCCCATGGCATAGTTGCCCCGGCCGTCAAAGCTGGTATCGGGTACGCCGCGGAAGTCGCGTACGCGGGGAAGCACGATGTTCATGAGCTTATCGGCGAAGTAGTACATACGGTCGCCGCGGAGGGTAACCTTGGTGCCGATGTTCATGCCTTCACGGACCTTAAAGTTTGCAACGGACTTCTTGGCCTTGGTGATGATGGGCTTCTGGCCGGCGATGATTGCCAGCTCTTCCATAGCTACTTCCAGACCCTTGGGGTTATCCTTCTCGGAACCCAGGCCCATGTTGAGAACGATCTTCTCCAGCTTGGGAACCTGCATGATGTTCTCGTAGCCAAACTTTTCCTTCAGCTGGGGAACTACTTCCTCATTGTACTTGACTCTGAGGCGGGCAGCCTCGGTAAAGGGCTTGGCTTCCTCTACGTTCTTCTTCTTCTTGGCGGGCGCCTGAGAAGCGGTTTCTTTCTTTGCCATTCTCTTTTCCTCCTGCCTTAGTCGATGTTCTTGCCGCACTTCTTGCAGACACGAACTTTCTTATCGCCTTCATAGGCATGGCCCACACGGGTGGCCTTGCCGCACTTGGGGCATACCAGCATCACGTTGGAAGCGTCGATAGTGCCCTCTTTTTCGATGCGGCCGCCCTGCTCGCCCTGCTTGCGGGGCTTCACGTGGGTGGTGATCATGTTGGCGTTCTGTACGATTACACGCCGGTCTTCAGGCATGGCGGCCAGAATCTTGCCCTGCTTGCCCTTGTCCTTGCCGGTGATGACCACTACGGTATCGTCTTTCTTGACGTTAAGCTTCTTCATTATTCAGTCCTCCCGATTAGAGTACTTCGGGCGCGAGGGAAACTATCTTCATGTAGTTCTTCTCGCGAAGTTCCCTTGCCACGGGCCCGAAAATGCGGGTGCCCTTGGGGTCCTTGTCGTCTTTTATGATAACGGCCGCGTTATCGTCAAAGCGGATGTAGGTGCCGTCAGGACGCTGCACGCCGGATACGGTGCGCACTACGACTGCCTTAACAACGTCCTTCTTCTTTACGGCGCCGCCGGGGGTAGCGGACTTAACGGAGGCTACGATCACGTCGCCGATATTGGCGGACTTGACCTTGGAGCCGCCCAGAACCCTTATGCACATAATTTCCTTTGCGCCGCTGTTGTCAGCGACCTTCAGTCTGGTTTGAGGCTGTATCATTAGTCTGCTCCTTTCCGGCTTACTTGGCCTTTTCTATGATCTCGACCACGCGCCAGCGCTTATCCTTGCTGAGGGGGCGGGTCTCCATGATTTTAACGGTGTCACCGATGCCGCAGGCGTTCTCCTCGTCGTGAGCCTTGAACTTGGCGGTGCGGTTTACCATCTTGCCATACAGGGGATGACGAACCTTGGTCTTGATGGCGACCACAACGGTCTTATCCATCTTGTCGCTGGTTACGATGCCGATACGGGTCTTGCGATAACCTCTGATTTCCATGATGATATCCTCCTTTCCCTTACTCGGCTGCCTTCAGCTGACGCTCGCAAAGGAGAGTCTTGATCCTGGCAACGTCCTTCTTGCACTCACGAACACGCTGGGGGTTGGTGAGGGCGCCGGTAGCCATCTGGAAGCGAAGGTTGAACAGCTCTTCCTTGAGGGCCTTTTCCTTGGCAGTGAGCTCTTCGGTGGAAAGTTTTCTGAGTTCATTAGCCTTCATTGCTCTCGCCTCCTACTTCTTTCTTGGCTATCTTGCACTTGAGGGGCAGCTTGTGCATAGCGAGACGCAGAGCCTCGTGGGCTACTTCTTCGCTTACGCCGGCGATCTCGAACATTACGCGGCCGGGCTTCACAACTGCTACCCAATACTCGGGAGAACCTTTACCGGAACCCATGCGGGTTTCAGCGGGCTTCTCGGTTACGGGCTTGTCAGGGAAGATCTTTATCCATACCTGACCGCCGCGCTTGATGTAACGGGTCATGGCTATACGGGCAGCCTCAATCTGGTTGCTGGTAACCCAGGAAGGCTCCTGAGCTACGAGGCCGTATTCGCCGTAAGTGATGGTGTTACCGCAGTGGGCAGCGCCCTTCATACGACCGCGGTGAACTCTCCTGCGCTTTACTCTCTTAGGCATCAACATAGTAATCTGCCTCCTTACGCTTTCTTCTGCTTGTTGAGCACTTCGCCCTTGTAGATCCAAACCTTGACGCCGATACGGCCATAGGTGGTGTGCGCCTCGGCAAAGCCGTATTCGATATCGGCGCGCATGGTCTGCAGGGGGATGGAACCGTCATGGTAGCCTTCGCTGCGAGCGATTTCCGCTCCGCCCAGACGACCGGCGCAGAGGAGCTTGATGCCCTTTGCATTGGCCTTCATGGCGCGCTGCATGGCCTGCTTCATCGCGCGGCGGAAGCTGATGCGCTTCTCAAGCTGCTGAGCGATGTTTTCCGCAACCAGCTGAGCGTTTGCATCGGGGTTGCGAACTTCCATGATGTTCACGTTGACGGGCTTGCCAATCAGGGCGGATACATCAGCCTTGATGGCGTCCACGCCTACGCCGCCCTTACCGATGAGCATACCGGGGCGAGCGGTGTGGATGCTTACAGTCACCTTGTTGGCGGCGCGCTCGATGTCGATCTTGGCCACGCCGGCAGCATAGTGGGTCTTTTTAAGGTGATCCCTGATCTTCTTATCCTCGACGAGGTAATCGGAGAAATCCTTCTTGGATGCATACCAACGGGTATTCCAATCCTTGATTACGCCAACGCGGAAGCCGTTAGGATTAACTTTCTGTCCCATTTTTTTCCTCCTACTTTTCGTCCAGGATGATGGTGATGTGGCTGGTGCGCTTGCGAATGCGAGTCGCCCTGCCCTGTGCCCTGGGCCTGAAACGCTTCAGGGTGGGACCCTGGTTAGCGAATACCTCTGCCACATACAGGTTGTCGGCGGAGAGGCCAAGGTTGTTTTCCGCATTTGCTATTGCGGAGTTCAGAAGCTTGAGAACGGGCTCGGATGCAGCCTTGGGGGTGTACATCAGTATGCCCTTTGCCTCGTTTACACTCTTGCCGCGGATTAGGTCGATGACGACCTTTACCTTGCGGGAGGAGATCCTTATATAGCGGGCTATCGCACGGGGACGCTTGTCGGCGTTTGCCTTGCGTGCCGCAGTCTTTTCTCTTGTCCTGGTTGCCATTCTACGCTTCCTCCTTCTTATCTTCCGCCGCTGGACTTCTCGGAGCCCCTGTGGCCGCGGAAAGTGCGGGTGGGTGCGAACTCACCCAGCTTATGACCGACCATTTCTTCGGTTACATATACGGGAACGTGCTTCCTGCCATCATGGACGGCGATAGTGTGACCTACGAAGTCCGGGAAGATGGTAGATGCGCGGGACCATGTCTTAACGACGGATTTCTTGCCGCTTTCGTTCATTGCCTGTACGCGATTGAACAGACGTTCTTCAACGTAAGGGCCTTTCTTAACTGACCTGCTCATACTTATCTCCTTTCCAACTATTTGCCGTTTCTGCGGCGTACGATGAATTTATCGTTGACGTTCTTGGTCTTGCGGGTCTTATAACCAAGAGCAGGCTTGCCCCAGGGAGTTACAGGACCGGGACGACCGATGGGAGACTTGCCCTCACCACCGCCGTGGGGATGGTCGCAGGGGTTCATGACGGAACCGCGTACGGTGGGACGGAAGCCCATGTGACGGGTACGACCGGCCTTACCGATCGCAATGTTGCCGTGGTCGATGTTGCCGACCTGGCCGATGGTGGCCTTGGCGTTCATGGGAATCAGGCGAACTTCGCCGCTGGGGAGGCGTACCTGAGCGTACTTGCCTTCCTTAGCCATGAGCTGAGCGGCGTTGCCGGCTGAGCGAACGAGCTGAGCGCCCTTGCCGGGCTTGATCTCGATGCAGTGGATCATGGTGCCCACGGGAATGTTGCGGATTTCCATGGCGTTGCCGACCTTGATGTCAGCGTTGTCGCCGGAAACTACGGTATCGCCAACGGTCAGGCCGTAAGGAGCGATGATGTAGCGCTTTTCGCCGTCTGCATAGTGCAGCAGGGCGATGTTGGCGGAGCGGTTGGGGTCGTACTCGATGGTTGCTACCTTTGCGGGTACGCCGTCCTTGTTGCGCTTGAAGTCGATTACACGATACTTGCGCTTGGCTCCGCCGCCACGATGGCGTACGGTGATGCGGCCATGGTTATTGCGGCCGCCGGTGGACCTGAGGTCCTCAAGCAAAGACCTTTCCGGAGTGGTGCAGGTGATCTCATCGAATGCGGAGACCGTCATGCCACGCTGACCGGGGGTGATGGGTTTAATCTTCCTGATAGCCATTGGTGTTCCTCCTTACTGAGCGATGCTGTCGAAGAACTCGATTCCCTTGGAATCCTTCTTCAGCTTCACGTAAGCCTTCTTGGTGGAGGGGCGACGGCCCTGATGCAGGCCCTGCCTCTTCATCTTGCCAAGGTTGTTAACGGTGTTTACGCTGTCAACCTTAACGCCGAATATCTCTTCCACGGCCTGGCGGACCTCAGTCTTGCTGGCCTTCTTGTCAACGATGAAGGTGTAGGTCTTGGAAGCCATGCTGTCGTAGCTCTTCTCGGTGAGTACGGGGCGAATGATGATGTCATGTGCGCTCTTCATTATACGTACACCTCCTCGATCTTGGCGACCGCATCCTGAGTGAGGATGAGGGTCTTGTACTTAAGGATCTCGTAAACGTTGAGGGTGCCCACCAGGGTGGTCTTCACGCCGGGGATGTTGCCGGCAGCGCGCTCTACGATCTCGTCCTTCTCAGGGAGTACCACCAGGGCGTTGTCAACCTTGATGTTCTCCAGAACCTTGACCATTTCCTTGGTCTTGGGAGCGGCTATATCCAGGGCGTCGAAAACTACGATGTTGTTGTCGTTAACCTTGCTGGACAGGGCGCTCTTCATTGCGATGCGCTTAACCTTCTTGTTTACGCTCATGCGGTAATCGCGGGGCTTAGGTGCGAACACCACGCCGCCGTGAGTCCACTGGGGAGAGCGGGTGGAACCCTGGCGGGCACGGCCGGTGCCCTTCTGCCTCCAGGGCTTGATGCCGCCGCCGCTGACCTCTGCGCGGGTCAAAGCGGACTGGGTACCCTGGCGCTGGTTTGCCAGGTAAGCGGTAACTACGGTGTGAAGAACGGACTCGTTTACTTCGTAGCCGAAGATCTCATCACTGAGCTTCACCTTGCCGATCTCTTCGCCGGCAATATTGAACAATGCAACATTAGGCATTAGTGCTTCCTCCTTTACTTAACGGTCTCGCGAACCATTACCAGGCCGCCCTTGGCGCCGGGGATCGCACCCTTTACCAGGAGCAGGTTGCGGTCGGCATCCACGCGAACCACTTCCAGGTTCTGAACGGTGATGCGCTCGTGGCCCATGTGGCCGGGCAGGTGCTTGGTCTTGAAGACCTCACCGGGATAGGTGCAGGCGCCCATGGAGCCGGCAACGCGATAGGAATGGGAACCGTGAGTCTTGCGACCGCGGGCCTGATTCCAGCGCTTGATGTTGCCCTCAAAACCCTTACCCTTGCTGATGCCGGTTACGTCTACGTGGTCACCGGTTTCAAAGATGTCAGCCTTGATGACCTGGCCAACCTCGTAGGAAGCGGTATCATCCAGCTTGAACTCCCTGGTGTAGCGGTGAGCCTCTACGCCGGCCTTTTTGAAGTGACCCAGCATGGGCTTGGTGCAGAGCTTTTCACGGATGGGCTTGAAGGCAACCTGAACCGCCTCATAGCCATCATGCTCAACGCTCTTCTTCTGAACAACGGGGCAGGGACCGGCCAGAACTACGGTAACGGGGATCATGGTGCCGTCTTCCCTGAACATCTGGGTCATACCGACCTTGGTGCCCAAAATAGCTTTCTTCATCTTCATACACCTCCGTGGATTAGAGCTTGATCTCGATGTCCACACCGGCGGGAAGATCGAGCTTCATCAGCGCGTCTACTGTTTTGGCAGAGGGCTGCAGGATGTCGATCAGGCGCTTGTGGGTTCTCATCTCGAACTGCTCGCGGCTGTCCTTGTACTTGTGGGGAGAACGGAGAATAGTAACTATCTCTTTCTCGGTGGGAAGGGGGATGGGGCCGGAAATGCGTGCGCCGGTCCTCTTGGCCGTTTCCACTATCTTTTCGGCGCTCTGGTCGATGAGATTGTGTTCGTAGGCCTTCAGCTTGATACGAATCTTCTGATTTGCCATATTGTTTTCCTCCTTTTAGTATGCGGGCTGTACACGCAACCGAGTGTTTCTTTTCTAAAACACATCGATCGGGCACCTTGGCCCGTTGCCCGTATCGTGGGCACCCTGCGGAAATTACCCGGATGGCATAACCGGCAACCTCCCGCAAAGGCATAACGCTGGTTATTTTGCTACGCCCCTGCACACAGGACGCAGACGCGCAACGTACATATAATAGCCCATCTTTGTCCATAATGCAAGGGTTTTTTAAAAAAAATCGAATAATATACAAAAATGTCCACTCATCCGGGTGTTTCATGGCAAAAACACCGCTCCCGCACCCCTTTTCAGGTGCGGCGTTTCCTATTATATATGTACAGCAAACCAATGTAAAGCTATTGCTTCATATTATATAAGCGCAGCATCCCTCTCCCCCGCCATGCTGTGCTGTTCAAAGCTGCGGGGTGGATGTATAATATTGGCATAAGCTGCGAAAGCGAGGATAGTCCATGAAAGTCAAGAGAATGATATGCCTGCTGCTCGGTTTGGTGTTTGCGCTGTGCGCATTGTCAGGGTGTTCCGAAACACCTGCATCAACCGCCCCTGAGGTCTCCGCAGAAGTGGCAGCCATTTACGCCGCCGCAGAAGAACGAAAGAATGCTATTCTAAACAGCCCCACCTCCATCGTAAAGGCGGACGAGTATATCATGGGCGAAACCTATTCGGGTACAGCCTACTATGTTTCCAATAACGGAAGCGATGAAAATGAATGATGGTTTAAGCCCGGATACGCCCTTTGCAACGGTGGACGTATTTAATGATATCGAGCTGCAGTATGGCGACGCCATTTTCTTTGAGCGCGGCAGTATGTGGCGAACCGTAGAATTGCCTTGGAGTATTCGCGGTACAGAGGGTTTAACTATCTCCGCCTATGGCGAAGGTGCGAAGCCTGCATTCTATGGCAGCGAGGAAAACGGTACGGGCAGCGAAAAGTGGGAATTATTCTACTCTGACGCCAGTGGGAGGAAGATTTGGAAGTTCTATAAGGAAATGACCGAGGTTGCAAGCATAGTACTGAACGGAAAGGAATTTGTACTCCGCGATGTAGCCTATTGGAATGGAAAATCCTATTTACAGATGGAAGATGACCATCAATTCAGTACCAACAAAATCTATGATGTAATCAGCTACCTGCCGGATATGTGGTGCTTCCCCGCCATTGTATACCCTGATATGAGTACGGAAAAAATTGGAGACAGGCTCTTTAGAAGTTGGAATGAGCAGACAGGCGAGGACATATTTTATAAAGGGCCGCTCTATTTCCGCTGCGATGCAGGCAACCCCGGTAAAATTTATTCGGACATTGAGTTTATTATGCCTTATGCCTTTTCCGACGGAATGTCCGATTATCAAACATTCGATAATATTTGTATACGGTACTCCAGTATGACATTCTGCAGTGGATTCAACAGGGTAAGAGAAGCTTGTAATGGCGTTGTACAAAATTGCGAAGTTGGTTGGATGGGCGGCAACGTCTTCTCCTATGCCACAGGCGACGAGACGGGCGATACCCGCATCCAGTTGAATGCCGGTTTATATGGGCGAAATGGCGGTGCCATGTCCTTTGCCGGCAGCAACTACACCATACGCAATAATTACGTTCACGATTCATTTCAGGAAGGCATTGCACTGGAAACATTTGATGATTGCGATACCATGGAAGGATGCATTGTTTCCGGAAATCTGATTGAACGGGCAACACAGGGTATTCTCGTCTGCAATTGGGATTTGATAGTAAATCCGAACCATATTTTTAAAAACATTTTGATAGAGGATAATATGGTGCTGGACAGTGGAGTTAACAATTTCTTCAGCACGGATTGGGAAACCGATTACTGCAATGCCATGGTGATTCAGGGAGGTCCTTGTGCAAACGAGAATCTGCTAATACGAAACAACACCTTTGCCTTTGCAACAGGGGCGCTTGTTATATTCGACGACCACAGCCAAGAATACTCCCGTATTTTCAGCGGCAATACATATGTTCAGACCAAATGGGGCAAGGGCATCAGATTGGAAAACCGGGATACGGGATCTTCTTTGACAGAGAAATATATCCGGGCGTATTTGGGCGACGAATCCGCTACGATTATTTCCCCAAACTAACTCACCGTTTCCAATATAAATATCATCTCTAAAGCCAATACAAAAAGGCCGATATCCGCATAACGGATATCGGCCTTTAAAATTACCTATACTTTTGCGTCAGCGGATTAATACATTCCGCCCATGCCGCCCATGTCGCCGCCTGCGGCAGCGGGAGCGGGAGGAGTGGGAATATCGCATACCAGGCTCTCGGTGGTGAGCACCATGGCGGCGATGGAGGCTGCATTCTGAAGGGCGCTGCGGGTAACCTTGGTGGGGTCGATGATGCCCTTGTCTTCCATTATGCAGTACTCGTCATTGCGGGCGTCATAGCCATAGCCCGCCTTGCCGGAGTTCTTGATGTTCTCAACGATTACAGAGCCCTCAAGGCCGGCGTTCACGGCGATCTGACGAATAGGCTCTTCCAGAGCACGCATTACGATCTTTACGCCGGTGCGCTTATCGCCCTCGCAGGAATCCGCAACGGCCTTTACCTTGTGGATAACGTTTACCAGAGCTACGCCGCCGCCGGGAACGATGCCCTCTTCAACAGCCGCACGGGTGGCGTTCAGGGCGTCCTCTATGCGGAGCTTGATCTCCTTCATTTCAACTTCGGTGGCTGCGCCTACGGCGATAACGGCTACGCCGCCTGCCAGCTTCGCAAGGCGCTCCTGAAGCTTTTCCTTATCGTAATCGGAGGTAGTCTCCTCGATCTGGGCCTTGATGGAGCTGATGCGGGCACGGATCTCGGAAGGATCGCCTGCGCCCTCAACAATGGTGGTGTTTTCCTTGTCAACCTTTACCTGACGGGCGCGGCCCAGCATATCTAGAGTGGCTTCCTTAAGGGTCATGCCAACCTCCTCGCTGATTACCTGACCGCCGGTGAGGATGGCGATATCCTGCAGCATGGCCTTGCGCCTGTCGCCAAAGCCGGGAGCCTTTACGGCAACGCAGGTAAAGGTGCCGCGGAGCTTATTGACCACCAGAGTGGCCAGAGCCTCGCCCTCAACATCCTCTGCAATAATGAGCAGCTTTGCTCCCTGCTGTACAACGCCTTCAAGAACGGGGAGAATCTCCTGAATGTTGGTGATCTTCTTGTCGGTGATGAGGATATAGGGATTATCCAGAACGGCTTCCATCTTGTCGGTATCCGTTACCATGTATGCGGAAGCATAGCCGCGGTCAAACTGCATACCTTCAACGATGTTCAGCTCGGTCTTCATGGTCTTGGACTCTTCAACGGTGATAACGCCGTCGTTGCCCACCTTTTCCATGGCGTCGCTGATGAGAGCGCCAACGTTGTCATCTCCGGCAGAGATGGAAGCTACCTGAGCGATGGCCTGCTTGCTGCCAACGGGCTTGGATATCTCACGAAGGCCCTCAACGGCGGCCTCAACGGCGGACTCGATGCCCCGCTTTACCTCCATGGGGTTTGCACCGGCGGCAACGTTCTTCATGCCTTCACGGATGATGGCCTGGGCAAGAAGGGTGGCGGTGGTGGTGCCGTCGCCTGCCACATCGTTGGTCTTAATGGAAACTTCCTTTACAAGCTGAGCGCCCATATTTTGGAAGGGGTCTTCCAGCTCTATTTCCTTGGCGATAGTCACGCCGTCGTTGGTGATGAGGGGAGCGCCGTACTTCTTATCCAGTACAACGTTGCGGCCCTTGGGGCCAAGGGTAATCTTAACGGTATCGGCCAGGGCGTTCATGCCCGCTTCCAGAGAGCGGCGTGCCTCTTCGCCGTATTTAAGCTGCTTTGCCATGATTTATCGTCTCCTTTTTGCTGATTGTTTTTTATTCCACTACTGCAAGAATGTCATTCTGACGAACGATCTTGTACTCTTCTCCATCCAGCTTTACTTCGGTGCCCGCATAGTTGGAAATAACCACCTTATCGCCCACCTCAACATACATGGTGATTTCCTTGCCGTCAACCATGCCGCCGGGTCCAACCGCCACAACTTCGGATACCACAGGCTTTTCCTTGGCGCTGCCCGTAAGGATGATGCCGCTCTTGGTGGTCTCCTCGGCCTCGGTGCTCTTGAGAACAACTCTGTCCAGTAAGGGTTTGAGTTTCATTTTATACATGCCTCCTGTGTGGATAATAAATAACGCTTTGTCGATTGTTAGCACTCAGCTTTGTTGAGTGCTAACTCAATGATGATAGTTTAATACACCTTTATTCCCTTTTCAATAGCCTATGGCACATTTTCACATTTATTCCCCATTCTATCCCTTATGGCTACACAGTGGCTTATTGCTCCATACCTGCCATATTTATCAAAGGATTTCTGTACTATTCTTTCCCGGGATGATATACTTATTCAAACAGATACTTAATAGGGGGACGGGCACAATGTCACAATGGACCAAATGGGACAAGCGCTTTATAGAACTGGCCTGGACAATAGGCGGCTGGTCCAGCTGCTATCAGGAAAACAGACACATTGGCGCTGTAATAGTAAAAAACAAGCGCATACTCACCACCGGCTACAACGGAGCGCCCGCCGGCATAGAAAGCTGCGCGGAAAAGGGCGAATGTATGCGCCGCAAGCTGAACATACCCTCAGGCACACGGCATGAGCTGTGCTACGCCATACACGCTGAGCAGAACGCCATAATTCAGGCGGCAAAGCTGGGGGTATCCATTGATGGGGCAACAATGTACTGCACCCATCAGCCCTGCGTCATCTGCGCCAAGATGATAGTAAACAGCGGTATTTCCCGCGTCATATACGCAGAAGGCTATCCCGATGAATTCTCCCTCGCCATGTTCAACGAGGCGGGCGTAGAGCTGCTTAAATACGAAGAATAACCCCATATCATGCATAAAACCGCAGGAGGTCTCCTGCGGTTTTTTGTTATTTTAATTTATCATGTCATATTATCGTATATCGCTTTACTTACCCGCGTAGAACACTACCGGCATGCCGGCGATAGTATTGCTGTAGAATTCCCGGATGATAACATTGCCTATGGTGCTGCTGGAATCTACAACGTAGGTGCGCCCCTCTATCTGGCCCAGATACAGCGCCGAGTGATGCACTTGCTGATAGCGGCGGCAGCTTCCTTCGCAGGGGCACTTTACAACGCTTGGGAATTTCATGAAGCACAGGTCGCCCTTTTCCGGCTTGCCGCTTTCCCGCTTGTAGTCTGCCATTGCTTTGGCCTGATCATCGCTTACCCTGGGTATGCTCATGCCCATGGTCTTATAGGCATACTTGGCAAGCTGGCTGCAATCCATGGAGCTGTAGGGTGTGCCCACCTTTTCCACGGCTCTGCGCAGCATCTTATCCACCCTTGAGTCTCCAAGCCGCTCGCAGTATTCCCTTACTGCGGCCTCGGTGGAGGAGCTCACCCGGGTATAGTTGGCGGTGTATATATTGCCCTCCAGCTCCGCTTCTATGGGGGTCTTCTTTATGCGCTGCACCTTTACCCTGCAGGTGGAGGAGTCGGTGCTGCCATCAGCGGAGTATACCTTTATTTTCACGCTGCCCGCCTTGAGGGCGCTAAGGTTGCCGCTGCTGTCCACGCTCACCACCTGAGGATCGCTGCTCTCCCATACCATGGCTGGCAGTGTGCCGCCATCCCTGGCGCTGACCGTGAGCTTATAGGTGTCCTCCTCCGTAAGGGTGATATTCTTGGGAGATACTGCGACTACGCGTATCTCCTTTTCCCGCTCGTTCTTTACGGTCACCCTGCAGATGGAGGAGTCGGTGCTGCCATCAGCGGAGTATACCTTTACCTTTGCCTTGCCTTCTCCTACGGCGATAAGGTTGCCGCTGCCGTCCACCTTTACAACGCTGCTGTCGCTGCTCTCCCATACCATGGCTGGCAGGGAGCCGCCATCATTTGCCGCAACGGTGAGCCGATACTGCTCCCCCTCCCCGAGGGTGAGCTTCTTGGGAGATACTGCGACTACGCGTATCTCCTTTTCCCGCTCGCTCTTTACGGTCACCCTGCAGGTGGAGGAGTCGGTGCTGCCATCAGCGGAGTATACCTTTACCTTTGCCTTGCCTTCTCCTACGGCGATAAGGTTGCCGCTGCCGTCCACCTTTACAACGCTGCTGTCGCTGCTCTCCCATACCATGGCTGGCAGGGAGCCGCCATCATTTGCCGCAACGGTGAGCCGATACTGCTCCCCCTCGCCGAGGGTGAGCTTCTTGGGGGATACTACGACTACGCGTACATCCCCTGCGGCAAACGCAGGAACTGTTCCCATCAGCATCAATGCCGCAAGGAGAATCGTAACTGCCTTTAATATCCTTTTGTTCATTATAATATTGCCTTTCAGTCAGGTATAAAATTTTACTTTTTATGACAATATTATAATAAAAAATGCACTTATATACAAGGGTTATTATACGGCCGCATGGTCAAGTTTTATTCAGTTCGGCACATCGTCGATGCCTACGTCCGGTTATATTTCGTTAGGCGTATTTTTCCTTTGCCGTATATGGATACCCCCGAAGAAAACCGTTTCTCTCCGGGGGGTAGGTGTTTTTCGCCGCTGCGCCTTCACGCTCACGCAAGGCTCACATATTCATCAAATAGGAATCCGTATCCTGCGGAGCATTTGACGAAGCACCAGCCGTCGGATACATAGTATACCGTAACGGATGTTCCCTTGCTGAGGGTGGTTATCTTGTCATTGCCTGTTGACGGGCCGCTGCGCAGGTTTACCTCGGAATTGGTTACGCATGCCTGCGGGGTGATGTTGCTGTTTACAGGCTGTATGCCCACAGTGCCCGTGCCGGTAACCGTAAGGTAATCTCCGCTTACAAAGCCCACACGGCCCTCATATATCACATAGTACCATGTGCCGGTCTGACCGATAATCTCAACGGTATCCCCCTTGGGTATCTTGCCGTATACGGTGGTGCCGCTGGTGGAAGGGCCGGAGCGGAAGTTTACGTTACCGGTGGATGTGCCCACGGTAAGGGACACCTTGCCGCCGGATGCGCTTCCCTGTGCGGCAACGGTGGTATCCGTGCCCACGTTGGTGCCAGCATTGCCCCCCACATTCACATCACTGCCCACAGATCCGCTTACATATTTTGCGTAAAGATATCCCCGGGTACCATTGTATTCCACCTCATACCAGCCGTCATTAAGGGAATAGATAGTCACCTCTGTGCCCTTCTTGAGGGTGGTAAGCTTCTTGGCGGAGGTGGATGGGCCCTGACGGAAGTTTACCTTCGCGGTAAGCACGCCCTTGCCGGTGGATTGGGCAGTCTCCTCCTGACCGCCCGTTTCCTCGGCGGAATAAGCGGCAGTAACCTTAACGTACTTGGAGCTTACATAGCCCGCCGTGCCGTCGGACATTTTAGCGGAATACCAGCCGGAAGAAAGGCCGTACAGGGTGATCTCCGTGCCCTTGCTGAGGGTAGTGATTATATCGTGATCGGTGTTTGGGCCTTTGCGCAGCCGCACGCTGCCGGTAGTGACCCCCTTGCCGGTTGCCCCGGAGGTTTCCACCTCGTCTTTTACGGCGGTGCCGGTAACCTGAATATAGTCCTCATGGACATAGCCCGCTATGCTGCCCACCAATACGCTGTACCAGCTTCCGGATTTATCCAGTATATACAGGCCGGTATCCTTGCCGAGCTTTTTAAGGGAGGTATAGGAGGTGCCGGGGCCTATGCGCATATTAACGCCTGAGGCGGTTATGCGGCCCACGGTTACCGTCTCGCCCTGCTGCTCCTCTGTCTCCTGTTCTTTGTCCGCTTCGGTATCAGCATCGGGCTTCGCGCTCTCCGTGTCCGTCTTGGGATCTGCTATCTCCGGCTTGCCGGTTATTTCAACATAGCCGCCGCTGATATAGCCTATGTAGCTGCCCGCCTTGCCGTAATACCAGCTGCCGGCGGTGCCGTATATATCAATAGAGGTATTCTTATCCAGCTTGCCCATGCTCTCGTAGGTGGTGGCGGGGCCGGTGCGGAAGTTTACCCCCTGACCCGTTACCTTTCCATAGGCTATTACCTCCGGCTCAGCAAGCTGGGTATCCTCCCCGGTCTGCTCTTCATCATCCCCAGAGGGGGTCTCAACTTCTTCCTCATTTTCCGCATCGTTTGAGGGATATCCGGTTATGCTCACATAGGTGGCTATCATATAGCCCGTCTGCCCTTCCTCGGTTTCGCAGGCATACCAGCCGCTCGTTGATCCGGTGATATACAATACAGTATTTTTATCCAGCCTTGCGATACTGCCATAGCCTGTACCCGGGCCTGTGCGGAAGTTTACTCCATGACCGTTTACCACGCCGTATGCTATTACCCCTTCCTTCTCGGGCGGCTGCTCTGTTCCCGGGGTGGGCGTGGCCTCTGCTGCCGGCTTGCCGCTGGGATATTCTACGTATTTCTCGGAAATATAGCCGGTGGCACCGTTATAGGATGCCTGAGCCCAGCCGTCCACGCTGGCAAAAACATATATGTCGGAACCCTCGGGCACTGTGCCAAGGCTGCCGTAGCCTGTGCCGGGGCCGGTGCGCATCCTTACGTTTCCGGTGGTGACCGCCTGAACGTAGTTGCCCTCCGGCGCCTTGTTCACTGCGCTGTTCACGGGGTTCTGGGGTTCGGATACATTGATGCTGGCAAAGGATGCGCCGGGATAATAAAATTTCAGTATGTCCTTATAGGATATGCCGGCGTTTGCCATGGCCTGGGCGCCTCGCTGGCTCATGCCCACGCCGTGTCCGTAGCGCACATGGTAAATATTATAGTAGCCGGAGGGATCCATCTCCCCCCAGTAGGAGCGGAGGGTGCTGTCCCTCACCACGCCGTAGCTTTCGAATTCGCCGGTGTTGAAGGTAAGGGATACCGCCGCCGGATTCGCACCATTCTGGCTCACGGTAAGGTCAATGGTGCATTTTGACATACAGCGTGTGGTGTTATTGTATTTCGGGGTATGGACCGATGCGCCGGATATGGCGTCTATCTGGTTCACAGAGTATCCCAGGGAGCTTGACGCCTTGGACAGCAGCATGGTCATAAGGGCAGGGGTTATGCTTCCCGCCTGATTTATAGGTAAACTTATGGTTTCCTTCTTGCTGTATGCGTTTGCAAGGTCGTATGGGTCAAGGCTGATGCCATAGCCCTTGTCGCTAACCCTCTTTGCGGGCCATGCCTGGCTGGGCAGCAATGTCTCGCCGCCGTTGCTTGCGGCGTAGTATGTGCAGATCATGCTGCCGTTTACCGCCAGCACCTGATCCAGCGTGCTGTCCACCGCCTTGATAACATTTGTATAGGAAGAATCATATCCCTTATATACCTGATCCGACGAGGTATCGCCTATATAATAATCCCCGGACAGAGTTATGCGGGAGAGCACATAGCACTTTGCGGCTATGGCCTGGGCCTTCAATGCCTCAATGGGGAAGGTATTGCTCATTTCATAGCCAACCACGCCGTAAAGATAATGGGCAAGAGGGACTTCGTTTACAACCCTTATATAGCCGGAAGACATTGCGGCAAGGTTAAAATGTCCCAGATAGCACCTTCCGCCCATCTTAAGGTAGCCCGCGTCCCGGGACACATTGGCCCGCATTACGGACATGGATGAGGCGGTATAAAGATCGCCCTGCCGGGAATGGGACAGGGTCATGGTGCCGTCGCCGTTGCTGCGTATGGTCACGGTTCCTCCGGTAAACTCCGCTCCGTTTTCTTTTATAAAATAAGAGCCGGAGGCGTAGATCGTCAGGGAGGTGGCGTTGTTGGTGGACAGCTTTACCTTTATCCAGCTAAAATCCGTTGCCGCAGCCGCGGGGGCGGCAGGCAGCAGACACAGCAGCATCAAGGCCGCCATCAGCAATGCCTGTAGTCTCTTCATGGTGATACCTCGCAAATTTCATAATTGCTTACGTTAAATATACCATATCGTGTAGATTTTGTGTACATTAGCACAATTTATTTACAAATATGGTTGAAACTGCAAGCCATTCCCATATTTTTTCCATCAAAAAAGCCCCCTTGGGGGGCTTATAGGTTGTCGAAAAAGTGGCATTATGTCACTTTTTCGAGGTTTACATGGCTCCCTTGTGCCTGCGGCACGGCCAGGGATCCATGAAAAGAAACCCTTGCTGCGCAAGGCTTTTGCGGATTTGCCGCACATGTCGCCAAATCCGATTGAAGCCTCCGGGGGCTGCGGCCCCCGAACCCCCAAGGGGTTTTTTGACAGTCAGTAAGCCCCCCTTTGGGGGGCTTATACTTTTATAATTCTCTTAAAACCAGCTCTGTTCTGCCGGAATTACCGCCATGTTCCAGCCTTAAAACAAGGGGATGGCCGCCGTATTCTTCCGCTATCATATCCCGAAGGACGGTATTGTGATTGCCGCCGTGTATTATGCGTATGCGATACACGCCCTTCGCCCGTCGCAGGGCAGCGTCTATTGCCACCTTTGCCTGATAGCGGTTCATGCCGTGGACGTCGATCCGTACTATGCCTTCTCCCATATCAGCGGGTAAAGCTGGAGAAGAATGCTCTGGTGCGGTCGCTTTGGGGATTTGTGAACACCTGCTCCGCCGTGCCCGTTTCCTCTATTATCCCATCCGCCATAAACAGCACCTTGTCCGCCACGCTGCGGGCAAACTCCATCTCGTGGGTAACCACTATCATGGTGCTGTCTGCGGATTTAAGGCTGCGTATGACCTTAAGCACCTCGCCGGTAAGCTCCGGGTCGAGGGCGCTGGTGGGTTCGTCAAAGCAAAGTATATCGGGATTCATGGCGAGGGCTCGGGCAATTGCCACGCGCTGCTGCTGTCCGCCGGAAAGCTGGTGGGGATAAAAATTCATCTTATCCTTAAGGCCCACCCGCTCCAGCAGGCCCATCGCCTGATCCTCTATTGCCTTTTTAACTTCCTTCATATGCCCCTTGTTTGCAGGGTCCTCCGCCGCAATAATCTCCCGGGCAAGCTTTACGTTGCCAAGGGCGGTATACTGGGGAAACAGATTGAAGGACTGGAACACCAGACCGAAATGCAGCCTTTTTCTGCGCACCTCGTCATCGCTCAACGTATTATGGATTGCGGAATCAAACAGCACATCGCCGTTTACGATTATCTGTCCCTCGTCCGGGATCTCAAGGAAATTCAGACAGCGAAGCAAGGTGGTCTTGCCCGAGCCGGAGGAGCCAATTATAGCCAATACCTCTCCCTTTTCAAGAGAAAAATCCAAGCCCTTGAGCACTTCCACCGAGCCGAAGTTCTTTTTTATATTGTTTACCTGAAGCATTGACATACGCTTACACCCTGAAATAGTCCAGTTTCTTTTCCACGCGGCCAAGTATTATAGTAAGCAGACCGCAGAACACCAGATAAAACACGCCGGAATAGAACAGAGGCCATATGAGGCCGCGAACCGTGGTGAACTCCTGGGCCACCATGATTATCTCCTTAGCGGAGATTATGCGGGCGAGGGAGGTATCCTTTACAAGGGTCATAAACTCATTGCCCATAGGCGGAACTATGCGCTTCACCACCTGCAGCAGTATAACATTGAAGAATATCTGCCGCCTGGTCATGCCCAGCACCTGCCCCGCTTCATACTGGCCCTTGGATACGCTTTCTATGCCGCCGCGGTATATTTCGGAGAAATACGCCGCATAGTTTATTATGAAGGCCACCAGCACTGCGGTGAGCCGCCCCAGCGGGCGCACATCCCACAGCAGGCTTGGCACATAGTATACTATCATTACCTGCAGCATAAGGGGAGTTCCTCGTATTATCCATACAAAGGTACGGGTAAGCCACGCCAGGGGCTTGAATTTGCACATTGAGCCGAATGCTATCACAAGGCCCAGAGGCAAAGCGGCTATGAGGGTAACGAAGAATATGGTGCAGGATACGCCAAATCCCTCCAGCAGCTTGGTGGTAACAGTCCAAAACATATTCGCGCGATTCCTTTATTTATAAAATACTTCTTTTTGCATGACTGGGCAGGGGGATACTGCTCCTCCTGCCCGGAAGCTTATTCTTTTGTTTTTGTCCGGCTTGGTTTAGTCGGCCATTAGAGCCAGACCGTACTTGGCGGCGATCTCGGGAAGGGTACCGTTCTCGATGATGGCGGCAGTAGCCTCGTTTACCTTTTCAGCCACGTTGGAGCCGAGACGGAAGCCGATGCCGTACTCTTCGTAGGACAGCTCCAGGCCCTCGATCATGATCAGGTCTGCGTAGTCGGTGCCTTCGCCTACCATTGCCCTTGCCATTACATAGTCTATCACAGCGGCGTCTGCGGTGCCGGCCTTAACTTCCAGAAGGGCGTCGGCCTGCTTGGCTACGCTTACATAGTTGGCCTTGGACAGGTTCTCGTCCTCTGCGATGGCGCCTTCACCGGTGGAGGCCACCTCTGCTACCAGATTGGCGGAAGAAAGGCTTGCGGTGTCGGTATAAACATCGGCGTTCTCAGCCTTGATTACTACTACCTGCATATTCTTTACATAGGGCTCGCTGAAGGTCAGAGCTTCCTTGCGCTCCTCAGTGATGGTGAAGCCGTTCCAGATGCAGTCGATCATCTTGGCTTTAAGCTCAATCTCCTTGGTGTCCCAGTTGATGACCATGAACTCAGGTGTCACACCCAGCTCCGCGCAGACGGCCTCGGCGTATTCGGTATCAAAGCCGATAAGCTTGCCGTTGTCATCATAGTAGTTCATGGGGGCGTATTCGGTGATGCCTATTACCATTTTGCCCTTCTCCTGAATGTATGCCCAGTCGTCATCGGCAGCGGATTCTTCTTCTTCCACGGGAGCTTCTTCCACGGGAGCCTCTTCCACGGAAACTTCTTCAACAGGAGCTTTGGCGGTGCAGCCGGCGAAAGCCAGTGCCAGCATCAGGGTTGCCATAATCAGTGCAGCGATCTTTTTCATTTTTTGTTCTCCTTTAAAAACTTGATATTTTAACTTAAATTTGATTCTTTTTGAAAGAATTCCTTCCTTGCTTCATTACTATATCACTTTATCACACTAAAGTAAAGAGGTTTTTCAGAATTTTTTTATTTTTTTGTGTATATGCAGAATACCTCCTGTTTTTCCTTAAAACTATGGATAAAAAATCCTGCATATACTATAATTCTCTTATCATAGAGCATAGCCCAAACGGAGATATATAAATGAACAAATCAAATACCGATGCCAAATCCCTGCTTATGATACACATTGCTGTGCTTTTTTTCGGCATGGCGGGAGTAATAGGCCGCGGACTCACCATCCCCTCCTTTGCCGTTACCTTCGGGCGAGTATTCTTTTCTTCCATTACCTTATTTATAGTAATCAAGTGCACCAATACCCCCATAAAGCTGCAGAGCCGCGGCGATTTTTGGGCATATATTGCCGCGGGCATAATAATGGCCCTCCACTGGACAACCTTTATGCGGTCCGTGCAGGTGGCAAGCGTTGCGGTAGGCACCATCACTTTCTCCACCTTCCCCCTGTTCGTTACCTTTATTGAGCCCGTCCTTTTCAAGGAAAAACTGAAGGTAAAAAGCGTAATCTGCGCGCTGCTGATGCTGCTGGGCGTATCCATACTTGTACCTCCCGATGGTGGGGGCGCAACGGTAAGCGGCATAGTCGCGGGCATGGTATCCGCCCTTACCTACGCCATACTGTCCCTGCTGAACAGGCGCTTCTCCTCCCGCTACGCGGGCAGCGTGGTATGCTTTTATGAGCAGAGCATAGCAACTTTGGCGCTCATACCCTTTATGCTGGCGGCGCCCCCTGCCGTTACCGGCAAGGATATACTGTCGCTTGTGGTGCTGGGCGTATTCTGCACCGCCCTTGCCCACAGCCTGTTCGTATCCTCCTTTAAAAAGGTGCGTGTACAGACCGCAGGCATAATATCCGGCGGCATGGAATCCGTATACGGCATACTGCTGGCCTTTCTGCTGCTGGGCGAACCTCCCACAGCTCGCGAGATCATAGGCGGCTGCGTGGTAATAGCGGTTACGGTATACACCACGTTGACCAACAGCAAGGAATAATATTCTCCTGTTTTTAACATTCTATTAAGATATTGTCCATATGGATGCAAAGGCTTCCCGGCTGTGATAGTATTTTGGTATTACCCCCGGGGTGCATTCTTAATTAAAGGAGAGCATTAACTATGAAGGTCAGCAAAAGCGCCATGCGCTGCGTTCTTGAAGGAACGCTCATAGGTGCGGCGGGCATGATACCCGGAGCAAGCGGCGGTATGCTTGCAGTGGCCTTCGGCATATACCGCAGGGCCATAGACGCCATTGCGGGACTGCTCCGCAATTTTAAGAAAAACTTTCTTTTTCTGCTGCCCTACGGCATAGGGGTCTGCATAGGCGTATTCATCACGGCTCGTGCGCTGGAATGGCTGCTGCTGAATTGGCGAATGCCCCTTATGTATCTGCTGATAGGGCTGGTGCTGGGCGGTATTCCCGCCCTTGTGCGCTCCGCCGGGTCAAAGCTTACCCCAAAATACGCCGCCTGCATAGTATTGGGCGGCGCCATTACCGCAGCATTGGCCCTGCTGGACAGCAACGCACCCTCTACGGCCTATCGGGAATTCTCTCACCTTGCCGCCGCCATATCCGGCGGGCTTATCACCGTTGGCATAGTTATCCCCGGGATAAGCACTTCCTTCCTTCTTATGTACATAGGCTGGTATGAGCCGCTGCTTTCCGCCTTCAACAGGTTTCAGTTCAGCTATCTTCTCTGCGCCGCGGCGGGCGCTCTGGCTGTTGCCGTGCTGCTCATATCATTTGTGCGCCGTATGTTCAGAGAGCACCCCGCCGGAGCAAGCTACTGCATACTGGGCTTCCTCATAGGCACGGTAGCAATGATATTCCCCGGCGTATCCCATGGCGATATGCTGTTCCATATGCTCCTTGCCGCGGCCGGTTTTTGCTGCACTCTGCTGCTTCAGCGGCAGGGCAACGAACAGCAATAACGGTTTTACTTTAAAAAATATCTGAAATCCGCAAAACCATGCGGATTTTTTTATTGCCGCAAAGTCAAAAAACGCCGCACAATGGGGCATTTTCTTCCATCGAATAAATTTTAAACCAGAAGTTTTGTAATACTGAACAAAAGCCATTGACTTTTCTGTCGAAAGATGCTTTAATTATATTCGGTTGTTTAGGATGCCTAAACTTTGGGTTTATTCCCGTGGCTACCCGCGCAAGGAGGCGCAAAGGAATGATAAACATAGGCGAAAAGATAAAGCGCCACAGGCTGCGGCTGGGCCTTACTCAGGAGGAGCTGGCCGCCCGCACAGAGCTTTCCAAAGGATTTATCTCCCAGCTGGAGCGGGACCTCACCTCCCCCTCCATTGCAACGCTGACGGATATACTGGAGGCCCTGGGTACGGACCTTTCCGAGTTCTTCACCGAAGACACGCCGGAAAAAACCGTATTTACTCAGGACGATATGTTTGAAAAAGAGGAGACCGAAGCGGGCCATGTAGTGCGCTGGTTGGTTCCCAACGCACAGAAAAACAGCCTTGAGCCCATAATGGTCACCCTTGCCCCCGGCGGATACACTTACGAAGAAAATCCCCACGAGGGCGAAGAATTCGGCTATGTGCTGCAGGGCAGCATAAGCCTATACATCGGGGACAAGAAACACAGGGTTCGCCGGGGCGACAGCTTCTGCTTCAAGCCCACCAGCGTACACTACATAAAAAATACAGGCAAGACCGAGGCGCGGCTCATATGGGTCGCAACACCCCCCTCATTCTAAAGCTTTGAATTGGAGATTACTATGAGCAAGCACCTTATCGACCTTGTAAACATCACAAAAACCTATGACGACACCGATGTCCTCAAGAATGTAAGCCTTTACATCCGGGACGGCGAGTTCCTTACCCTCCTTGGCCCCTCCGGCTGCGGCAAGACCACCATGCTGCGTCTCATCGCCGGCTTCGCCATGCCCAATAAGGGCCAGGTGCTCATCGACGGCAAGGATATGAGCGACGTTCCCCCCTATCGCCGCCAGGTAAACACCGTATTCCAGAAATACGCCCTGTTTCCCCACCTTAACGTATTCGACAACATCGCCTTTGGCCTGAAGATTCAAAAGCTGCCCAAGGAAGAGATAACGTCCCGTGTAAACGATATGATGGCTCTTGTAAACCTCTCCGGCTACGGCAAGCGCTATATCGACCAGCTTTCCGGCGGCCAGCAGCAGCGCGTAGCCATTGCCCGCGCCCTTGTGAACAGGCCCCATGTGCTGCTCCTGGATGAACCTCTTGGCGCGTTGGACCTTAAGCTTCGCAAGGAGATGCAGATCGAGCTCAAGCGTATGCAGCAGCGTCTGGGCATCACCTTCATATACGTTACCCATGACCAGGAAGAAGCCCTTACCATGAGCGACACCATCGTTGTAATGAACGAAGGCGTGATACAGCAGATAGGCACTCCTGCCGATATATACAACGAGCCCAAGAACATATTCGTGGCCAAGTTCATAGGGGAGAGCAACATCATCCCCGCCACCATGATGGAGGATTACAAGGTCCGCTTCCACGGCATAGACTTTGAGTGCGTTGACGCAGGCTTTGGCAAAAATGCCCCCGTGGACGTTGTAGTCCGCCCCGAGGATATAGACATAATGCCCCTCGGCAAAACTCCCCTTACCGGCGTGATAAAGAGCGTGCTGTTCATGGGCGTGCATTACGAATTCCGCGTGGATACCGGTGACTATATCTGGACCGTACACTCCACCGACTATGTGCCTCAGGATACCGAGATAAGCCTTGAGATACTACCCGACGCAATACACATAATGCACAAGAGCACCAAGCCCGACCAGCAGGAGCTGCTCACCGAAGACGAGATAGCTGATGCCGCCGTGGCTGCGGAGGAAGAGGAATGAAACTGAAACGCCAGGCATTTTCATACCCCTATATAGTATGGATGCTGATATTCATACTGGCCCCCATGCTGCTGATAGTGTATTTCGCCTTCAGCTCGGAGACCGGCCTCACCTTTGACAATATCATCACCGCTCTTACCAATGAAATGTATATGCAGGTGCTGACCCGTTCTGTATGGATAGCCCTTAAGGCCACCGTATTATGCCTGCTGCTGGGTTACCCCATTGCATATATACTTTCCACCATGAAAAAACGCACTGCGGCTATACTGTATGTGCTTTTCATAGTGCCCATGTGGATGAACTTCCTGCTCCGCACCTACGCATGGCAGGTGCTGCTGGATTCAAACGGCATAATAAACAGCATACTCACCTTCCTGGGTCTGCCTGCGCAGCAGTTTCTTTATACCGAAGGAGCGGTAATGCTGGGCACCGTATACAACTTTCTGCCCTTCATGGTTCTGCCTATTTATTCCGTGCTGGTAAAGCTGGACCGCTCCCTTGTTGAGGCGGCGGCAGACCTTGGCGCAAATCCCGTCCTCTGCTTTATCAAGGTGGTATTGCCCCAGTCCGTTCCCGGCATAATATCCGGCATAACCATGGTATTCATCCCCGCCATAACCACCTTTGCAATATCCAGGCTGCTGGGCGGCGGCAAATTCCTGCTGTACGGCGACCTTATCGAAAACCAGTTCATCACACTGGGCCAAAGCGCGTGGCCCGTGGGCAGCGCCCTAAGCTTTATCCTGCTGGTGCTGGTGCTCATATCCATGGCCATAATGCGCAGAGCCGAGCATGATGCCGGCGAGGAAGGAGGTATGCTCTGGTGAAAAAATTTCGTTCTTTCTTCCGGGGAACCTACCTTGGCCTGATGCTGATATTCCTCTATGCGCCCATACTGGTGCTGATGGTATTCTCATTCAACGGCAGCAAGTCCATGGGGCGCTGGACCGGCTTCTCCTTCCGCTGGTATGAGGCCCTGTTCCACGATACTACCATCATGGACGCCCTAATGGTTACCCTGTCCGTGGCGGTAATCTCCGCCCTGGTTGCAACCATTATAGGCACCTTCGCCGCCATAGGCATACATTCCATGAAGAAGAATCCCCGGGGCGTGGTGGAGAATATATCCCGCCTGCCCATGGTAAACCCGGACCTTGTTACCGGTATCAGCTTCATGATGCTGTTTGCGGCGCTGGGCATAAAGGGCGGCTACACCCGCATGCTTATCGCCCACATCACCTTCAACATACCCTACGTTATATTCTCGGTGATGCCCAAGCTCAGGCAGAGCTCAAACCTGCTTTATGAGGCAGCGCTGGACCTTGGCTGCACCCCTATGACGGCCCTGCGCAAGGTGGTAATACCCGACATAATGCCCGGCATAATATCCGGCTTTGTGCTGGCCTTTACCCTGAGCCTTGACGACTTTGTTGTCAGTTGGTTTGCCACCGACGGCATACAGAACCTTTCCATCTATATCTACGGCATTGCCCGCCGCGGCATAAGCCCCAAGATAAATGCCCTCTGCACGCTGATGTTCATAGCGGTGGTCACCCTTCTGGCCTTCGTAAACATCCGCAGCATAAAGGAAGAGCGGGAACAGGAACAGGCTCAAAAGCGCCTTTCCCATCGGGCATAACCTCCTTAAAAAATCCGCGGGTATCCCCTGCATATAAAAGCAACTTGCAAAGGAGACATTTACATGAAAAAAATCGTCTTTATACTGGTTCTTTCCATGATCGTCTGCTGCTTCGCAGGCTGTGGCGGCAGCTCTGACGCCGTTACCCTGAACGTGCTCAACTGGGGTGACTATATCGATGAGGAACTGCTCAGCGAATTCACCCAGGAAACCGGCATTCGCATCAACTATACCACACTTGCCAACAACGAGGAGATGCTTGTAAAGCTTCAGCAGGAAGACTGCATATATGACCTGTGCTTCCCCTCCGACTATATTATCGAAAAGCTGGTCTCCATGGATCTGCTCTATGAGATCAATAAAGATAACATTCCCAATCTCCAGTATATCGATAAGCGCTTCCTTGACCTGAGCTTTGATCCCGGCAACAAGTACAGCGTTCCCTATATGTGGGGTACCGTGGGCATACTTTACAACACCACCATGGTGGACGACCCCGTGGACAGCTGGGATATCCTCTGGAATGAAAAGTACGCCGGCCAGATCCTCATGTACAACAGCATCCGCGACTCCATGGGCGTTGCCCTTATGAAGCTGGGATATTCCCTGAACACCCGCGATGAAGCCCACATCCTCGCAGCTGAGGAAGCCCTTATCGACCAGAAGCCCATCGTTCAGGCTTACCTTGGCGATGACATCAAAGACCGCATGATCGGCGGCGGCGGCGCCCTTGCCATAGTTTACAGCGGCGACGCCATGTGGTGCATGGACGAGATCGAGGGCAATCCCGATCTGGCCTATGCCGTGCCTGAGAGCGGCACCAATCTCTGGTTCGACAACATAATCATACCCAAGTCCAGCACCAAGACCGCCGAGGCCGAGGCCTTCATCAACTTCCTCTGCGATCCCCAGGTTGCCGCCCGCAATGCCGAATACATCGGCTACTCCACCCCCAATGCGGCTGCCCTTGAGATACTGGGCGCGGACTACATTGAAAACGAAACCTACAATCCTCCCCAGGAACTCCTTGACAAGTGCGAGATATTCCACGACCTGGGCGACTTCATCAACGTATACAACGATTCCTGGATGAGAGTCATCTCCTACGCTGAGTAATAGCGGCAAACACAAAAAGCCCCTGTTGGGGCGGTGTTCGTAAGACAGTTAACTATGCAAAAGGCGCGACTTTCCTGGTTACGCCTTTTACCTTAAGAGGATAGCCGCAAAGCGGCGCAAGGAATGCAGTCCCTTGTTCGTAATGCAGCGACAAAAAACGCCCCGGACTTTCAGGTGTCCAGGGCGTTCAGTCTCACAGAGCGCACATACGGGGCCTGCCCCGTATGTGCGCCCTTGATCTGTTCGACAAACTGGGATTTATCACATACAAGCATTTACAAATTTCATCGGTACGTCCATGCGCTGTGCAACTTGTTCCGGCGTCATACCGCTATCCAAGAAACGCCTGCAAACTGTTTTTATATTTTCTCCTACTTCGATAATATGCTTGTCAGGGTCATAAAAACGAACAACCCGCTGTCCCCACGAATGTTCTATAACAGGATGTACGTATTCAATGTCACATTCTTTCAGCTTATCAACGAACTGATCAAAATCGTCTTCTTCAAAGTAAATTTCAAAATTGTTGCCCCCGAAGAAAATATCACTTGTATTGATAAATTTTTTGTATGTTTCAACTGTTTGCAAAGCCAAACCACCTGTTAAAGTTTTATTTGCCCCAAAGTCCATGATAACACGAAGCCCGAAAACCTTTTTATAAAATTCAACTGATTTTTCTATATCAGTTACTACCAGCATAGGATTTTTTAATTTCATTTTCGTTATCCCCACAACTTCTTATTCATCTCTATCAAACTTAGAAGTGATTACGCCTTTATAAATCACCATTTCAAAAGCCAAAAAGAATCCTGTCCCATATGAATACCATCCTTTTGCCGGGGCGCAGCATTGTGCTGCTGTAACCTTATACCCGTTTCCATGTCTCCGGGTTAAAGAGCATTATCATGGGGAATATCTCAAGGCGCCCTATGAGCATATTCAGCGTAAGTATAAGCTTGGATACGGGGGAGAAAAAGCCGTAATTTCCAATCGGGCCAACGGCCTCAAGGCCAGGACCTATGTTGCTTATGCAGGCGATGACCGCTGTAAGGTTGGTGGTAAAGTCGCATTCGTCAAAACAGGCCACAAGCACCGTGGAAACCACTATGGTAAACATATACAGAATGAAGAACACCTGCGCGTTGTGTACAACCTCATTGGATACGGACTTGCCGTCCATCTTTATGATATTTACAGAGCGGGGATGCATCATGCGGCGCATCTCGCAGGAGGTGGACTTTGCGTATATCATTATGCGGGATACCTTCATGCCGCCGCCTGTGCTGCCTGCGCAGGCGCCTATCAGCATAAGCCCTACCATAAGCGCCCTTGAAAGCTCGGGCCACTGATTGAAATCCGCCGTGGAATATCCCGTTGTGGATATTACGGTGCCAACCTGGAAGAAAGCATAGCGAAGAGATTGACCGAAGCTGCCATACATATGATTGATATTCAGCGCTATGATAACCACAGACGCGCCCACTATACAGAGAAACCAACGCAGCTCTTCGTTTTTGAATACCGGGCGTATATTGCCCAGCAGGATAAAGAAATACAGATTGAAGTTAATGGAAAACAGCAGCATGAATACGCCTATCACAGTGTCGATATACGCGCTGCCGTAGTATGCTACACTGTTGTTCTTTATGCCGAAGCCGCCTGTGCCTGCCGTGCCAAAGGCGTGCACCACCGCATCAAATAGCGGCATTCCGCCAATGAGAAGGAGTACGGTTTCCAGCAAGGTCAGCAGTATGTATATGCCATAGAGTATCATGGCGGTATTCTTGGCCTTTGGCACAAGCTTTCCCACCACAGGACCAGGAACCTCCGCCCGCATTATATGCATACTGCGGTTATCCGCCAATGGAAGCACCGCCATCATAAACACAAGCACGCCCATTCCGCCTACCCAGTGGGTAAAGCTGCGCCAGAACAGCAATCCGTAAGGAAGCCCTTCCACAGCGGAAAGTATGGACGCGCCGGTGGTGGTAAAGCCGGATACCGTTTCAAAGAGGGCGTCGATATAGGTTTGGGTCATGCCCTCAATATAGAATGGCAACGCACCAAACATGGAAAACACTATCCAACAGAGGGCAACGGTTACAAAGCCTTCTCTGGCGTATATATTGCTGCTTTCGGGCCTGCGGCTGAACAACGCCAGGCCCATTGCCAGCAGGCTGCCTATCGCCACCGCAAATCCCAATATGGACTCCCCATGGAGCAGAGCAATAAGCAAGGATGGTATCATAAGCACCGCCTCGGTAATGGTGGCGTAGCCGATTATCCTTGCTATCATACGATAATTCATAGGCTTATGCTTCCTTTAATATCCTGTTCAGTTCCTCAAGGCCGGCAATGGTGGTTACCACTATTACGGAATCACCAACCCTTATTTCGTCATTACCGCCGGGTATTATGCAGCTTCCGCCGCGGATTATTGCGCCTATGAGCACATTGTCCCGTATGGGCAGATCCTTAAGGGGAATACCAACGCAACGGCTGCCTTCCCTTACCCGGAATTCCAGCGCCTCCGCCCCATCGTCCGCAATGCGATGCAGCGTTTCAACGTGGCTTCCTGTGGCGTTGGTCATGGCCCTGACGTAGCTTATTATTCTGTTTGCGGCAATGTCCTTAGGTGAAATAAGGCTTTCAACGCCCACATTGCTCACCATTTCCGCAAGGCGTGAATTGTTTACCTTGGTTATCACCTTATCCACCTTGCGGGAGTTTGCGTACATGGAAAGTATGATGTTTTCCTCGTCTATACCGGTAAGGGCAACAAGGGCGTCGGTATTATCCAATCCTTCTTCGTGGAGCAGCTCGTGGTCCGTGCCGTCCCCATGAAGTATCTGTGCCTTGGGCAGCAGCTCGCAAAGCCGCTCGCAGTGCGCCTCGTCATTTTCGATTATTTTAACGTGTATGCCTGTCTCTATGAGCTGGCGGGTAAGGTAATATGCTATCCTGCCGCCGCCAACTATCATTACATCCTTGGCCCTGCGCTGAAATGTACCCGCCGCCTTGAAAAAGGCGCTCACATCTGCGGGGGTAGCCAGTATGGACAGCTTATCCCCGGTCTGTATTACGAAATTGCCCTTTGGGATGAATACTTCATCTTCCCTTGCCGCGGCGCATACCAGCACTTTCAGTTTAAAGTGGCCGTAAAAATCCGCCAGCTTCATGCCATGAAGGGGGCTTCCCTCCCTCACCTTGAATTCCACCAGCTCTATACGTCCCTTGGCAAAGGGTTCAACCTTTATTGCGGAGGGAAAACGCAGCAGCCGGGATATTTCAGATGCGGCGGCCTGTTCCGGATTTACAGCCATGGAAAGACCCAGTTCATCCTTAAGGAAGAACATCTGCTGCTGATACTCAGGATTCCTCACCCGGGCAATGGTGTGCTTTGCGCCCAGCTTTTTTGCCACCATGCAGCACAGCATATTTATCTCATCCGCGCTGGTTGCGGCGATAAGCAGATCCGCCTTGGGCACGCCGGCCTCGGTCTGCACGATATGGCTTACGCCGTTGCCCTCAACGCAGCTAACATCCTGAAGGTTCATGGTGTTGTTCAGGGCGTGGGCATGGTTGTCTATAACGGTGATATTATGATCCTCCCGGGAAAGACGCTCGGTAAGGGTATAACCCACCTTGCCGTCGCCGACTATTACTATATCCATAGCACCTTTCCTTTCGATAAAGGTTTCAATTTGGGTTATATTATATCACCTTATATTTATGTGCATCAATAATCCGGTAGTATTTTCTCCCGGCTTCAGGCTGTCGAAAAAGTGGCATTGCGCCACTTTTTTGAGGGTTACATGGCTCCTCTGTGCCTGCAGAGCGGCCGGGGAGCCATGGAAAGAAGCCCTTTGCTGTGCAAGGCTTTTGCGAATTTGCCCCACTGGCCGTCAAGTCCCCTTGAAGCCTTCGGGGGCGCCGAACTCCCAAGAGGTTTTTTAGACAGGCAAGCCGGGAGTATTTTCTCCCGGCTTAAATATGTGTGTTTGGTTGTATTTTGGGGGACGGAGGCTTACTTCTTTTTCCTGCTGTAAGGAGTGCCTTCAAGGGGAAGCTGAGTGCGGCGGATGCCGTCATAGCGGAGATACGCCTCGGATATGGCAGGGGCGGTAGGTATGGAGGTTATCTCGCCTATACCGATTGCGCCGTATGCGCCCTCAACGCCGGGCTTCTCCACGATTATTGTCTCAACCTTGGGAGCCTTATCCGCCTTAAGCAGGCCGAGGGTGCCATACTTTGCGGTGGGTACGCAATCCACCACGGCGTATTCCTCCGTAAGGGCAAAGCCGGTGGACATTATTACGCCGCCTTCTATCTGGCCCTCAACCGACAGGGGATTTACCGCCTTGCCAACATCGTGGGCCGCAACTATCTTATCCAGCGTGCCGTCATCCTTCAGCACCGCCACCTGAGTGGCATATCCGTAGGCAACATGGCTTACGGGATTGGGCTTATCGGAGCCCAGCTTATCTGTGGGGGGATAGTAATCCGCAAAGAAGTCCTTGCCTTCAAGGTCGTCAAGGTTCTTGCCCTCAAGGGCTTCATTCAGCAGCACGCAGGCTCTTCTTGCGGCCTCGCCGGTAAGCAGGGTCTGCCTTGAGCCGGAGGTAGTGCCGGAGTCGGGGGTGCGGTGGCTGTTAGGCGCTTCTATAACTATCTTTTCCCTGGGCAGGCCGGTAGTCTCGTGCACTATCTGCACCAATACCGTTGCAAGGCCCTGACCTATGCAGGACGCGCCGGCCAAAACATGAAGCTTGCCCTCCTCCACGATAAGCTTTACACGGCCAACGTCCATCAAACCAACGCCTACGCCCGCATTCTTCATGGCGCAGGCAATGCCTGCGTATTTGGAATTTTCGTATACTTCCTTTACCGCCTCAAGGGTCTCCGCAAGGCCTGTGGAAGGGTCAACTATCTGACCGTTCGGCAGTTCCTGACCGGGACGTATTGCATTGAGGTAGCGGATCTCCCAAGGGCTTATGCCGATATAATCTGCCATTTTGGTAAGCAGGCTTTCCACGCCGAAGCATGTCTGGGTAACGCCGAAGCCCCGGAACGCGCCGGCGGGAGGATTATTTGTATAGTAGGCTTTGCCGTCTATCTCGAAATTTTGATAGTTGTACGGGCCCGCCGCATGGGTGCAGGCGCGCTCCAATACGGGGCCGCCCAGAGAGGCGTAGGCTCCGGTATCAGCTATTACCTCCGCATAAACGCCCTGAATTATGCCGTTTTCATCGCAGCCCATTGTGAATTCCATATCCATGGGATGGCGCTTGGGGTGGATCAGCAGGCTTTCCGCACGGGTCAGCTTCACCTTTACGGGGCGCTTTGTAAGGTATGCAACCAGCGCCGCCTGATGCTGCACGGTAACGTCCTCCTTGCCGCCGAAGCCGCCGCCAACCAGCTTATTCTCAACGCACACCTTTTCGAGGGGCAGACCGAGCATGGGCGCTATCTCCCGCTGGGTATCGTATACGCTCTGGTCGGATGAATATACCTTTACGCCGTCTCCCTCAGGGAATGCCACTGCGCACTCGGGCTCAAGGAAAGCATGCTCCGTATATGGGGTGGAATATTTTTCCGTAAGCACATACTTGGAGCGGGCGATGGCCTCTTTGGCATTGCCCCGGGAAACATGCTTGTGCGCCATAAGGTTGCCGCCGCTATGCACATGGGGCGCACCTTCCGCCATGGCCTCATAAGGAGAGCGCACGGGGGTAAGCTCCTCATACTCAACCTTGACAAGCTTCTTGGCCTCCTCAACTATTTCCGGAGTTTCCGCCGCAACTATGCATATTGAGTCACCAAGATAGTGGGTGATATCCCCAACGGCTATCATGGTGTCCCAGTCCTTTTTAAGATGACCGACCTTATTATCGCCGGGTATATCCTCTGCGGTAAATACGCCCACCACCCCAGGCAGCGCCTTGGCGGCAGAGGTGTCTATGGAAAGCACCCGTGCCCTCGGATACCGGGAGCGCAGGGCGCTGGCGTGTATCATGCCTTCCATGTACAGGTCATCGCAGTATTCGCCATAGCCCAGCACCTTTTCCGCAACATCCACCCTGTGGGCACGGGAGCCCAAGGCAAAGTCATCCTCATGCTCCGGCACGGAGCCCTTGCGTATGCATTCCGCCGCAAGCTCAATGGCTTTGACTATTTTTACATAGCCAGTGCAGCGGCAGATGTTATTGCGTATGGCATAGCGTATCTCTTCCTCGGTGGGGCTTTGGTTTACATCCAGCAGGGCCTTGGCGCACATCACCATGCCGGGAATGCAGAAGCCGCACTGCACGGCGCCGGCTTCACCAAAGGCGTATGTATACACCTTCTTTTCAAAATCCGAAAGCCCCTCAACGGTAATGATATTCTTGCCTTCCATACGGTCCGTCTGCTGAACGCAGCACTTTACCGCCTTGCCGTCTATAATTATGGTGCAGGTGCCGCATGCGCCTTCGCTGCAGCCGTCCTTAACCGAAACCAGCCCAAGCTCATCCCTGAGATAACGCATGAGCTTTTGATTTTTTTCCACGGTAACCCGCTTGCCGTTTACTGTAAAGGTCGCCATATATCCATTCCTTTCAGATGCACCTTTGGGGATCGCCGCAAAAAGGCAATCCCCAAGCATGGTTTATTGTAGTTTTTTAGCCGATAAGATAAGGATACTCCCTTATTACAGTCAGCATCAGATCCTCAAGCTTACGGTCAAGGTCGCTTGCGCCGTCCAGAGTGTATTCCTTCACCTGTCCGTCAAGCCTTACCTTTACCTTGGGGCAGTTGGGGCATACCACCATGAAGCCGCTGTTTTCGCTGTCCTCAAAGTCCTTTTCATTGGCGAAGAGGGTAAACTTATCCTTATAAGGTCTGCCGTTGGTATAGGGGCAGAAATGTGCGCAGTTGCCGCATTCGTTGCACATATAGTCAACGTGCAGTATCTGGCGCATATCGTATCCGGGCACCGCTATGGCGATGTTTGCCCTGTTGGGGCATACGGATACGCAGCACTCGCAGACCATGTTGCAGCTTATGCAGCGATCCGCCTCGCACTTATCCTTCTCCATCAGTTTCATCTTGCGAAGGAGAGCAGCGTCTTTATCCGCATATGCCTCGTCGGGGATGTTGCTTGCGATAGCATTGCCGGTAATGCTTTCAACGGCGTACTTGGCATCTGCGATAGCCTCGGCTACGGTGGCGGGGCCGCGGCTTGCGTCGCCGGTTACATATACTTCGCCGTACTTCCTTTCGCCCCGCTTATATTCCTCAATGCCGTACTTCTTAAGCAGCTCGGCATCTACCTTTTCGCCAACGGCGGCGATCACGCTGTCCGCATCCACCTCAACGGTCTCGCCGGTTTCAACGGGGCTGCGGCGGCCGGATGCATCCATATCGCCCAGCTTCATTTTATTGCAGAGCAGCTTGCCGTTTGCCTGCTTTACGGGGGCAGCCAGCTCCATGAACTCCACGCCATCCTCTATTGCAAGCTCAAGCTCCTCAAGGTCGGCGGGCATATACTTGCGGTTGCGGCGATAAACAAGGGTTACCTTTTCCACGCCGGGAACGCGCTTTGCTGCGCGGGCGGCGTCCATTGCGGTATTTCCTCCGCCTACTACGGCAACCTTCTTGCCAAGGTTAAGCTCGCCGTCGTTCTTGAAGGCATACAGGAAGTCGATAACGTTTATAACCTTGCCCTCGATGGCAAGCACGCCCTTCTTTTCTGCGCCGCAGGCAAGGATAATGTGTTCATATCCCTCGGCCTTAAGCTCGGCTGCGGAGGGGGCTTCCTTACCCATTACAAACTGAACGCCGGTCTTCTTGATGAGCTCAACGTCCTTATCTATAGCTTCGTCGCTGATGCGGAAGCCGGGGATAACGTTGCGGACGATACCGCCCAAAGTCTCCCGCTTTTCAAATACCGTCACGGCATAGCCCGCCTTGGCTGCAAAGTATGCCGCCGCAAGGCCGGCAGGGCCGCCGCCAACTATCGCCAGCTTGCCACGGGTAGGCTCAGCGGGCTGGGTCATTGCCATCAGCTCATCATATGCGGCCTCTGCGGCAACCAGCTTGGTGCCCCGGATATCCACGGGGGATTCATAGTGGTTGCGCATACACTTGTCCATGCAGTGATGTGCGCAGATGGTGCCGGTGATGAAGGGCAGCGGGTTCTTATCGGTGATAACCTTCAGCGCCTCAAGGAACAGGCCCTTGCCGCAAAGCTCGATATATTCGGGTATATCCTGACCGAAGGGACAGCCGCTCTTGCAGGGCGCCTTGAAGCAATCCGTAAGGGGCAGTACCTTGTCCTTGCCCATGGTGCGCTCGGGGGCTTCCTTTACGGGCTTTACATGATAGCGATTGGTAACAGCGGCCTCGGAAAGCTTTGCAACGGCCTTGTAATCCACGCCGTCAAACGCCTTGAATTCGCACTTGTCAAGCAGCTCACCAAGCTGTACCATACGGCCGTATCCGCCGGGCTTGAGTATGGTAGTGGCCATGGTAATGGGCCAAATGCCCGCTTCAAACAGGTCTTTAATATTGAAGAAGTCGGCGCCGCCGCTGTAAGAGAGGCGAAGCTCGCCTTTGAACTCGTTGGCAAAGCGGTTTGCCATCTCTATGGTGAGCGGATACAGTGAGCGGCCGCTCATGTACATTTCCTCGCTGGGCAGCTCGTTTGCCTTCACGTCCACGGGGAAGGTATTGGACAGCTTAAGGCCGAATTCCAGCCCCTTGCTCTCGGCCAGCGTCTTCAGGCGACGGAACATGGGCACCGCGTCGCAGTACTGAAGGTCCTCACGGAAGTGCCTGTCGTCAAAGGCGATGTAGTCATAGCCCATGGAATCAAGGCGGGCACGGGCAAATTCATAACCCAGAATGGTAGGATTGCACTTTACAAAGGTATTCAGATTCTTCTCTGTGATGAGGTAGCTGGCAATGGCCTCTATCTCACCGGGAGGGCAGCCGTGGAGGGTGGAGACGGTAACGCCATCGCATACGCGGGCGGGGGTCTCCGCAATGTATTCCGCCATATCGGGGAACATCTCCTTGCCAACTTCCATGCACTCCCTGAATATGGGAGTACCAGATGCGTCCTTCATGCCGTCAATGAAGCTGTTCATCTTGGGGGTCTTTATACCCTCAAGGTCGTAGCCCACGCTCATGTTAAATACAAATCCATCCGGAGCGCCAAGGCCATACAGTCTGCTGATAATGCGGATGGCGAACCATGCCTTTACATATTCATCAAATGCCTGGGGAACGTAAAGCTCTGTGGACCATTCGCAGTTATAGCCCTCGTCCTTGGTCCAGATGCAGGGGCGGTTTATGCAGGCGGCAAGGTCGTCGCCGTCCATCTTCTGTACGGTCTTAAGCTCGAAAAAGCGGGCGCCCGCATAATAGGCAGCCACTATGTTCTGGGCAAGCTGGGTATTGGGGCCCGCGGCAGGGCCAAAAGGAGTCTCCAGCTTTTCTTTGAAAATAGGCAGTACCTTGTTATTTTTCTTTACATAGGGAGCGTTTACACCGAACACGGTACCGCATTTGTCATGCTCGTCCCGTATCCAGGTCATAAGCTGTTTAAAGGGGATCGGGGTCATTCTTTCGCTCATTGTTGTTCCTCCTCCGTGAAAGATTATGCGTTTATACGGCCCCAAAGATCCTTGGCGGCCTCCATGGTCTTGGCGTTGATCTCATCCTCGTCGCAGCAGAGGAGCTTTCTGTCCTTCATCAGCAGCTTGCCGTTGCACATTGTGGTTTCGCACTGGCGGCCTGTCATGCCGAATATCATGTGTCCGTCGATATTGTCGGCGCTGAAGGGAGTGAATGCCTTGTAGTCCATTACGATTATATCCGCTGCTGCTCCGGGCTTCAGCACGCCTAGGGGCTGATCAAAATACTGGGCGCATATCTTGGGATTGTTCTTAAAGAGCATATCGTTAACTTCGCACCAAGCCACATTGGGCATACAGGCGTTGTGCCTCTGGATAATCAGGGCTACCTTAAGGCTCTCCAGCATATCGAAGGTGTAGCTGTCGGTGCCGAGGCCAACGGTGATGCCTTTCTTTATCATCTGGAGCACGGGGGCGCAGCCAACGGCGTTGCCCATGTTGGATTCGGGGTTGTTGCATACCATAGTGCCGGTCTCCTTGATGATATCCATCTCGGCGGCGTTAATGTGTATGCAGTGGCCCAGCATGGTCTTGGGGCCCAGAATGCCGTGGTTCAGCAGACGGTTTACGCTGCGTGTGCCGTAGTTCAGGGCGGAATCGTATACGTCGTTCATGCCCTCGGATACGTGGATATGGAATCCGGTCATGCCGTTGTTTTCCTTAACCATCTTTTCGAAGGTCCTATCGGATATAGTGAACAGCGCATGACCGCCAAACATGGCCTTTATCATGGGGTCATTTTCCTTGGCGCAGTGGCGGATAAAGTCGCCGTTTTCCTTAATGGCCTGATCGCACTTTTCCTGTCCGTCACGGTCGCTCACCTCATAGCACAGGCAGGCACGCACGCCCAGCTCCTTGGCTACCTTTTCTATTTCAAAGAGGCTGCCGGGAATTTCGGCGTAGCTTGCATGATGATCGAACAATGTGGTACAGCCGGTCTTTATGCTGTCGATAAATGTGGTATAGGCGCTGTACTTGGTGCCTTTCAGAGTAAGGCGGCGGTCTATGGCCCACCACATGCCGTCCAGTATCTCATAGAAGTTTGTGGGATTGTGGCCCTTTATGGAGAGGCCTCTCGCAAGGGCAGAGTAAATATGGGAATGAATATTGATGAAGGCGGGCATTATGACCATGCCCTTGGCATCAACAAATTCGGCTTCGGGATACTTGGCCTTCAGGGCGGCGGTTTCTCCCAACTCTACTATTTCGGTACCCTTTACCACCACGCCTCCGTTTTCGATATAGGGCATGGCCTGGTCTCTGGTAATAACTTTTCCGTTGGCAATAAGATACATAAGCAGCCTCCTTGTAATGATGTGATTTTTTAAACCTGATGATTTTTTCAGCTGTGGCAGAGGCAGGCGTATTGATAAACAAAACGCGCAGCTAAAACAAAATGTTTAAGCCCGCGCGCGAAGCACTCCCTTACAGCCGATTATGATATGCTTTATTTGTGCTATTATTTTATCACAGCGTTTCGCGCCAATCAATATGTATTTACCGCCACGCCAAAAATTTTTTTGGGCAAAGCAAATTTTTGGTGTGCGATTTAGAATTGTATGTTATATTTAGTATTGCAATATATTTCGAAATGGGAGAATCACGCCATGCAGCACAGCACGATAGATATCCTCAGGCGCATTGCCGCGGCAATTGCCGCCCAGTTTGGCAGCAACTGCGAGGTGGTCGTATACGACCTTACCCTGGAAGACCCCGAAAACATGATAGTTATTCTGGAAAACGGCCATGTTTCAAAGCGCAGCATAAAGGCCGGCCCCAGCCATGTGGTTCTTGAGGCCATGAAAGAAGACAAAAAGGACATACCCGATCATTACAACTACCTTACCAAAACCCATGACGGACGCATACTCCGCTCAAGCACCATATACATTAAAAACGAAGAAGGCAAGCCCATTGGCATATTCGCCATAAACTACGACCTTACCGACATCATGATGGCTCAGTCCATCGTTAACGCCCTGGCCCAGCCCGGCGGCCTTGACGAGCCCGAGCGCATACCCACCAACGTAAACGAGCTGCTGGATGATCTGCTGGATCAATCCATAAAGCTCATAGGCAAGCCTGTGGCCATGATGAACAAGGAAGACAAGGTAAAGGCCATTCGTTTTCTCAATGACGCCGGCGCAATGCTCATCACCAAATCCGGCGACAAGATCGCCAAGCACTTTGGCATAAGCAAATACACACTATACTC
Organism: Clostridia bacterium; assembly: GCA_016292635.1. GTDB lineage: Bacteria > Bacillota > Clostridia > Christensenellales > CAG-138 > SFEL01. The sequence goes on from JAEDIC010000003.1 coordinate 91,751, forward strand.
TTACCTGGATACATCTGCGCAGCAGTAGACCGAAATTCCCTTTACTCCCCCTTAGTATTCAGCTTTCCGTTGGGGGGACACCTCCCTTGTCTTTGGTTCGCCTTATATGGGCAATGCCCTTCCCAAAGGAGGTGCATACATAACCATATATTTATACCAAAGCGGCCCAACGCCACTTTTTCCAAAGCCTAAAGGGCGGAAGCATTGCTTCTGCCCTTTATTTTTCCCTTCAGTTTTCCATCTGCTTTCCCATAAAGTGGGCGGCGGTCTCGCATACCTTAAGCTCGGTATCCCCCACCATATCCCCCGGCTCCCGGCTCACCATCACCACCGCGCCGATTGCGTCTCCTGCGGAAAGTATGGGTACTATCACCTGGGCGGTATACCTTGCGGGATCGTCTCCGTCTATTATGCCCTGCATATCCCCCTGACCGGCGCAGATAACCAGCTTTTCCCTTTCATGCATACAGCGTTCCACATCCTCATGCACCGGACGCTCCATATACTCCCGCTTGCTGCCCCCCGCCACCGCAATAACGGTATCCTTATCGCATATGAGGGCCGTGCGGTTAAGGGCCTGAAACAGCGACTCAGCATACTCCTTTGCAAAATCCCCCAGCTCGCCAATGGGGGAATACTTTTTCAGTATTACCTCGCCCTCCCGGTCTGTGAATATCTCCAACGGGTCGCCTTCCCTTATTCTCAGGGTTCTTCGTATTTCCTTAGGTATTACTACCCTCCCCAGCTCGTCGATTCGTCTTACTATTCCTGTGGCTTTCATGGTTCCTCCTGTGGTAAACATTGCTTTGTCTTCATAGTATCCGCAGGTTTGGCAGAGGTATTCGGAAAGAACCATGGTGCATTTTGGAATGTGCCTTTATGTTTTTTTGCGGTTATTCTTGAGGCGTGAAATATCCGAACGGTTTGGCGCGCGCAATATACTCCCTTGTTATGGCGGCAGATCTCTTTTGCAGCCGCATCAATCAGCTTAATCGGGAATACTCAGGCGCCCCATTTCAGCCTCTGCCTGTCGAAAAACCCCTTGGGGGTTCGGGGCCCCCGGAGGCTTCAATCGGATTTGGCGACCTGTGGGTCAAATCCGCATAAGCCTTGCGCGGCAAGGGTTTCTTTGCATGGCTCCCTGGCCGTGCCGCAGGCACAAGAGAACCATGCAACCCTCGAAAAAGTGGCGCAATGCCGCTTTTTCGACAGCCTGAAGGCGCCGTGTACACGGCGCCTTTTTAATTATTTGGCGATTTTATTCAGCAGAGCCACCAGCGCCCATATGGCGCAGATAACTACGAATACTCCCAGCAGACCCTTGCCCAGCAGAGGCAGTATGTCCACAAACGCTTCGGGGCTGAAATGCAGATCAAATGCGTTATTCAGCAGGCCCTTGCCCGTCAGTGACGGTACGTCTACAAATGCTTCGGGGCTAAAATGCAGATCAAACATGGTGTTATCCTCCTTTACAGCGCCGCCAGGGCGTTCTCGATAAGGGTTATCACAAGACCGCCGGCTATTACAGAGGCGATCTGGCCGCTTACATTGGCGCCTGCCGCATGCATCAGCAGGAAATTGCCGGGGTCTTCATCCCGGCCCATCTTATGCACAACACGGCTGCTCATGGGGAAAGCGGAAATGCCCGCCGCTCCCACCATGGGGTTTATCTTGTTCTTGCTGAACAGGTTCAGTACCTTTGCAAACATTACACCGCCCACGGTATCGAATATGAAAGCCACAAGGCCCAGCAGCAGTATAACTATGGTTTCCACGGTTATGAACATCTCGGCCTTCATTCGGAAGGATACAGAAATACCCAGCACCAGCGTGATAAGGCCCGCAAGGCTCTTTTGGGCGGTTTCGGACAGGCTGTCCAGCACGCCGCACTCACGGATAAGGTTGCCGAACATCAGGAATCCGATGAGCTCTGCGCTCTTGGGAGCAATGGCGCCGGCGATAACGGTAACAAATATGGGGAAGAGTATGCGGGTGGACTTGGACACCGCCTTGGGGTTGTATGGCATGCGTATCATGCGCTCCTTCTTGGTGGTGCAGGCTTTTATTACGGGAGGCTGAACGATGGGCACCAGCGCCATGTAGCTGTATGCAGCTACCATGATAGCGCCCTGATACTTTGAATCAAAGTAGTTTGCAACATATATGCTGGTTGGGCCGTCCGCCGCGCCTATGATGGCGATGCTGGCGGCATCCTGAAGCTGGAAGCCCAGCAGCACAGCCATACCAAGGGTGAAGAATATGCCGAACTGGGCCGCTGCGCCAAAGAGCATCATCTTAGGATTGGAAAGCAGGGGGCCAAAGTCTATCATGGCGCCTATGCCTATGAACAGCAGCAGAGGGAACAGCTCGGTTGCAATACCCGCCTCAAAAAGGGTCTCTATGGCTTCGGTATTTACAAAGGGCAGATTTACAAGTATTGCGCCGAAACCCATGGGCAGAAGCAGGGTGGGTTCCATTTCCTTCTTTATGGCGCACCAGATGAGAACGCCGCCGATGACTATCATCAGGGCCTGCTGCCAGGTGAAATTCAGTACATTGCCGAAAAGCTCAAGAAACAGCTCCAATATTTTTTCCTCCGTATTATTATGTGTTATAGATATAATGCCATGGTCTTGCTCAATATAAGTTTTTGTTATGTGTTCGATACTTCATTCCTATGCCCGTCAAAACCAACATAAGCGATTTTATCCAGCTCACACAAGGATTTTTTCGTGTTTTTTGGGGTAAGTCAACTATAACTTATTCCTATCGCAAGGCCGCTAAGCCATTATATTCATTATGGCAGCATTTGTAAACACCCAATCTTACAATAATGAAAAAATACTTTTTTGTATTCTCCCCGCATCAGCATATTTTCCCCGCAAAAAAAGCCGCAAGAATGCGGCTTTGCTTTTTATTATTTATACGATTATACGATTTTCATTCTAAAGGCAAAGGTGCTGCCCTGTCTGGGAGCGCTTTCAACGGACATCTCGCCGCCATGCAGCTCCGCAATCTGCTTTACCATTGCAAGGCCCAGTCCGTTGCTGCCCGCCTTGTTCTCGGTACGGGAAGGATCCCCCTGCCAGAACCGCTCCCATATCTTGGGCTGGTTTTCCTTGGCTATGCCCATGCCGTCGTCCCGAACGAACAGGCAAACATCCCCGTCTTCCCTGTACAGGCCGACCTTGATATGCTTTCCGCCGAACTTGCAGGCATTGGTAATCAGGTTTTCAAGCATCCGGGTAATCATGGTTACGTCCACGGTGGCGGTTATATCCGGCTCTATGTCCTTTTCAAATGTAATGCCCTCGTTGAGCTCCTCATGCTCCTCGCAGACTGCCTCCGCAATATCGCTGAGATTGGCATGCTCCATATGCACCTTCTGAGTGCCCTGCTCCATGCGGGCAAAGTTCAGCAGCTGAGATACCACCGCATTCATACGGCGGGCCTGCCGCTTTATTATTCCTATGGTCTCCTGATAATCCTCAGGGGTCTTGTCATGCTCCAAAGCGTATTCGCACTGGGAAATTATCACCGCCGTTGGGGTGCGCAGCTCATGGGAAGCGTTGGAGGTAAATTGTTTTTCCATGTCGAACGACCGCTCCAATCGCTCCAGCATCTTGTCGTAGCTTTGGGCCAGCATATAAGCTTCCTTGCTTTCGTTTTTCATATTCAGCCTGCGGGAAAGGTCCTTGCCCTCGGATATCTCATCGGATACACGGGCCACCCTTTCTATCGGCTTCATGGCTCGGTTGGTTATAAAATATCCGCCCGCAGCGGATATAACCACAACTGCAGGCATAACCGCCGCAGCTACCTTTGCCACGGTGCTTGCCACGGTAACTGTGGTTGTAGTTAAAGATACGCCCCTTATCCATGCGTGTCTGCCGTTTTTGAAGGTAATATAGCTGTCGTAAATATAGTAACTTTTTCCGTCATGCTCTGCGGTACGCAGTATGCCGTCCTGAAATTCCGCATTTGTTTCAAAGCCTTCGGGGAATTCGCCGGCAATCTTGTTATAGTTGCCGTCGTATATAACGCAGTATACGCCGTTTACATAGTAGCGGAAGCCTCCGCCCGCATATATGGTATCGTCCTCATAGCGCACGTCGTTGCGGTTATCCCGCACGCCGTCCACTATCCTGCGCTGCATATCCTGCTCCATGGTAAGGCGGCTGGCTGTAAGCATAAACACCATCACCAACACCGCAACCGTCACCATAAGCATGGTGAACCAAAAGGTTATTATGAACTTTACGGATATTTTTCTCATTTTTCTTCCCTCAGCACATATCCTACGCCCCGCACGGTGTGTATCAGCTTAACTTCATATGGCTCATCTACCTTGCGTCTCAGGAAGCGGATATATACATTTACCACATTTGAGCCGCCCTCATAACCCACATCGTATATGTGGTCCTCTATTACTTCCCTGCTCAGCACCACGCCCTTGTTGATTATCATATACTCAAGGAGGGCAAATTCCTTTGGCGAAAGGTCTATAACGTCATTTCCCCGCTTTACTATGCGGGAGGCGCTGTCCACCGTTAGATCGGCAATGGTATATACGCTGTTATGGGCTGCCGTGCTTCGGGTCATCACCCTTATGCGGGCCAGCAGCTCATCAAATGAGAAGGGCTTAATAAGATAGTCGTTGGCCCCGGTATCCAGACCCCGCACAATGTCCTCGGTGCTGTCACGGGCGGTAAGAAACAATATGGGGGTGGCGTCATTTTTTTCCCTGAGCCTTTGAACCACCTCATAGCCGTCCATGCCCGGCATCATTATATCCAGCAGCACCCCGTCATAGCGGTTCAGCAGTATATAATGCAAGGCGTCCGTGCCGTTAAAACAGGCGTCCACGCTGTAGCCCGACGCTCTCAGTTTATTGCATATAACGTTATTAAGATCCCTTTCGTCTTCCGCCACAAGTATGCGCATGGTCTGCTCCTTCCATAATAAAATGCCCGGATGTCTCTCCGGGCATTATACCATATATCTTTATTTGTTTCTACGCCGGCTGAAAACCATACCTTAGTATCTCGCCGGTCAGTTTATCCACAAAGCCCTCATAGCGGCGGCCGTTGCACAAAAATGCGAAAACATAGCACACCCGCCTGCCCACACGGCTCTCCCTGACCCTGTATACCTTCGCCAAATCATGGCTTACCCCGGCATAATTCAGCAGCGCACCGAGACATTCCCTCATGCTCTTGCCGTGATTTGCTCCGCCCATAAGTTCGTTCATTGCGTCCATGGCCTCTCCTGCTTCCATACGATATTTTACCTTTTCCATCAGCTTAAGCATGACATTCATCTCTCCTTTCTTTTGATATTTTTAGCATATACCCAAAAAATTAAACCCGGATTAAAAAAGCAATCATCCGGGCATTGTTAATAATTTTTTCAATTTTTTGCCGTTTTTCAGCGTCTGCGCTTAAAGGCTTCGGAAAGCAGCGCCGCGCATTCCTCCTCCATTATGCCCCCTACGCACCTCACCCTCCGGGGAAGCAGGCCGTCCGTAAGGTCCGTGCGGGAGCCGCAGCAGCCCATCTCCCCATCAAAGGCGCCGAACACCGCTTCTTTTATCCGGCTGTTCAGTATCGCTCCGGCGCACATGGGACAGGGCTCAAGGGTAACATACAGGCTGCAGCCGCACAACCGCCAGTCCCCCGTTGCCTCCGCCGCCATCCTTAGAGCCAGCATTTCCGCATGGGCTGTAGCGTCGCCATATTCCTCCACCCTGTTATGGGCAGCGGCTATGATATTGCCGTCCTTTATTACCACCGCCCCCACAGGCACCTCCCCTGCGGCAAGGGCGGCTTTCGCCTCATTCAGCGCAAGTTTCATATATTCGGAATGCATATCCGCCTCCATGTATCTTTCTTAAACTTTATTATACCAAATGCCGCCCCAAAACGGGACGGCATTGTGATTTTATGGGTCGTTTAGCCTACCACTATGTTTACGATGTTCTTTACAACTATTACCTTGCGTATGGTCTTGCCCTCAAGGAACGGAGCCACATCGGAATGAATCCTGGCGGCGGCTTCGACTTCTTCCTTGGGCATATCCGCAGGCAGCTCTATACGGGCGCGGATCTTGCCGTTTACCTGCACGCCGTATTCGATGCTGTTCTTTACCAGGGCGCTTTCATCCCAGGTGGGCCATGCGGTGGCATACAGGGGAGTGCTGTAGCCCAGTATCTCGTTCAGCTCCTCGCAGATATGGGGAGCAACGGGGTCCAGCAGCACCAGCAGGGTATGGAACTCCTCTTTGGTGATGGAGCCCAGATTGTACACCTCGTTTACCATGGTCATCATAGCGGCGATGGCGGTGTTGTACTTCATGGCCTCGTAGTCCTCGGTCACCTTCTTTATGGTGCCGTGAACGATGGCCATCATTTCGGGACGTATGCCCTTTGCATCGCTGAGCATATCCTGCAGACGCCACACTCTGTCAAGGAACCTGCGGCAGCCCCGGGCGCCGGTGGTACTCCAGGGAATGGGCTGATCGAACGCGCCCATGAACATCTCATAGAGACGGAAAGTATCTGCGCCCATTTCGTTTACCACGTCGTCGGGGTTGACAACATTGCCTCTGGACTTGGACATCTTTTCGTAGTTTTCGCCCAGTATCATGCCGTGACTGGTGCGCTTCTGATAGGGCTCCTTGGTGGGAACCACGCCGATATCATAAAGGAACTTATGCCAGAAACGGGAGTACAGCAGATGCAGCGTGGTGTGCTCCATGCCGCCGTTGTACCAGTCTACAGGCATCCAATATTCCAGGGCTTCCTTGCTGGCCAGCTCCTCGTCGTTGTGAGGATCGCAATAGCGCAGGAAGTACCAGCTGGAACCCGCCCAGTTGGGCATGGTATCCGCCTCGCGCACGGCGGGGCCGCCGCAGCGGGGGCAGGTGGTCTTAAGCCACTCGGTTGCCCGGGCCAGAGCGGAGGAACCGTCATCGGTGGGCTGATAGTCTTCTATTTCGGGTAGCACCAGGGGCAGCTCCTCATAGGGAAGGGGTACCCAGCCGCACTTTTCGCAGTTTACCAGAGGTATGGGCTCGCCCCAGTAACGCTGGCGGGTAAATACCCAGTCACGCAGCTTGTAGTTTACCTTGGGGCCGCCGCAGCCCTTTTCCGCCAGCCATTTTGTCATTGCGGCAATGGCTTCCTTTACATGCATTCCGTTGAGGAAGCCGGAGTTTACCAGTATGCCGCTTTCAACATCGGTATACACTTCCTCCTGAACATTCCTGCCGCCGGCAACTACTTCTATGATAGGCATATTGAACTTCTTTGCGAATTCCCAGTCGCGCTCATCGTGGGCGGGAACTGCCATAATGGCGCCGGTGCCGTAGCCCATGAGTACGTAGTCCGATATCCATACCGGTATCAGCTGATCGTTTACAGGGTTAGTGGCCTTAAGGCCCTTAAGCAGCACACCTGTCTTTTCCTTATTAAGCTCGGAACGCTCAAGGTCGCTCTTGCGGGCAGCCGCCTGCTGATATGCACGAACCTCGTCCATGTTCTCGATAACGTCCTTCATAGCATCTATGATGGGATGCTCTGGAGACACTACCATATAGGTTGCGCCAAACAGCGTATCGCAGCGGGTGGTGTATACCTTCAGACCCTCGGGATAGCCTTCGATGGGGAATACTATCTCCGCGCCCTCGCTGCGGCCTATCCAATTCTTCTGCTGAATCTTTACCCGCTCGATAAAGTCCAAATCGTCCAGATCGTCGATAAGGCGCTGGGCATACTCGGTTATCTTGAGCATCCACTGGCTGCGTACCTTCTGAACAACGGTGCCGCCGCAGCGCTCGCATACGCCGTCAACCACCTCTTCGTTTGCAAGGCCAACCTTGCAGGAGGTGCAGAAGTTTATGGGTATCTCAGCCTTATAGGCAAGGCCCTTTTCGTAGAGCTTAAGGAATATCCACTGGGTCCACTTATAGTAGCTGGGATCCGTGGTGTTTATTTCGCGGCTCCAGTCAAAGCTGAAACCCAGACGCTTCAGCTGCTGGCGGAAGCGGTTGGCGTTTTCCCTGGTGACCTTGGCGGGATGAACGCCGGTCTTTATTGCATAGTTCTCGGTGGGCAAGCCAAAGGCGTCCCAGCCGATGGGATACAGCACGTTGTATCCTTCCATGCGCCTCTTGCGGGCTATTATATCCATAGCAGTATTGGAGCGGGGATGCCCCACGTGCAGACCCTGCGCGGATGGATAAGGGAACTCAATAAGGGGGTAGAACTTGGGCATTGTGTAGTCCTGCCTGGCTTCAAAGCAATGGGCATCCTCCCATATCTTCTGCCATTTCAGTTCCACTTTGTCGTGATCGTAACGCTCTGCCATTGTATTTCCTCCGTGTGAATTTTTACATTTTTCATAAAATAAAAGCTTTCGTCTCATCAAGAGACGAAAGCCTATTTTCGCTTCCGTGGTACCACTCTCGTTGGCGGAAAATATCCACCCACTCAAGACCCATTTAACGCTGGGAAGGCGCCGGCCGCTACTTTTTTATGTTCACGGTCAGAGGCCATGCGACGAGCTTCGGAAGTGCCCCCGCGCCGCCCTCGCACCATACCGGCGGCTCGCTTTGCCCAGCGTCTTCCTACTATTTCGCATCGTTGCCATATTGTGATTATTATATTTCATTCCATGGGAAAAGTCAATGACTTGGCCCGTCAAATGGTGTATAATTGGGAACGGCGGCGAAAGGCCCGCCGGGAAGGGTGTTTGTTCCATGCTTATCGATTATCATCTTCATACCTGCTACTCTGCGGATTCCGATGCGCCCATAAAGGCCCAGCTGGACGCCGCTGTATCAGCAGGCCTTACCCATATATGCTTTACGGACCATGTGGATTACGACGGGTCAACATTGCCCCCCGCAGACCTTGCCGCCCGCAATAATGAAATAGAGCTTCTCGCTCCCCTGTATCCCTCGCTGGACATCTCCGTTGGTATGGAAATGGGCATGAAGGGCGCCGAAGCGGACAGGCTGGCCCATCTGCATACAGAGGGAGTCCATATGGATTTTATAATAGGTTCTGTACACATAGTGAATGGGGTGGACGCATACTATCCGGAGTTCTTCGAATGCCGCGCAAAGGAACAGGCCTTCGGCATATACCTTGAACAGCTCGCCCGGTCTGTGAAGGAATCCCGGTTTTCCGTAATGGGGCACTATGACTTCTGTGCCAAATACAGCCCCTATTCCGATCGTTCCATGGTCTTCTCCCTGTTTCCCGGGATGTTTGACGATATTTTCCGCTCTCTCATCCAAACTGGCAGGGCTATGGAAATAAACACCTCCGCCTGGAGACATGACCCTGCATGGGGTATTGATATACTCACCCGCTATCGTGAGCTTGGCGGCGAATATGTAACCATAGGCTCCGATGCCCACAAGCCATTAAAGGTGGGCTGCCGGGTAAAGGAAGCCACGGAGCTTGCAAAGGCGGCAGGCATCCGATATATCGCCACATTCAAAAACATGGTACCCACCATGCACAGAATATAGGGTATAAAAAACGTGCGGCAGTTTTGCCGCACATTTTAGGTTGTCGAAAAAGTGGCATTATGCCACTTTCTCGAGGTTTACATGGCTCCCTTGTGCCTGCGGCACGGCCAGGGAACCATGAAAAGAAACCCTTGCTGCGCAAGGCTTTTGCGGATTTGCCGCACATGTCGCCAAATCCGATTGAAGCCTCCGGGGGCTGCGGCCCCCGAACCCCCAAGGAGTTTTTTGACAGTCAGAAATGTGCGGCAGTTTTGCCGCACATTTTTGTTTGCGTCAGTTCGCTATTATATCGTATATCTCGCCATTCCTCAGCGAAGCTATGACCGTTTTCCCGAAAAAAGCAGCGGCAAACCTTCTACCGTTTTCCATATCAATTGGGCTTTCCGCCTTGTTGAACAGCGCCTTGCTACCATAGTCCACCATGCTTGCCGCATCCTCCGGGGAAACAATGTGCGCGGCATCCACGCCCAGCTTATCTGCGTAAAGCTCCGGACGGTGCGCAGCCTCCCCAATGGGCTTGCCTATACCATCTGCCCCCACCACATATATCACATCCGCACCCTCCGGTATCACCGGCTCATACTCCGCATGGGCCTTAAGGGGCAGGCCCTTGGCCCCGTCCGCCTCGGCTATCACATAATCCGCAAGAGCGGCAAGCCGGGATACCGGCAGCTTTGCAGGGCCAAGCTTTTCGCCGCAATGCTCACCAACACATATTGCGCCATGCTCCTTCAGCGCCGCGGCTATATCATCGGCATCTCCATCTGTCAGCACCGGCATACCTGGGGGCGGATATATGCGGGTTGTGGTGCATATTATAACGCTGCCCCGCTCCTTAAGCTCATCCGCAAGAGTCAGCATAAGGCCGGTCTTGCCGCCGCCCCCTATAAGGGCGGTAACGCCGGGGCATATATCCAGCCCTTCAGAGAATTTCATACCCATGCCCCTTTCATACATAATATAAAAAGTGCGCCGCAGCAGCCTGCGGCGCTTATTGATATTTTAGATTATTTTGACCTCATATTCATCATGTCGTCCAGAGACATCTGCTTATCGAAGCTCATGGTCAGCATACGCTGGCTGGGATTGTCAAACAGATTGCTCATTGGGGTACGGTCGTGAATATGGCGCACGGCCTCCGCAAACATGGGGGCAGCAGACAAAATCTTTATCTTGCTGCTGTTCTTTACGGCGGGGCAATTTACGGTATCGGTGGATACCAGCATCTTTATGGGGCTTTCTTCTATCTTCTTTACGCCCTTTTCCTGCAACACAACATGGGAAAGGAATGCGTAAATATCGTTTGCGCCCTTATCCTTAAGGCCGTGGGCAACGTCTACGAGGGTACCTCCGGAAATGGTAAAGTCATCCACAACTATACAGTTCTTGCCCTTTACATCGCCGATTATTTCCAGCACCTTGGCGTTTTCGTCATGACCGCTGCGCATCTTATCGCCTATGGCTACGGCGCAGCCCAGTTCATTCGCCATGGAACGGGCACGCTTTGCGCTGCCTGCGTCGGGAGATACAACCACCAGATCGTCATTTACTATGCCAAGATACCTTGCATAGGCACAAAGCAGCTCCTGCGCGTAAAGATGGTCAACGGGCTTTTTGAAGAAGCCCTGTACCTGGGCGGCGTGCAGATCCATGGTCACCACGCGGTCCGCGCCCGCAAGCTCTATGCACTCGGCGCACACACGGCCGCGTATGGATACGCGGGGCTCGTCTTTCTTGTCGCCCTTGGCGTAGCTGAAATAGGGGATTATGGCTGTAACGCTGTTTGCGCTGGCCCGCTTGAATGCGTCCAGGAAGAACAGCAGCTCCGCAAACTCATTGTTGGGGTCAAGGCCCAGAGTCTGAACGAAGTATACGTCCTTGTCGCGAATGCTCTCATTAATGCGCACGAATGTATTCCCCTCGGAAAAGACCAAGGTGGTGCAGTCGCCCAAGGGGCTGCCCAGATATTCACACATATGGCCTGCGAATTCTTTGCTGGCGCTGCCGGCAAAAATCTTGATAATTCCATCGGACATAAGTACAAAATCCCCCTTACTGTTTTCGATTGCATTATAACAAATTACCCCGTCTTAATCAACGAAATGACAAATCATATTTGAAGGAATAATTGCATTCATCATAACCAATTCTTATCGCAAAGCCATGTGATATATCCTTAAAGCAGAGCACATACGGCTTAATTTTCAGACCGCGTGCTGCATTGTGATAATTGCATCAAATCCTTCATATCAAAAAGTTATAGCCGTTCATACCGCTCTGAAAAATAAGCGTAGGCGGCTTCCAGCTCCGGTATGTTTTGATATGCGCTGCCTATAAGGGTATCCCTGTTTTTTCCATGAAAATCGCTGCCGCAGGTGGGAGTAAGCCCATGCCGGGCAGAGAGAGAAAGAAACAGCTTTGTCTGCCCCGGCGTAGATATGGGATAATAAGCCTCTATTCCCCACAAGCCGTAATCCGCAAGCTCCCTTATCAGGCTGTGAGGCTCTGCCTTCAGCTTGCATGGATGGGCAAGCACAGCCACCCCTCCCGCCGCCATTGCAAGCTCCACCGCCTGCCGCTTTGATACCCGCTCGCTGGGCACATATGCGGAACAGCCATTGCCTATATATCGTCCGAAGGCATCATTAAGCGAATCCGCATATCCGCCCTTGACCAACGCCTTGGCTATATGCAGCCGGGTGTCATTGCCCATGCTGTGCTCCATTATATCCTCAACGTTCATACCCATATCGCAAAGCTTTTTCAGTATTCTGCGGTTTCTGTCCTCCCTGCCCGCCTTGCGCCATTGTTCGTACTCATGTATCTTGCTGTTATCCGGGTCTATCCCCAGGGCAAGTATATGCAATTCCCTTGAGAATTCCGCGTCTATCTCCATGCCGGGTATGACTTTTATCCCTATGGCATTCCCGGCCTCCGCCGCCCGGCGGCAGCCCGCCGCGGTATCGTGGTCAGTAAGGGCCATAAGGGCAACGCCCCGCCCCTGCGCTATGGCAGGCAGTTCCTCCGGGGCAAATGTACCATCGGACATATTGGAATGTATATGCAGGTCAAATGGCTGCATTTGGGTTTCTCCTTAAAAACAGGCGGGGCGGATAGCCGCCTCGCCCATGTTGTGTGTTTTAGTTTTCTTTGGTGTCTTCCTGGTCGTTCTGCTCCTCGGGCCAATTGGGCAGCACGCTGCCGGGGCGATAGAATCCGCCGTCATCGGCATCGGGCCCATCCTCGGCCGGGATTTCGGGTTCTTCGCTTTCGGCCTGCTCCTCAGGGTCCGGTTCGTCAGGAGTTTCCAGCTCTGCCTTCTTTTCCTTATAGCTCTTAATCTCAACGGGCTGGTTCAGGAATATCTTTTCAAATTCCTCGCCGGTTATGCGCTCGTATTCAATAAGATACTTCACTACACGGTCCAGAGCCTCCCGCTCCGCCACCAGAACCTCCTTGGCACGCTGGAACTGCTCCTCCAGTATGCGGCGAATTTCCTTATCCACCTTGGCGGCAACTTCCTCGGAATAGTTGCGCTGGTGTCCCCAATCCTTGGCGATGAATACCTCGGAAGCGCCGCCCAGGAACACCGGGCCTATCTCGTCGCTCATACCGAACTCTATTACCATGCGCCTTGCAAGCTCGCTTGCGTGCTTCAGGTCGCCTATTGCGCCGGTGCATATATCGTCCAGAGCTATGCTCTCGGCAACACGGCCGCCCATGCTCATGGCTATCTGATCCAGTATCTTGCCCCGGGAAATGTGGGAATCGTCATTGTCGGGCATTGTCATGGTATAGCCCGCGGCCTGACCTCTGGGTATTATGGATACCTCGTGAACGGGGTCGCAGTGCTCCATGCGGTATGCCACTATTGCATGGCCCGCCTCGTGATAGGCGGTTATCTTCTTATCTTCCTCGGTTACAACGCGGCTGCGCTTTTCAGGGCCCACCACGGTGCGGGTAATGGCTTCCTCAAGCTCCGCCATGGTAATCTTCTTCTTCTTAAAACGGGCAGCCAGTATAGCGGCCTCGTTAAGCACGTTTTCAAGGTCTGCGCCGGTCATGCCGCTGGTGCGCTTTGCAAGCACCGCAAGGTCAACATCATCGCCAAGGGGCTTGCCCTTGGAATGCACCCTCAAAATGGCCTCACGGCCCTTAACATCGGGATAACCCACCGTTATCTGCCTGTCAAAGCGGCCAGGCCGGAGCAGGGCAGGGTCAAGTATATCCGGGCGGTTTGTGGCGGCAAGGACTATTATGCCTTCGTTTACCGCAAAGCCGTCCATCTCCACCAGCAGCTGATTCAGCGTCTGTTCACGCTCATCGTGTCCGCCGCCCAGGCCCGCGCCTCTCTGACGGCCCACGGCGTCTATTTCGTCAATAAATATTACTGCGGGAGCAAACTTCTTTGCGTTGTTGAAAAGGTCGCGCACACGGCTGGCGCCAACGCCTACGAACATCTCCACAAAATCCGAACCGGAAATGGAGAAAAAGGGCACCCTGGCTTCGCCGGCAACCGCCTTTGCAAGGAGAGTCTTACCTGTGCCCGGAGGGCCAACCAGCAGGCAGCCCTTGGGTATGCGGGCGCCCATCTCGGTGAACCTCTTGGGGGAGCGCATGAACTCAACAACCTCCTTGAGCTCCTCCTTTTCCTCATCTGCGCCGGCAACATCCGCAAAGGTAACGTTGGTCTGCCCGTCCATGCTGGTGCGGGCGCGGCTCTTGCCGAAGTTCATAACGTTGTTGCCGCCGCCCTGGGCCCGCATCATAAAGATATAGAACAGGGCCAATCCGCCGAACATCAGCAGATAGGGCAGTATGGCAGCGAAGAAGCCGGGCTGCGGATCAGGATTGATAACAAGGTTGAAACTGTAATCCGCCTGAGTCACCTTTTCAAAGGGAATACCGGTAAGCTCAGCAGTCACTGTCTTCATATCCGCGGTGAAGATATCGAGGGACGGGATATTGGTATAGAAATCCGCTTCCTGAGGGAACAGGGCAGGGTCGGTCTCCCCGTCGGTATATATTCCCACCAGCTCCAGCTCGGTTATTTCCACGGCGGCGATCTTATTTTCCCGCACATCGGCAATAAACTGGGAATAATCTATCTTATCCGCCTTTTCGCCGCTAAGGTCGAAGCCGGATACCAGAAGGACTATTATGCCCATCAGTATTAAATACACCAAAGGTGTTGGCACTCTTCTTCTATTCAAATCATTACCTCCCCGGTATGCCCATTATGTTAAGCATACCACTTGCGAGTTCAAACTATCCACATCATATTAACATAAAAACTCGTCCATTCATACCTTAAATAATTAAAAATAAGTGAAAAAACCGTGACTGTAAAGAGTCTGTAAGGACAAAATAGGGTTTACAAACCGCTCCGGCGATAATATAATGTTGATTGATCAAATTACAGATGAGAGAATATGTTCTCCGTTGCCAATGATCAACGCTACGACCGGGACACACGATGGCAAGGAGGCCCAAGAGAGCGGCTCGCTTTGGTGAAAGAGCTGCGGCAGTTTCCGCTCCATACGCATCCCCCGGGAGCGCCTCGGTGAAAGAAATCATAGCCCGGGCCGGCCGCCCTCCGTTACAGGGGCATATTGAGCGGGCGCGTTTATTATGCGCCAACTCGGGTGGTACCGCGCAGTGTCATGCGTCCCGAATAACTTCGGGGCGCATTTTTTAATATTTGCGGCGGAAAAAAGCTTTAAAATATTCAGAACAAAACAAGGAGAGGAAGAATGTACAAAAAGGTTCCAACTTCACTGGATTTCGTATCCCGTGAAAAAGAAACGCTGGAATTCTGGAAACAGAACCGCATCTTTGAAAAGAGCGTAGAGCTGCGTAAAGGCGCCCCCGCCTATACCTTCTACGACGGCCCCCCAACCGCCAACGGCAAGCCCCATATAGGCCATGTTCTCACCCGCGCCATGAAGGACATCATACCCCGCTACAAGACCATGCAGGGCTATGACGTGCTGCGCAAGGCGGGCTGGGATACCCACGGACTGCCCGTTGAGCTGGAAGTTGAAAAGCAGCTTGGCCTGGACGGCAAGGAGCAGATAGAAGAATACGGCGTTATCCCATTCATCGACAAATGCAAGGAATCCGTATGGAAGTATAAGAGCGAGTGGGAAGTCATGTCCGACCGCATGGCCTTCTGGGCAGATATGGACGATCCTTACATCACCTACAAGGATGACTATATCGAATCCGAATGGTGGGCGCTGAAGACCATACACGAGAAGGGTCTCCTTTACAAGGGACACAAGATAGTTCCCTACTGCCCCCGCTGCGGCACCGCCCTCTCCTCCCACGAGGTAGCTCAGGGCTATAAGGACGTTAAGGAGACCTCCGCCACCGTACGCTTTATTGTCGAGGGCGAAGAAAACACCTTCTTCCTTGCATGGACCACCACCCCCTGGACCCTTGCCAGCAACGTTTCCCTCTGCGTAAACCCAAGCGTTACCTATGTTTACGCCAGGGTTGACGGCGGCGAAACTTTGATAATGGCAAAGGATCTGGTTTCCTCCGTTCTTGAGGGCCACAGCGTTGAGATCGTAAAGGAAATGCCCGGCAAGGAGCTGGAATACAAGCATTACAGGCCCCTGTTTGAATGCACCAGAAAGGCCGCCGGAAACAAGGACGCTTTCTTCGTAATGTGCGATGATTACGTAACCACCACCGACGGTACCGGCATAGTACACTGCGCCTCCGCCTTCGGCGAAGACGACTATCGTGTATGCAAGCGCTATGACCTGCCCTTCGTTCAGATGGTTGACACCAAGGGCGAAATGTGCGGCGGCACTCCCTGGGACGGCACCTTCGTTAAGCAGGCAGATCTGCCCATACTGATGGACCTTGAAAAGGAAGGCCTGCTGTTCAACGCGCCCAAGTTTGAGCACAGCTACCCCTTCTGCTGGCGCTGCGACACCCCTCTCATCTACTACGCAAGGGCCTCCTGGTTTATTGCCATGACCAAGGTGAAGGATAAGCTGGTGGAATACAACCGCCGCATCAACTGGATCCCCGAAAACATCAAGGAAGGCCGCATGGGCAACTTCCTTGAGAACGTTATAGACTGGGGTCTCTCCCGGGAGCGCTATTGGGGCACTCCCCTTCCCGTATGGGTTTGCGACAAGTGCGGCAAGGTCCATGTGGTTGGCAGCCGCAAGGAGCTTGATGAACTGTCCGGCTGCGGAACAGACGTTGAGCTGCATAAGCCCTACGTTGACCCCATCACCTGGGAATGCGAATGCGGCGGCACAATGCGGCGCGAGCCCGTGGTTATCGACTGCTGGTTCGATTCCGGTGCGATGCCTTTCGCCCAGTGGCACTATCCCTTTGAAAACAAAGAGGAATTTGAGCGCCGTTATCCCGCCAACTTCATCAGCGAGGCCATCGACCAAACCCGCGGCTGGTTCTACACGCTGTCCGCAATAGCCGCCTGCCTCTTTGATGAGCCCTCCTTCCTTAACTGCATCGTGCTGGGTCACGTTCAGGATAAGGACGGCCGCAAGATGAGCAAGCACATCGGCAACGTTGTTGACCCCTGGGTGCTGCTTGACAAGCAGGGCGCCGACGCCGTCCGCTGGTATTTCTATACCTCCTCCATGCCCTGGCTGCCCAACCGCTTCTCCGAGGAAGCCGTATCCGAAAGCCAGCGCAAATTTATGGGCACCTTCTGGAATACCTATGCTTTCTATGTGCTCTATGCGGATATAGATGAGTTTGACCCCACCAAGCACAAGCTGGTGCGTGAGAACCTCTCCCCCATGGACCTTTGGATTCTCTCAAGGCTGAACACCCTTATGGGCCGGGTAGAGGGCTATCTTGACGAGCTGAAGATGACGGAGGCCGGCCGCGAGATGCAGTCCTTCATGGACGACCTTTCCAACTGGTATGTGCGCCGCTGCCGCGAGCGCTACTGGGGCAAGGACATGACTGCGGATAAGGAAGCAGCATACATGACCCTGTACACCGTGCTGTATTCCATGACCCTCATCTCCGCCCCCTTCATCCCTTTCATGGCTGAGGAGATGTATCAGAACATAGTACGCACCGTGGATAAGAACGCCCCCGAAAGCGTACACCTCTGCGATTGGCCCAAGGCCGACACAAGCTTCATCGACGCCGACCTTGAGGCCAATATGGCAGCCGTTCTTGACATCGTGGTGCTGGGCCGCTCCGCCCGCAACTCCGCAAATATCAAGAACCGCCAGCCCATCGGTGCCATGTACGTTCAGGGCAGCAAGCTTCCCGATATGTATGTATCCATCATCGCAGACGAGCTGAACGTTAAGAAGGTGGAATTCGTGGATGACGCTTCTTCCTTCATCACCTACCGTGTAAAGCCCCAGCTCAAGACCCTCGGGCCCCGCTACGGCAAGATACTGCCCAAGATCAACCAGTACCTTGCAGGGGAAGGCATTGGCAACGCGGTTGTTGCCGCCCACAACGCCGGCGAAAACTACAAGTTCGAGTTGGAAGGCACTCAGGTGCTGCTGAGCCGTGAGGACGTGCTGGTATCCACTGAGCAGAGCGCAGGCTTCGTTGCGGTAAGCGAGCATGACCTGTCCGTCGTTCTGGATACCAACCTGACTCCAGAGCTCATCGACGAGGGCTTTGTCCGTGAGATCGTATCCAAGATACAGACCATGCGCAAGGAAGCCGCCTTTGAGGTCACGGATCACATAGCCCTGTATCACGATGGCAGCGACCGTATAAGCGACGTCTTTGCCAAATACGGCCATGAGATTGCCGCAGATACCCTTGCGGATTCCGTCGCAAAGGGCGTTGCCGGCTTCTCCAGAAAATGGGATATCAACGGCGAAGCCGTTACCCTGGGCGTGGAAAAGAAATAAACTTATCACATTCAACTGCTTCTGCGACTCAGGCTGTCGAAAAAGCGGCATTGCGCCGCTTTTTCGAGGTTTACATGGCTCCCCTGTGCCTACTACACGGACAGGGAGCCATGCAAAGAAACCCTTGCTGCGCAATGCTTTTGCGGATTTGCCTCACTGGTTGCTAAATCCGATTGAAGCCTTCGGGGTCCCCGAACCACCAAGGTGTTTTTTGACAGGCAGTGCCCTCCCTTATCGGAGGGCTTTTGCTTTGCCGTTGTTTGTCCTCAAAATTTTTACAACACAGATATGCCGTTTTATGTTAGAATAGACACATCTTCGGGAGATAACGCATTCATGAAACAAAATTCAAAAACGCTCATCAAGGTACTCATATTCCTGCTGCTGTACTTTCTTACCCAGGCGCTGATAACGGCGATATTCGCCGCCATAGGCGGCATGGGCGTGGAAGGCGATATTCAGGGCGCCATGGAAACCTACATTGCGGAAAACGCCGCACTCATTTCCCTTGTGCACAATGCCCTCGTGATACTGCTGATACTGCTGTACTGCCGCAGAAGCGCCGAAACCAGGGAGGATGTACGCCTCCGCTCCATCCGCTGCATAGAACTGACCTGCTGCGCCGCCACAGGCGTCTGCGCAGCGTTCATAGTGGTAACGCTGCTGTCCCTGCTGCCCATACCGGGAGAGCTTATGTCATCATACAGTTCTGCCATAACCGCAAGCACCGCAGGCGCCCCTCCGGTAAGATTCCTTTCAGTCGTGATTGTTGCCCCTATCGCAGAAGAGCTGCTTTTCCGGGGAGTGATATACGGCGCATTCCGGCGCACGTCCCGCCGCGGCGTGGCTATTGCCGCCTCCTGCGCAATATTCGGCATAATGCATCAGAACCCCGTATGGATGGTATACGCCTTTTTGATGGGCCTCGGCCTTACCCTTACGCTGGATGCATGCGGTTCCCTTTTTGCCGCCACAGCGCTGCACATGGCCTTCAATCTGGCGGGCTCTTACCTTGCGCCCCTCATGTATGCCATGCCCATATACATACACATACTGCTGGCGCTGGGCTGCGGCTACATTGTGGGCTACTGCATAAGGCGCATGAAGGAGCTGCCAAAGCCCAGCACAGACACCCAAAGCGAAAAGGAAGAATAAATGTATCAGGAATCCAACGCCTCAAAATCAAGCAAAAAATCCGACGCACTGCTGTTTATCGGCCTTATATTCATGCTGTTTCTGGCCCGGGCGCTGCTTAATTTCATACAGACCCTTCAAAGCGGCAGGTGGCTTCAGGTGGTGGTATTCGTTGCCCTTGTCGCCATATGCTTCATAGTATTCAAGAAGCGGTTCTGCACATATCGCTACACCCTCTTCCATAAAGAGCCTGAGAAAGGCGACCTTG
Organism: Clostridia bacterium; assembly: GCA_016292635.1. Taxonomy (GTDB): domain Bacteria; phylum Bacillota; class Clostridia; order Christensenellales; family CAG-138; genus SFEL01. Next base: position 111,566 of record JAEDIC010000003.1, read on the forward strand.
ATCCCTATGGCAATCAGCAAAAGCTGCCCTGCCCACTGGGCACCTTCATAATAGAGCAGATGAGCGGCAGCAGGGGCGGCATAATGGAAACCATCGCCCCCGGCGAGTTTGTTCGGCTCATATCCCCGGGAGCAGACACCGCAGGCGTAATGTGCGAAAAGCTTGACGAGTCCTTACTGAAAAAGCCTCCCCTATACGGCAACGGAGACCGGAAAAGCGCATACATTCTCCTGTACAGACGGGATAGCAGAATGAAGGCCCTTGCCTTCTGCCCCTCGGATAAACTGGTTTCCATGCTGAACGAAATAATCTCCGCCGTCAACGCATAGTTGCGATTGGAAGGAATAGGATATATAATTAAATCAAATAAACGGAGGACAAACGCATGAAGCTTATATACGCAATAGTGCAAAATGACGACTCCAAGAAACTTATACGGGAGCTTACCAACCGCCGCATCAGCGTGACCCGTATATCCTCCACCGGCGGCTTCCTGCATAACGGAAACAGCACCCTTATGATAGGCGTGGAGCCTGACCGCCTTGAGGAGACCCTTGAGGTAATCAAAGAAAAGTCCAGCACCCGCAAGGAGTACATGGTGGTGCCTTCGGCCGTTCCCGGATATATCGACAACTCTCCCGCACCGGTGCAGGTCACCATGGGCGGCGCAACGGTATTCGTAGTAGATGTGGAGCAATTCTACAAGTACTAATTCCATAGCAACCGGCATCAAACAGGCGGAGCGGCGGCTGCTTTCGGCTATTGCCGAAGGGCATATTCCACACGCCTGTTTTATTTCCTGTGGGGATTATGACATGGCGGAAGTATTGGCAAAAAAAGCCGCCGCCCTGTACTGCACGGGTACTGCGGATCCCGCCCGCCTTTCCCTTACGGCGGATTGCATAATCCCTGCGGATTATAAAAAAAGAACCATAAGGGAAGAAGTTATCCAGGAGCTTGCAAATGGCTCCTTTTCCGGAGGCAGGCGGGCTGTGCTGCTGACAGGCGCCCATGCCATAACCGAAGAGGCGCAGCACCTGCTGCTGAAATCCATAGAAGAACCCCCGGAGAACACCATCTTCCTGCTCACCGGCAACCCGGCGGGCATATTGCCCACAATACGCTCAAGATGCGCCACGGTGCTTTGCGGTTCTCCCTCAGTGGAGGAGGTTGCGGCAGAGCTTGTAAACATGGGAGCGGATAACCGGAACGCCATGCTTTACGCGGCAGAGGGCGTTACCCTTGCCAGGGCAAAAAAGCTGTGGCAGTCCGAGGACTACCGCGCCCTTCGAAGGGCCTCTCAGGATGCGCTCATAGAGCTTTTATCCGGCAAGCTGCCCTTTAAAAATCAGCAGGCCGTGGCCTCGTTGGACGGGGCGGGTTTTATGCTGTCCTTTATGAAGGATCTGCTCACCTTCCACGAGCAGGGCAAAATATACGAAAACCCGGACCGCCGGGAGGATATAGCCGCCATTTCCTCCCGCTTTACAACGGGACGGATAAACTGTATCATAGAATCGTTGGTCAACGCCATGGAAAGGCTTGATACCAACGCCTCCGTCTCAGGCACATTTACGAGGCTTTTTACCGAAATTACAGAGGAGTTTATACATAATGACTAAGGTTATAAGCGTAAAATTCAGAGGGGGAAGCAAGCATTATTACTTTGACCCCGAAGACCTGGACATACAGACCGGCGACGGTGTAATAGTTGAAACCGCCCGTGGAACCGAGTTCGGCGAGGTGTCTCTGGGCATTCACGAAGTGCCGGATGAGCAGATCATACAGCCCCTCAAGAGCGTTGTTCGCATCGCCACCGACAGAGACCGTGAAATGCGGGACAGCTACAGGGCCAAAGAAAAGGACGCCTACGCCACCTGCATGGAAAAAATACAGGCCCACAACCTTGATATGAAGCTGGTGGATGTGGAATATACGTTCAACGGCTCAAAGATAGTATTCTACTTTACCGCAGACGGCAGGGTAGACTTCCGTGAGCTTGTAAAGGACCTTGCCTCGGTATTTAAAACACGCATAGAGCTCAGGCAGATAGGCGTTCGTGACGAAGCAAAGCTGCTGGGCGGCCTTGGCAGCTGCGGAAGGCCGGTTTGCTGCAAAGCCTTCCTGCCGGATTTTCAGCCCGTATCCATAAAGATGGCAAAGGAGCAGAGCCTTTCCCTGAGCCCCACCAAGATATCCGGCATATGCGGCAGGCTCATGTGCTGCCTGAAGTATGAGCAGGACTGCTATGAGTCCATGCGCAAGCAAATGCCCAAGGTAGGCCGTGAGGCTGACACCCCGGAGGGCATCACCGGCACAGTTGTGGAAAACAACATTATATCCGAAAGGACCCGTGTAAAGCTAACCCTTCCCGACGGCACAATCGATATCCGCGAGTATCCCTTCCGGGAACTGAAATTCAGCCGCAGCAAGGGCAAACAGGCCCAGGAAACCGAAGCCGAACCGGATACCCCTATGGATGTTGTCCCCGAAGATCTGGCCGCCCTCCTGGAGGAGGAAAAAGCCGATATGCGTGAGCGGGGCATGGCAAAGGATAATCTTTAAATATTGACAACAAAGATTTCCGTGTTACAATATAAATGAAAATATATGTGGAGGTATTATATCAATGGCATATGTAATCAGCGAAGAATGCATCAGCTGCGGCGCTTGTGAAGCCGGCTGCCCCGTAGGCGCAATTTCCCAGGGCGACGATCGTTACGTTGTCGACGCCGCTACCTGCATCGACTGCGGCGCTTGCGCTTCCAACTGCCCCGTAGGCGCTCCCTCTCAGGAGTAACCTCAAAAAACCAATAAAAAATGGCCCATCCGGGATGGGCCATTTTTTATGACATAAATTCTATACGTCAGGAACTTATAAATCCATGGAAAACACCCAAGCTCAAAACAAAATGGGATATCTTCCCGTGCCGGGGCTTATACTCGAAATGTCCCTGCCGATAATGGTATCCATGCTGGTGCTGGCCACATACAACATTGTAGACAGCATATTCGTATCCCGCATCAGCGAAAACGCGCTCACCGCCGTATCTCTTGTATTTCCTTTCCAGATGCTGATAACCGCAGTGGCGGTAGGTACTGCCGCCGGCGCAAATTCCCTCATCGCTCGCAGGCTGGGCGCCCAGGATCAGCAGGGTGCGGATAAAGCCGCCACAAACGCACTGTTCCTCTCGGTTGCCAGCGGAGTATTTTTTCTGCTGTTTTTCGGCCTGCTCACCCCTGTCCTCATAGGCGTATTCAAGCCGGAAGCCCAAATAGCCGAATACGCAAATACCTATCTTTATCTGGTAGGCACCCCTGCCGTATTCGCCTGCATACAGGTAATGGAAGAAAAAATACTGCAGGCCACCGGCAATACAGTCCACTCCATGCTGATACAGCTTACAGGCGCTGTGTTCAACCTGATATTTGACCCCATACTCATTTTCGGCCTTTACGGCTTTCCTGCCCTTGGCGTTGCAGGCGCTGCCATAGCCACTGTCGGCGGTCAGATAATCGGCATGATATTAGGCGCTTTCCTTATATTCAGCAAAAAGTGCCTGGTCAAAATAAGCATCAAAGGCTTCCGCCCCTGCATGGAAACTATAAAAAACATATACGTTGTGGGTATTCCCAGCATATTCCTCCAGATGGTGGGCTCGGTAATGAACGTTGGGCTGAATAAGATACTTATTTCCTTTACCCCAACCGCCGTAAGCGTAATGGGCGTTTACTTCAAGCTTCAGTCTTTCATATTCATGCCGGTATTCGGCCTGAACAGCGGCACAATGCCGGTAATGGGCTACAACTTTGGCGCAAGGAACAAAAAGCGTGTTATGGACGCCCTTAAATACGGCTCCCTGTACGCATTTTGCATAATGACGGTTGGGCTTATAATATTCCAGTTCTGCTCGCCCTTTATGCTGAAACTCTTTGACGCCTCCCCCACCATGCTGGAGATAGGCGTTCCCGCCCTTAAAACCATAAGCCTCTGCTTTCCCATGGCGGCGCTGGGCATAATGCTCTCCTCTCTGTTTCAGGCCATCGGCAACGGAAAGCTGTCCCTGCTTATGTCCGCCCTGCGCCAGTTGATAATACTGCTGCCCGCGGCGTTCATCCTGTCCAGGCTGTTTGGTCTTTCAGCAGTATGGTACGCCTTCCCCATTGCGGAGGTTTTCTCTCTTATATTTGCCTCTGTGATGGTCGTAAGGGTATACAATGCCCAAATAAGATATCTGGAGGGTTCCCGTGAAGATTAAAGATACGGACAAATTCATCCGCATACACAAGCAGGGCAGCTGCTTCGGTACCGTCTTTGAGGTATGGGTGGACAGAAACACCGGCGTAAACTATGCCGTATGGGCCAGCGGCTACGCCGGCGGCATGACGGTAATGCTGGACGCAGACGGCAAGCCTATAATAACACAGCTGGACGACTACGGAAGAGTAAAATAATGCACACATAAAAACAACGGTTTCCCGCTGCTTTCAGACTGCCGAAAACCCCTTGGGGTTCGGAGGCGGAGGCTTCAATCGGATTTGGAGGCCTGTGCGGCAAATCCGCATAACCCTTGCTGCGCAAGGGTTTCTTTATGTGGCTCCCCGGATGTGCCGCAGGCACAAGGGAGCTATGTAAGCCTCCAAAAGGCGGCGCAAAGCCACTTTTTCGAAAGCCTGAACGGCTCACTGCTTTTGCGTTTTACGGGAAATCAGCTTTTTTGCTGCTTGCCATAGTAATCCAGCACAAAGTCAAAGAACAGCGCCGCCGTGGACACCTCGGAGCGGTTTTTGCGCATAACGATATACAGATCCCGCCTCATGTCAGCCTTGCTAAGTCTAAAGCTAAGCAGCTTGCCGTTTTTCAGTTCATCCTCCACGGCGTGTATGCTCATTATGGCAACGCCAAGGCCTGCCGATACGGATTTTTTCACTGCCTCGCTGTAACTCATCTCCGCCACCACGTTCATGCGGGCCGGGTCAATTCCGGCATTGCGCAGCAGCTGTTCGTATTCCATCCTGGTGCCGCTTCCCCCTTCGCGGGTAATAAATGGCTCGCTGTAAAGTATCTCCGGATCCATCCTGCCATCCATCAGTCTGAACCGCTCAATATTGGGCGTAACCAGCACCAGCTCGTCCTTTGTAAAGCTTCTGAATTCGCAGTTTGTATTTTCTACCTTTGAGCCGGTAAGGGCCACATCCGCCGTGCCTTTGCGCACAAGATCCACCGCCTGCATACTGTTTGCGTTATGCAGCCGATAGGACACGCCGGGATACCTTTCGCTGAAGGCAGACAGCAGCTCCGGAAGGCAATACTGGGCAGGCACGGATGAGGCGGCTATGGTGATTGAGCCGCTGTGGCGGATTTCCGGGCGGGAAAGCTCCTCCAGCGCCCTGTTTCTCAAGCTCAGTATGCTTTGCGCATACCCCAGGAGCACCGCGCCCTTTTCCGTTGGAAATATATTGCGGCTGGTGCGAATAAGAAGCTCGCAGCCAAGCTCCTTTTCCAGGGTAGATATATGAGCGCTGACTGTGGGCTGAGAAAGGCCCATGGTCTTTGCCGCCCGGGAAAAGCTTCCGTGCTTTACCACCATGCAGAAGGCTTCTATCTGCTTGATATCCATAATGTTCCTCGCTTTTATACTATAAGATTGTCGCTCATCAGTATTATTGTTATTTTCTATATTATAGCAAAGCTCAAATATTTTTTAAACCCAATAAGCGCGCAAAAAGGACGCTCCATATGGAACGTCCTTTCGGTTTGCTTCGGTTTATTACTTGGCGTCTACAGAATACATGTAAGCGCAGAGGTCCTTCAGCTTGTTGGAATAACCCCACTCGTTATCATACCAGGCAACCAGCTTTACAAAGTGGTCGTTCAGGGCGATACCGGCATCGGCATCGAAAGTGCAGGTATGTACATCGTGGATGAAGTCGGAGGAAACCACGGCGTCCTCGGTGTAGCCGATGATACCCTTCCAGTCTTCGCTCTCGGAAGCGGCCTTCATGGCAGCCTTGATCTCGTCATAGGTAGCGGACTTCTCAAGGCGGCAGGTCAGGTCAACGACGGAAACATCCACAGTAGGAACGCGCATGGACATACCGGTAAGCTTGCCGTTCAGGGAGGGGATTACCTTGCCGACGGCCTTTGCGGCGCCGGTGGAGCTGGGGATGATGTTATGGGCCGCAGCGCGGCCGCCGCGCCAATCCTTCTTGGAAGCGCTGTCAACGGTCTTCTGGGTTGCGGTGATGGAATGAACGGTGGTCATAAGGCCTTCCACGATGCCAAACTTGTCATTGATAACCTTGGCAAGAGGGGCAAGGCAGTTGGTGGTGCAGGACGCGTTGGAAACCACGTTCATATCAGAGGAATAGGTCTTGTGGTTTACGCCCATTACGAACATGGGAGCATCTGCGCTGGGAGCGGAAATGACGACCTTTTTGGCGCCCGCTTCAAGGTGCTTGGAAGCCTTTTCCACGGTGGTGTTTACGCCGCTGCACTCCAAGATGTACTCAGCGCCGCACTCCTTCCAGGGAATCTCGTTTGCGTTCATGCAGGCGTATACGGCGATCTCCTTGCCGTTTACAACCAACTTGTCGCCCTTTACTTCGATGCTGCCGGCGAAATGACCGTGAACGGTGTCATATTTGAGCATATAAGCCATGTAATCCACGGAGATGAAAGGATCGTTAATGCCTACTACTTCTACGTTGTCGTCAAGAACGGCTGCCCTGAAAGAAAGGCTGCCAATACGACCGAAACCATTGATGCCAACTTTTACTGCCATTTTTTAGTCCTCCATTTAATTTATCTGAATATTACATGACGCAAAGCGTCATAGTTGACAATAAATTAACCAATATAGTTTATGATAAAATATATGCGGTAATTTTGCAAGCAACTTTTTGAATAACTTCATATTACATTAATGGAGGGCATTCCTATAACCGGCCCTTATAGCAAAAACCGGCATTTCGACTTTATTCCCATCTCCTGAAAATAGCTGTTTTCCATGGGAATCCATTCATTGATGAACCTTTTATGCATTTGTGGGCCATTGCGCTGCATTATGCGGCGGCTTTGTTCATCCGAAGATACTTGTAAAAATATCCCAATATCGAAGTATTCTCCCAACCCGGGATGCATACAATAGCTACCCTCAACCACCGTTACCGGAGTAAAGGGCACGGAAAATGAATCCGACAGGGTGCCGGTGCTGCAAAAATACCGCCTGCAAAGGGCGTCGCACCTCTGCCTTGCAGGCTCCGCCACTTCCTCAAAAAACCGCTCCCGGTCGAAATTTCCGCCAACTTCGCTGAGCCTTTGCGGCGTGCGCTGCTCCGGGCGCAGAAAATAATCATCCGCACGGAACAGCCGAGCATCAAACTCCCGGGCCAGCTCCTCAGCAAATGTGCTTTTACCCGCGCCGCACATACCCTCTATGGCCACCACCACAGAGCCACGCTCATCAAGCCTGCTGCGAATCTCAGCCTTTACTTCCTCCCGGGTCATTTCAGGTTCTCCGGATTAAGGCAATCCAGCTCCGGCAGTACGAAGCGGCCGTCCTTTCTTATGAGCACATCGTCAAAGTATATTTTGCCGCCTCCGTATTCCGGGGTCTGTATGCATACAAGGTCCCAATGGAGGCTGGATTGATTTCCGTTGTCGCAATCCTCATAGCAGCTGCCAGGTGTAAAGTGGAACGACCCGGCGATCTTCTCGTCAAAAAGTATCTCCTTCATGGGGAAAGTGATGTAAGGATTCACGCCAAGGGCGAATTCCCCAACATACCTTGCCCCCTCATCCAGATCGAATACCTGGTTTATCCGGGAGGTATCGTTGGACTCTGCCTTTACTATTTTTCCCTTTTCAAAGGTAAGCTTCACGTTTTCATATATAAAGCCATCATGGGGAGATGGAGTGTTGTAGGTTATGACGCCCTCCACGCTGTCCCTTACGGGGGCAGTGTATATCTCGCCGTCGGGTATGTTCATTTCCCCTGCGCACTTTATCGCCTTCATGCCCTTTATGGAGAAGCGAAGGTCTGTACCCGGGCCAACTATGCGAACCTTATCCGTGCGCTCCATAAGTGCCTTAAGGGAGTCCATGGCCCTATCCATTTTGGAATAGTCCAGATTGCATACGTTGAAATAATAATCCTCAAAGCCAACGGTGCTCATGGAAGCCATCTGGGCCATGCCGGGGGTGGGATAGCGCAGCACCACCCACTTTGTGCCGGGCACACGGATCTGACCGTGTACCTTGTTACTGTATACCCCGCTGATAAGCAGAAGCTTGTCGTTTGGCACATCCGACATTTCGGAGGCGTTGTTGTCTCCCCGTATGCCCATGTATACCTGCATTTCGGACATAAAGCCGCCGTCATATTTTGCCATCAGGGCGTACTGAGCCTCTGTTGCGCCAAGGGCAAGCTCCCTGTCCACATCCTTCCTGTTAAGCCACACGAAGGGCACGCCTCCAACAGCATAAACCTCACGAACGATGGCCTTTACAAGCTCCGTAACCTCACCGAAGCCCTCTATAAGCACGTTTTCCCCCTTCTGCACCTTGCAGGAGAAGCTTACAAGATTTTCCGCCAGTTTCTTTATACGGGGATCAGTCATTTTATATACCTGCCTTTATCAGTTTATCTTTTCTTTTACAACGTACAGGGGTCTGCCCTGTGCCTCGTCGTATATGCGCTGTATGTACTCGCCCTGCACTCCCATGCATATAAGTATTATGCCATCCAGCAGCACCAGCGCCCAAAGGCCCCACAGCCATGCGGCTGCCCCTGCCGCTGCGGCCCATATGGCGGTTATCACAATGCCCGCCAAACCCGCCAGAATCACCCCTGAACCCAGATAGGTTATCATGGACAAAGGCTTTGTTGAGAAGCCGAAAATGCCGTCCGCGGCCAATTTAAGCATCTTTTTGAGGGTGTATTTGGTTTTGCCTGCGGCCCGCTCATGGCGGACGTATTCCACGGGCACCGCATTATATCCCATCCACGCGCTCATGCCCCTTAGGAAGCGGTTGTGTTCACGAAATTCCTTGAATTTATCCGCCACCGCCCTGTCCAGCAGGCGAAAGTCGCCGGTATCCAGCGGTATCGGATATGCGCTCATGGCTGAAAGCAGACGATAATAACACCATGCGGTGAATTTCTTCATGGCGGTCTCCCCGTGGCGCTTAAGGCGCTTGCCGTAGGCAATATCCGCCCCCTGCTCCCATGCCTTTATCATGTCCGCTATAACCTCGGGAGGGTCCTGCAGGTCCGCGTCCATTATTATCACCGCATCCCCATCTGCCGCATCCATGCCGGCGGTAACCGCCAGCTGATGACCGAAGTTGCGGGAAAACCGCAGCGCCGTGACCTCGGGGTTTTCCCCGGCGATGCTGGAAAGTATCTCCCATGTACCGTCACGGCTGCCGTCATCCACATATATTATCTCGTAAGGATAGCCAATATCCTCCATTGCGGCCTTCGTGCGCCGGAAGGACTCTGGCATTACCTCCTGCTCATTGAAAACCGGTATCACCAGGCTGATTTTTTTATCCATAACCTCTCCTTTTTTCAATTCTGGAGTTTGATGCTAATTATCATTATACCCCAAGGGCGCCCTATCTACAATTCTAATATATTTTTAGGCAAAAAAAGCCCCTCCGGCTATTGAAACCATCTTTTCATCGAGTATAATTAATAGTGTTTGCTTCAATAAAAATAATTTTAAAGGGGATATATTCAAATGGCACTTGTTACCAGCAAAGCAATGTTTGAAAAAGCCTATAAGGGCGGCTACGCCATCGGCGCTTTCAACGTAAACAACATGGAGATCATTCAGGGTATCACCGAGGCGGCTATGGAAAACCGCGCTCCTCTGATCCTGCAGGTATCCAAGGGCGCCCGCGCCTATGCAAAGCACGTATATCTGATGAAGCTCATAGAAGCCGCCATTATCGACGCAGAGCAGTCCGCCGGTTTCGACCTTCCCGTATGCGTGCATCTTGACCACGGCGACAGCTTTGAGCTGTGCAAGAGCTGCATCGACGGCGGCTTTACCTCCGTTATGATAGACGGCTCCTCCAAGTCCTTTGAGGACAACATCGCCCTGACCCGTCAGGTGGTTGAGTATGCCCATGACCACGGCGTAGTTGTTGAAGGCGAGTTGGGCACTCTGGCTGGTGTTGAAGACGAAGTAAACGTATCCGCCGAGGATTCCTCCTACACCCGCCCAGATGAAGTTGAGGAGTTCGTTTCCCGCACCGGCGTAGACTCCCTTGCCATCGCCATCGGCACCAGCCACGGCGCATACAAATTCACCGCCGATCAGTGCACCCGCAACGAGAAGGGCCTGCTGGTTCCTCCTCCCCTGCGCTTTGACATACTGGATGAGATTTCCCGGCGTCTCCCCGGCTTCCCCATCGTTCTCCACGGTTCTTCCTCCGTTCCTCAGGAATTCGTAAGGATCATCAACGAAAACGGTGGCAAGATGCCCGATGCGGTCGGCATTCCCGAGGAGCAGCTCCGCAAAGCAGCTGAGGGTGCGGTCTGCAAGATCAACATCGACTCAGACCTGCGCCTCGCCATGACCGCCTGCGTACGTCAGTACTTCGCTGAGCATCCCGATCACTTTGATCCCCGCCAGTATCTGAAGCCCGCCCGCATTGCCATTAAGGACATGGTCGCCCATAAGCTTATCAACGTTCTGGGCTGCAACGGTCAGGCATAAACATCGCTAACGCTTTCGCCCAAATGGTTTTGCCATTTGGGCGATTTTTTCACGTTTTTTCTCTCGCTTCGCTCCCGGGCGAAAAAACCTGCAGGGAAGGAAAAGCTCCGCTTTTCATCCGTTTCGCCGTACACGCCGCCGAAGCCGGATTTATACTTAAGGGGCAAGCCCCTTAACAACCCCAACTACGACCACCACCGGGCGGCAGCTAATACAGGGTATCCATCCCTGCGGGATGGTTCCGCGTTTGACGTACATGTCGCCAAATGCGGATTAAAAGCCTCGGGCCGGGATATAATTCAATAATAAAAAATATAAAGCGTGACGGATAAGCCGTTACGCTTTATAATTATCCTATAAAATTCAAGGAGATAAGCCCATGCAGGAAGAATACATGAACGTAATCACCCTTACCGATGCCGACGGCAGCGATGTTGACTTTGAGGTGCTGGACATAGTCCCTTACAAGGACAGCGAATACGCCGTGCTGCTGCCCGTTGACGACGACTCCGACGCCGTTGAGGCGGTTATACTGGAGCTGCTTGAAGCCTCTGAGGACGGCGAGGAGGATATGCTTCAGGGCGTGGAGGATCAGGAAATACTGGATGCGGTTTTCGCCCTGTTTATGGAGCGCAACGGCGACCTTTTCCAGTTTGAGCAGTAATTCTATCCCCGGCGCATATAAAAGCATCGCCGTGTATGGCGATGCTCAGGCTGTGAAAAAAGCGGCATTGCGCCACTTTTTTGAGGATTTGCCCTACTGGTCGCCAAGTTCGGCTGAAGCCTTCGGGGCTCCGGACCC
>JAEDIC010000031.1 GCA_016292635.1 Clostridia bacterium
ATCAGCCATGGAGGGCAGATAAAAGAACACCCGTGATTCTTCTGTCCAATCAACCGGAATCGGAAATAGCGATTGAAAAGAATGCGGGTAAATTGACCGTCTTGCCCTTGCCTGTTCTACCGGAAACTCTCCGTAATGCAGTTAAGGCTTATCTTTTGACAAAGGAGGATAAGAACTAAGAATGATTATTATTATCTTTTCACTCATCCTGTTGCTTCTTGCTTATTTCCTCTATGTCCAAAAGAAAAAAGTGATGTCGCTTCAACAGCAGATTAGTGATCTCCGGAGTAAAATTAGTATACTTGAGAAGCAAGATCTTGCCGCTGAACAGTATAACGATTCTCTCCGGCAGGAAGCAAACACAGTTCATTTATATGCTGCTCTCTCGCTGGAGGAGGCAAGAAAAACATCCATAAAAGATAAGCAGTCTCAAATCATCCGTTCCAGTGAACATATCCTCGAATTACTTAATAGCGAAAAAGTTTAGAGCGGCAGCAATGCCGCTCTTTTTATGTGATATCATCACCGAAATGTTATTTTAGATTGGCTATACTAGCCTGTCATACGCTGTGGATATTCTGATACAAAGCCTGCTGAAGTGTATGCGAAAAGAATCGGACAAACTTAGCCTGCCGGAGTTCAAGGAACTCAAACAGCATCGGTATGAATAGATTTATGCGAATGATGGTATTTTTCGATTTGCCTGTTCAAACAAAAAAACAGCGGCGGGATGCGACCCAATTTCGCAAGTTTCTTTTAAAGGACGGGTATTATATGCTGCAGTATTCCGTGTATGTTCGCATATGCAACGGCATGGACAATGTAGCCCTGCACAAAGCACGGCTGCACAGCAATGTGCCGGCAAACGGTTCCGTGAGGCTCATGGTAGTAACGGAAAAACAGTATGAATCCATGGACCTGCTTCTCGGTCGGTTTTGTCAGGAAGAAATCACATCCCAAACGGATTCCTCTCTTACTGTATTATAAAAAACAAAAGCAAAAATCCTGAAAGGCTATATGCTTTCAGGATTTTTTGATGGTCTATTATACCATACCAAGAACCATCAGGGAGCTACAACTAATACACATGACGAAGTATCACCGGTAAATTATACCATACCAAGAACCATCAGGGAGCTACAACGCGTACACCGTATCTGTCGGGGTTCTCTGCATTATACCATACCAAGAACCATCAGGGAGCTACAACCATAAACTCCCTCGCATGAATTTTGTGGATATTATACCATACCAAGAACCATCAGGGAGCTACAACTCTTTCCGGGCTTACTGCTGTAAAACGCCTATTATACCATACCAAGAACCATCAGGGAGCTACAACGCAGAACTACACCATGTTGGACAACTTAAAATTATACCATACCAAGAACCATCAGGGAGCTACAACTTTACCCTATACTCTCTGATGGGTAGATTGATTATACCATACCAAGAACCATCAGGGAGCTACAACCCATTACATCCTCGCTTTCCTACACATGGCATTATACCATACCAAGAACCATCAGGGAGCTACAATTCCAACACAAATCTAATGCGTTAAATTTTGATAAACCTCAGCTGTTTAACCCATGGGGTATACCCAACCTACCCACCCAATTTAAACGCCTGTTTTGCCCAATTTTTTCTGTTCTCAACTCAAGAAAAAAACAAAGCCGTCCGTTCCCCAGCCAGCTTTTAATTTATACACGCATTAAATGTTTGCCTACTTGGCCAATTCCTCAAAGGCTCGCTTGTACTCCTTCAATATGCGTATCGCTGTAACATCTATCCTTTCATCTTCTGTAATATCGGTTTCCAGCATTTTATTTAAAGTTTCAACATCAAGCTGCATCAAGTAATGCATATATTCCATTTCATTTTTCATAAAGTTCCCCTTCAGTTACTGTACAAGACATCTCTTGGCAATGTTCCGCCATTCTTGTTGTTTAATTCCCAAAGTATATCCCTCACGGCAGCTCCAGTCAATATTCCCCCGCTGCCGCACATTGGTTTCCAGAAGGTCCTTTATAATGGCATCTTCATCGGCGTAATCCTTAACCCTTGCAGGTATTTCTGTAATACCAAGTTCATTGCACGCCCTGACCCGCTGATGGCCGGAAACAATGGTGAAGTCCCGTGTTACAACGATGGGTTCAATTACACCGCTTGTACGAATTGATTCAATAAATTCAGACCATTTATTTAAAAATCCCCCTCCCCCGTTACTGCGACAGGGAGGGGGTAAGTTTGCACCCGAGCGCTTTGTTAGGGTAGGTACCCCCGCAGGAAGGGGAGGTATTATCCGGCAAAAATGTCCAATCTCTTGTTTCAAGGGTAGGCGATATTTGTGCAAAAAAATCGCCTTGAATGCTGAGATTTGACAAATTAATTTCAGTATGATATATTATCTCCTGCACGCCTTGGGACGGAGCATCACCCCGTTTCATCCAAAGGATGTGCAATGTACCTTTCCAACTGAATACATGACCCCGAAAGTGAGTTTGGAACCAGCGTGATCACGCCATGACGGCACCGGCAGAGTGCAGGAGCGGACAAAGGGCGGAGGACTCGGATAGGGCAAGCATGGCATACACCTTTTCACAGCCGAATCGGCTCATATTAGCTTTGCTATATACTTTTGCATTGCATATCAAATTCAACGCATACCCGATTTTTATATAAACCTTTTTCATCCCGATTTCCCCCTTTGCCACTATTAGGGCATATACCCTGAAAAACCACCCATGGTTACACCTTCTTTGCAAGGCACCCCAAATTAAGGTTTAATCCGCACTACCATTATGCAAAAAAGCGTCAAAAAAGACCATTTTTTATATGAAATCCAAACGGATTTACCCCGGGCGGGGCACACAGTACGAGAATATACCAAATACATTTTAAAAGGAGTGAATGCCATATAAACCTTCAAAAAATCATAGACGATACTGACTTTACAGCACTTGTACATACCGTACAGCTAAGCACCAACGGCATAGGAGCAGATCTGAATGCCATAGCCGCGCTGCGTTATGTAAAAGATAACCCCTGCTTCCGTCAGGATCGCTTCCGCATCATCATTAATCCCAACAAATACCGGGGCATCTGCCGGAGCGCCGGTGAAGTCATCTCTGTCCTCAATGCCATCATTGCGGAACTGGAGCTTGATGATTTCGACTTGATGATAGACAGGATCGACGTGGCCATAGACACGGATACTGATTACGATATTCTGTGGAAACCCATGAATTATCTCAAGGCGCTGTGCGGTTTTCATTGGAAGAAACGTGATAACGCCTACCGTGCCATCGGCGACGATCTGAGGAAGCGCAGCACGCTGCTTCGCACGGATTCCCAGACGCTGGAGATATACAACAAACGCCTGGAAAGCGGTGACGACCTCGCTCCAGCAACCCGCTGCGAGTTCCGCTATACCCGCATCAACAGGCACAAGGAACGATATGACGTGGCGGCCGCCGTTTACAAGGCGATAGATGATACCATAGCCACTCTGTCCAAATTGCCGTCGTACATTCCCATTCTGGAATGCTGCCACACCGCCGAACTGGTGAAGGCCTATCGGGCCGAGCTTGATTGCTCCGGCGATATGCGGATAAGTTCCCTGCGGGATTTCGTTGTGCGCTATTCCGATTACATTTATTCCAGAAAGTCTCTGGAAGCTCTCAATCAGGCCGGCAGCCCGGTGGATATTTCCAACTGGCTGCGCAGATTCAGGAAAAGCTGTTGCCTTACATTCATCAATAAGAGCAACATAACCTGCCTGTGCAGGAAAATGAAATGCGCTCTGCAGGATTTTGCAGACAACAAACAAGCGCAATGCGAGGAATAACTCCATTGCCATAGCAGAAATGCTATAACCGTACTGTACACCCAGCCCAAATTCCCCCATGACACAGCCCGGCCACAGGCAGCCGAAGCTTGTCCGCAAATTACCCGTAATGGAGGTATCATACCGATTGTACACATCAAGGCCTGTTTACATAGATACTTTAATATAGATTTTTAGGAGATTTGCATGGTAAAAAATCAGTCCAGTGTATATACAGTAAAAGACATTCAGAACATTCTCGGCATCAGCCGCAACAGTGCATATACCCTTGTGAACAGCAAGGCGTTTCCCATAGTGCATATTGGCACAGCAATACGCATACCGCAAGCCAAGTTTGACGAATGGCTCAACAGCGAACGGCCTTCTGCTTAAAACAGGGGGGGGTGCAGCATATATGTCAGCAGGCACTAATCCTTCAATGCGCGGCAATTCATGGCAGTACACCTACTACACCTATGACCCCGTTACACAGGAGCGCAAGCAGCATAAAAAAGGCGGCTTCGCTACTCGGGAAGAAGCCAAACGGCACATGGATATAACCCTCGGTGAAATAGCCAAGGGCACATATACCTATGATAAAAACTATACCGTTCAGCAGTTCCTCACGGGATGGTATGCCATCCACAGCAAAACCGTGGAGCCTTCAACCGCCGCAGGATACAAGGTAAATATCTATAATCATATCATCCCTTTAATAGGGCACACCCGGCTGTCAGACTTGAACACAATGCAGCTGACAGCCTTCTATACAAGGCTAAGCGATCAAAACGGTCTCTCCGCTACAACGGTGGATTATGTTCACAGAACCCTTCGAAAAGCCCTCAACGATGCATTGGATATGGGGCTTATCCAAAGGAATCCCTGCAACAGAGCAAAACGCCCCAAGAAGCATAAATACAGGGCAAAGATACTCAATGCCGACCAGATGCGCGTCCTCATTTCCGGCTGCGTAGGCACACAATACGAAACCGCCATACTGTTGGCCATAGCTCTCGGTCTGCGGCGGGGAGAGGCGCTTGCCGTCCGCTTTGGCGATTTCGACTTTGATGCAGGTACTGTGCATATCCAGCAGCAGCTGACCATGATAAAGGCAACCGAGGGCGGCTCCCACCGCTACGGCATAAAGGATGTTAAGACCGAAGACAGCAACCGCATCCTCAACGTACCCCAATCTATACTGGAAAGCGTAAAGGAGCAGCACCGCAATGCGGCACGGCAGAAGCTATTACTGGGTTCCAAATATCAGGACAACGACCTCGTCACCTGTAACCCGGACGGCACACCTGTAAAGCCCGATCTGATGTACCAGCGGTTCAAAGCACTGCTGCGCAAGCTGAATCTGCCCGCGGTTCGCTTTCACGATCTCAGGCACTCCTACGCAACTGCGCTGATCGATATGGATATCCCCCTCAAGGCCATATCCAAGACCCTCGGCCACTCCACCATCAGCATCACCGCAGACATTTACTGCGATTCTCTGGAAAAATCCAGAGCGGCGGCAGATGTGATACAGCGAGAGCTTTTTGACAGAAGCATAAGATAACCCTATGGCAACGTCCCCGTCCGCAGTGCGGACGGGGGCTGTTTTTTTGCTGTAATCCACGTGAAATTATATCCGGATTTTCAGCTTATTTTTACGCCAAACAGAATCCTGTTCAGGCTCAAAATGCCCATTGATGAACATTGATGAACAATTTGATGAACATATGCCCATTTTGGCCTTCTTCACCGGCATACCGCAGAGTTTTTGAGAAATGAAAAAGTCCCTTATTCAGGGACTTTTCATGGCGGAGAGAAAGGGATTCGAACCCTTGAGTACATTCCTGCACTACACGATTTCCAGTCGTGCGCCTTCGACCAACTCAGCCATCTCTCCACGGTCTACGATAATGAATTATTATTTTCGTTGATACTTCTCGACCGGAAGCATTCCAGTCATGCGGCGACCAACTCAGCCATCTCTCCATGGCCTACGAACAAAGCGCTATTAACTTGGCGCACAAAGTTCGTACCCAAATATAATACACCGACACAGGAGAAAATGCAAGCATTTTCTGCGGAATTTTACGCGGGTTTATCAAAGCTTGGATATGTTTGGCCCAACAGCTTTTTGCATCCGGCAAAAACTAAGGCCAATCCTCCATGATACGCCGCCTGCTTTCAAGTTATTGTTGAGTTGCACAGGCGCTTTGTGCGTTCAGGGCAGAGGAGGATAAGTTCCCGCCTTAGCTTAGGGCTTTGCGGATCGTTTATTTAAAAAATACCATCATTGATACCGGCGGGCCTCCAACCGTTCAGCCGTAATATCCCGGGCTGATTTTACGCGAACTTTCCGTTTATGGCTTTGCTGCAAAACAAAAACAGCAGGCGGCCTCCCTGTGGAGACTGCCCGCCGATATTCTGCCATTAATTCTTTATATGCACATCCAGCTGATTATAGGGTATGCCTATGCCGTTCTTATCGAATTCCGCCCGTATTTGCTCGGTAAGGTCATAGTATAGCGTCCAGTAGTTCTCTGTTTTGCACCATACCCGGGTGATGAGGTTTACGGAGCTGTCCTGATAGCTGTGTATGCGAACGAAGGGCGGCTCCCTGTCGGTGAGGATAAGGGGATGTTTCAGTATGGCGCCCATGGCGATGGCCTTGGCCTGCTCCGGGTCGGATTCGTAGGAGATAGGGAAGGTAAGATCCACCCTGCGCTCAGGCTCACGGGAGTAGTTGGTCAAGTGCTGGTTCACCAGTATACCGTTTGGTATGGTGACCTGCCTGCGGTCTAAGGTAAGAAGGGTGGTATGCATAAGGTCAACGCTCAATACCGTGCCCTCGTCCCCGTTTGAGGAGATATAATCACCGGTAACAAAGCGGGGGGAAAGCAGCAGCACTATGCCCCCCGCCACGTTGCTCAGGGAATCTTTCAGGGCCACGGACAGGGCCACCGCCGCCGCGGATATTGCCGCCACTATGCCGCTGGTGGATACGCCGATGGTACTGAGGGCGGAGAGGAATATAAGAATATGCAGGGCTATGTTTATGGCCTTGCCGGTAAATCTTGCGAGAGACTCATCCAGCTTTGAGCTGGACATGGCCCGGCTAAAAAGCTTAACGAGGTATTTAATTGCAAAATGGCCGGCGAGAAGTATCAGCAGCATCTTTGCGACGGGCAGTATCATGGCCCATAGCTGCTCCCATGTGAGCGTGGCGAAATTACCTTCGGATGACATTTACTGTTATTATACCTCCGTTATGTGTTAGAACAATCCGGTTATCCTGCCGTTTTCGTCCACGTCTATGCGCTCGGCGGCGGGGACTTTGGGAAGGCCGGGCATGGTCATAATATCCCCGGTAAGGGCAACGATAAACCCCGCGCCGGCGGATACACGAAGATTGCGCACGGTTATGGTAAAGCCCTCCGGCGCCCCCAGCAGGACGGGATCGTCAGAGAAGGAGTACTGGGTCTTTGCCATGCAGATGGGAAGACTGCCAAACCCCAGCGCTTCAAGCTGAACGAGTTGATTTTTTGCGGCGGGGGTAAGGGATACCCCATCTGCGCCGTATACATTCCTGC
Organism: Clostridia bacterium; assembly: GCA_016292635.1. Classification (GTDB taxonomy): domain Bacteria; phylum Bacillota; class Clostridia; order Christensenellales; family CAG-138; genus SFEL01. The sequence continues at coordinate 7,417 of JAEDIC010000031.1, forward strand.
ATATATCCCGGAGCTTTTTCTCAATGGAATCGTTGGCGTCATAGGCGAAGCGGAAATTGCTTGGCATATCGCACAGACGAACCACTTCCTCCGCAAGGGCAATGCCCCCATCGCCGCCCTTTGCCCACACTTCAGACAGGGCAACATTTACCCCAAGCTCCCGGCATTTATCCTCAACCAGCTTAAGCTCTGCCCCGGTGTCGGTAGGGAAGGCGTTTATGGCAACCACGCAGGGCAGGCCGTAAAGGTTTTTGATATTGGAAACATGGCGCAGAAGGTTTGGCATACCCCTTTCAAGGGCAGCGAGGTTTTCCTGATTCAGGTCCGCCTTGGAAACGCCGCCATGGTTTTTCAGCGCCCGTACCGTGGCGACTATTACAACAGCATCCGGCTTCAGCCCGGCCAGACGGCACTTTATATCAAGAAACTTTTCCGCCCCAAGGTCAGCGCCGAAGCCCGCCTCAGTAACGGCATAATCCGCAAGGGCCATGGCCATGCGGGTGGCAATAACGCTGTTGCAGCCGTGGGCGATGTTTGCAAAGGGGCCGCCGTGAACAAGGGCGGGGGTGCCTTCAAGGGTCTGTACAAGGTTGGGCTTAAGGGCGTCCTTAAGGAGGGCCGTCATTGCGCCCGCCGCCTTAAGGTCATTTGCGGTCACCGGCTTATCTTCATATGTATAGGCCACCACCATACGGCCCAGACGGGCCTTAAGGTCTGATATGTCGGAGGAAAGGCAAAGCACCGCCATTACCTCGGACGCAACGGTTATGTCAAAGCCGTCCTCCCGGGGCACGCCCTGCGCCCTGCCGCCAAGGCCGTCTATAATATTGCGCAGCTGGCGGTCATTCATATCCACGCAGCGCTTCCATACTATTCGCTTAACGTCTATGCCCAGCTGATTGCCCTGCTGGATGTGGTTGTCCAGCATTGCGGCAAGGAGGTTGTTTGCGGCGCCTATAGCGTGAAAATCTCCGGTGAAGTGGAGGTTTATATCCTCCATAGGTACGACCTGAGCGTAGCCGCCCCCTGCAGCGCCGCCCTTTACGCCGAACACAGGGCCAAGAGAGGGCTCACGGAGAGCCACCATGGTATTTTTGCCAAGCTTCCTGAGGCCGTCCGCAAGGCCAACGGTGGTGGTGGTTTTGCCCTCTCCGGCAGGGGTGGGGTTTATGGCGGTAACAAGTATAAGCTTGCCCTTTTTGCCCCTGGCGTCCTTCAAAAGCCGACAGTCTATCTTGGCCTTGTGATTGCCGTACAGCTCAAGATACTCCCTGTTTATGCCGGCAGCATCGGCAATTTCGGCTATGGGGCGCAAGGGGCAGGCCTGAGCTATCTCAATATCCGTCTTCATATATGTTTCTCCTCGCTGTGGAAATGGATAAAGCTGTGCAATGATGCTCATTTTTTAAAAATTGTAGCAGATAAGCGGGGCTTAGTCAATTTTACCAAAGAACAAAGCCCCGCATTGAGCGGGGCCTTTTCGCAATTTATGCCGTTATATTACACCTTGAAGTTTACGGAGGTGGAACCCTGATCCTCCTGACCGAACTCGTAGTCCTTGCCGGGCAGGATAGCATTGAGCAGTATGCCTACGATGGAGGCAACCGCAAGGCCGGACAGGGAGGCGATGCCGATGGAGATGGAACCGGTCTTGGAATTTGCAATGCCAAGGGCCAGCACCATTATGAGGGCGGCGATGATAACGTTGCGGGAGGAGGTGAAGTCCACCTTGTTCTCAACAATGTTGCGCACGCCAACGGCGGAGATCATGCCGTAAAGCACGAGGGATACGCCGCCTATGGTGGCGGTGGGCATTACGGAGATGAGGGCCGCAAACTTGGGGCAGAAGGAGAACAGTATTGCAAGCACGGCGGCTATGCGGATAACACGGGGGTCATATACCTTGGAAAGGGCCAGCACGCCGGTGTTTTCGCCATAGGTGGTGTTGGCGGGGGCGCCGAAGAGGGAAGCCAGGGAGGTTGCGAGGCCGTCGCCCAGCAGTGTGCGGTGGAAACCGGGGTCTTCCATGAAGTTCTTTTCGCAGGTGGAGCTTATGGCACAGATGTCGCCGATGTGCTCAACCATGGTGGCAATAGACAGGGGAACGATGGTAAGAACTGCGGTGAGCAGCAGGTTGGTGTCAACGTTGCCGCTGCCAAGGAGACCGATAACGGTGTTTTCCATATGGAAAGGAACGCCGAACCATGCGGCTTCCTTTACGGGGGTGAAGTCCACAAGGCCGCATACGGCGGCAACAACATAGGAAATAACAAAGCCCATCAGTATGGGGATAATCTTTATCATGCCCTTGCCCCAGATGTTGCATGCGATGACAACGGCGATGGCGAGAATGGCAATCCACCAGTTGGCTGCGCAGTTATTAATTGCGGAGGAGGACAGGGTAAGGCCTATGCAGATGATTATGGGGCCGGTAACGATGGGGGGGAAGAAGCGCATTACCTTCTTTATGCCGAATACCTTGAAGCAGGCAGAGAGGATAATGTACATAAGGCCGGCAATCATAACGCCGAAGCAGGCATAGGGCAGCAGCTCCGCCTCGCCGTTTGGGGCGATGGCGGCATATCCGCCGATAAAGGCGAAGGAAGAGCCCAGAAAAGCGGGAACCTTGCCCTTGGAGAGGAAATGGAACAGCAGAGTGCCGAGCCCCGCGAAGAGCAGTGTGGCGGAAACGCTGAGTCCGGTGAGGGCGGGCACCAGTACGGTGGCGCCGAACATGGCGAACATATGCTGGAAGCCCAGCACAAACATCCTGGGCTTGCCCAGGGTACGGGCGTCGTAAATGGCGCCGCCTACGCTTGCAGATTTATTGGACATGGGAAACCTCCTGTAAATATGATCGTATAATTTCGTCAAGGCTTTTTCGGGGGGATTATCAGGTGTGGCCTGCGGCGCTTTCCGCATACTTTCGCCATGGAAAAGCACATGCGCAAATCTTGATTATACTATCACGGCGGGGGCCTTGGCGCAACAGCAAATTTATACTTTTTTCGAGTAAAAATTCTTTAATTCTCATAATAAAAAAGCGGCGTTTATATACGCCGCCCGCATATCGTATGGTTATTATTTATGCCCGTGCTTATAAAGCTGGCGGTTATCCAGCGCCCACTGACGTTCGGTAAATTCCCCGTTGTTTACGGCGGAGAGTGCGTCGAACATTTCGAACATTCGGGAGTCCAGTACGTCCACCTGGCTTACTATCTCAGCCTCGGGGAACATGGGGGACTTGGGGGAGCCGTATTCCGCCATGCCGTGATGGCTGAGGAGCATATGCTGCACAAGCTCCTTTGTGCCCGCGTCTATCATAAGCTCCGCCGCGGCCCGCTCAACTATGGCTACCCCCATATTGATATGGCCTATCAGCTGGCCCGGGGTGCTGTATCCGGCGGCAAGGCCCAGCTCGCCCACGGTAAGCTCCGGCACCTTTGCCACATCGTGAAGTATTATGCCGGTGGATACAAGCTCCCGGCTCAGGGAAGGATAAATGCCGCAGTAAATATCGCATATGCCGTCCGCAACCCGGAGCATGGTATGGGTATGATACAACAGGCCCCCGCGCATTGCGTGGTGCAGCTTCAGCGCCGCGGGATAGCGCAGCAGCTCATCCCTGTGTTCCCGAAGTATATACTGGGTAAGCATTCGAAGGTCGCCGTCTTCAAAGGCCTCGGTGCGCTTGATTATCTCGGAATACATAAACTCCGGCTCAAGGGGAGCGCAGGGCACAAGAAGCGACATATCCGCCTCCCCGTCCTTTGCCATGCGTATGCGGTCTATCTTGAGCTGCTCCGCGTCCTTCCAGATGTTTACGGTGGCCCTTACCTTTATTATATTGTCCGGCTGATACACCCCGTGCTGCTCAATGCTGTAATCCCACAGTTTTGCGGCTATTTCGCCGCCTGCGTCGCCCAGCACAAGGTCAAGATAGTCGTTGCCCTTTATGTTGCTGCGGACGGCGGCGCTTTTCACTATGCAGAAGCCCTCCACCTGATTGGTGGCGGGGTTTATGATGTTGTTCAGTATGTTTATTCGGCCCATGGCGTTCCTCCGGGGGTTTTTCTGTATTATATCATATGGCGGGCGGCTTGTGTGGAGGATATGGGCGGGGATAAAAATTTTTGTCCGGAGTATTGTGAAAAAATAAGTAAAACAGCCCGCCTTTCCTTGACAAAGGGAGAGGGGCTTCATATAATTATTTTACTTATGCAAGCCACTAAGGAGGATAATGGAACATGGCAGAAGTACGTCTTACCAAAGAGGGCGTTGAAAAATACGAACAGAGACTGGAATACCTGAAAACCACAGGCCGCACCGAGATAGCGGAGCAGATACAGATAGCCCGTTCCTTCGGCGACCTGAGCGAAAACGCCGAGTATGACGCCGCCAAGCTGGAGCAGGCCCGCATGGAATATGAGATCGTTGAGATCGAGGCCATGCTTCGCAATGTTGTCATAATTGACGAAGAAAATATCAACACTGAAGTGGTAAACGTCGGCAACACCATAAAGGTGCTGAACAAGACCATGAATAAAGAGATGACATTCCAGATTGTGGGCAGCGCCGAGGCCAACCCCCGTGAAAGCCGCATCTCCAACGAGTCCCCTGTGGGCGCAGGTCTCATGGGCCACAAGCTGGGCGAGGAGGTAACCGTAAATACCCCCGGCGGAGCAAGCGTTTTTAAAATACTTGAGATAAGCAAATAATTATATTCTAAGATTTAAAGAGGGAATTATGGCAGAAGAGAACATCCCCGTAGTGGAAAAGGAAATCACCGAGGAAGAACTTTCCGAGCTTTTGCAGATACGCCGCGATAAGCTCAAGGCGCTGCAGGACGCAGGCATGGACCCCTTTGAAAAGGTTCGCTATGACCAGCAGTATTACTCCGCCGATATTACAGGCGATTACGATACCTTTGAGGATAAGGTGGTAAGCGTTGCGGGCCGCATGATGTCCAAGCGCATAATGGGCAAGGCCAGCTTTGCCCACATCCTTGATTACAAGGGCGACATACAGATATACGTTAAGCGGGACGACATAGGCGAAGAGTCCTATGCCCTCTTTAAGACCTATGACATAGGCGATATCATAGGGGTTGTGGGCAGGGTATTCAAGACCCGCACCGGCGAGATAAGCATCCATGCGGAAAAGGTTGAGCTGCTCAGCAAGTCCCTTCGCCCTTTGCCCGAAAAGTTCCACGGCCTTAAGGATCCCGAGCTGCGCTATCGTCAGCGCTTTGTGGACCTTATCGTGAATCCGGAGGTGCGTGATACCTTCGTAAAGCGCAGCCTTATCATCTCAGAAATTCGCAGCAGGCTGAACAACAAGGGCTTTATCGAGGTTGAGACCCCCGTATTGAACACCACCGCTTCCGGCGCTTCCGCCCGTCCTTTCATCACCCATCACAACAGCCTTGACCTTGATATGTATATGCGCATAGCTACCGAGCTGCATCTTAAGATGTGCATAGTGGGCGGTCTTGAGCGGGTGTATGAGATAGGCCGCATATTCCGCAACGAGGGCATGGACGCCACCCATAACCCCGAATTTACCACCATCGAGCTGTATCAGGCCTATACCGATTACAACGGCATGATGGAGCTTAGCGAGGACCTTATATCCCACTGCTGCCAGGTGGTTAACGGCACCACCGATATAATCTATCAGGGCAATGAGATAAGCCTTGCCGCCCCCTTCCGCCGTCTCACCATGAACGATGCGGTAAAGGAGCAGACCGGCGTTGACTTTATGTCCCTTACGGATGAGGAGGCCCGTGCCGAGGCAAAGCGTCTCCATATCGAGATAGATGACAAGACCGCCACCAGGGGCAAGGTGCTGGCAGAGGCATTTGACGAATACGTTGAGGATAAGCTCATTCAGCCCACCTTCATTATAGACTACCCTGTGGAGATATCTCCCCTAAGCAAGCGCAAGCCCGGCGCTCCCCATCTCACCGAGCGCTTCGAGCTGTTCATCGCGGGACACGAGTACGCAAACGCCTTCTCCGAGCTGAACGACCCTATCGACCAGCGGGACCGCTTTGTTCAGCAGGCTATGGAGCGCGCGAAGGGCGACGACGAGGCCATGATGATAGACGAGGACTTCTGCCTTGCTCTGGAATACGGCATGCCTCCCACAGGCGGCATAGGCATCGGCATAGACAGGCTGGTCATGCTGCTTACCGACAGCGCCACCATCAGGGACGTATTGTTATTCCCCACGATGAAGCCCATAGCGTAGCGGTTCGCTCAAAAGTTTTTGGATTTTGCGGGAGATGCGCCGAAATGCTCCCCAAGGGGGCCGTTGCGATTCCTTTGGGAGTTCTCACATGATTTGCCTATGGCCCCCGCCAGGGTCGCCGGGCGGCAAATCATGCGGCAAACCAAAGCCTTGGGGCTTTGTTCCGTTTTTGCCGCACCTGCCGCCGAAAGCGTATCGGAAGCGTTGGATGGCACAATCTGCCGCCGGAAAAGTGCGGCAGAATAAAATATGCAACGCTTTTGCGGCTCTATGCGTTATATATATGTAATTATGTAATGTATGGCGCTGCGTTGGCATCTGCGTAAAAGCTTAATGGATTTTTCGCAGATTATCCGACAAAGATATGAATTTATTATTAAAATGAGCGGTTCATGCTTTTCGTGGGATATGCCGATGTGGTATCATATAATGTAGTAAAGAAATAAAAGATAGGCTACTATGCCTTACAGGAGGATATAACTTTAATGAAGAAGATCGTTGCCTTTGCAATGGCCGCCCTCTGCCTGCTGGCAGTTGGATGTTCCCAGCCCTCTGAGGAGGTCATCACCATAGAGACCATCAACACTCCGGAGCCTGTGATAACCCCCAATGTGCCCGAAGTGACCCCCACTCCCGAGGTGTTCGTGCCCTCCTACACCGAGAAGATTGCTGAGAAGAAGGCCAAGAACGATGAAACCGTGGGCTGGATCGCCATACCCGGCACCGTTATAGACTTCCCCATCATGTTTGATACCAAGGGTGAGTTGGCCTACTATAAGCTGAACGATGAGCGCAAGGAATCTGAACTGGGCTCCGTATACTGCCACTTTAATGTTGCCTCTGCCGATTCCATGGGCGTGGGCCAGAATCTCATTGTTACCGCCCATAACAACCGCGTTGCCTATTCCAAGGGCAATTACACAAACGGCTTCTTCCATGAGCTGCATCATATTCAGTCCGTAAACACCGGCAAGACCAACTGCGGCTTTGATGAAAACGACAGGACCTGCCCCGTTACCCTGGACGCAGCCACCCTGCCCAACTTCAGCACCCCTGAAGGACGCATATGGGAGATCTCCCTGGATGGCATAGATGCCGAGTGGGAAGTATGGGCCATGTACGAAGTAAAGGAAGATGAGCCCGCGAAGACCCTTTATTACAATACTTGGTGGCCTGCCGATTATGAGCCTGCCGATTACGAATTTGAAGAGCCCGATGAGGACTTCATAAAAGCATGGATTGACAAGCAGATCAGCCGGAGCGAGTATTCCTTCGGCACCACTCCCGCCGTTACCGACCAGTTCATGACCATCTACACCTGCGGCGATAACCACGACTCCAAGAACGCCCAGTCCCGCCTGTACTTCTTCCTTAGGCAGGTAAATCCCGTCTCCACCAAGTTTGGAGGCGCTGCCGCTACCACCGCTGCTACTGAGGCTGCTCCTCAGGCATAAGGGTATCCACAAAAACGCCTTAATGGGGGGATGTGTTTTCGCGCACCCCCCCTGTTTGTACAAAATTACCTGCCGCTTCAGCGCGGGCCGTATCCTGTTCATTTGGGGATATGAAGGAAGGAGAATGCTTATGAAGCGATTGATCACGGGATTGCTGGCTGTCGTCATGCTGATTGCTTCCGGCTGCACAACGCCGGGCGCTGTGACGGATCCGGATGGGATAATGGTCAACGTCATCGATAACACTCCCATTGTGGAGGTGGAGAGCACCCCTGTTCCGGAAGCCCTTCCGGAGGAAACGGGATATGTGTTTCCCTATGCTGATAAGATGAACGAAGCCAGGAGGCAGAACAGCGATGTTGTGGGCTGGATAAACATACCCGGCACCAATATCAACTATCCTATTCTGTATGGCTGGGAGGATTGGTTCTATGCCGATCACGACATTAATATGGAGGAAAATTCTATAGGTTCGGTATACTCCCACTTTAACATGGCAAGCTATGAGAATTTTGGGACTTCACAGAATCTTGCCGTAGCCGCCGCCAATGCCCGCGTAAGCCAGACCCTGTTCCATGAGCTGCATCATATTCAGGAAGTCAATCTGGGTAATACCCACTGCGCATATAGAAAGTGCAACGCCGAGCTTGATCCAACCGTATTGCCCGACCTTACCACTACGGAGGGACGCACATGGGATATATCCATCTGCGGAATAGACGCCCGCTGGGAGGTTTGGTCCATGTATGAGGGCGGGGACAATATAAAGGAGGAACTGGTGTATTACAATACCTGGTTCGCCAAATACGAAAGACATGTACCCAAGAACGAGCAGGATATACAGGACTGGATAAACGATCAGCTTGAGCGCAGCCAGATAGACTTTGGCGTGGAGGTAAGCACTTCCGATCAGTTCCTTACCCTGTATACCTCCGGCGATAATAAGGATTCGGATGATACTCACCTTTTCTTCTTCCTCAAGCAGGTTGAGCCTGTGTCCGTAAAGTTCAAGGGCGGCCTGCTGGCGGGAAGCCAGAGCTTTGAATAGCCAAAGCCTCATACTTATATACGCAAACAAAAGAGACGCAGCCGCGTCTCTTCTGACTGTCAAAAACCCCTTGGGGGTTCGGGGGCCGCAGTCCCCGGAGGCTTCAATCGGATTTGGCGACATGTGCGGCAAATCCGCAAAAGCCTT
>JAEDIC010000032.1 GCA_016292635.1 Clostridia bacterium
CACCCGCACAGCAGTCAGCTCCGCAGCAAACCTACACTCCGCCCACGCAGCAGAGTTATCAGCCGCAGGGCGGACAGCAGAGCTATTCCGCTATGAATGGGGGCGCGTACGCGCAACCGGCTTACGCAACTGCGCCCAGGCAAAAAAAACCGATGAACAAAAAAACGCTGTTCATCATCGGCGGAGCGGTGCTGGCGGTCATTCTTGTCGTAGCGCTCATAGGCGCCATTGGCGGCAAGGGCGGTGAGACAGCCGCGTCCAGCGATCCCAACGCGGGCGTCTATACCGCTGTCAGCGCCGAGATGATGGGTATGGATGTTGACGTTGACACGGTTTGGACCGAAGGCTTTACCATCGAGCTTATGGATAAAGGCAAGTGCGCCATGGAGATAGACGGCACGAAAGCCAACGGCAAATGGACGCTTGAGGGCACTGCCTTCCACATCAAGGGCGGCGGGCTTGACTGCGACGGTACGCTGGCGAATGGCAAGCTTGAGCTGGAAAACGTGCTGGATATGGGAATAACGCTGAAATTCACGCGAGCTGGCGGCGCAGCGGGCGCGTCCGCAGGCGGCGTCTCAGACGCCTCCGCAAGCGAATTGCAAAAGCAATGGAACGGCACATGGTACGGCTGCCTGTACGTCAGCGAAGCCACGGGCGCGTTTGCCGATATCCCAAGCGATTTCTATGACGTATATATGGTAGTTGACGTAGACGCAAGCGGCAAGGGTCAGTTTGCGGTGTTCCTTGACGGCGTAGATGAAGCATTTGCCCTTGCCACCTGCGAGGCGAAGGAATCCGGACTTTATGCCATAGACGGCACCATAGCCGGAGGTGAGGAAATGTACGCCTACAACTGGATGTTCCTGCCCATGCCCGATTATCCCGATCAGTATGTGATGGGCGACGTCATCGAGAACGGCGACAACATATTCGACTTCAAGCTTTTCATGAAGCAGTGGGGCGGAAGCTGGCAGGATGAAATTGACAGCGATTTTGCCATCACTCCTCCCTCAGTGGCTTGGTATGAGAGCGCTATCGCAAACGGAGAACTCCCTCCTGTTGGGTTTGCGCCGATTAACTACGCCGGCACTGCCGCTTCCGTAATCGGCAATAATCCCGACGGACTGGGCAGCGACGGTCTGGAGCCGGGCGAAGTGCCGGATGACCAGATGGAGCCGCAGCCGACAACCGGCGGCGAATATGGCAGCTCAGTTGCGGGCGCAGACGGTATTGTGCCGCTGGATGTACTTATTACCGCGGGCAAGTATTGCAATGAGCACCGCAACGAGGTCACATACGAGCAGGTATACAAGATGATGGGCAATGTGCACGGCGCCGCCCAGGTGGACAGAGACTCTTGGAAGCCCGGCGAAGTTCATCAGTATGGTTGGTCGGCAGAGAGCGGCGAGTATATCTTCATCAATTTCCATGTTGCGGATGACGGCTCGGAATACTGGAACTCCATGTCCAGCACAATGGGACTGCTGAAATAACTCTTGCGATCACGATTCGGGCCGCGGCGCATGAAACGCGGCCCGAAAACCCGAAAACTGAATATTAAACGGAGGATATAAAAAGTGAAAAGAATTTTTGCCCTTTTACTGTCGCTTTTAATACTGCTTACTCTGACTGCATGCGCAAGTAAAGCTCCTGCTGAGGCTTCGGTATCTGATGAACCCACGGATACGCCCGCACCGGAGGCCGTTGTGGATCCTGAAGAGATCGAATGGGGTTATCAAGCGCCAGGCATCTCGGACACCCAATACTGGTATGTGGACGGAGATAAAAGCGCAACAAGCTTCATCTTCTTTGAGGACGATTATTTGACAACGGTTGACGGGGAAACCCGGAACACCGTTGATACCAAGATCACCGACAAACACATCGTGGACGCTGAAACGGGCGGCAGCGCTTTTGACTTTGTGTTCACGGATGTGCTCACCTGTTATGACCTTGTGAGCGGGCAGTGGTATAAGCGGGCCGATTATGAAACCGTCGTGAAGTCGCTCACCGAAGCTACTTTTGTATGCGAAGCGGGGAGCCAATGGAAATACACATTCCAAGACGACGGCACCATGGTCTACGATGATAACGGAACGCTGAAGACCGGTACATGGTGGATCCAGGACGCCCGCACCATCAATAACCATTATGATGATGAGGGCGACACTGGCGGATGGTTTGAGATCACATACAACGATGAAGGATGGAGCATTAAAAGCATCAAAGATACCGACGTTTTCTATCCCGAGAAGTAAGCTGATAATTCAAGGAGGAACATAACATGATGAAAAGAGTTGCTGCGGCGCTGTTGGTGCTTATGATGATCCTTACTCTTACCGCCTGCGGCGGCAAGGGGGAAAATGTTACGGGCAAGTACACATGCGTGAGCGCCAAATACAGCGACGGTTCAGGCACGCCCGACGGCGAGTGGATCCAACTCGAAAAAGGTGGCAAGGGCACATATTACGGCGGATTTGAGTTTGACCTCAAGTGGAAGCTCGACGGTGAAACCTTTACAGGCACAGTGAACTTCATGGGAATGGAAAACCCCATGGAAGGCACTTTAAAGGACGGCGTGCTTAACGTGAAATACGGCGACGTCGATATGAGCTTTGTAAAAGAAGGCGCGCAAGACGCAGGCACAGCCGAGCCCGCGGACGATGGGATCGTGGGAAGCTATGTGCTCAACAGCGCTACCATTGAGGGGACCGACTACACATACGAGGAGCTTGACGCCTACGGCATGGCAAAGGGCACATTCATAAAATTCAATGCCGACGGCACAGGCGATTTCGGCCTTTCTGGCGAGGAGCCCGAAAGCTTTATATATGACGAAGCCAAGGGTGGGATAACTTTCGATTCGGACGATTCTACTGCAATCTTCACCGTTGAGGGAGACAAGGTCACTCTTGATTATGAGGAGGCGGGTATGACGATGGTATTCGTTCCCGAAGATGCGGCAGGCTCAGGCTCAAGCACAGGCTCAAGTACGGGAGCGAATTTTAGCGCCGGCGACTTCTTTAGCGGCATTACCGTTGCGACATCCATGGATGACGCCTTTGCGGGTGCGGGCGGCGGAATAAGCTACGGCGCAAGCGGCTTTGTTTCCCCCACCAAAACAATAACTCTCGGCAAAATGTGGTTTGGCACGATGCAGGTCACGAACTCTACGGACAACAAGGACTATGAGAAAGACATCATCGCCTCCATCGCCGCAGCCCGTGACGGCCGCACATTCATCGAAGTTTATACGGATTCGAGCATGAGCGATGATTTCTTGCAGCTCTCCATGTACATCATCCTTAATAACGACCGCTTCGCTGCCGATATCGGCGATAAGGACGCTTGGGTATTCGACCGCTATTTGACTGAGGATGACGCCGCATATTTCTCTCCGGTTCTGGAGAATGGCGCGCTGGACATGTACTACCATTATGAGGATCCCAACAGCAACTATTCCTGCAACGTCAGGTTCTTCCTGCGCGAGGACGGCACCGAGTGGGATGAAGAAAACGATCCGCTGCCGCCCAGCTATGAGCAATACAAAGAAGCTATCGGCGGTTAAATCGCACCAAGATCAGATTATTTTGTAAAGGAGATAAATCCATGCGTTATTCCATCGAAGGCGGCAGCCTGCCTGCCGTTATAATTCAGCTTGATCCCGGTGAAAAGCTGCTGAGCGAAGTGGGCGGACGTACCTGGTCTCGCGGCCCGGTATTGACAGAAACCAAGGCGGAGGGCGGCGCGGGCAAAGCGCTTGGCCGCATGTTTATGGGCGAAAGCCTCTTTATGAACACCTATACCGCACAAGGACCGTCGGAGATCGTTTTCTCCTCATCCTTCCCCGGAAGGATAATCGCTCGTGAGTTGGCTCCCGGACAGAGTATCGTTTGCCAAAAGCGGGCATTTCTCTGCGCCACCTATGGAGTGGAGCTTGCGGTCCATTTCCAGAAGAAGCTTGGCGCTGGCCTTGTAGGCGGCGAGGGCTTTATCATGCAGCGGGTAACAGGCCCTGGTCTTGTGTTCCTTGAGGTGGACGGCTTCTGTCAGGAATATGATCTGCAACCCGGCGAGCAGATCGTCTGCGACACCGGCGTGCTGGCCATAATGGACGCTACCTGCCAAATGGATGTGCAGATGGTCAAGGGCGTAAAGAATATGCTGCTGGGCGGCGAAGGCCTGTTTGATACGGTCATCACCGGCCCGGGCAAGGTGCATCTGCAAACCATGACGATTTCCAAGCTCGCCACGCAAATGATACCCTATTTACCATTTAAGAAGTAAGAGAATCCTTGGATATGGCCGGACGGCCTGCCGACACCGGCCCTATCCAGACGGAGTTATTGAGGTTGACATGAAAGAACGTATCATAAGCGTATTCCTTATATTCGTAATGTGCCTGTGCGTGGGATGTCAGAGCTCGGAACCGAGATCCGATGCACAAGCTGTTTCAGCCGAGCCGACAGCCGCTCTGCCCCCTTCCCCGCAGCCAGCGAATACCGCGGCGCCGGAAAGTGCGGATACAGTTGCCGTGTATGAAAGGGAGTCTGAGCAGGCAATCGACGATATGCCCGCCGCTCAAGATGAAACCCAGCAGCCGGTTGAAGCGGTTGATCAGGCCCAGGATGACGAAGCTATTGAGTATGAAATGCAGACCGAACAAGGAGATGACAGCATGAAAATCACGTTTAACGCATTGCCGAAGACATCAGAACAGTTTTCGGCGCTTGCGGACGGGAAACTGAACAGCCCCGAAAATACCTGCGCGCTGTTCCTGCTTGCTCTTAATATGTATACACAGGATAAAGACGCCGGTCTCGAAGCTATCAATCTATTGCGCGGCCCACGTCCGATGAATGGATACGATACGCAATTCATCCACGACCGGCTGCGGGATAAGGCCTACCTGCCGCTCGCCTATTTTGACGGTGCGACCCCCGATAACAGCTATACTCCCACCGAGCCATACATCGTCAACATTTACCCCGATCCTCGCCCTCAGGATTGTGAGGCGGGCTATATACGCCTGTTTCTGAAAACCGCCGGAGCGGATTCTACCCGCCCCATCAAGCTGCGTCAAAAGGGCGACGAATGGTTCCTGTGGGAATACTCCAGCATCCTTTCAGGCATACGGCTTCCGGCAAGCCAAGACCCATGGGCATAAAGGGGCGCAAACCGAATGAATAAGATAATAAAGGCGGTGATAGTCGTGGCACTTTGGGGAGCGCTTTGCGGATTGTTTTGCGGTTGCTCTTCGAATAAACCGCTTATTGACAACCATCCACTGGACGGCCCCGGTATGCTGAACACCGCCGCCCCCATGCTGGAGATGCTAAATGCCGATTGGGTTAGCACGGACGGGCGATGGACCGCAAACATAGACGGCCATACGCTCAAGCTTTTCCTCGAAGGGGATCGCGTATACGAAGACAGCCTGTACTTCACATTTGACGGCGAAAACTTGAACAATAAAACGGAGCTTAACCTGTATTACAGCGAGTTTGAGAACGACGATGGAAGCGTCTCCGGCGTAATAGAACAGTTTTATACGGAAAACTGCCGGCTGTATATGGAGATTGCGTATAAGGACGGCACGGGTGAAAATTTAGTATTCGAAAAGGCTGAAGAAGAAATCCAGGTGCTGGACGGCGACAGGACATATGTGGACAACGAGCCGCTGCTGATGGCGCTGCAGGGCTCATGGGCAAGCGAAGATGGTGTGTGGAAGCTTACAATAGAGGATTATACCATTACCATTCTGCACGAAGACGCGAAAGTGTATTGCGAAAACTATAATTTCGTCTTTTACGGCGGGGCGGATATCAATGAACACACCGAACTGGAGCTGCCTGATTACGAGTTATGCCGTGACGGTGAGGAGCGCTTTGCGTCAATTGAGTATTTGTATAGTGAAAATGGAGCGCTGTACATGCAAGTAAGCTGTGAAGGCTGTGAAAGCAAATCTGTTACGCTTAAAAAATCAGCGAAATAATGGCCATTTAGGCCTTATAAGGAGGAAGATTATATGGGACTGTTTGATAAGAAGTATTGTGATGTGTGTGGAGAAAAGATCGGGCTTTTGGGCAACCGCAAGCTGGAGGACGGCAACCTGTGCAAGGATTGCGCAGCCAAGCTGTCCCCATTCTTCAGCGAGCGGCGCAAATCTACGGTAGAAGACATCAAGGAGCAGCTTGCGTACCGCGAAGCAAACCAGGATAAGGTCGCGGCGTTCAATCCCACTAAAACCATTGGCGGCGATATGAAGCTGTATTTCGACGAGGATAAGCGGCAGTGGCTGGCTACACGTTCAAGAAACTGGCGCAGCGCCAATCCTGACGTAATGGATTTCGCGCAGGTAACAGGCTGCACCCTGGATATTGACGAGAGCAAGCGTGAGCTGAAGCGCAAAGACGCCGAAGGCAATGAGGTCAGCTACACCCCGCCCCGTTACGAATACTCCTATGATTTCAACATGACCATCCATGTGAACGCGCCGTACTTCTCTGAGATACGCTTCCAGATTAACGAAGACGAGATCAACCAGCGCGGCGGCATGGCATACCGTGAAGCGCAGGCGAAAGCAGATGAAATCAAGGCGACCCTTACACAGGTTCGCGACGCCGAGCGCGAAGCTGTCATAGCGGCCAATACGCCCAAAGCAAGCGTCAAATGCCCCTATTGCGGAGCGGTCGTTGTGCCTGACGCCAACGGGAAATGTGAGTTCTGCGGCAGCGTGATAGGAGTATAAACCAATAATATGAATCCAGCCTTATTGGCGGGAACGGCAAAAGCCCATGAAGCGCGTACTCATGGGCTTTTATCCTAAAATCCATGTGCAGGCGCGCTTGCGAAGGAAAACTGACATAATGCGGCTTCCCTGTTATGGAGCGACCCTTTTTGGCAAATCCGCATAAGCCCCGCGCAGCAATGGTCTCTTCCCATGGCTCCCCAGCGGTGCCGCAGGCACCGGGAAGCCATGTAACCCTCGAAAAAGCGGCGCAATGTCACCTTTTCCCGCAGACCGGAGCGGCGTGAATCACGCCGCTTTTCCTTCGTACTTTATTCCTTTGGTATCTCCATCCCCGCCAGCTCCTGATAGGCTTCCAGCTCTCCCTCGTCCCGGGGCGGTGTTTGCATTAGGCCGGTGGTATCGGTATAGGGGAATGTGGAGGTCATATCGGGGTATCTATGCTTTTCTTCCTTCATATGTAAATTTCCTTTTTTGTTTAGAATGGCGGGAAGGAGAGGATGGTATACATTTGGGTTTATCCAAACCGTCCGCCACCCTTTTAATTGGGCTTTTCCTTAAAAGGGAGGTGAGCGGATTCAGGTAAAACGAGAAAACCGCCGCATTTTTTGCGACGGTTTTTTATTGTGCATAACATAATATGTTTACACAAAAGGATTATAGAACCTACCCCCGTTAAGCAAGGTAAGCCCAACGGACAGCAGCACCACCAGCACGCTGCCTGCCATTACCGCATAATCCGCCGTGCGGAAGGGGCGGGCGGCGTACCATGTGCGCTTTTTCCCCTTGCCGAAACTCCTCAGCTCCATTGCGTTGGATATTACCTCTATCTTCTGCATACTGGTCATTATGAGGGGGAACAGTATGGTCGCCACGTTTTTTATCCGCTTAAACAGCCGTTCCTTGTCCGTCATCTCAACGCCCCTTGCCTGCAGGGAAAGGGAAATATCGTGATATTCCCGCTGAACATCCGGAATATAGCGCATCGCAAGGGCCACGGAAAAGGCTATCTTGTAGTTTACGCCGATGCGGTTCAGTGACGCCGCAAATTCGCTTGGGTTTGTGGTGGATACGAACAGCAGTACGAGGGGTATCATAACGAGGTATTTCAATATGACATTAAGCTGATAAAACAGCTGCTCCCAGGTTAGATAATACCTGCCGAAAAGATGACATATCACCGTGCGGCTGCCGTATATGCCCACGCCCTCCTCCGGGGAGAAGGCGAATATGAGCAGATTGTTCAGCACCATGAACACAAAGGTAAACCACAGTACCGGCGCAACCTCCTTAAGCTTTATGCGGGATACGCCAAACATCGCGAAGGCGAATATCACCATGCCCCCAAGGAGACGGGTATCAAAGGAGGTCATGCTGGCAAAGGTGAGCAGCAGCAGCGCCGCAAGCTTTGTTGCGCCGGTTAGCTTATGCACTATGGAGCTGCGGGGTATATAGTTGAACAGATTTGTCATCCTTGCCGCACCTCCCTGTCATGGTCTATGAACCGCTGAACAAATTCCCTCGGGTCATCAATGCCGCACATTACCGCAAGGGTAAAGAGGGAAGTTTCCTTAAGGTTGGCCCGCTCTATTATGCTGCTGTCCGTAAGCAGCCGGGCGGGGCTGTCATCGGCAATTATCCCGCCGTCTGCAAAGACGGCGCCACGGGTAGCGTATTCCAGCATAAGGTGCATATCGTGGGTTATCATCACTATGGTTACCCCCTGCCGGTTCAGCTCCAGCAGGAATTCCATTATTTCGGTATAGTGGCGAAAATCCTGCCCGGCGGTAGGCTCATCCAGTATTATTATGCCGGGACCCATGGCCAGTATGGACGCCACGGTGACCCGCTTTTTTTGCCCGAAGCTCAGGGCGGATACCGGCCAGTTCCGGAAAGGATACAGGCCACATATCTTAAGGGTATCAAAGACCTTTTCCTTCACCGCCTCAGGCTTCACCCCGTCCAGGGTGAGGGCAAGGCCCACTTCATCCGCAATCATGTTCTTGGATATCATCTGATTGGGGTTCTGCATAACGTAGCCGATATGGTCCGCCCGTTCCTTTATGGTAAG
The DNA here is from genome assembly GCA_016292635.1 of Clostridia bacterium. GTDB lineage: Bacteria > Bacillota > Clostridia > Christensenellales > CAG-138 > SFEL01. The sequence continues at coordinate 8,826 of JAEDIC010000032.1, forward strand.
GCCCGAAAGATCCTCCCCGTTGAGCCGCAAAGTACCCTCCTGAGGGGTCTCAAACCCGCATATCACCTTTGAGAAGGTGGATTTGCCCGCGCCGTTTCGGCCCACTATGCACATAAGCTCGCCCTTCCGCAGGGAAAAATCTATTCCGGACAGGGCTTCCTTGCCGTTTGGATAGGCAAAGCGCACGCCCTCCGCCTGCAGAAGTATCTCTCCAGGCTCCTTCCCGGGAGCTGCAGGGGTGGCCTTAAACCAGCTTCGCACCTTGGCCTTTGCATCATCATTAAGCTGTATCTTTTGGATATTCGCAAGATGCATATCCGGGGTAAGCCGCACCCCGGCGTACTTGAGGGCGGTTATATACAGGGGTTCTCTCAGGCCGGTATCCCCAAGGAGGCTTGAACAGAGCAGCTGATCCGGAGGCATATCCGCAGCTATGCGCCCGTCGTTTACCAGTATTACCCGGTCCACATCCCTGTGCAGCACGTCCTCTATGCGGTGCTCTATTATTATGACAGTTGCGCCGGTGCGCTTGTGTATGTCGTCAATAAGCTCTATTGCCGCCTTGCCTGTGGCGGGGTCAAGGTTTGCAAGGGGCTCATCAAAAAGCAGCACGGATACGTCATCAACAAGCACGCCTGCCATGGATACCCGCTGCTTCTGTCCGCCGGAAAGCTCATGGGGCGCATGGGACAGCACTTCCTTCACGCCCACAACCTCAGCGGCCTTTTGTACCCGCTGCAGCATCGCCTCATGGGGGGTACAGTCGTTTTCCATGGCAAAGGCGATATCCTCCGCAACCGTAAGGCCAACGAACTGAGCGTCGGAATCCTGTAATACGGTGCCAACTGTTTTGGATATCTCAAACAGGGACATATCACTGGTCTCTTTTCCGTTTATCTTAAGGCTGCCGGTGATCTCCCCTGTGTATGAAAAGGGGATAAGCCCGTTTATGCAGTGGGCAAGGGTGGATTTGCCCGAGCCGGAAGGCCCCGCAATAAGCACCTTTTCCCCTTTGTATATGGTAAGGTCAACGCCATAGAGAGTGGGCTCTGCCTGGGCGTTGTACTGATAGCCGAAGTTTTTAAACTCTATTACGGGTATTTTCTGCATATTTTTCTCCCGTCATACTTTGGGGGACGGACCATATCCATCCGTCCCCCCTGGGTAATGATACTATTATGCTGTTAGTCTTCCTTGGTGAGGCTGCCCTTGTCGGGTACGGCCTTTGCCCATGCGAAGCAAAGCAGAGTGCCCACTATGGCCGTGGTGATGATGTTGGAAAGAGCGGATACGCCGCCCTGAATGAATACCTTATTGGCGGGCTCATGATAGATAAGGATGTCAAGTATGGGAGCGATGACGATCCAGGCACCGGCATGGCTGATGGCCTGGGCCAGGTTGAAGTTGATGGCGCCCTTAATGCCGAACTGACCGAAGGCCAGACGGGTGCGATTGCCAAGAAGGCCAACTACGAAACCGAAGCAGGCAGAAGCGATCACCCAGCTCCACCATACGCCCCAGCCCCAGCTAAGGTCGATGAGGAAGTGGCCGATAAGGCCGATAAGCAAGCCGGCGATAGGCCCAAAAAGGGCCGCCATGAATGCCAGCAGGCCGTACTGGATGCAGATGGTTACATTGGGCACGGGGCTGGGAATAGCCACGAAGCGGCCCAGTACAAAGAACAGGGCAGCGCCGATGCCAATGGCAACGATTGTCTTAACGTTGATTTTCCACATGACAGATTTCTCCTTTTCTTTTGAAGTATATTTGGTATATGATTGCCGTGGGATATGCCGGGCATATCTCTCTAATAGGGAGAGGGGCCGATGGATATGTGCCAGCTGTTTCCTGTGCCTATGTTATAGGCCCGGGCAAATGAGCCCTGGTTTATGGCGACAGCCACATAATCCAATGAGTTTATATAGGCCAGGGGCTCGCCAACGAAAACCTCCGCAAAGGAGCGGGCGAACGTCATAACGTTTCTATACAGGCCTCGGGTGTCGTTGCGTATGGTTATCTGCACCCGGTCGCCGTATTTTACCCCAAGTTCCTTGAGCATACTGTGGGGGATGTTGGTCCATATGCTGCCAAAGCGAACGTCCAGAACGTCTATGGTTCCCACTATCTGCCCATCCTCAAGGCGTGGATCGGTCATGGGCAGGCGAATGAGGGAATCCACCGGCACCTCCGGGCCTATGCCCTCGAAATCTATCTTGCCGGCGGCAAGGCGGGCGCCTGTATAGGCGTATATATCCCTGCCATGGAAGGTATACGCTTCACCGGTATGGGGCAGGCGGTTCACGGTTTCGTCTATTTCCCGAACGCTCTCTATGCCCACCAGCCTGTATGTATGGGTAAGGGTGCCGTTGTCCGGGGTGATTATCACCTGGCCCCCTTTGGTAAGGGCGGCAACGCTGCGCCGTGTGGAGCCCACGCCGGGATCCACCACGGATACGAACACCGTACCCTTGGGCCAGTAGCTGATGGTCTGTATAAGGCGATAGCTGCCCTCCCAGATATTGTATGGCTCTATGTCGTGGGTAAGGTCAAAAAGCCTGAGAGCGGGATCAACACTTTCCGCAACGCCGTACATGGCGCACACCGCGCCGTCGCCAAGGCCGAAATCGCTTTGAAATACAAGTGGCTGCATTATGGCATACCTCCATTACATTTACAGTGTAGTATTGTGAAAGTTTTTTGTCAATCGGGGTACATCTTTTTAATCCGCCCTGCTCCGGTCATGATAATGTGGTATAATACATAACAGTATTTACAGCCATCCGAAAAAAGGAGGAGAAAAAAATGGGGTTCTTTAAAAAGCTTTTGGGCATAGGCACCGTAGCCGGTACCACCGTTGCCGCCATGAAGGTATCCGAAAAATATAAGGAAAACAATCCCGGCGGCGTTAAGGACGTTAACGGCGACGGCAAGGTGGACACTCTGGATGTGCTCACCGAGGTTGCCAAGGCAGCCACGGAAGTATACACCGAAGTTGCGGAATCCGTAAAGGAAGCTGCGCCCCAGGTGGTTAAAGCGGTAAAGGACACCGCCGACGACATACTCTAATACCTGTGTTTCACACGGATGCCCGGATATGCTCCGGGCATTGTTTTTTGTTTAGTCCATGGGCTGTATGGTGAATATATCGTAGGGCGTGGCCTGATACACAAAGTAGTTGAGCCAGTTCTGATAAAGCAGGCTGGCGTGGCCCCTCCATGTTACGATTGGGTTCTTGGTATCGTCGTCATCGGGGAAGTAATTTTCCGGCACCTTGGGGTTCAGGCCCGCATTCTTATCCCGGATGTATTCCTTCTTCAGGGTATCGCCGTCGTATTCGGAATGACCGGTGATGAATATCTGGCGGCCTCCGTCTGTTGCCAGGGCGTATATTCCTGCCTTTTCCGAGGTAGAAAGTATCTTAAGCTTGGAGCAGGCCTTAACATCCTCAAGGCGAACGGTGGTATTGCGGGAATGAGGCACCCAGAAGTTATCGTCAAAGCCCCTAAGCAGCATGGAGCTGCGCCTGTCCACCTTATGGAGATACACGCCGGAAAGCTTCTCCTCAAGCACTACCTTGGGTATGCCGTAGTGATAATAAAGCCCTGCCTGGGCCGCCCAGCAGATATGCAGGGTGCTGTGAACGTGAGTCTTGCTCCATTCCATTATGCGGCAAAGCTCATCCCAATACTGAACCTCCTCAAAGTCCATCATCTCCACGGGAGCGCCGGTTATTACCATGCCGTCAAAGTAGCGGTCCTTTATCTTATCGAATGTGGTATAGAACTTTATCATATGATCGGCAGAGGTATGCTGGGGCACATAGCTTTCGGTCTGCATCAACTCCAGCTCCACCTGCAAAGGGGTATTTCCCAGCAGCCTTGCAAACTGGGTCTCGGTCTCTATCTTGGTGGGCATAAGATTCAGCACAAGTATCTGCAGGGGACGTATATCCTGAGTCATGGCCCGGGTCTCAGTCATAACGAAGATATTTTCATCGGTGAGTACCTGTGTTGCGGGAAGCTGATTGGGTATCTTGATGGGCACTGTTTCGTCCTCCGTTGTTCTTAATAGCGGTATTTTCAGTCGTTAAGAGCCTGCTCTATATCGGCGATAAGGTCCGCCGCATCTTCAAGGCCGCAGGAATAGCGCACAAGGTCAGGGGAAACGCCGGCGGCCTTAAGCTCAGCGTCGTTCATCTGGCGATGGGTGGAGCTGGCGGGATGCAGGCAGCAGGTGCGGGCGTCCGCAACGTGGGTCTCTATGGAAGCTATCTTAAGCCTGCCCATGAACCTTTCGGCGGCCTCTCGTCCGCCCTTTACGCCGAAACTCACCACGCCGCAGGAGCCGTTGGGCAGATATTTCTGACCCAGCTCGTAGTACTTATCCCCCTCAAGGCCGCAGTACTGAACCCACGCGACCTTTGGGTTGTTCTTAAGGTATTCGGCAACGGCCTGACCGTTTTCGCAGTGGCGCTTTATCCGAACATGGAGGCTTTCAAGGCCAAGGTTCAGAATAAAGGCATTCTGGGGAGACTGTATTGAGCCGAAGTCACGCATCAGCTGGGCGGTTGCCTTGGTGATGAATGCCCCCTCAAGGCCAAAGCGCTCTGTATAGGTAACGCCGTGGTAGCTGTCGTCCGGGGTGCAGAGGCCGGGGAACTTTTCGGGATATTTTGTCCAGTCAAACTTGCCGGAATCCACTATGCAGCCGCCAACGCCTGCGCCGTGGCCGTCCATATACTTGGTGGTGGAGTGAGTAACTATATCCGCGCCCCACTCGAAGGGACGGCAGTTTACGGGGGTGGCGAAGGTATTGTCGATAATGAGAGGCACGCCGTGGGCATGGGCCGCCTTTGCAAAGCGCTCTATATCCAGCACGGTGAGAGCGGGGTTTGCGATGGTCTCGCCGAACACGGCCTTGGTGTTTGGGCGGAACGCGGCGTTCAGCTCCTCATCGGTGCAATCGGGAGAGACAAAGGTGAACTCTATGCCCATGCGCTTCATGGTTACGGAGAACAGATTGAAGCTGCCGCCGTAAATGCTGGAGGAGCTTACAACGTGATCGCCGCAGGAAGCGATATTGAACACGGCGTAGAAATTTGCCGCCTGTCCTGAGGAAGTGAGCATTGCGGCGGTGCCGCCCTCAAGGGCCGCTATCTTTGCCGCAACCGCGTCGTTTGTGGGATTCTGGAGTCGGGTATAGAAATATCCGCTTGCCTCAAGGTCAAACAGCTTGCCCATCTCGGCGCTGCTTTCGTACTTGAAGGTGGTGCTCTGGATTATGGGTATCTGGCGGGGTTCGCCGTTGCCGGGAGTATAGCCGCCCTGTACGCATTTGGTGCCGATGGTGTGGTTGGACATTGTTTCTTTCCTCCTGTGTGGTATGAATAATAAATTTGCAATAAAAAAGCGGCTATTGGTGAAGCGCCAATAACCGCCTTGAGTTACGCTCTTATCAGGATTTGATCCCCGGAGCAATATCAAAGGCGGTCTTATGCATCATCATAGCAAACATATTCATCATGTGAAGCAATACCTCCTTTGAAAATTTGCCGGACTCAAACCCAACATAGTGAATCATAACAGCAATCCCCTCCCTTGTCAATACGTTTGACGGTTTTGCTTTTATTATTACCCCCTGCCGTTGTGACGCGGATAGGTATTTGGTATAATATTTTTGCTATGCGCAGGGATGCTATCCGCCTTAACAAGGCCATATCCCGCATTGCAAAAACACCTTTATTTTCCTGTAATGGCCGCCCCTTATATTCGTTATACTCATCACTGTAAAGGAGCATACGTCAATGAAAACTGCCTGCATACAAATGAACATGGCCCTCGGCAATACAGCCGCCAATTTTGAAAGGGCGAAAGAACTTATACGGCTCGCCGCAAAGGACAGGCCGGATGTCATCCTGCTGCCAGAAACCTGGAACACGGGCTTTTTCCCGGAATCCGGCCTTAGGGAAATGTCCGCAGGCGCGTCGGAGCGGGTAAAAGCAGAGCTGGGCGGCCTTGCCAGGGAATACTCCGTGAACATAATAGCGGGCAGCGTATCCAACCTTAGAGACGGTAAGGTATACAACACCGCCCTTATATTGGACCGCGCAGGCCGCTGCATAGCCTCATACGACAAGACCCACCTTTTCTCCCCAATGAAAGAAGATAAGCATTATGCTCCGGGTCAGGAGCTTTGCGCCTTTTCCCTGGACGGCATACCCTGCGGCATTATAATCTGCTACGATATACGCTTCCCGGAGCTTGCGCGCTCGCTGGCCCTCAGGGGAATGGACGTATTGTTCGTGGTATCCCAGTGGCCGAATAAGCGGATACACCACCTCCACGCATTGACCGCTGCCCGTGCCATAGAAAATCAGGCTTATGTAGTATGCTGCAACTCTACGGGCCGCACGAAGGATATTCAATACGCAGGCTGCTCACCGGTTATCTCCCCCCTGGGAAACACGGTTGCCATTGGAGATGGTTTTGAATCCATACTTACGGCGGAACTTGATCTGTCCATTTTGTCCGAAATACGCTCGTCTATTCCCGTAATGAACGACAGGCGTCCCGACCTTTATAAATTATAATCTTCATTCATATTCATGATATTACCGGTCTCCGCCGGCGCATACCATGCCGCAAACAGCGCCGGCCCTGCCACTTCCCCGTTGTCATGAGAATAAACGTGAAAAAGCTCTGCTTTTTGCCATATTTTCCGCAGGTATATAAAATCGGCCCGGCAGATATGCTCTGCCGGGCCGAAGTGGTTTATCCGTTGTTTATTTCCTTACTCAGCCTTGGGGCCTGCGTGAACCAGCGCCTTGCCAGCCTCATTGCCGGTGTACTTAACGAAGTTCTTCTGGAAGCGGGATGCAAGATCCTTTGCCTTGGCTTCCCATTCGGAAACGTCTCCATAGGTGTTGCGGGGGTCAAGTATGTTGGTGTCCACGCCGGGCAGGGCGGTGGGCACTTCAAGGTTGAAGTAGGGGATGGTCTTGGTTTCGGCGTTGAGGATATCGCCGTTCAGGATGGCATCGATGATGCCGCGGGTATCCTTAATGGAGATACGCTTGCCGGTGCCGTTCCAGCCGGTGTTTACCAGGTAAGCCTTGGCGCCG
>JAEDIC010000015.1 GCA_016292635.1 Clostridia bacterium
GGTACGGATGATAGCGTACACGTCCTGTACCTCCTTCTTTAAATCTCGCCCATATGCGCGGCGTTGGGCTCAGCCCACACTTACAAAGCCGATACGGAGCGGCTCACCGAATCATATTACCATGTATGCGGCGGCCTGTCAACAGGAAAATACATAGAATTCGCCTTATTTTTTATTCCTTCGGTCCTGTCTTTACGGTGATGTTTTTCCCATTGCAGTTAACGTGAATCCGGCCATCCTTGGTGAGCACGGGCTCCGTTCCGGCCCGTTTCAGCGCCTCCAGCGTTTCAGGGTCCTCCGGGTTCTTGTTTGAGCTGGTCACGATGCCGTATTCCGCCCCAACTTTGGCAAAAAACTCCTGAAGGCCGTCTTGATATACTCCATGATGAGGAACTTTCAATATGTCATATTCGCCGTCCAATATATCGGTTATCTCGGCGACGCGCTCTGCCTCCGCATCCCCCGTGAACAGCACGCGATTCTCACCATAGGTAAGCACAGCCGCAAGGGAGGAATTATTGCTCTGCTTATCCTGATACTCAGCTTTTTGGGGCGGGTATATCTTAAGCTCCGCCCCCCCTATTTCCAGTGTATATTCAGAGGTTACAGCTATGACCTCCACCCCTCTTTTGGCAGCCATTTCCATACAGGCGGCGGATTCATCGGATTCCTTCATATAATCCGGGCATATAAGCTTCTTTACCTGAAACTCGCGTATTATCTGCGCTGCGCCTCCAACGTGATCCCTGTCAAAGTGGGATATCATCAGGATTGGTATCTGCTCGACGCCCATTTCCTTCAATATTCTGGTTACGCTTTCGCCGTCGCTTTGTGTTCCCGCATCTATCAGCATGCTTTCTCCCACGGAGATATAGGTACAGTCTGCCTTTCCCACATCAAAGAATATCATATCCATACCGCTGCCTTCCGGTGCGCTGTCGCAGCCGTACAGCACAATTGTCATTAGCAGCAAAAGAGCGAATATCCGCCTCATTTTTTTGCACCTCCTCCGTTTTTTCATTATATCATTCTCTGTATTTTTTCCACAATATACCCTTTTTGAACTCCTTATTAACTTTTGATCCCTTTTGCCTTTATGCTGTGTTTCCTCAATATTCCGCTTTTTAGTCGTGCATTGATTTTCCTCCCTTCGGCAATCCTATTTTTAACAAAGGGAATCTTTCGGGGAGGTATTATACTATGGCGATAAACAAGGTGGAAATATGCGGACTGGACACTTCCAAGCTTCCCATGATGACCTACGAGCGCAGCCGGGAGCTGCTGCTTAAGATAAAGGACGGCGATCAGGAGGCCCGGGAAGCATTCATACGGGAAAACCTGCGCCTTGTGCTGAGCGTTATCCAGCGTTTTTCCGGCCGTGGAGAGTATATGGACGACCTTTTTCAGGTTGGCTGTATCGGCCTTATCAAGGCCATAGACAATTTTGATTTGGCCCATAATGTAAGGTTTTCCACCTACGCCGTGCCCATGATCATAGGAGAAGTTCGGCGGCATTTGCGGGATAACAACGCCCTTCGTGTAAGCCGCTCCATCCGGGACACTGCCTATCACGCCCTGCAGACCCGTTCCCGCCTGATGGATGAGACCGGACAGGAGCCCCATATAAGCGATGTGGCAAAGGCAATGGGAATAAAGGAGGAAGATGTGGCCTTTGCATTGGATGCAATACAGGACCCGGTATCCCTCTTCGAGCCAATTTACCACGACGACGGCGATGCAATTTATGTTATGGACCAGCTGAAAGATGACCGCACAAGCGATGAGGACTGGCTTACTCATGTTGCGATCGAAAGCGGCATGGATAAACTCAGCGAACGGGAGCAGAGCATAATACGCCTCAGGTTCTTTCAGGGGCGCACCCAGATGGAGGTGGCGGATGAGATAGGCATAAGCCAGGCCCAGGTATCCCGCCTTGAAAAAAGCGCCCTTAAGCACATGAGAAAATACGTATAGAAAAGGCCCCGTGAGATGACCCCAGGACTTCAGACTGTTAAAAAAACCTTGAGTTTGAGGGCCCGCAGCCCCCGGATGCTTCAATCGGATTTGACGATCTGTGCGGCAAATCCGCATAAGTCTTGCGCAGCAAGGGTCTCTTTGCATGGCTCCCTGGCCGTGCTGTAGGCACAGAGAAGCCATGTAAACCTCAAAAAGTGGCCCAATGCCGCTTTTTCGGCAGCCAAAAAGCCCCGGGGGAAACCCGGGGCTTTCGTATAAGCTTAGTCAGCCTTTATGCGTATTACTGCATGAAGGTGCCTGCCTTCATCTGGTCAACATACTCAAGGTACTTGGCCTGAACATCTTCGGGTACCAGGTCGCTGATGGCTCCTGCGCTCAGAGCGCCGTTCGCCATGGTGCCGTAGATAACATCGCCGCCCAGCTTACCGGCCTCAACAGCTTCCATGCAGAGACCAACCAGAGAGGAGTTATCGGTTACCTGAGAGCAGATGATGCACTCATTCTGGCCCAGCAGATCAGAAGGCTGAGCAATATCGTATACGGTTACCTTGCCCTGAGCGGCGTTGTGCTCGTCGATGGCCTGACGTGCGCCGGAGTCAACGGCAGAGGCATCGCCAAAGAATACGTCTGCGCCCTGATCGATCATGGCCTTGGCAAATTCGATGCCCTTATCGCTTGCAGAGAAGGAGTTGGAGTATACGATATCCAGAGTAGTGGCGGTCTTGCCGGCCTGCTCTGCGGTGTAAGCAGCGGCCTCCTTGAAGCCCTCATACTTGCCCTTGGTGGTATCAAGCTCCATGCCGCCGATGAAAGCGATGGTGCCGGTCTCGGTCATAAGGCCCGCAAGAGCACCGGCGATCCAGCCGATCTCGGTTGCATTGGGCAGCAGGGAGGATACGTTGCCGTTAACGGCCTTGGCAGGAGTACCTTCAGCGCCGTTGAGCAGAGCAAAAGCGATTTCGGGATACTCTTCGGCAGCCTGCAGAACAGCGTCGGTATACTGGTTGCCGGGAGCGTAAATCATGTCATAGCCCAGGCTGCAGTAAGAATCGATGGTATCGAAATATGCGGACTGGTCAATGCTGTCGGAATATGCGGTTTCCCAGCCATACTTGGCAGCGGCGTCTATCATGGCATTGTAGCAGGCCATGCCCCAGCCGCCGTCGGAAATGCTGGAGTCGCAGATCATAGCTACTTTATATACCTTACCCTCTTCGGCGGGGGCTGCTTCTTCGGCGGCATTGTCTTCTGCAGCGGGGGCTTCCTCAGCCACAGGAGCAGCGCAGGCAACCAGAGAGAATGCCATGGCGATCACAAGGATCATTGCAAACAGTTTTTTCATGTTTTCCTCCTATTGTTTTGATTATTGTTAAGCTGCATCCGCAGCAGGGTAACGATGAATTAGCGTTCCTCCTTTCGGTATGGCTTTCCGCAGCTCTTGGGGCCGGCCTTCTTCATGCCGATTATTGCCAGCACCACTACCGTAGCCACATAGGGAATCATCTGGAAGAACTGATATGGTACATTGAAGCTTGCCACCTGCAGCCTTATCTGCAGGGCGTCGCAGAAACCGAAGAACAGACAGGCAAGCAATACGCCGCCCGCATTCCATCGGCCAAATATAACTGCCGCAAGGGCTATAAATCCGCGGCCCGCCACGTTGCCGTCCACATAGGTGGTGGTGTAGCAGGTGGTAAGATACGCTCCGCCAATGCCGGCCAGAGCGCCGCAGATAACGCTGGCGATGTACTTTACGCCTATTACGTTTATGCCCAGCGTTGCCGCGGCTTTGGGATATTCGCCAACCGCCTTATAATTGAGCCCGGATTTGGTTTTGTTGAAGTAGATTGCCGTAAATATTACCAGACCGTAAGCAAGGTACACCATAAGCGTCTGTTCCAGGAAAAGCTTGGCGATGAAGCTATCGGTATTTACCTTGAGCAGAGCGGAAAGGCTGGACATCTGGGATACCTGCACCAGCTCTGAACCGGCGCCAAAATATACCCTGTAAATGAAGGATGCAAGCGCAGGAGCAAATATGTTTATAGCCATGCCGTATACTATCTGCTCAGCGCAAAGGGTTACCGTGGCGTAGGCGTATATCATATTCACCAGCACCGCCACCATAGCACCGGCGCATACGCCCATAAGGGGACTGCCGGTTATATGGCTAACAAGGAAGCCGGTAAGGGAACCGATGGCTGCAAGACCCTCAAGTCCTATGTGCACCAGACCCGCCCGCTGAGAATACAGCTCCGCAAGGGAGAGGAAGATGAGAGGTGTCGCCATTCGGACGCTTGCAAGAATAAGGTTGGTTACAAATTCCATGCTATGCCACCTCCTTCCTCGGTATCAGCCGATTGAGAAAAGCTTTAAACTCGGGCAGTTTTACCATGGCAAGGCCGGCCACGGTAAATACTATTACCAGCGCCTGTATTATATCCGAAACGCTGGTGGGCACGCCGGTTGCGGCCTGCATTGTGGTTGAGCCGACTCTTAGCGCCGCAAAGAATATTGCCACCAGCATCGTGGCAAGGGGATGCAGCTGACCTATCAGCGCCATGGATACACCGTCAAAGCCATAGCCCGCCGCATAGCCGTTTATCAGGAAAAACTGGGTTCCCAGTATATCCGCGCTGCCGCCAAGACCTGCTATCATGCCGGATACAAGGAAGCTGCCAAGGAAGTATTTTTTTACAGCAAAGCCGTTGAATTGGGCCGCCGTCATGTTGTATCCCACCGCCCTAAGCTGGAAGCCCTTGGAGGTAAAAAACAGGAAGTAATATACCAGCAGACCCACCACCACGGCTATTATGAAAGCGGTGGTCACCCTGAGGCCAAACAGGCGGGTGAGTTTACTTGCATCAGGAACCGCCACGGTCTGGGGTACGCTGCCGTCACGCATCCAGTTGGTGAACAATACGCCCATAAACAGCGTAGCAACGTAATTGAGCATTATGGAGATTATCATCTCGTTCTGCCCGCGGTATACCTTCAGCACGCCGGGTATCATGGCCCAGAGGCCGCCCGCTATTGTACCCGCCACAAGGCAGAGGATTATTGCGGGAAGTCCCTCGATATTGAACTGGGTGCCTATTACGCAGCACACCACAGCTCCCATTATGAACTGACCCTCACCGCCCAGATTGAACACGCCGCAGCGATAGGCAAAGCAGGCGCATAGGCCCGTAAATATAAGCGGAGTGGCTCGGGAAAGGGTTGTGCCCAGGTTTCTCGCGCTGCCGAAAGCGCCCTTCCACAGTGCCTGCAGGGCAGTTATGGGATTGGCGCCCAAAACGGCGATTATTATGCAGCCTATGGCAAAGGCCAGCACAATGGATATCACCGGCACCATAACATTTACTATCTTGTTGGTGTTCTTCATGCGTCCCTCCTTACCTTCCGGCCATGGCAAGGCTTATCTCTTTGATGGGAGGGTTCTTGCCGGAATATTCGCCCATTATCTTGCCTTCAAACATTACCAGTATCCTGTCGGATACCTCAAGTATCTCGTCAAAGTCAGCGCTTATAAGAAGCACGCCGCAGCCCTTGTCACGGGCGGCTATCATGGTATCATGCACAAAACGGGCGGCGCCTATATCCAGTCCCCGGGTGGGATGCACCGCAACCAGCAGATCAGGATCTCCCTCAAGTTCACGGGCCAATATAACCTTCTGCTGATTGCCTCCGGAAAGATTGCGGGTCTCCTGTTCTATGGAGGAACAACGGATGTCGTACTTCTGCCGCATCTTTTCGGCATATTCCCGTATTGCTTTCTTTTTAAGGTACAGGCCGTTGCCGTTGGAAAACTCAGGCTGCTCGGTGGATTTGAGCACTATGTTGTCCATTACCGACATACTGCCGATAAGTCCCATCTTGTTGCGGTCCTCGGGTATATGGGATACCTTTTCGTCTATAAAACCGCTTGGCGTAAATGTGGCAACTTTTGAGCCCTTCATGTCCACCTCGCCCCTGTCCGGAGTTATAACGCCCGTTACAACCTGAGCAAGCTGGCTCTGTCCATTGCCGTCAACGCCCGCAATGCCAACTATCTCTCCCCTGCCCACGGCAAGGCTTACGCCGTTAAGTCCGTTGTGCTTGGATGATTTGCAGAAATCCACATCATCCAGCTTTATCACGGGCGCACCGGGGTCAACTATCTTTTCATACTGAGAGGGCACAAGCTCGCGGCCTATCATAAGGTTTGCAAGCTCCTCTCCCGTGGTTTCGTCCCGGTTTAGCGTGCATACGCTTTCTCCAGCGCGGAGTATGGTTATACGGTCGGATATATGCAGCACCTCGCGCATCTTGTGGCTTATGAATATTACGCTTTTCCCTTCGGCGGTAAGCTTATGGATTATCTGGAAAAGGCCTTCCACCTCAATATCCGTAAGGGCCGCGGTGGGTTCATCCAACACCAGCAGCTCAGCCCCTTTATACAGAGCCTTCAATATTTCCACACGCTGCTGCGCACCCACTGCTATCTCGGTTACCGGTTTATCCAGTTCAACATCAAGCCCATACTGCTCCGAAAGTGCCAGTATCTCCTTGCGGCGGGCGTCCCGGTCGATAAAAACACCCTTGGTGTTGCGATCGCCAAGGATAATGTTTTCAAATACTGTCATAGCCTCAACCAGCATAAAGTGCTGATGCACCATACCTATGCCCAGCTTTACAGCCTGGGCGGGAGAATCTATGCGCACCTTATTGCCATGCAGATATATGCTGCCCTCCGTTGGCTGATACAGGCCGAAAAGCACATTCATAAGCGTGCTTTTTCCCGCGCCGTTTTCTCCGAGGAGGGTATGCACCTCGCCCTTGCGAACCTCAAAATTGATATCCTTATTCGCGAGCATATCTCCAAAGCGTTTGGTGATATGTTCCATACTGAGTATTTCTCGCATAGGCTTCACCTCATAATCACAAAATAAGCTGTCATCCGGCAGCGCAAAACTGGTTTCATAATTTTGGCGGTAATTTTCAATCAATTTGTTGATGTGGCAAACAATTTTTTTATGTGTACAATTTTACCGAATTAATGAAATATTGTCAATGCATTATGTGCGCTGCATATAGTGCCCGTTAATATATACCCTTCCCCATAGACATTTCAAAACGTCCGCCAGCTTTTATCAGTACCCTTTGCCTTGTCGGCCATTATGGTTTACAATAGCTGTATAACAGAAAGGAAGCGCTATGAAGCAAAACGCTGTCTTAATTTTTATAATAACCGCACTGCTGCTTTTGACGGCCTGCTCAGCGCCCGCAGAGCAGATAGTTACCATAACCGTCCAAAGTACCCCGCTTCCTGCGGTGACGCCGGCAGAATTACCCAAAGCTGAGGAAACCGCTGTGCCCGTCGATGAAACCGCACCTGAAGAAGCGGCGGTATCCACGGCAGCACCCACCTCAAAACCCACGGCTAAGCCTACCCCTAAACCCACGGCAGTTCCTGCTGCCGAGCCTGCCGAATCACCTGCGGCTGACCCCACAGCAGAGCCCGCAGAAAGCGCGGCTGATTCCGACTTTGGCAGCGGCATGCTTTCCCTTGTTAATTCATACAGGAGCTCGGCAGGGCTCAATTCCATTAAATATTCTTCCGCTATGCAGAAAGCGGCGGATACCCGTGCAAAAGAGTGCGCCGTCTCCTTTTCCCACACCCGCCCGGACGGTTCGAAGGCATATACCGCCCTTACAGAGCGGGGAATCGCCTTTACCGCCTTTGGTGAAAACATATTCGCCGCCAGCGGAATGGACAGCGTTTCTGCCGAATACGTGATGGAAAGCTGGATGAATTCCTCTGCCCACCGGGACAATATACTCCGTGACGGCTTCACCCATATGTGCGTCGGCACAGCCGTCAGCGGCGATGAAATATTCGTGGTTCAGCTTTTCGGCGCAGGAATATCTTAAAAGACACAGCACTGAAAAAGCCACCTGTTCATCATTTTCGGGCGGCTTTTAAAGTTCGTATATTTAGAATATCCCTTCAAGGCAGTCCAGCGCTTCCTGCCCAAATTTACCAACATATTCATCCTTGGCTGCATCAATGGCTGCCTGCGCACCTTCTCCCAGCTCCTCAATGAGGGTATTGCCTACAGTAAACAGTATATGGGCCGTATGGAATTTGAAATCCTTCATGCAGCTTGTGCCGAGGGCCTTTTTCTTCTCGGCAAGGGCGGCAATTTCTTCATCCGTCATGGGCTGACCCCAATCAAAGCGGCAGCAGTCCCCTCCCCAGCTCATTGCGGGGTTCATTGGGGTGCAGATAAACTCCGAATTAAAGCCCTGATACCAGGCGTTGTCTATATTGGAGCAGTAATACTTGCCGTATTCCGTAAGGCCATGCTTTGCCCATGCGTCGCACCAGGCGCACTTTGCAATGTAGCTTTGATAGGTGGGCTGACCGCATATGGCGCCAAATTCCATCTGACCGGGATAATCCGGCTTCCATTCCCCATAGGCCTGACTGTTCAGCAGGGTAAGCTCGTCACCGTTAGCTATGGCGTTCTTCGCCATGCGGGCCCCCCGCTCGTTGCCGTAGCGTGTCATGGCCTTAAGTATGGCTTCCCGACCTCGCTCGCCGAACATGGTGATAGCCTCCTTTGATAAGAGGGCAAACAGTATCGCATGGTGCTCGATGGTAAGGTTTTGCATATTTAATTCCCCCGGTATTATATTTGTAGGCCCAGCGCTGCCCGAAGAAAATCCGCCACAGCGCCCTGGTTGTTATCGCATACTATATAGTCCGCCGTGGCCTTTATATCGTCCGGAGCATTTTCCGGCACGCCGGCTATATCTGCCTGTTCCAGCATATCCAGATCATTATAATAATCGCCTATGGCAAGTATTTTTTTAATGGAAGGATTCTTTTTTCTCATGGAAGCGACGCCGCTGCCCTTGGTTCTTCCGGGACTTAGAAACTCAAAATATATCTTGCCTGAAACAACCGCGGCAAAATCCTTCCGCATGGCCCCAAGGTCAATCATGTCAAGCGTTTTATGCAGCTTTTCTTCCGGCAGGCACAGCACTATCTTTATCCATTCCCCAGGCACATCCTCCGGCCTCATGGGACGCTCGATTATGCCTTCCTTTGCTATGAGCGGATCGACCCATCTGTCAGGGGATAAATTTGCCTGATATATTGCCTCCCGGGTATACATCTGCACGCTGGCCTCGGGACTTATTTCCAGCAGCCGATATACCAGCTCCATGCTTTTCTGCTTTGGTATATATGTGCATTCTATGTATTTCCTGCCAAGCACATCATACAGCACGCCGCCGTTATCAAGAATTGAAGGAGCGGTAAGGGGCAATACTTCAGGAAAAAATGAAAGATTATGGGGCGAACGTCCCGTAGCGGCGCCAAACATACCCCCTTCATCGGTAAACCTTTTCAGCGCCCGCAAATTCACCTCGGGAATGTTCTTATCGTCATCAAGCAGCGTTCCATCCATATCGGTATACAGGTAGATCCCGTCGTATATTCCCATTATTTAAGTCTCCTGCCGTTATTTCTCCTCGGTTATGCCTTTTCCCAAAGCATCATATTATTTTCGAACCTTACGCCAAGCTTTCCCGTGTCCTTAAGATAAGCAAGGTATGAGCGCACCGTGCTGCCAATGAGTACATACTGCTCGAAGCTCATTGTCAGAGAGTATTCCGAGAAAATCCTTTGCAGTATTGCCTCGAAGCTCATGGGGTCTGCGCAGAGTTCAACTATTCTTTCGGCGGTTTCCAGCACCTTGTCTATATTGTACTGGGCAAGACCGGATATATCATCCACCGCCTCCGCATGAGAGGGCACGAATTTATATGCGGTAAGGCCCTTTACCTTTTCAAGGGTATTTATATAGGACGCAATGTCATATATGAAGCCTATGCGATATTTATCCAGCGTTTCCCGGCTGGAAAGGCAGTCCGCAAGGAAGACTACGTTGTCCGGGGTGCGGAAGCCCACCATATCGAAAAAGTGGCCGGGCAGGGGGATTATATCGAATCCATCGGGCAACACATCCTTTGTAAGGGGCTCCGCAATGCTTTCCTGGGCCATTAAAAACTTATGGCGCAGATCCTTGCAGGGATAGCCGCCGTAAAGGAAGGAAGGCTCCAGCACTGTATGGTTGGTAAAGTCGCACTCTATGCCCGGGACATATATTTTGCAGCCTGTCTGTGTCTGAAGATACTTATTGCCGCCGATATGGTCTGCGTTGGAGTGGGTATTGTATATGGCCTTCAGCTTCCATCCGTTTGCATCCAACAGCTGACGCACCTTGCGCCCGGCGTCTTTATCATTTCCGCTGTCTATGAGGCATACGTCGTTTTCATTGAGCTTTACAAGGCCTATTTTGGCGGGGCTCTGTATATAATAGCTGCTGTTTGAGACCTGTATCAGTTCATACATTTGTACTCATCTCCTCATTCGGCATACTTTGAATAAAATCTCACACATATGTATGAATTATATCACATATACGGCCTTCACACAAAGCCTTGAACTATTGCAGGCTGGATGGGTTTATGGGATAATCAAAGAAATAATACCCAACCGAAAGGACCGTGTGCCATACTATGTATATGAATCACTTTGCCCTTGGAATGCGCGTACCCAAATGCAATATCACGTCACCAAAGGACTGCATGGCCATATTCCTCAAAAGCTTCGCTCCGGCGGATATCTCCGGCCTTACTCTATCCGGCGGCATAGTTGAGGATATGTACATAATCGTAATAATGGGCGGAAGTCTGGGCTTTATGCGAAATGTTTACCGGCTCATACTTGCCAACAGGGAATTCTGCGCCCTTCTTGCCAAAGATATGCCCATAATAGAAAACAACCGCCTTGCAAAAATGCCGGAGCTTGAACCTTACGGCATACTGGATGAGAACGGCGGCTTTATCGGCGGCAACAGCTGCTTCGGCCTTACTCTGGAATAAATCGGGTAATGGAGCTTGGCCTTCCTGCATAAGGTTATTAATATAAACCTTTGCAAGGAGGCCTTTTTATATGCTGTATACCGTAAAATACGGCGACACCCTCTGCTCCGTAGCCGAGGCGCATAATATGTCCACAGCAGAATTATCCACCCTTAACCAAATAGACCCCCACATAAAGCCCGTGGTGGGTCAGTCGCTGATAGTATCCGATGATTCCAAACGCTCCCGCACCCTTATCATACATGGTTCTGCCATGCCGGGCGTTGGAGATATGGCGCTCATGTGCGCCGCCCCATACCTTAGTTATATTTCAATATCTTCGGCTATGATGCTGTCAGATGGCGCTCTGACATTTCCAAATGATAATACTCTCCTTTTGCGGGCACGCGCCTGCAAAGCGACCCCCTTGCTTAAAATAGTATGCCGAAAAGATCATATCGGCAATACGCCGCTGCACTCCCTGATCCAAAACAAAGCCGCCATGCAGACGCTGTACGGCAATATTGTAAAGTATATCTCCGCAAAAAACTACCGCGGGATAAACTTCGACGCAGAAGGGCTGCATTCCGAAAATACGGATGAGCTCTCCCTCCTTTTAACAAACCTTGGGACGGCGCTAAAAGAAAACGGGTTTATATTTGCCGTGACCCTTCCTTGGGATATGCCGGCGCTTACGGATATAGCAGGAGCGGATATGGCGATAATCTCCGCCTGCGGACGGGATACGCCCTATGGCCCTCCCCTGCCCCTGTCCCCTGTTGACGAGATGGAAAAGGCCATAGAATGCGCGCTGTGCGCCATTCCCGCAGATAAGCTGCTGATGGAATTGCCAACCTTTGGCCGCAACTGGTCACTACCATATCGGGGCGGCATCCCCCGCACAGTATATCTCTGCGAGGCGCCCGCACTCGCATACAATCATTTTGCGGATATACGCTACGACCACGGAACGCAGGCTCCACACTTCAGCTATTATGACAGCGCAGGCACAGAGCATATGGTATGGTTTCACGATCCACGCAGTCTTACCGTCCGTCTTGCTTTGGCGGAGAAGCATAATCTGGGCGGCGTAAGCTGGGGAAATATCGCTCCCTTTTATCGGCCCGGTTGGATAGTTCTCGGCGGTATGTATGGAGCAAAAAGGGCATTATAGGCAAAAAGAAAGCGGGGCATCCCCGCTTTCTCAATTAGGCTTGTTAAGCTTTTTCTTCCCTGTCTTGTTCAAGCATCTTCTTGCGTTCTGCCCTGCGCTGCTCCGCCAAGCGCTTGCGGCGGGCCTTTTCCCTGGCGTTGGATATCGCCATGACGATCACCGCTATCAGCAGCGTCCCAGCAAGGCCGCACACGCCATAGAATACCGGCTTACTGAGGGTTATTCCCTCTCCGGGAACAGGCTCTTCCTCAGCGGGCTGCTCCTCAACAGGGGCAGTCTCCTCCACCTCGGGCAATGTGGGAGCCGTGGGGCGGGCGGGCATCACGGCATAGCGTTGCAATGACTCATCCGCAGGATTGTAAAGATAGTATCCCACCTCTCCATCGGGGTTGCGTGCATAAAGCAGGTATATATCCCCCTGGGCGTCCTGAGATACCCATGCGGCAACCGCCTTTTCATTGATAGTAATGGTGGTTTCGCTGAAGCCCTCCGGCAAAGCCACGCTGCCGTCCGGCTGCAGCAGTATGTAGGACTTGGATACGGAGTTTACCGTCTGATAGGGGTACAGGGTATCCTTCTCCGCGTCGTATACATAATAGCCGCCGGTCTCCCCCGTTTCATCAGACAGGTACAGCAGAGTTGGCGCATCTGAATCCGCAACCACAGCCGCCGCAACGGTCTCTCCATGATATTCAATGGCGGTTTCCGTATACTTGGAAGGGACTGTCACATTCTCGAGGGAGCGCCATATGTACATGGGCATCTCCGAAGTAAGGTTAACCGCCGCAACGCCCTCCCTGGCGTAGTTCAGAGGCTCCGGAGTGGGTTCTGTTGAGGCGGGAGCCGCTTCCACCGTCAGGGACACGCTGCTCTTTGCGGTGCCTGCGTTATCCCCATCGTAATTCAGCGCCTTGGTTATATCAAAGGCCACCTCAGCCGTTCCCGCGCTTGCCGCAGTAAACTTTATACGGGATGTAAGGGAATCCGAGCCGTCCTTTTCCGCAGATATCATGCTGATAAATCCATCGGATGCGCCGCCTTCGCTTTCGGTGTAGGTAAGTATGGCGGGATCATAGGTATATGTGCCCTCCACAGCAGCCAGTTCTTTGCCGGAAACAGTTATGGTGACCTCCACCATATCCCCTGCCGTAACGGTGGTCTTATCCGCCGCAGCCGCAGCCTCCACCGCCGCAAAGGCCATGGCGGGTATCAGCGCCAGAACCATTGCGGCGCATATGGCAAATACCTTGCTAAAAATGCTTGTATGCTTCATATTATCAATCCTCCTGGGAGATCTTTTCATCCCCCTGTGAATAGCGAATTAGCTTTATCATATCCTCAAGGTTCACTTCACCGTCATGGTTCACATCCGCCGCCTTAAGGTATGGACCGGATATGAGCTGAATGCGGAGCAGATGCTCCTGAAGGGTAAGTATATCCTCCTTTGTGCCCACATCCCCGTCGCCATCAATGTCGCCGAAGATGACAATCGGCAAATCAAAAAAGGTATGACCATCGCCGTATACGGTGCGTACGAAGTCCCCTGTGGCAAGGTCGCCGGTCTTGGCGTCTCCGTCCTCATTTATAATGGAGAGATCGCCATCAGAATCCAGCTCGTCAAGCAGCTTTTCCACATCCGTGCCGGGTGATATGCCGCTTACGCCCCAGCTGCGAACCTTGTAATCGCCGCCGGCCAGTTTAGGAGCGGTATCGTATGTGCCCACGGTATCAAGGCTTGCGCCAACATAGTAAAAGGAAGTTATCTCATCATATTTCTGGCCGGCCCGCGCTCTCTCCTGTGCGCTGCGCTGAGAAAGGCCTATGCCGTGGCCGTATCTGCGGGCGGTTATGAACCAGCCGGTATACTTTTCATTTATATAGTAGTATTCTCCCCGCTCTGCGCCATATAAACGAAGGCGGGTCTTTTTGGCGCTCATGCGGCCCAGAGTATTCTCATAGCTACCGAAACTCAGCTCGGATAATGTCAGCGTTACCGTCACCTGTCCCTGCTTGTCCGCCCCATCATCATCGGTATATCCAACGATAAGGGTCAAATCCGCCTCGGTATAGCTGCGGCTGGGTTCGTCATACTCGGGAGTTTTGGGAGTTACCGACACTGTGGAAACAAGCTCCACCTCCCGCCCTGCCGCTTCATATGCGGCCCGCTCAATGGCAAAGCGCACTGCGGGGTCCATGAACCTTAAAGTTGTCTCATCAAACTTCTCAGGTATAAAGGATTTTTCTTCTATGCTGGATTCGTTAAGAAGGTCATATGGGTCGTCAAGGTTGGTATAATATGGCAGGTCGTTTTCCCAAACGTTGCCGGTGCGCTCGGTCTGTCCCCCGTTTGACGCGGAATAGTAGGCTTCTATTATATTGCCCTCGTAGGTGAGCACCTGTCCAGCCGTGGCGTCAACAGCGGCGATGGCCCGGGTATTTTTGCTTGCGTAGCCCCGGTATACCTGATCGCTTGAGGTGTCGCGAATATCGTATGAGCGGGTGGCGTACCTTGAGCAATAACCCATAACATAGCTTCGTGCGCATACCGCCTGGGCCTTCAGGGCCTCAAGGGGGAATGAATTGCTCATCTCATGGGGCACAACGCCGTAAAGATACTGCTCTATTGGCAGCTGATTCCTTGCGCGAAGCACGCCTTCGTATACGTCGAATGTCATATTTCCAAGATAGGTGCAGGTTCCGTGTTCGCTGTTTTTAAGGCGGATATAGTCGGTGGTCTCCCCGTAATTCTCGTTTAACAGGGTTAGCGAAGGGGCGGTGACAGTATCATCGCCAAAGGTTATGCTCACCTGACCTCCCACGGCCTTGACCGTAAGCTCCTCAGCGCCTACATGGATATCCTCATCCTCCTGCAGGGAAAATTCGCCCACCGGTGTAAAAGTGAATTCCCTCACCTTGCCTATGGACAGCATCACCCTGACGTCGGAATGGAAAACAGCCGCCTGCGCCGGAACCAGCCCGAAAATCGTGCACAGCGCCATGATAAGCGCCGTTATTCTCATGGGTTTTCCCATCAAATCCCTCCGAATATAGTTTTATCCACTACTGATTATTGATCTTTTATATTATTTTAAACCATACGGCGGTCAATGTATATTAAACTAATTGTTAATACTTCAAAAAGGGACATTTTTCACATCCCTTCCCGCAAGACTACTCCGCTATCTCCCCCGCCAATATGCTTTTTAAGAGTCCTCTGCAGCCCCGTTCCACATCCTGCCATGTGGCCTCAAAATCCCCGGTATACCACGGGTCCGCAACGCTGCCCGGCATATCCGTATAGTCCAGCAGCATAGATATTTTATCCTCCCTGCCGCATATGCGCCGCATATTGCGGACATTGGCAGAGTCCATACCTATAATCATATCGAATGCGTCATAATCCGCTTTTCTAAGCTGCCTTGCGGAGTGTCCCTCGCAGCTTATGCCATGTTCCGCAAGCTTTCGCCTTGCAGGAGGATATACCGGATTTCCCACCTCCTCTGCGCTTGTGGCGGCGGATTCTATATGAAACATACGTTCCAACCCTTCCTTTTTGACCATATCCTTCATGACGAACTCCGCCATGGGGCTGCGGCAGATATTGCCGTGGCACACGAAAAGAATTTTTATCATATATATAAAACTAAAACTCCTTGATAATGCTGATTTTCATTAATTCTACGCCGCTTTTCGGCATTTCTGCCTACCTGCCGCATTTTGATGAGCCGCTGTTTTTGGCCAATGGTTTAATCTTATCAACACGCTTCCGGCTAAAAGTCCCTTTCTTAATCAAAATTCGAAGAGCTCAATACAAACCTACCATTCTAACAATACTTATAAGCCGCCCGGGTTGTTTTTCCGAACCGTCTCATCCACCCTTGGCAAATTCCAGCGATAATGCCGGGCCAGCAGCCGCATCAGGATGGTTACCGCCATCGCTGTAACGGAGGACAATCCACTGTCAAAACCGAGCAGGTCCAATACATAAAATATACTGCTGCCCGCAATTGCCGCCACGGCATATATATGTTTGCGAAGCACCATTGGTATATCTCCGCACAGCATGTCCCTGAGAATCCCGCCGCCAACGGCGGTTGTCATGCCAAGAAATATGCAAAAAAATGCGTTTTTTTCATGCCCTGCGAGTATCCCCGTCTGGGTTCCGGTCACGGCAAATATGCCGAGGCCAACCGCATCGCTCAGATTAAAAAGAAAACTATCGGCTTTATTGAATATATGCAGTATGGTTTCATGCTTGGCCGCAACAAATACCATCAGCGCAGTAGCTACTGCAAGCAGAACATACTCATAATTGTAAAACATTCTAGGGGGCGTATGCCCAAGAAGCAGGTCGCGCATGGTACCCCCGCCGAGGGCTGCCACTACGCCAAAGAAAACTATACCGAATAGGTCCAGCCGTTTCTGCACCGCCAGCGTTGCACCGGATACGGCAAAGGCAACCGTTCCTACCAGTTCCGCAAAAAACAATAAGTAATCCACAGTAAAAACCTTTCAAATCAGCTATAGGAGCGGCCTCCGGGGCCTGCTCCAGTATATTTGCCTGGATATTATACCACAGATTACCGTATGCAGGGTACATACTTCCCGTTTTCATAGCGCACGGGATAGCATAAGCTCTGTTTGAATGCCGCCACAAAATCCTCAACGGTCTCTATTCCATCGGGCAGCCATGTGGCAAACTGGCCTATTTTTTCATACACATGGCAATCGCTTACGCCGACCGGCTGTATGCCAAGCATTCTGCAGTATTCCAGCGCCTCCCCATTAGCCTCGGGAGAGGTGCTGGCATTAAATGCCTCGATGCCATCCAAACCCTTCACTATGCCCAGCTTATGCTCAAGGCCGCGGTTATTGTTGCGGAAAGGATGTGCGCTGATGCATACTCCGCCCTGTGAATGAACCATATCGATGAACTCCTGTGCGGGTATCCGCTCAGATGGAAATGTATTTATGCCAAAGGCGGTTATATCCCCATCCAGAGATAAATATTCCACCCCAACTATTATTGGGTAGTTTTGCTTTTTAGCGTATTCTGTGGCATAGTCTTCAAGCCCCATGGAGTCGTGATCGGTTATGCATATTCCGCCAAGGCCCATTTCCCGGGCCCTCCGCACTATCTCCTCAAGGCTTATAAAGCTATCCGGTGAAAAGCGCCGCTCGTGCATATGCAGATCCATCAGCATGATAAGTTTACCGCTTTCTCTATTACTGTCATTCATTGTATCATCGAAACCGCGAATGTCATAATTGATATAATTGATAAACGCTCCCCTTTCATTGTTCTTATCGACATGAACCGCATCTCCCCTGATAAGCGTTTTATTCTGTAACATGCTACCTATGACGGGTCATGCCCTTTGCTTACTGAGGGAGGTAACAACACGGGCAATATCAACTTCAAACAACCGGAAGAATTCGTTGCGGCGGTAGAGAATAAAAGCTTTACCGAGGCCGCCAATGAATAGGAATATTCTCAAATCGCTTTTTCAATGGCCCAATTGACCGAAGCATACATCAGTACCAGGCTCGCGCTGAGCAAAATGCCGCCGACAATATCCGTGAGCCAATGTACCCCTGACACCAGCCTTCCCAACACCATAAACGCGGCGAAGGCAAGGGTAATAATCTGGATGACCGTTCTCGTTTGCGGGTTCTTCACTCTCTTATGGAATTGCATCATAGCCGTCGGCATCACGCACAAGACCAAAATGGTGGTGGAAGAAGGATAAGCCGCCTCAAGAACACCGTCGATCAAGACGGGCCGGTAGTTGATGATGACTTCCTCAAACAGCAGGTACGCCGCCATCACAAGAAGATAGAATCCGCCCAACACTAAAATATCACGCTCTACTTTCAGCAGGTTCTTCCGTTTAATGAGCTGGACAAGGCCGAGAACAGCAAAGCCCGGAGCCGTGAAGACCGGCACCAGTCCCAACCAATCCGTGATGACATAGAGAGTCATATGTAACCCCGTCAGTGCGTGAAAAGCGCCGTTCACTGTGGCAAAGCCTACAGAAGAGCCCTCCGGCCCTATGGCCTGTACATCCACATACAGCGTAACAAGCAAAAGCTGGCCGTCATTTTTCTCCACTGTCAGCTTCACCGTCATGGCTGTCCCGTCAAAATTATTGGTTATGTACGCACGAAGCGCGTTCCCGACCAGCAAGTAAGTACCGCTGCCGCCGTCCGCACCAATATTCCATGAAATCTGTCACGTTCTTCCCTTCCTCATGGGGATGGGAAGCATTTTTAAATATACCGATACCGCATAAAGTCCCCGGACCATCATTTTGCATATCCCCTATTAATTCGAAATACTTCGCCCCTCGCCCGCATATATTTTAGCACCATAAAAACGGAGGTGCTTTTTTTGCGTATACTGGTCATAACCAAGCGCACAATTATCATTGCCCTGATAGCATTGGCCGCCATCGTCACTGCCATATTGCTTATTCTCTGCTTCGCCCCGGACGCCGCCGCGGCAAACGCCCATGCCGTGGAGGAATACGAGATGGAAGTGCTTGCAGGGCAAAAGAAAGAACTGCCCATTTACAGCGTGGACAGGACGGATAAGAAGATCGCCCTTACAATAGACGCTGCCTGGGAAGACGATAAAACTCCATTTATTCTGGAAACCCTGGAAAAGTACAATGTTAAAGCCACGTTTTTCCTGTGCGGCTTCTGGGCAGAGAAATATCCTGATGAAGTAAAGCAAATACACGATGCAGGCCACGAGCTGGGCAATCATACCGCCACCCACCCTCACATGAATCAGCTGTCTGTGGCAGAGATAAAGAAAGAGCTGAACAAGTTCGACGACATGATAGAGCGCATCACCGGGAAGCGTACCACTGCATTCCGCGCGCCCTACGGTGAATACAACGATACTGTCATCACCACAGTGCGGGATATGGGCTATGAAGTCTATCAATGGGACATCGACACCATCGATTGGAAAGAAGAACGAAGCGCCCAAACCATACTGGACACTGTTCTGCCAAAGCTCCACGACGGCTGCATAATTCTCTGCCACAATAACGGCTACAAGATAAAGGAATACCTGCCCACGCTTATCGAAACCGCACAGAGTCAGGGATACGAGTTCGTCACCGTAAATGAGCTTACCCTTAAAGGCAATACCATTATCGATGTGAATGGAGTACAGAAGGCGGCGTAATATTGCCGGTTATATACTTAGCCAATATACTTTGGGAGGCGAATTTTCTTAGATAAGTTGCCGATTCAAATAATATTATTTTACCTAAATGTTTTAAAATAAAAAGGTTTAGATATTTGCATTCCTTTAATTTGGTCGGTATGCTATCTAAACCCTTTTTTATATGCCATTATTTATTCACATATAAACTTTTTAGTTGTTCTGCCCATAATAGGCATTTTCCCCATGTTTTCTTAAATAGTGCTTATCCAGTAACTCTTTTTGCATTGAGACACATTGTGGATTCATCTGCATAGCATGCCAATTCATAAATGCGACTTCCTCCATTACAACACTATTGTGCATAGCCTCTATCGCTGACCTTCCCCATGCAAAAGGTCCATGACTATATACCAATACCCCTGGTATACTGTTTGGGTCTATGCCTTCAAAGCATTCCACTATTACTTTTCCCGTCTCTTTTTCATATTCTCCGCATATTTCTTCCGCCAACATAGCCCGAGTACAAGGTATGTCCCCATAAAAATAATCTGCATGTGTTGTGCCCATAGGGGTAATTTTCTTGCCCGCTTGTGCAAATACCGTTGCCCAACGGCTATGTGTATGAACCACTCCGCCTATATCCGAAAACGCCTTGTACAATTCTATATGCGTAGCAGTGTCACTGGACGGCTTCCATTTTCCCTCTACTATATTACCCTTCAAATCCACAACAACCATATCGTCTTCGGTCATATTCTCATAAGCAACACCTGATGCCTTTATAACTATAAGCCCGCTATCTCTGTCTATCCCTGAGACATTTCCCCATGTAAATGTCACCATACCATACTCTGGCAGCATGAGATTAGCCTTTAACACTTCTCTCTTTAATTCTTCAAGCATTTTCTCCTCCTATACATTTCTCTACCGCAACACGTTCTACAGGCAGCGCCATGATGTACTTGCTTATAAATTTATTTGTTCCATCAATTTCTTCGTTGCTTGCCATTAACGTGGTAGATACTGCGTCCGCAAACACTTTGTTATCTAAATATTCAGCTAATTCTTCTTTTTCTTTTTTCCACAGCATATACCCTGCCAGTAGCGCCATTCCATACGCGCCTCCTTCACCTGCGGTCTCCATAACAGACACCGGCGCCGCTACCATTGACGATAATATTCGCTGCCCCACCTTCGGTGTTTTAAAATATCCACCATGACCGTACAATTTGTCTATCTTCACGTTTTCCGTATTAATCAGAATGTCCACTCCGATCTTCATTGCTGCCAATGCAGACATAAGATGAGCTCGCATAAAATTAGCCAATGAAAAATCCGCGTCCGGAGTTCTAAAAAACACAGGGCATCCTGCATTCAATCCGGCAATTTCCTCACCTGAAAAGAAATTATAATTCAACAAGCCACCGCAATCACTTTTCCCCTCAAGTGCCTTGCTGAAAAGAGTTTCAAACAGATAATTTCTATCCAGCTCGCACCCCAATGTATCGATAAGTTCTCCAAACAATCCTACCCATGCATTTATATCCGAGGTGCAATTATTACTGTGAACCATTGCAACCTGATCTCCAGCTGGGGTGGTAACCATATCTATTACCCTGTGTACACCCAGCGGATTATCGGTAACCACCATCAAAAAACTTGATGTGCCCGCCGATACATTGCCGGTTCCCACTCTTATCGAATTAGTTGCTACCATTCCAGTTCCCGCATCGCCTTCCGGCGGAGCAACCGGTATACCGCTCTGCAAAACCCCTGTCGGATCTAAGAACAACGCACCTTCTTCCGTCAAGCAGCCACCGGATTCACCGGCCTTCATCACAGTTGGCAGTATATCGCGCAGTTTCCATTTGTATCCTTTTTCGTTGAGCAATAAATCAAACTTTTTCAGCTTTGTTTCATCATAATCCAACGTTTTGCTATCTATGGGAAACATTCCTGATGCGTCACCAATTCCCAGCACCTTTTTCCCTGTAAGCCTCCAATGAACATATCCAGCCAATGTAGTAAGGCTGTCCAATTCATTCAGGTGTGTTTCTTCATTCAACATTGCCTGATATAAGTGGGCTATACTCCATCTCTGAGGAATATTAAAATCAAACAATTCTGTTAGTTTTCCTGCAGCTTCTCCCGTCATTGTATTGCGCCACGTACGGAACTCCGCTAATTGCTGCCCCTTTTTATCAAAAGGCAGATATCCGTGCATCATTGCTGAAACACCAATGGCGCCCACTGTTGTTAATTTTACTCCCAGCTTTTTTTCTACATCTGCTGCAAGATCAGCATAACATGCACGTAATCCATTTTCCACTTCCTCCATGGGATAACTCCACACCCCATTAATAAGCTTGTTTTCCCACTCATAGCTGCCAAAAGCCAAAGGTGTATGCTTTCTGTCTATCAACACCGCTTTAATTCTGGTTGATCCCAATTCTATGCCAATCGCAGTATCCTTTAATTGCATATTGCCTCCATAATTAACTTATCTAACAAGTTTTAATAAAAAATAAAAGTGAGGTGGCATAGATAAAAGCATTGGAGAACACTCTTTCTCCTTTTGTTAAATACTAAGCCACCCCTGTAATGTCACACATTGCATTATACAATGCAACTGCAAAAGCACTTGTTATTATTCTCCAATAATAGTAATCGTACTAGTCGTTTTTCTCCTTTTGTCCTGCACTCAATGCAAGTACAAATATTATTATCGCACCCTTAATGATATTTTGTACACCTATTGAAAAATTAGCAACCTGCATTGCCGCTACGACAAAGCAAAGGAACAATGCACCAAACAGTGTACCCAGAGTTACCGCACGACCACCTGATGCAAGCGTGCCGCCAATTACAACACTACCGACGGTATCCATCAAGTAAGAATCTCCCATGCCCAGAAAGGCACCCCCGACTCGTCCTGAAAGGAAGAATCCGCAAAGAGAAGCCAAGACAGCACTCATAATGTATGCCAGCATTTCAACCAAATCTACCCTGATACCTGCCAGCTGTGCCGCTCTCTTGTTTTGTCCGAGTGCCAAAAGTGCTCTGCCTAATGTTACCGACCGGAACATAAACGAAATGCCTACAATTATCAGCAACACAATATAACAGATTATCGGCAATCCAAGTACCTTGGTAGCTACTATGCTTTTCATTATCCCGCATACTTCCATGCAATTGAAGGTACGATTGTAAATAGAAGTACCCGTTGAAAGTATATAACCGACTGCCAGCGTAGCAATCATGGCGGTTATCCTCATTTTAATAACAAGGAAGCTATTCACCAATCCTACCACGGTTCCAACTAAAACCACCAGCAGCAATACCGGCAGAAAATTCTGATTCTTGCCATCTATCAACCCCATAGTAAGGAATGCTGACAAGGTAATCATATTAGGTATGGACAAGTCAAACGCACCACGACCTGTTGTCATTACGATCATCTGGCCCAATGCGCAGATAGTCACATAGCTGGCTATCGCAAAGTTAGCACTGAAACTTGAAAATGATATTTTCCCAGATATAATTGACACAGCTATGAACATAATTGCTGCGCCTATAGCAGACCATACCCAATGATGTTTTTTTGTAAACGTGTTAATGCTATTCATTATTCTGCCCCTTTCTCAGCAATCTAAGAGAAAGAATTACTATAAGCAGCAATCCCTGTACTGCAGCGGTATAGTCTGAGTTGACTCTGAGGAATCCAAGCAAAATTGTTACAAACGACAACGTAATTGCTCCAAAGACAGTACCGATATGGTTTACTCTGCCACCGCTGAGTGCGCCGCCGCCAAGTACTACTGATGCAACCGTAAGCAATGTGTAGGAGTCCATAGAACTTGCATCCGCAGAATATGTGAGCGCCGTAAATGACATTCCGCCTAATATCGCAAAGAATGCGGAAATAGCATAGATACTAAAGATCGCCTTGTATTTATTCCAGCCGCTTCGCACCATTGCCTCTTCTCGGTTTCCGAATCCCCTGAGTACAGTTCCGTATTTTGATCTATACAAGCCATGTGCAAGTATAGTAGCAAGTATCAAAATAATAAGTACATTAGGCAAACCAAATGTTTTATTATTGAACATGTCTATAAGCCACTGAGGTGCAGTACCGCCGGGTATGCTTTGCAATACCATTGCAATTCCGTACCAAACAAATGAAAAACCTAATGATACGATAACCGCAGGCAGATTCAGCTTTCTTATCATAACACCCATGAGGCCGTATGCGATCCATGTACCTAAAATAAGCAATAAGCCAACAGTTGTGTTTTCATAAAGTATAGTTGCTGCCAATACACTTACCAGGCCCATAAAATTGCCCAGGCCCAGGTTAACATGGCCCACGCCAATTATGTATGTCTGCGCAAGCGCCGCCAGTATCAACGGCAATGATCCGCTAAGCAGAAGCTCTATGCCAAATAAGCTGAATGTGCTGGAGTGTATCAATCCACATGCGACATATATTGTGAGCATGGAAACAATAGGCATGAGCAGAGTAAGATCATACTTTTTACTATTGCTTTCCAGATGCTCCTTCTTATGATCTGCCGCCTTAAACGAAGCCTCAATGATGCTGTCTTTGCTGATTTCTTCGTGCTCGAGAGTTTTTATGATAGTGCCGTAACGCATTACCATAACACGAGAGCATATACCAAGTTCTGAATCATCAGAACTGTACCATATTATCAGCTTACCCGCCGCTGCTGCTTCTTTAAAGACGCTATACAGCTGCCGCTTTGTCTCTACGTCTACGCCTCTTGTAGGGTCATCAAGAATGATTATGCCTGCATCTGAAAGCAGTGCACGTGCAATCAGCGCCTTCTGCTGGTTACCACCGCTGAGACTTACAATTTCCGCCTTGGGGCTTTCACCCTTTATCCTTAGCTTATCGTACCATGTCCTTGCCTTTTCTACTATTTTCACAGGCGAATTGGCTGCGAACAAAGGTTTTTTCATCAATGAAGTTATAGCAATATTATCAGCGATAGACCAAAGCGGGAAATTACCTTCAGCTTTACGGTCTCCTGTAACATATGCTATTGAACCACTTCTCTCTATGTTTTTACGCAGAGCCCTCGGCATTTCAAATATGGCATGCAGTAAAGCCTTCTGTCCATTTCCTTCCAATCCTGCGATACCGATGATTTCTCCGCCGTACATTTCGCACGAGACAGAATCCAATCCATCCTTGGATGATACATTGCGGCATTTTACATAAATATTTGTATCCTGCTTAAAGCCATCTATCTCATCCTGTTCTGTGTCCCTGTTATCCTCGGCCTGATCATCAGAATCAGTTGAAGCCGCGTCAACTTTTTCGGTGCCGCTCATTACTTCAATAAGCTGATCCTCATTAGTTTCATCAGTAAGAAAGTCAGTGACCACCTCGCCGTTTTTCATTACATAAACTTTATTGGTAACTTCAATTATTTCAAAAAGTCTGTGTGTAATATATATAAAGGTTACACCATCTGCCGCCTTCTTTTCTATATAGCTCAACAGCTGCCTAGTCTGTTCAACAGGCAGTGATGATGTGGGTTCGTCCAATATAAGCAACTTAAGTTCGGGATCCATGAAGGCTCTGGCAATTTCAACCATCTGCTGCTGTGCAATAGACAGCTCACAGAGTTCCTTATTTACATCGATTCCGTTTCCGGGGAAAACTTCATTTAACTGGTTTTCAGCCAGTTCCATAGCCTTTTTGCGCCAGCCAAATGTGCCCTTGAACAGCTGGCTTTGTTCTACAAAGAAATTTTCATATACCCGTAGGTTATCACACAACGAAAGTTCCTGGTATGCAACTCTTATACCTTTTTTGCTGGCGGTTGTAGGAGAAAAAGCTGACCAATTAATAATCTCCTCATTGAATTTCATGCTGCCGCTATCCGGAGTAGAAACGCCGGATATGATGCGCATTAGTGTGCTTTTTCCGGCACCATTAGCACCAACAAGACCTAGTATATCACCTTCGTTTACACATATACTCACTTTGTTGTTTGCTATTGTGGTTCCGTATATTTTTACTATATCCTCCAACTCCAGCAAAGGTTTCTTTTCTGTGAACACACTGGATATACTTCCCATTAGCAGTTATCTCCCTTTTCAACTTATCAAAATCAGGAGACAGAAGGGCTAAGCGTTCTTCTGTCCCCCAACATTATTTAACTAAAGTTTTAATAAAATTAACCCCTTGCAGGAATGATGATCTCATCCATTACCTGCTCATAGGTCCAGTCTGCACCGGCGATAACGCCAGCTTCCAGATCAGCATATAGAGGGGCATCCTCTCTGGTGATTACAGACAGGCCCAGAGGCAACATCTTGGGTACATCTTCACCGTTGAGGATGCTGATAGCAGTCCACATAGCTGCGGATGCACAGCAGGGAGCGCAACGCATGCTGAGGGTGTCATAATTTTCCTGCTCAAGCCACCACTTGATGAACTCACCGGAGTTATCACCGGACATCAGAGGTACTTCCAGGCCAGCCTGTTCGAATGCCTGGATAATGCCCCAGGTATCGCCGCCCTGGTTGAATACCATGTCAACCTTATCAAGGCTGGGCAGGATCTTGGTGAGTTCTTCCTGAGTTACAGTAGCATCAGCTTCGCCGAGAACGGTAGCGATTACCTTCAGGTCGGGATGCTCTTCGATAACCTGCATATATGCATCATACATGATCTGCTCGGGCTTGGAACCGGATACACCACGTACAACTACTACATTGCCCTTGTAGTCCAGCTGCTTGGCCATGTAGTCACCCATCCTGTAATAGAAGGGGCCATTGTCGAAGTCCATGCAGTATGCGTTTGCATTGTCAACAGTAGAGTCGAAAGCAATGCAGGGAATTCCGGCTTCAACAGCTTTGTCAATTACGCTGTTAAGAGCAGTAGCAGATGCTGCGTTGATGCAGATGGCATCAACACCCTCGAGGATGAAGCTGTTAATCTGAGCTATCTGGGCATTTACGCTACCATCACCGTTCTGGATAATGTAATCCTTAATATAGCCCTTTGCCTTTGCCTCCTCAGCAACTCTGGTGAAAGAGTCTACCATGTTCTTACGCCAGGTATTGCCATAATAGGAGTTGGACAGACCAATTACCCAATCTCCCTGAGGAATCTCATAGGCGCCGGCTTCTTCAGCAACGAGCTCTTCTACAGGTTCCTCTGCAACGGGCTCTTCGACAACCGGTTCTTCAACAACAGGCTCTTCTACGGGAGCTGCGGGTGCACAACCGGCCACCATGCTGATTACCATCATCAGGGTAACAAACAGCGCGATAAGTTTCTTGCTCATTTCTATTCCTCCACTTTTTTATTTAAGATCCGAGCTCGGTAATCACATTCTTTAAATAGACAATGCTTTCCCTCACCCAGTGATCTTCGTTGAATAATGTTGTTCCTATATCTTCTGCCTGAGGCATCCACAATTCCAAAATGGAACTATAATCGCACATTGCCTCTGACATAAGACGCCGCTCAACTTCTGGTATGTTCAACCGCCCTTGTCCAGCCGGAGTTCCTATTACAATCAACCCCATGCTGTTCTCTATGCGCTTAATGGTATAGTCTTTAACGTGAAAGTTAACCGTGTATTTTGCCAGATGTTTAAGTACTGTTTCTGTGTTTTCTTCGCAGGAAAAGGAGTTTACGGTATCTAGGACTATACCGACATATGGGCTATCGATCGACTTGACGATATGTGCAAATATATCCGCAGTAAACCTATCGTGATTCTCAATACCCAAGATAATTCCAGTTTCTTCCAACTGCGGCAGTATTGCTCTTATCAGTTCAATTATCGTGTCAATATCAGGCTCAAATCCCGGAGCATCTATGACCACCCTAAGGAGATGTGCATCAAGCACCTTCGCTATTTGAATGTATTGCTTCAGTCTTTCGTTGGTAATTCCCCTTGTGCCCACCTCAAATTCAATTCCATGCTTTTTGCCGTACTCGGCAAGTTCATTCAATCTCTGCGCAGAAAGCTTGTCCAGTGGGCAGTTGTCAGCTATCTGAAGTACCGAAACACCAAGTTCTACAGCTTTATCCACTAAACCAAATGCGTCCAGCGGCATTTGGGGTTCAAACCCCGGTACACCTACTGCATAAGTAAGTGAATATGAACTTATGCCTAACCTTGTTTTTTTCATTCGACTATCACTCATTCAATTCGTGGGTTATATCATAAACGCTCTTATCAACAGCCTCTCTGCACATGATGTTCTCTATCCAGTTAGGTTTGAATATAACATCCATAGCATTACGCGCTGCCAGATTTGCCCCATCAGAGAACGGAAATCCTGCATAATCGAAAATAACACCGAACTGCACTTTCAAATGTCCCATAACAAATGCCATAACGGCGTCCCTGGGGACTCCCTGTTCTACACAGGCATCCACCGCCATTCGTATGCCCTTTACCAGAGGGGTGGTTATAGACTCTACAAGGGCAGGTTCCAGCATTACCATCTGCTCGATAGTAAGCCAAAAACACTTGTTTACAGGACGGAACATTTTACGTGCAAATTCCTCATATCCCTTTTTGTCTTCTTCTTTCCCGTTATAAACAGCACAAACAAGATCCATTGTTGCAACCCCAACACCGCCAAACCAATCCTTTTGTGCCTCAAGGTTAAGATTTTCGGCATATTCTTCGAAATTAAAGAGAGGAGGATGGCACGGATGAACTACGAAATATTTCAAATCATCTCGCTCCATCATGGTTTTTGCATAATGAGCAGCGGGATCCAATCCGATAACAGTAGATCCCTCCTTCATCATAGGAATAACAGCCGCAGATATCTTTTGAATCAAAATATCAGGTACAGCAAAAATAACTGCATCAGCATCAACAATGGGATCATAGTTATCTACAGCATCCACACCAAAGCTGTCCTTCAGACGGCGTCTTCCGCCCTCGCTAATTTCAATAAATGAAATATCCAAGTTGGGATCGTTATACAGATTAGCTGTAACACGGCAGCCCATCTTACCACCGGCACCAAGTATTGCAAGTTTTCTCATAATGATTCAAGCTCCCTTACTTTTTCTTTAAGTATTCTAACGCAAATACTGCATAAGGATTTAATCTGATGCTCCGGCATCCCTCGAATGATGTATATATGTCATCTATCTCGGGAATCCCCACCGAAGCTCGCTCTGCAACGTTGGTTTCATCTAACATGAATGCTCGGCCGCCATTCACTTCAAATGGCATTTCATAAATAACGGGAGTGTCGGACGTGTTAGCGATCACAATTCTTTTTGTATCTTTATTTTCTATGAATATAGTAGCTACTTCCGTATTAGATGAAGCGCAAACACTATCAACCGAACAAATACCCCTTACCATTAAAAGAGCATAATATACCGGATACAACATCCCCTCTTCCGCCGGGAAGTGATAATCCCGCGTAAGAACATCTTCTTCCATTAATCCGCACGTTCCTGTTGCTTCAAGATAAGTTGCCCCGGCCGCTCCGCCTTCTATGCATGCAGCAATAGATTTTATAAGCCATGCCGCCGCGAATAATGACATTTGCCGATTATCAACATGCCTTGGAGCTTCCCCTACTGCCCGAACCTCGGTTCCGGTGGCATCAGGATTCCAGCGCATTTTCATCGTGATGGGAGTTACCCATATGGGAAGTTCCGGATACATTTGAGCGCAACTTTTCAAATTGGCAATCTGGCCTTGAGTAGTTGCCATAATAGACGCATTATCAAATGCGTGTACCTGAGGGTTATTTGAATATGCTACAAACTCCATTTTCTCAGGATCCATCGGGTCGCGGTTGATTTGGGTAAAGAACGCATCTGTTCCTGAACCGATAACACATCCGATATCTAACAGCTTACTGCGTATTTCGTTAAATACTTCCTGTTCGATTACCTTGGCATTTTTCTCATACACAAGAATCCCGGCAAGCGAATCCTCATTAGCAAGCAACTTATCATAAACTTCATTCAGTTGCTGCTTCCAATCGCGGGTAAAGAACAATGCTATAAGGGCCTTGGATCCCATCCTCACTATTTGAGCAATTATTTCATCAAACTTATCATTGTTCTCATCACAATAATAATCGTATCTGACATGAGAAAGTTCCAAAAGCTCTATTCTTTGTAACTGCTTATCCGTCAGCGGTGCACTAATGCAGCTTCCAATATCGATTGGTCTGCATGCACACGCTACATCCTCGGCACACATTTCCTGCGCAATCGCAGCTTTGTTTGCCGCTTCTCCAGAACTTTTGTATGAAACCGTTATGTTCTGAGCGCACTTGCTTCCCATCTGGGTCTGTACAGGAAACGGCAAATACAAAGGCGTACAATACGTTTTATAAGAAGCATCAGTCCAATTGCGCTGATCCTCCATTTCAAAGATATCTCCCTGAAACTCAATGCGCACAGCCTCGCTATCAGAAATAAACTGAGTAATCGCCTTGATATCCACAAAAGGCTGATGCGGAGAAATACGCGCAGGGAAAGTGCCTTTCTCTATTTCACCGGAATAGTGCTCTACCTCACATTCCATATTTGCACATGTTGCAGGATGAAGTACACAAAAGCCAATTCTATTGCTCAAGAAACTGCTGTCAGCTTCTCCTGCAAAACCAAATGAAATAACAGAATCCGCGGTACCCTTGATCTCACCCTTCCAATGGTATTTTATGTCTTTGCTATCATGTATTGCATCGAACTGAACAACAAACCCATTATCAGAAACGTTGCTTTCCATATGCTCAATGCGGTATGGTATGGTTTTCCAATTAAAATCTCTAAGGGCAAAGTATATCTCGTCAATAACCTTTTTGCCATACACATGAATATTCAACAATCGTCCATCTAGCAACTCCGCGGAAAAAGCACCCGCCTTATATACAACCGGTTTATTACCGCTTCCGCTGCTTCCAATCCATTCCTCTTTGTTGATTTCATGTATACGCATGATAGTTCACCTTTCTCATCAACACATGTTAAAACCACTAATACCAGGAAAAATTGTGCCGTTAATTCTTATTAGTTAAATCTTTTAAACACTATACTTTTTAATAAGATTTTTAAGGTATTCAGCCGTTACCCGTGCACATTCGTCTGCGTTTTCCGCTCTTACCAGACCCTCGCTTAGATATCCATCATACCCGATTGCATGGAGCAGCTGTATAAGTGCAGGGAAATTGATTTCACCATGAGAGAAGCCCGCAGGCCATCTATCGGAATCACTGAAATGCATGTGCTTTACGCAATCCTTGGCCATAGTGATGGCTTCATACATATTGCCATCCTCAAGATATATATGAAACAGGTCCAAAGTTAATCCCAGATTGTCATAGCCCACACGATTTACTATGTCGACAGCTTCACACGTTTTATTTACAAAATTGATTTCAAATCGATTCGTTGCCTCAAATGAAAGGTCAACATTTCTTGCAGAAGCATATACAGATGCCTCTTTCAGTACATCAACCAGCAAATCTCTGGAATAGCTGATGGGTTTTTCCGGAATGCACGCCCCTCTGAACAGACCTATACCAACAAAACAATCAAGTCGCTGAGCTATATCAATGCACTTTTTCAGTTTCTGCATTGCTTTCTCCATTATTGCTTTGTCTTCTGAAATGAGCGTGTATTTTAATACCGTTGCTATATAGCCGGTATTTATGCATGCCAGCTCAGTACCGGTTTCTTTAAGCGACTTTTCAAGCAAATCCACATCGCACTGATCAGGGTCATTGATCAGAAACTCAACAGCAGGGAATCCCTGACTAGCTGCGCGCGCAACATTCTTATCTACACTATCCCTATATAGATGAACATATTTAGAGTCAGCAGGAAATTCAGGAGTCGCTATAAAAAGTGAAGGTTTCATCATATTGCCGTTTTCTCCTTGTATTACTTTTCGATTTGAATTACTACCTTGCCTTCAGTGGCAACGTTACTTACCACGTATTTAAAGCCTTCAACTGCATCCTCAAAGGCTATTTTCTTTGTAAGAAGTTCTTTCTCATGCAGTTTATTTTCGCTCATCAGTTCAAGTACAGGACCAAACGCACCAACAGAATTTCTGCACCCATGTATGGTCATCTCCCGCTTTGTAAAATTCAAGCCGTGAAATGCTACGTCCTTTGTAGTAAGTCCTACAATTGTTATCATACCGCCTGCTGCCACTAGATCCTGGGTCATACTCATTATTGAGTTCACTCCTGTCGCCTCAAATACAACACCAGCACCCTCGCCATCGGTAAGTTCCAAAGTGCGCTTAAGGATATCTTCTTTATTACTGTTGATTATCTCGTCAGCACCCATGGCCTTTGCCTTATTGAGTCTGAATTCCGAAATATCCGCAGCAATAGTTCTGATGCCCTTGCTTTTAAGTATGTCAACAATTGTCAAACCAATTGCGCCCACACCTATAACCAGTGCAGTTTCTCCAGCGCTAATTTCCGATCTCTCAACACAGTGGTAACCGATAGTATACGGTTCAACCAATACCGCAGAATCCACATCAACATTCTCAGGCACTTTATGGATGTTTTTTAATGGGTAAACTGCATATTCAGCAAAAGCTCCCGGAGAATGTGCGCCTATTACTTTAAGATTTGCACAACAATTGGGCTTGCCATGACGGCAGGGATAACACTTACCGCACGAATCCAATATTTCTGACACTACTAAATCACCAATTTTCAATGATCCGTCATATCCATCCGGTAAAGCCGCAATGCGCCCTACCATTTCATGTCCATAAATCTGTGGGTAATTCGCGTATGGCTGGCTGCCATCATAAAAGTGAATATCTCCTCCGCATATGCCTACCTGAATGACTTTTATCAGAGCCTCCTGTTCCCCATATTTAGGCATAGCCACATCATCAATACTGATATTCTGAGGTGCGTGAAAAACAATAGCTTTCATAAATTATATTGCCTCCAAACAGTAGTTCCTTTATTCGTGTTATGCAGCTTAAAATCCCTTATCTTCTAAGCGCTTTGTTTAGTGTGTAATTCATATGCGACCATTGTTAGACTTGTACAGCAAAACTTGTAATACAAAGTTGTTATTAAGTAATATGTACTACCTTTTAGTGAATTTTACCTCACACTCTCAAATGTGTCAATAGTTCCTTTTCCTTTTTTGATCCAACATACGCGACGGGAAAAGCATAAATCTGCTATGTTACTATGTAATTCTGTCTAAGATGCTCCTCCATAATTTTTTTTGCTCCGTATGCGTCTTTATGCCTAATGGCATCTATTATGTTTTTATGATGAAGCATTCCTGTTCCCTCACCTCGTGCGCTTTTATATTTTCTCATACAATCCACATAGGTGTCTTTCATAAGCTCCATAGTTTTAATAATCAATGGATTCTGCGTAGCTTCAGCAATGATATAGTGAAAATCGGTATCAACTATTGCGCAGTCTTTACCCTGTTCGCTTAATTCCACCATCTTCTTCAGATTATCCTCAAGCTTCTTAATGGTATCGTCGCTTCTGCGTTCGGCTGCCAGTTCTACCGCAGCACACTCCAATATCATTCTGAATTCATTCATGTTTTTTATGCTTGGAGGAGACAGCACCAACATTGGAACGAGCCCATTCAGCTGAGGACCGTCGGTCAAATTGCATACTATTGTACCGTATCCTTGACGTCTTTCAACAAGACCTAAACTAGCCAGCTTTTGAAGCGCCGCTCTCACAGAAATACGAGAAACGCCTATCGTTTCTGCAAGCTCCACCTCAGAGGGAATCTTCTCCCCCTGTTTCCATTCACCTGACAAAATCAATCCTTTAAACTGTTCAAAAACTTTTTCAGAGATATTCAGCCGCTGAATAAATTGTACTGGCATCCTATTACTCCTTATTCATGTTCTTAATATTATCAACAATGTCAATGTTAATTTTTACAGCAGTTAATTTTAAATTCTCAATATGCTTAATTTTAATACTACAAACAACATACGTCTTGTCTTTGGATAAATTGTATATCTTTTATTCAATTTCGTCAATATTTTGGAAATCTGTCTTGACTTGTAAAGGTAATACGTATTACAATACAATTGTAACATCCCTTATTTTCTTAGCTGCTCATATAATGCGCTGTCAGGAGGTGTATTATTATAAAATTCGGCTACTGTCTCAATATGTTTTTCCCAAACCCATCAGACATCACTTTAAGCAGTT
This sequence comes from Clostridia bacterium, assembly GCA_016292635.1. Taxonomy (GTDB): domain Bacteria; phylum Bacillota; class Clostridia; order Christensenellales; family CAG-138; genus SFEL01. The sequence continues at coordinate 33,459 of JAEDIC010000015.1, forward strand.
TGCAATTACTTAAAGAAACCGGCTATACGTATGTTGAACTTCCCCTAGCTGAATCATTATTGCTAAATAGTGATCAGGTAACACCTCTAAAACAAATTATTCAGGATACAAATCTTCCTTGTGAATGCTTTAACAACTTTTTTCCTGCCTCATTACGTTTAACCGGAGAAAATGCCTGTTTGGATACTGCTGTTGAGTACGCAGATAAGGCGCTTTCCCTCGCATCATCCTTTGGTGCTTCAATAGTTGTATTTGGCAGCGGCGGTGCAAGAAATGTCCCCTCTGGTTTTTCTATGGATAGGGCCTATGACCAGATTGCAACAGTGCTATATCGTATCGGTAACATTGCAAAACAACACAATATCAACATTTGTATAGAACACTTACGAAAGCAAGAATGCAATATCCTAAATTCATATACAGAGGTATTCAATCTTGCAAAATACGTAAACCACCCCTCAGTTAGCTGTCTTGCGGACTTTTTCCATATGGCTATCGAAAATGAACCTCCATGCGTTATAGATAACGCATGCGATTCCAGTTTCCTCAGACATGTTCATTTTGCAAATCCTGTAGGCAGAGTGTTTCCATCCTTGAATGACCCGGGAGCAGATCAATACGTTGAATTTTTCAACATTTTACGCCGAATAAACTACAGCGGCCGTATAAGCTGTGAAGCATATTCAAATAACCTTGTATCTGATGCTCCCACAACAATTCGTCTTTTTGAAGAGCATCTAAATTAAAGAACAGTCACCGAAAGGAATTTCCTATGTATAGTGAAGAATATCTGAATTCATTAGCTGCAAAAGCACAGATTTTACGCCGTGACGTAATTATCAGCATGGGCGTTGGCAATGCCGGACACGTAGGCGGCTCATGTTCTGCCGCCGATATAGTTGCGGCATTATATTTTCACAAAATGCATTATGACGCAAAGGATCCTAAGAACCCTGACAGAGATCGCTTTCTCCTGAGCAAGGGTCATGTGGGGATATTGCAGTATGCCGCTTTGGCTGAGGCGGGCTTCTTCCCCCTCTCCGATTTGGAAAACACAAAATCTTTGGGTGCACATCTGCAGGGACATCCTGACGTATTGAAGACCCCAGGAATTGAGGCCGGTACCGGTTCGCTTGGTCAGGGGCTTTCCATTGGATTGGGGATGGCACTGGGAATGAAGCTGGATAACAGCAGCCGAAAGGTTTATGTTCTCGTTGGTGATGGCGAAATAGCCGAGGGTCAAATATGGGAAGCCGCCATGGCAGCTTCTGTTTATAAAGCGGATAACCTTGTTGCCATTGTTGATAAAAACAATCTTCAGGCCACCGGCCCCATTGCAGAAAGATTTGACACCAATCCCCTGCCGGCCAAGTGGGAAGCCTTTGGCTGGAATGTGATAGAAATAGATGGGCATAACATGGGCGATATACTCAATGCCTTGGATAAAGCCGATGATTCCAACGGCATACCAACAGTGATAATTGCCCATACGGTAAAGGGAAAAGGCATTAGCTTTGCTGAGAATAATCCCGCATACCACAACAGTGCCCTTTCACAAGAGCTCTATGATCAGGCTATTGCTGAACTTTCCTAGGTTTTGAAAGGAGTTTCCAAATGAGTTATAATAATCAGCGAAATGCTTATGGCAGCACTTTGGTAGAGCTTGGGGCAGAAAATAAAAACATTGTAGTATTAGAAGCTGATCTTGGCAAATCTACTATGTCCCATATGTTTCAACAGGCATACCCCGATCGCTATTTTGAAATGGGTATTGCAGAACAGAATATGGCATCTGTAGCCGCAGGACTTTCTCAAACCGGAAAAATTCCGTTTATAAATTCATTTGCGGTTTTTGTATCAGGCAGAGCATTTGATCAGATACGCCAAACCATATGTATCGGTAAGCTCAATGTAAAAATAATAGGTTCCTCTTCCGGCCTTTCAGATTTCGGTGACGGCGCAACTCATCAAGATATCGAAGACATGGCTATTATGCGTGCCATACCAAACATGACAGTAATATGCCCCGCAGATGCCAATGAAATGACTGCAGCAACCCGCGCTATCGCTGAATATCATGGTCCCTGTTATGTGAGATCCAATCGAAATTCATATGATAACGTAACGCCGGAAGATAAGCCCTTTGTTATTGGGCAGCCTACAGTGCTCAGGGAGGGCAATGATATTGCAGTTTTTGCATGCGGCTACATGGTAGGTCTAGCATTGAAAGCAGCAGATCAGCTTAAAGATAAAATTTCTTTAAAGGTAATTAATGTATCTACGATTAAGCCCTTAAACGAGGCGCTCATTAGAGAGTTATCTGCTGACTGCAAGGGAATAATTACCGCTGAAGAACACAGCATAATTGGCGGTCTGGGGTCTGCAGTTGCTCAAGCCATGGCTGCATGTCCCAAACCCATGGAGTTTATGGGAATAAATGACCGTTTTGGGTGCAGTGCTCATTCTTACAAAGAACTGCTTGATTATTACAATCTCACCGATCAGAGCATAATTCAAGCAGCTGAAAAATTATACAATAAATAAACACTGTGGAGGTAACATTATGAAGATTGGTTTTATCGGCCTTGGTATCATGGGTAAACCTATGGTTCGCAATCTACTCAAAGCAGGACATAACGTAATAGTTTACGACGTAGTAAAAGCCAATGTAGACCTTATGGTCGAAGCTGGCGCTGAAGCAAGAGATTCTTCCAAAGCTATAGCCGAGGAATGCAATACTATTATTACCATGCTTCCTAACAGCCCCCATGTAAAAACAGTCATAATGGGCGAAAACGGTGTACTGGAAGGCGCAAAAGAAGGCACTATAATTATTGATATGAGTTCTATTGCTCCCCTTGCCTCTCAGGAAGTTTATGCCGCATGCGCTGAAAAAGGCATAAAATTGCTTGATGCACCTGTTTCCGGCGGTGAACCCAAGGCAATCGATGGAACACTTTCCATCATGGTTGGCGGTGATGAAGACGTATTCAATCAAGTTTATGATATTCTCATGACTATGGGCAGCAGTGCAGTATACTGTGGCAGCATAGGTTCAGGAAATACTACCAAGCTTGCAAACCAGGTAATCGTTGCCGTAAACATTGCTGCTCTCTCCGAAGCGCTCATGCTGGCCGTCAAAGCCGGCGTTGATCCGAATAAAGTATTTGCCGCAATAAAGGGTGGACTTGCAGGATCAACGGTAATGAACGCAAAAGCTCCTATGATATTGGATAGAAACTTTAACCCCGGTTTCCGCATTGATTTGCACATTAAGGACTTGAACAATGCACTTGAAACAGGTCATGCCACTGGCGCCCCCATGCTGCTGACATCTGCCGTTCAGGAAATGTTGGAAACTCTTCATTTTGATGGCTGCGGTTCAGATGACCATAGCGCTATAGTGAAATACTACGAAAAACTCGCCAATACCATCGTATCATAATTGACCGTAAAAGCATTTCTCATTACATAACATAATAAAAACGATGTTCATTAATATACAATGAACATCGTTTTTCTATACCCCAACCTGTAATGTCGCAATAGATATAAACAGCATAAATAGTGCAGCATAATCCCCCATCATTGCCGTATTTAATGGGTTGGTAAGGTACAATAAGTTGCGCAAATTAAAAAATGGAAAAAGAGAGGCATGGTTTGCAGAACTCTGGTAGAATGAAGTTACCACACACCATTCTGAAAGGAGTCTGTAAACCATGTCTGAGAGAATTGTACAACTGAACGAGGAAGTAATCAAGGGGCAGATTAAGGAATTGGTCCGGGGCAGCGTGGAAGAAACACTGAATGAACTGCTGGAGCAGGAGGCGGAGCGACTGACCCAGGCTGCCCGCTACGAGCGCAGCGAGGCCCGCCAGGGCTACCGCAGCGGCCACTATGACCGGAACCTTACCACGACCTCCGGAGATGTGACGCTCCATGTACCTCGCCTCAAGGGAGTCTCTTTCGATACCGTTATCATCGAGCGGTATCGCCGCCGGGAAAGCAGCGTGGAGGAGGCGCTCATTGAGATGTACCTGGCTGGCGTCTCTGTGCGCCGCGTGGAGGACATTACCGAGGCCCTGTGGGGCATCAAGGTATCTCCGGCCACCATCAGCGAGCTGAACAAGAAGGCGTATGTTCATATTGACATCAGTACTTTGCTTTTGTTCGGAGATCGTAGGCTTGATTATTAAGTACAGAAAGGTGGTAAGCTCATGAAAAACGGATCGAAAAAACATAGAATGAAATCCGGCATCGTAATTCCAACGGCAATCTTACTGTTTTCATTAGCCTTAGCTTTTACGCCACGAACGCTAATTGAATTCTACTATAACGGTGCGTTTGTTCCTATGTTACGAATAGCCAAAACATTTGTTTTCGTGGTCGTGCCGCTGGTTTCGGCAACATATCTACTCTATAAATCAAGCATTGGGGATCAGTTAAAGCGAGTATCTCTCAATATAGTATGGTGCTTCAGCTTTGCCCTGTATATTGCGATCCTGTTTTTCGTTTTGTTTAGCGGAGGACGACGAGATTATGACTATTCCAACATGAAACCAAACATTTTACCATTGATATCGATTATAAAGGCAATAAAAGCCGGCAGTGCAGCGCATGATTTGTCCTTTTTAAGAGGCATACTTCTGAATATCCTGCTGTTCATGCCTTTTGGATTGTTATTACCGTGGAAAGTAAAAAACAGACATGCGGCTATGCTGTATATTTTTTTATCCGTGTGCATTTCAGAAGTCGCACAACAGATATTCGCCGTTGGAGTTTTCGATATAGATGACATATTTTTGAATCTCATCGGCGCCGGGGTGGGCACATGGATATATCGCATTATTGTAAGCTCTGTTATGGACGGGCGACCGACAGAAGAGTGCCGAAGAAGGAAAAAGTGCAGTTAAAGCGCAAATGGAGGCGTTACTACAAGACCGTAACAGTAAATGTTAAAGATCGTCGAGACATAGGTCACCTCGTTCCAACCTGGGAAGTGATGTATGAGTTCTGCGAACGCTTTAAAGGACTGGAGGTGTTCAGCCAGGACATCTCCGCTGCCGACTGACCAAATTCTCCGGTACCTGCAAACTAATTTGCGCATAACTCTTGACACTACCAATGGGTTGCATCAGTGTGCGATATTTGACGGATATAATCGTCGGGCTTATAATAACATGAATTGTCAATCATTCACTGATGAGAGGTTCGCAACACTTGAGCGTTGAACCGACACGACTTTCCTCAAACGAATATCAAAAGCTTATTTCAGAGCGCATGACGCCTGCAACGGCGGCCTCTTATCTTAAGGAACAGAGGGTAGTTTTGCGCACCTTCGTAGAAATGCTGAAGGAGTTTTATCCAGCAGGCGATATACTTCCACGGCTTATTGCCGCTTTCATGGAATCAGATCCTGACGCAAACGCAGAGTCCGTTTCCCGAAGAGTACGCAACTGGCTTTCCGGCAAAAATCGCCCCACAAGCCAGAAATATATATTTCAAATTGCCTTTGCACTGTAGCTGACTGAATCGCAGGCAAGCTATCTGCTGGGGTTGTGCACGGATTTTGGCATCCACTACCGTGAAGGCCGCGAAGTGGTGTACGCCTGGTTTCTACGCATGGGGCACACATATAGAGAAGCCCGTATGTTCTTTGATACGCTTCCTCCCATCATGTATTCTGACACACCCCCCAAGACTACCACATATCACCTTACCCGAGAACTGCAGACAGACTTCATGCGAATATGTAATGATGCCGTTATTACTACCGTGCGGGATATGGGCTATGAGATCTATCAATGGGACATAGACACCATCGACTTGAAAGAAGAGCGCACAGACTACACTGGATACGGTCCTTCCTAAACTCCACTATGGGTGCATAATCCTCTGCCACAACAATGGGTTTAAAGTAAAAGAATATCTGCCGAAGCTTATCGAAACCGCCCAGAGTCAGGGTTATGAGTCCATCACCGCAAGTGAACTGCGGCTCAGTAGGGATACTATAATAGATGTAAACGGAGTGCAAAAATCTGCGTAAGCATATACAAAAAGCAGGACAATTTATGCCTGCTTTTTGTATGCCTCAGTCCAGCGATGGCGGCTACTTCCAGTTAGTTCTCAATGCCCAGTTCCTTCTTGACTTTCTCGCTCTCGGTGAAGGTGAGCCAGTAGCTGTCAATGTTGAGACCGGTCAGCTTGATTACCGGGTCTTCTATAATGTAGCCAGCGTCCCCCCCCCTGCGTACTCTGCCTTTTGGGAGAGAAATACCAGGTAATGGGGTGCGCCTATATTCGCTGTTTATAAGGGTTTAAAACACAGTGATACTCCCCGCTCCAGGTTAATATTCAAGACTTTTACCTCCTTTTCCAATCCAGTTTGTACAGAAATTGGTTATCAGCAAACGCACAATCATAATCGCCGGAGCGATACTACTTTTAATCGCCTTAGCCGTGGTATTTTTTATTGTCCTATTGCCGAACACAGCCCCGACCAGCACTCCCACCATTGAGAAATACGAGTTAGAAGTTCCGGCAGGGCAAAAAAAGGAACTACCTATCTACAGCGTAGACCGCAGCGATAAGAAGATCGCTTTAACGATTGACGCTGCATGCACTAAGGTTCTATGATGTAAAAATCATCAATTTAGTAGTTATAATTTACTTTAAAATCTGTATACCGATATTGTTTAGTTACTATTTTATGAATCGTAGTCACATATATAACATGCAATTGGCAGATTGAAATCCCTATCTGAGTTCATCCTGCCAATTGCTCTGTCATGCAAAATATATGATAAATAATCCTTGAAATATCTATCTTTTTGCTGGTTTAATCATCTGTCTTCCATCCTCAATTCCAGCGACAAGTCATCTGCATCGTGATGTTGTCATTGATGCAGCTATACAACTTACGAAATCTTCTCGATAACAACCTGATAAAGAGTTTAATTACAGTAATTGTACGTCTATTCGTCGAGGATCATGTCGTTAATGCGGGCAAAAATCAATTAATAAATCCTAACATTGGAAAAGAACCATTAGCCTATGCTGAAAGCCGTTCTTTTTGAAAACACGTTTTTTTCGGCAATAAACCCATTTCTTTTACCAATACACTGGCAAAAAACCTGTTTATTTTGCCAATAATAATATTTTTGCCTTCAAAACAGATGTCTCTTACCTGCCGTTTTATCTTTGTTTGGTATAAATGAGTTTATTTTGGTAAAAATAACGTTTATTTTACCAGTATACTGGCAATAAACCAGTTAAATTTGCCAATAATAACGTTTTTTACAGCGAATTTCACATCTTGCCACTGATTTAACTATCCAGCTTCCATCCGCAATCCACATGATAGATCATCAGCTTTGTCATTCCGCCATCAATGCAGATGTTTTCGCCTGTAATGAACCCTGCCATATCCGAGCAAAGGTACAGAACCATGTTGGCAATATCGAGCGGGTTCCCTACCCTGCCTGCCGGTTGCTGAACGGCGTCAGCACCCTCATAAACGGTGTAGTCAGTATCAATCCAGCCCGGCGATATGGAATTGACCCGCACCTTTCCCGCAAAGCTGACCGCCAGAGCATGTGTAAGGGCCGCTATGCCGCCCTTCGCCGCCGTATAGCTTTCGGTCTGAGGCTGGCTCATCCTGTCACGGGAGGAGGAAATATTGACGATGCTGGCCCCATCCGCAAAATGCGGAGCAAACAGCTTGGAAAGGTAAAAGGGAGCAGTTACCCCCACCCTCAAAGCGTTCTCAAAATCCTCATAGCTGCAGCTGTCAATACCGCACATTTTAGGTATTGCGTTATTGATAAGGTAATCCACATGGCCGTAATCATTGATAACCTTCTCTGCAAATCGCTCAAGGGTATCCTTGTCGGCTAAATCGCCCACAAAATAATCGTTCTCCAGCAGATCAATAACGCAAACCACAGCGCCTGCCGCCTCGAATTGCTCCGGGATGCACTTGCCTATTCCTCTTGCGCCGCTTGTAATAACGACGACTTTATCTTTGAAGTTGAACATATTGGGTTGATATTTCATTATCTTTTTCCTTATCAAATAGTAATCATCAGTTTAATGTTAATTATCATTCCATCCAAATTTCCTTGTCTGGAGCTTATCTTTCCAATTGTTCTCTATCCGTATAATTTCATCATCAGATTTATCTTTAGAGAGCACCTGCAAAACAGAGAATTGAAGGTCATGACAACGATTGGGGTTACTCTTAATTATATCTACCATTTTTTTGTTACCACCATGTCCCCCTGTTTGCACATAAACAGCCCATCTGCCCCATAGGCTCTCTGCATTATAAGCAGATCCAACATACTGGTGTCCTGTTTTTGTGTCAACAATTAAATAAACAGCATTAACGGACGACATTGCTGCAAACCACGACTCATACCCTTTCTGATTCTCAATAATCGTTTTCAGCTTATCATACGAAACGCATAATCTCTCAAAGCCCGGAAAAGCAACCCCCCGTATTGCAGCAATTTCCTTTTCCGTACTACCTTTTTGATGCCACATACGGGTAGATTTTCCCCAGTCTATTATTATTCTGTTTTCATACTCGCGCAGAACGTCAACATATTGTAGGTTGTAAAACGCATTTTCACCCTGGTATTTTTTCGCCTCTATTTCTGGTAAGCCAATCGGCCTCACTTCCGGTCCGTCAGCAACAAATCCATTCACCTTATAACAAGAAAGTAACCGACATAGCGTCCCCCCATCGCTAATAAAAACTATCCAGTAATCATAGCCTTTGCCAAATCCTATTTTTTGATGGCAAGTATATTCATAAACCTTATCCAAATCATAACATGCTTTAAAACCTTTATCGGTCAATACATGCCTAATCAGCTTTGTTCTATTTGGATTTATTCCTACCTTTTTGAGAACATCCGTAAAATTAAGAATAGCCATTTCATCTTCTCCTCAGCTTAGTGCATTACAGAAGTAATTTATCCGTCCTTTCCAATCTTGTTCGTTACGGAAGCCGACTCAAGTATACATAGCCGTTTTCCTTAAGCCATTTTCTGCATTTCTTATACTCCGGAAACGCACTTTCTACCTCAGCATAAAACGTCTTTGAATGATTCATGTGCTTTCTGTGGCACAATTCATGCACTACAACGCTGTCGATAATCTCATCCGGAAGCTCCATCAAAAGGCAGTTAAAGTTCAAATTTCCCTTACTGGAACAGCTGCCCCAGCGATTCTTCTGGCGTCTTATCGTAATTCTGCCATAACTTACGCCGACAATTTCGGCATAATGTTTGACCTTAACAGGTATTATCTCCTTTGCCTTATTTGCCAGGTCTTTTAGTTCATCCCCAGTGTATGGTGGATACTGCTCCAGTAGCTCCCGGCGTTCCTCTATGATTTTCTGATGCTTTTCTATCCAGTTCTTTTTTGAGAGGATGAAAGCCTGAATCTCCTTATTGCTCATGCGTTTGGGCGGACGAACAATAAGACCGTCATCTTTTAATTCGATAGATAGGGTCTTTCGTTTGGTGCGGAGTATGTTAATTGGTATGTTTTCAATATCGATGAGCACAGACATATCTTCTTTTCTACAATACCTAAATCTACACAATGGTTTTCGTATATACAATAATTCTCCTTTTATCGTTCCCGCTATTCTCCGAGCATGAATTATTCTGGAATCAGCATTCCCTTTATCACCAACTCTTTGACAATTGGTGCATCCTCTGATAATTCACCAACCACAGTTTTCAGATAAACGCAAAACGCTTCAATTTCCGGTCTGTCGAGCACCATACCGAATGTATTGGAACTTAATCCGTCCTTGCACCAGAAATTAATATACATATCAACATAAATATCTACATCTTCATACCCGTTGCGATAAACCACCTTGCCAGGAATATCATAAAGACGTTTTGCAGTACGGAATCTAAACCTAATATCTGGTTCGACAAATCCCATGCTGCAGTCCTCTTCCATTTTACCCAAAAGAAGTTCATCCAAAGCACAACATAAAGCAGAGACTTCATCGCTCATTAATATCTCGCCGTTGCATTCATAGTTTAGGTAACTGCTGTGCAACGATAATTCCGTATTTGTCCAATTGGAAGACCACTCCTCCTCCGGATATCTTTCCCTCCAATTCTGGATTTTTAACTTCATATCCACATCACAAAGGTTGAGCCTAAGCCGCATGATAACCCTCCCTGCGTTGTATCTTTAATCATACAATACCATACTGTCCGCCGAATATAAAAGAAATTATAGTGAATACATCGTTAAAATAAGCCATCTGGCAGTTTGAAATATCTGCCAATACGCGATTTTAACGGAAACATAAGCCGCCCCATACATTAGTGTTGGTATACCTTAACATCAGTTGCGCCGTTGTTATGGAGCGTTTGTCTTCCCCCCCCAACGAGACGAGTTTGATACCCGCGATTACTCTGATACCATGTTTCCTGAAGGCATAGAAACTGTCCATCCTCGATTCGCTGTCTCATGACGCAACAAATGGATGATCAAGCAATCCGACTATGTCGTGACCTACATCACCCACTACTGGGGCGGCGCAGCGCAGTTTGCGGAAATGGCCAAACGCAAAGGAAAGACCGTCATCGATATCAGCAAGCCAGTTAATAACCACCAATTGTGAATTTTTTATAAATCTTGCCACTTTTAGCACTCTTTCATCGAGAGTGCTATTGCACCGAACGAACATTTGTACTATAGTTTAAGTGCCCTGTACGGAGGTACAGGGGAGGAGGATTGTTGTCAAGACCTCCAGGAGAATTCTTTCGAGAAGTTTCTGGAGCATGTTTGACTCGGCTGCCGTCGACTCGACGGCCACAGTTATGAAGATCATCATGAGTATGACACATACCTCCCACTCAATTATATTATAATTGAGAATTGCGAGACTCAGGATAGCTGGTGCTTCGGGACACACACCTCAAGGTGATACGAGACACTATGTACAAACGTATACCCACCGGTTTAGGGATGCTATCACCCGTGCCGGTGGGTATTGCAATTTAAGGAGATTTTTATGACTGGTACAGAATGGTTAAATTCCGAGGATGCTGTAGCTCGCAGCAAACGGCCTTATGCCCACTTTGATTGGCGCACCGATATTAATCGGCATCGAGCATATATTGCCGATCCTTGTAAAGTGGCAAAGCACGGTTTCTATCCTTTTATTCACTATGAAAAACGCACCCTGAAGTTCAACAAGAAAAAGGGCAAGCAAGAGAAATTCCGCGACATCTGCTATGCCGCCCACATAGATCGCTGCATCTATCAATATTACAGTTTTCTGCTTAACACACTCTATAACGAGAGAGTAGAACTTGACGGATTCTCTGCAGCTGCCGTGGCATATCGGACCAATTTGCATGAGAATAATATTTGTTGCCAGATGAAAGAAAGGAGTATGGCAAAAAGGAGATCCAACGGCGAAAGAACCCTTCGCCTCCGTGCAGACGGTCGCTGGGAGATGACCATCATGGATGGCTTCCGAGACGACGGAAAGCGCAGATTCAAAACATTCTACGGAAAGACCCAGAAGGAAGTCAAAGCAAAAGCTAAGGGCTACCGCGACGCCAGAGCGGCCGGTCTGATTGTGGACGCAAACTACCTGTTCCCCAAATGGGCAGACATCTGGTACGATCACCACCGGGACAACATAGCGCCCACCACACAGGAGAACTACCGCTACACCTTGCGTATTCTCAAAGAGGGCTTTGTTCGGCGACGTATTGCAGACGTGAAACCCTACGACATCGAGATGTTCCTGAAAAAGCTCCGCCGCGACGGACGTTCCGATTCGTGCCTCGCACAGTGCCGCGGAATGCTCTATCAAATCTTCAACAAAGCAGAGGCTAACGATCTGATTCGCAAGAACCCGGTATGCTTTGCAGAAAAGATGCGAAAGACCGGCCCGGTGCAGCTCAAGGAGAGCTTCACCGCGGAGGAGGTCACCACTCTCATGTAGCTGCTGCCTGATGACAGAATGGGCTGGAGTATCCGGCTGCTGCTTGGCACCGGCATGAGAACGCAGGAGCCTCCCGCGCTGGAGCCAAGGCACATTGAACCGGACGGCTCCTGCATCCACATCCGTCAGGCCATCAACATGCTCAAGGGAACAGCCGTCGTCGGCACACCCAAGTCCAGAGACAGCTACCGCGACGTGCCTGTACCGGAGAGCATCAGGCCGTACGCGGTCAAGCTCCGCACCACGGAGAACAAGTTCGTCTGGGAAATGAAAAAGAAGGATGCGCCCTGCAATCCTTCCACCTTCCGCGAGCACTTCAAAAAGGCTTTGGAAGCCATCCCGGAAGTACGCACTCTAACGCCCCACAGCTGCCGGCATACTTACGTCTTGCAGATGCAGGCGCTGGGTGTGGATCTGGCCACCATCCAGAGCATTGTGGGCCACGCCGATGTGGATATGACGCAGCATTACCTCCACGTACAGGAGTTCATCCGACTGGATGCCATTGACCGGTTCAGCAAAGCCTTTCCCGGCAGCCACGGCGGCCCGGATGATCCGGATGAGAATGCCTGCAATGTCATCAAATTTCCCAATGTCGGATGATGTGACGCCCTGTCCATGGTGTGATAAGGCAATTCTGGTACGAACTCTGGTACGAAAAGTTCCGCGGAAAGTGACTGTTCCGCGGAATCCAGAAATAATTGAACAGAATGGACAAAACGGCAGATTTCAGACGAAATAATGATCCCCCCGCATAGCGGGGGGTATTTCAGTTTCGGGCATAGCCCTAAT
>JAEDIC010000016.1 GCA_016292635.1 Clostridia bacterium
CTGAGCTGAAGGACGACTTCTTATCGACGCAGGCAAAATGCAGACAGGTTCAGCCGTACGACATCAAGCACTATGCCCTTAGTTGGATAGTGGACGGAATACTGCGCATCTTCGCCCCACTATGCTGACTCCGAAAAAGATATTTCAAAGGACCGTCATATTCATGCGGCTGTTTTCCCGGTAATAGATTTGTCCATCCGCCATGGTAAAGGAGAATTTTCGCACGTCTAAAATGATGTATTTATCTTGAGAATTTGCAGAAAGGATAGACGTAATGCCGAACGCGTAGTTTAGTACAAAACAATTGTTAATAGAAATGGAGCGAGGAATCATACCCTTCGCTCCATTTAGCATTGTTGAGTTAATACCTGCCTCACCGTTAGCGAGCGTTGAGACAAACGACAAATCCGAACCCCTCACCGATTGGTATTGGGTTCGGATTTGATTGCTTTGGTGGAGCATAGCGGACTCGAACCGCTGACATCCACACTGCCAGTGTGGCACTCTACCAACTGAGCTAATGCCCCGTGCTTTTTGCAACGGTAATATTATAGTACATCGCTCGTGGTTTGTAAAGTGTTTTTTATATATTAGTTTCCCTAAAATACTGATACAACGTGCAGGACATTCCGCCGTTGCTGAGCTTGCGGCGCTTATCCGCCCGCCTGCCGTATACTTTTTCAAATTCACGGTATGCGGTAATAACGCTAACCTGCCAGTTATTCAGGCTGTCAAACTTATTCCGCATTTCCTTATACAGCTTTTCCGCGTCACGCTTTTCAAGCATACGCTCGCCGTATGGTGGATTGCATACTATAAGACCGCCCGAGGCCTCTGTGTAAAGCTCCTTCAGGGGGCGCACCGCCCAGTTTACCATTACGCCGGCCTTTTTTGCGTGCTTTTTGCAAAGGTCTATGCTGCGAGCGTCAATATCGCTGCCCAGAATATCCGGCTTAATATCCAGTACGCTGTCCCGTGCATGGGCTTTCGCGGCATCAAACAGCCGTTTGCCGTCTGCAAAGTCCCAGTCCTCCCCGGCAAAGGGGCGATTTATACCGGGTGCAATATTCTTTGCTATCATAGCCGCCTCGATTGGCATTGTGCCGCTGCCGCACATGGGGTCTATCAGGGGCCTGTCTCCCTTATAGCGGGAAAGCAGCAGTATGCCCGCCCCAAGGCTTTCGGCAATGGGCGCCGCGACGTTGTATGTGCGGTAGCCCCGCCGTGAAAGGCCGGCGCCGCAGCAATCCAGCGCCACAGTGACCACGTCCCTCAGTATGCCTATCTCGATTATAACCTCCGCCCCGGTTTCCGGCAGCGAGGTCTTATAGGCTTCCTTAAGGTTTTCAACTATGGCCTTTTTTGTTATGCTCTGGCAGTCGGATACGCTGAACAGGGTGCTTTTTGCGCTTTTGCCGTTCACATGGATAAAAGAGTCTTTTTTAAGATAATCTCTCCAGCGGATAGCCTTTACCCCCTGAAACAGCTCCTCAAATGTGCGTGCCTCAAAGGAGGATACCTCCATAAGCACCCGCTCCGCAGCCCTAAGCCACAGACAGGCCCGCGCCATATCTTCATAGCCGCCGGTGAAGATAACCCTGGCGTCCTCCACCTTTTCCACCTCTACGCCAAGCCACTTGAGCTCAAGGGATACCACGCGCTCGAGGCCCATTTTGCAGGTAGCTATAAACCTCATTTTTCCTCCTGTTTGTCCAGCTTCGCAAGGGCGTTGTTGAAGCGGGTCACGGATATGCCGTATTTGCTGCACAGCTCCCACTTGGTAACCTCCAGCCCCCGCCTGCGGCAGGCCACATATTCTATGGCGGCGGCAAGGCCAAGCACCTGTCCCCGTGACAGTGGACGATAACCATCCAGTCCCTCAACGTACGCCGTCCATATCTTCATGGCATCCGCCATGCAGTCATTGTCCCTTATTCCCTGCATATATTTCATGCAGGCTTCCAGCACCTCGCCATATGCCTTTGGCATACCCTTTGGCAGCACCGGCACAAGGCTTACACGGCTCTCCATAAGCTCGCCGTTCACATAGCTGAGGTAGGGTTCCTTTGCGTCCATGGTCTTGAGCAGGGCAAAAGCATCCCGCTTTATCGCTATGGCCTGTTCCCGCTGCAGGGCAAAATCCCTGAGGATACTTTCCGCAGCTTTGTCCTTAAAGGAGGCTATAAAGCTCAGCATTGCCCGCTTAACAGATATATCCGGCAGAGTAAGGCCCCATTTGGCAAGGGATTGAAGGTCGCTCCCCGTGTACCAGAGCTTTTGCAGCTCATCCTTCGGGGTGTGTATGTATTCGTTTATTCGGCGTATGCGCTGAACTATCTCCTCGGGGGGCACCTGATAGTTCAGCACTAGGCTCATCTGCCTGGGCTCTCCCCGCTGCGCCGCCCGACAGGCGCTGCGGTAGTATGCGGCGATGGTATCCTGCCTGTCTATCTGCAGCAGCTTATCGTAAAGCTTTACTGCGGCAGCATACTCGCCCATATGATAATGGCAGAGGGCCAGCCTGTGCATTATTCCCGCCTCGTATGGACGGGACTGGAGCAGTTTTTTAAATATTGACAGGGCCGCGTCAAATTCCCGAACCTCCATAAGGGTTACCCCCAAATGATTCAGATCGTCAATATCCTCTGAATCTACGGATTTAAGGTATTCCACCTGTCTCTTTAACCCAAGGTCATCCCTTGCGCCTCGCATGAACACCGCAAGGTTGCAGTGGGCCTGAATATTGGAGGGATCACGGCGCAAAACTTCACCAACCTGCTCGGTAGCCTTGTCGTAATCATGCACGCAATAATAGGCCAGGGCAAGATGGTTGCGGGGAACTATCAGCTCGGGCTGCTCCTCAATAAGCTTTTCAAGGATTTCTATTGCCCCCTTGAAATCCTCCTGCTCCATCATCTGGCGGGCTATCTCGGCGCTTTCCCCGGCTTTATCCGGCGCACCGCCAAACCGCACGGCGCTGCCGTCGTCTATAGCCTCCGCCATGTCGTATGCGGAATAGGCGAACTCCCCATCCGGCTCCAGCTCAAGGTATTTATCAAAGCTCATTCGAGCCTGCTCGTATTCCCGCTGTGCCATAAAGTTGCATCCCATGCCGAAATAAGCCTCGCTGGGCCTCTCATCCAAATCAAACCTGCTCATCAGCAGCCTGTTGGATTCGTCATAACGCTGCATGGCGGTGAGTATCTCCGCAATGGCCAGTATGGTTTCGGGATTATCAGGATCCTTCTCAAGGGCGGTGCGGTAGCTTGCCATAGCCCCTAAAAGATCGTTTTTATCCAGTTTTGTCATGCCGCTGCGCTGATAGAACTCCCCGTTCTGCTCAAAGGAAAGTACCTTCCCGCCCTTTGCGGCTTTCACTTTTTGGGTCATCGTATATTTATGCCTTTACGGCCTCCTTTAAAAGATCCTCCAGCTCATCCTCTGTGAAGCTGTATGTTTTGTTGCAGAAATGGCAGGTAAGCTCTGCCCCCTTCTCCTTTTCCATCATGTCCTTAAGCTCATCATGCCCAAGGGAAATGAGCACCCTTTCCAGCCGCTCCCTGCTGCAGTCGCAGCGGAATTTGGGGCTGAGGCTTTCGGTAAAGTTTATATCTATGCCGCCGAATATCTTCCTCAGGGCATCCTCAAGCTCAATGCCTTCCTCAAGCATACCCGCCAGCATCTTTACCTCCACTGCCTTTTCGGTAAGGGTATCTATTACCTCATCCGGGCAGTGCGGCAGGGGCTGAACGATTATGCCGCCGCCCGCAAGCACATGGCCGTCGTGGGGATCCACCCGCACGCCAAGGTATACCATGGAAGGCTGCTGCTCGCTTACGGTAAAATACTGGGCAAAGTCCTCGGCAATTTCGCCGGACACCATGTCGCACTTGCCAACGTAAGGCTCCTTCATGCCAAGATCACGAACCACGGTAAGATCGCCAAACCAGCCCACCGCCATGGAAACATCCAGCTTGCCGTCCGGCCCAAGGGGCAGCTCCAAAGCGGGCTGCTCAACATAGCCCTTTACATGGCCCCGATTATCCGCCGTGCATACGATATTGCCGGCAGGGCCGCCGCCCTTTACTATGGCGGTAAGCTTGTGATCCTCGCCCTTGAGCTGGGCTCCCATCATATCAGTGACCAGCAGAGTGCGGCCCAATGCGGCGGTGCATACCCTTGAAAGGCCATGGAGCTCCCTTGCCTTTTCGCAAAGGTCCCTGCCGGATATGGCTATAAGCTTTACCGTGTCGTCCGCCATCAGCGCTCTTACTATTTTATCCATTTCATCCTCCGTATCACACGCTGCGGAAGGGCAGCCTGCCCTTCTTCGCGCATTCTTTAAGTCTTTTAATATGATATTCCATAAACCTCTGAGAAGTCCCCACACGGAACATTATATCCCCATCCCCGACGGAAAGACTGCTCTTTGAAAATTTATTGTGCTTATACTTGTATTTATCCCGAAATCCCAGCACATGGCCGAATTCATGCTGCACAATGGAGCATACCACGGCCTGACAGCGGTGGTCTTCCATATCCCTGCCGGCGGTGTTTATAAACACATCCGGCATTTTCCATACATATCTTGCAAGCTTAAGCGCTCCCCTTCGCCGTGTTCCCAGATAGGCACGGCTCACATTCAGCTTTGGGCTGTACCATTTGCGCACAACGGGGATCTTGTCCTCCACCCGCACATTCACTGCGCCAAAGGAAAACTTATCCGCAAGCTCCACCCTAACGCCTATCTCCACAGGCCCAGCATCGGTTTCATATTCGCCCTCCATTCGATGAAGCCCCCGAAGCAATATCTCCTTCACAAGCTCCTCATCGCCCCGGCGAATGTCCATATGCAGGGTAAAGGCGCAGATGACCTTTTCCCCTTCCATATATAGCCTAAGGGGCTTCACTTTCGCTTCCTCCCTATAAACTGTATCCTCTGGCAATCCTCTGCCGCCTGCCTCCGGGTAAGAAAGCCATATGCCGCGGCGTCAAAGCCCGCCTTCTCCATGGCGGACAGCAGCTCCTTTTCCTCATGGGCCCGCTGTATGTGGCTCTCCTCAAAGCGGCGATAAAGCTCGCCCTGCTTTTCATAAAATCTCAGTTCCATGGAGATAAGTCTGCTTTCCGGGTCGTAGCAGTTTTTCCATATATACGCCCGCTCCCCGTCGTCCTCGGCGAAGGTGTTGCAGTCAAGCACGTTTTCCAGCTTATGCCTTGAGGAAATATCAAACAATAGCAGTCCGTTGGGCTTAAGTACGGCATATGCAGCGGAAAAAAAACGCCCGACCTGTTCAAGGCTGTCCAGATAATTCACCCCATCGCAGGCGCATACTATAGCGTCCTGGGGCCTGTGAAGCTGAAGCTCAGCCATATTCTGGCAGATAAACGGGAGCTTAAGGGCAGATTTCCTGGCCTTTTCCGCGGCAATTCTCAGCATATCCTCGGATATATCTATTCCTGTCAGAGTGTAGCCCATTTTTGCAAGGCGTATGGTTATCTCCCCGGTGCCGCAGGCGCAGTCCGCGATACGCAGGCTGCCCTCCGGCAGAAAGGAGGCGATATACTCCGCCCATCTGTCGTAGTCCACATCCTTCATAAGGGGATCGTACAATCCCGCAAATTTCCCGTACATCTGCATAATACACCTATGATATCATTTTACCTTATAATATACCCCATCCGCCGTCCTTACGCAATAGTCCCGGAGAGCGGGATATTTGCCATACGGTATCGAAAGTAGTATAATTATTTTGTTAATCCGGGCAAGCTAATTCAATGTGTATGATATAATTTAGAGGTGCTATGGAAGAAGAAAGAGATAACAGCCCCCTGGGCAAAAAAATAATATGGATACTGCTGGCGGTAATAGTCGTTGCCCTTGCCGCTGTGATAATACTGGGCGTAAATCTGCTGAACAGCATAAACAGGCCGGGTGAAACTCCAATATTCGAAGCCACGGAGGATGATATTCTTATCACCCCCTCCCCCTTGCCCACCTCTGCCGCAACTCCCGCTCCTTCCGCAACGCCGGAGCTAACCCCAATACCCATGAGCGAGGTATACGAGCAGACATGGCTGGACCCCGTAACCCTTTCCACCATGGAAACCAACAGGACGGACAACCGCTACATTCACATTCTGCTTATAGGTGTGGACAGGCGCACCTCCTCCGGCAATTCAAACACGGATACCATGATGATTGCCACCATAGACACGGTGCACAACAGCCTTAAGCTCACCTCCCTCATGCGGGATATGCTGATAAACATCCCGGGCGAGGGCTATGGCAAAATGAATTCCGCCGCAGTGAAGGGCGGCACTGAGCTGCTGTTTGAAACCATAAACAGCAACTTCTGTCTGAACCTCTCCGAATATGTGCTGGTTGATTTCACCATGTTTGAAAGGATTGTGGATGAGATGGGCGGCGTTACCGTAAGGATGACCTCTGAGGAGATAAGCGCCGCCAACGACTGCATTGCCGGTCTCAACAAACAGCGGGGCATTGCGGACACATGGGACGGCTTTATATTCGCCGAGCCGGGCAACGTAAAGCTTACCGGCAAGCAGGCGCTGGGTTTTGCCCGGGTGCGCAAGATAGACAGCGACTTTTCCCGCACCGAGCGCCAGTTTGACCTGCTGAATAACATATACGCAAAGTTCCGCTCCCTTGACACTGCAAAGCAGTATAAACTCATCGAGCAAATACTGCCCATGGTGGAAACAAACATGACCAATCAGCGCATAATCGACTGCGCTGCCAAGGTTCTTGGCATGGATATAGGCGGAATGCTGTACTGCCGCATTCCGGGGGACGATCTTTACCGATCCTCAAAGTATGGCGGCAAGTCCGTGATTCTTGCGGATATGCCCGCCAACGCCGCCATGCTCCACAGCTTCATATTCCAATCCGCAGAGCAGGCCGAGGAAGCCTCCGTGCTCAAGCCCGGAGCCTCCCTGCCTCCCCGCACCCCAACCATATACCAGGGCGCAGACGGCAACTATTACTACTATTCCAACAACATGCCCGCATATACCGTTACGCCGGCCCCCTTCGAATAGAGTTATTTATACATTAACAAAATCATAAGCGCCGCCATAAAATGAATATATGGCGACGCTTTTTGTATTCGATAAAACACAAGACAGCTTTTCGGCGGTAAGCCCTTCCCCGCTTAGGTCCGGCGACGATATAGCATGGACAGACGCCGCCTTTATTGCCGCCTGCAAGGAGCTTTGCGGTCGGTTCGAGCTGAAGCTGAGCCGATCATTTCGCCCTGTTCGTCCCGGCTGTATGGATGGGTTTTCCGCCCATCACGCAGGCCTTGCCGGTGATTTTACTTTGCTCTCCCCCTGCAAAAATCTTGCCGCCCGGCAAAACGAGATACGCCGCTGGTGCGTAAAGAGCGGCCTTTTCTCCTGTGTCCAGCCCCAATACCGCACACCCCTCTGGGTACACGCAGAGGTGTCCGTAACTCAGCCCGCTTCTCTGCTTGTACCGTATCCTGCCCTTTTCCCGGGAAATATGGGGGTTCATGTGTTTATTCTGCAGCGCTGTCTGAATATCGCAGGGTTTCCCTGCCTCCTTTGCGGCGGTTTCAATGCGGACACGGAAGCCGCCCTCCGGGATTTTCGGCGGGCCGTCGGCCTTTCGCCCGAAAATATCATTGACGCACAATGCTGGCTGAAGCTGATGGAACAGGTGCGCAGTGCGGCAAAGCAAAGCTAAAAACCGCATCGCTGCGGTTTTTATTTTGCTTTGTTATATGAAGTTTCTCTCTTTCAATACCGTCATCGTCTCGGCGGCGATATCGTCTATGGTGCGGAAGCCGCTTGCCCCCATACACTGTATGACGGCGATATCATCCCGGCGTTCGACGGTCTCAAGGTACTTTGCCCTTGCCCGCTGCTGTATGCCGCCGGAGGACTCGTAAACATCCTTTTTCTCCCCGCCCACATAATCACGGAAGCCCTTTTTCATAACGTTCTCTCCCGCCTGAGACGGCGCAACATCATAAAACAGGAAAAGGTCTGCCTTTGGCAGGCCAAAGTGATTGTACTCAAGATCGAACACCCAATCCACAAGGTCCGGCCGGCCAAGGTCTATATCCCGAATGCTCTGATACACGCCGTTGCTGAGCACATAGCGGTTTATAAGCATATAGTCATACTGCCCGTCCCGGTGGTTTTTCATATCCTCCCACCTGTCCAGGGCAAACCACAGCGCCATGCTCTTGCCGTCCACAGTATCCGCCTTTACCCCGGCATCGCCGGAAAGATACTCGCCAACGTGAGAGCCGAAGTATGAGGTGTACACGGGATACTCCCTTGCCTCCACGGAATGGCCCATTGCCTCGAGGGAGTCTTTCAGCCTTGCAAACTGAACGCTCTTTCCGCTGCCGTCTATGCCTTCAATGGCTATGACTTTAGTTTTTCCCATATCCTTCCCCCAGTATCTTTTTCAGCTTCCACATGGTGCTTTCCTCAAGCTGCGCCCTAACGTGAGCGCCCTCCCCATCGTGCTCCTCGAACAGTATCCTGCCCTCGCTGCGGATTATGGTCATGGCCTCGTATTTGTCGTATGGCACTATAAGCTCGATTTCCGCCCGGGTGCTGTTCAGCTGCCGCTCCATCTCAGAGAGCAGCAGGTCTATTCCCTCTCCCCTTGCGGCGCTTATGAATATTCCGTCCGCCGGGATATGCTCATCAATTAGATCCCGCTTGTTGTATACGTTTATCCTTGGCACATCCCCCGCGCCGAGGGAGGACAGCACCTCCTCAACCACCGCCATCTGGCTTTCATAATATGAAGATGATCTATCCACCACGTGGAGTATAAGATCCGCCGCTGCGGCCTCCTCCAGCGTAGAGCGGAAAGCCTCAACAAGGTCGTGCGGCAGCTTATTGATAAAGCCTACGGTATCCGACAGCAGCACGGGAGTGCCGTCCGGCAGCATTGCCTGACGCACCACGGGGTCAAGGGTTGCAAACAGCATATCCTCTGCCATTACCCCCGCCCCGGTAAGGGCGTTCAGCAAGGTGGACTTGCCGGCGTTTGTGTATCCCACCAGCGCAACCAGCGGAACGGAGTTCCTCTGCCGCCGGGCCCGGCGCAGGCCGCGCTGTTTTTCAATTTCAGAAAGCTCCTCGCTGAGCTCATATATGCGGCGGCGTATCCTGCGCTTGTCTATTTCCAGCTTCTTTTCGCCGGGGCCTCTGGTGCCTATGCCGCCGCCGAGACGGGACATCACCGCGCCCTGACCAAGCAGCCTGGGCAGGCGGTATTTCTGCTGGGCAAGCTCAACCTGCAGCTTGCCTTCCCGAGATGTGGCTCTCAGGGCGAATATGTCCAGTATAAGGGCGGTGCGGTCTATTACCCTCGCGCCAAGTATCTCCTCAAGGTTGCGGGTCTGAATGGCGGAAAGCTCATCGTCGAATATGAATATATCCGCCTCAAGCTCGCTTCCTTTCAGAGAAAGCTCCTCCGCTTTGCCGCTGCCTATGTATGTAGCGTTGTCTATGCCGGATCTGCGCTGGGTAAATTTCCCCACCACAACGGCCCCGGCAGTCTTGGCAAGCTCCCCAAGCTCATCCAGAGTGTCGTATGGCTCGCTGTTTTCAAGGCCCACAAGTATTGCCCGTTCAGGCCTTGATCCTTCCGCCTCATAGGTGGAGGATTTAAGCCTGTCGTCGGCTGTGTATATTTCCTTTACAAGCAGCCGCTGGGGCAGCTTATATGGGCGCATTGGGCCGTATATGTAGGCATTGCGCTCCCCCGCCTCGTCCGCGTCGCCGATATAGGCGGCGTACATGGCAGTAGCTTCGCCCTCCGCGTTTACACCGAGAGCCGCCATGCTGTCCAGGCGCATACTCTTAAGGGTGCCGATATCCACGCCGGACAGTCTGCCGTCCCCGCTGGGATGGGTATGTATACATCTGACGCCGCAAAGCCTGTCCTCATTACGCACGAGGCGCATATTGGGCATGGACACCTTGCCGCTGTCCCCGATGGATACATCCGCAACCCTGCCGTCACGACCTATGTATACGGAAATCTCCCGCCCCAGGATGCCGGTAAGCTCCGAAAGCTCCGCCACCAGCTCATGGGACGCAAACTCCTGCTGGGCCATGCGCATATCGTATATGCCGGCCATGCGCTCCAGCAGTGTGTTTTTTATTCCTTCGGTGTTTCCGTTTACCTTTGCCATCATGTCTCCGGTGTTATGTGAGTTTTATTCCGTAAATCAGGCCGCCTCTGGTGCCCACCACGATTGTGTTGTCGAACACAGCGGGAGAAGCCTCTATATTGGAGCCCAGATTCATTTCGTCCAGCAGATTGCCATTGTGGTCAAAAAGGTGTATATAGCCGGACTTGGTGCACTGGATTATGTAGCCTGTGCCGTTTTCATCGTATACCGCCACGGGGGAGCTCCAAGGATATCCCTGGAACTGATACTTCCACGCCACCGTGCCGTCGCTGCGATTAAAGGCCACAACCTCGCCCTTCATGCCCTCTGTCATGGCGATGGGAGCGAAAACATAATCTGACAGGCTGCCTTTGCCGGATACCAGCGAGCCCTGCACACCGCCGGATACCTGGTTGGGTTCGGCGATAGTCTGGCAGTTATAGTCGTTGTTGGTCCATACCCTTTCGCCGGTGACGGCGTCTATCTTCCAGATGGGTATAGGCGCAGTCTGGTTGCCGTGCTGTCTCCATCCGGGGTGGAAAGAGGTGGAGGTATAGATATACGGATGATGATCCTCGCCCTCAAGGGCCAATACGCCTGTGCAGTTGGTATCATCCAGAGTATCCTGCACCCACTTTACCTGCAGGGTGTTCAAATCCAGGCATATCATATGGCCGCCGTTGTCAGTGAAGAATACATGACCACGCCATACTATGGCGCTGTCTTCAATGCCCAGCCACCAGCCATTTGATCCGTCAACGGCGGTAGTATTGCTCTTTGAGCCGCTGTAGCGCCACTTTACCACACGGCTTGGATTGATGGACAATGTGCCCGCCGCCTCGTCATACTGGGTATTCAGCTTTATAAGATACAGTATGCCGTTTTCGCCGGGATATATAAGCGTATCGGTTTCCGCGTCTACAAGGGCAGAGCTGTCGAAATAGGAAAGCTTCCTTAGACGGAAGGAATCCTGATAGCCGAATTCATACATTACAGAGCCGTCCACAAGGCTTATTACGAAGGCATGGGAGGAATCGCTGCCTGCGGTGGGGCTGTCGTCACCTGAGCCAACGTACATTATGGGATAACCACGGGGATCAAGCGCGCCTGCGCCCTTGAAGGGGAAGCCAAGGCTTATGGGTTCACGGGTCTGCTGTCCGCTATCAAGGTCAAGGAAGTATATCCTGCCGTCCAGCGTTGCGTATATTACCTCGACCAAGCCTTCCTTAGCCTTGGCCCAGTCGTACATATTCATTATGCGCTTTGTGCTTTCCGGCCACCTTACGATAAGGGGCTGACCGGTCCAGCCGCAGCCGGTCCAGGAGCCTGAGCCGGACATTTTACTCATGCTGCCCACGGTAAAGGTCCAGGGAGTGGTGCTGAACTTCTTTGCGGTCATGGATACCGTGCCGTAGGAGGAGCTGTCCCGGAAATTATTGCCCCGGAAGCCTATAACGCCCTCAACGCCGGTATATTCATATCCTTCTCCAAAGTCGATGGTATCGGCGGCAACGTATGACGATGTATCCATCTCAACGCCATCCACCTCTACCCTTGTTTCAATGCCGAAATCCGCGGCGGAAGTGCCGCTTACGGCATAGGGCGCAAACTCGGGCAGTGGAGTGGGCGTAGGCTCGGGCAAGGGAGTGGGTTTTTCCTCTTCCCTTGTGAATATGCTGCCGCCCTCATCCTTCTTGCCGAACAGGCGGGCAAAGAAGCCCTTCTTTTCCTCTTTTTCGTCGAGTCCCGCCGTGGTTTCGGTTTCCTCGGAGATAATCTCGCTCTCTTCCGCTGTCTCATCATCTCTGCCGAAGAGACGACCGATAAAGCCTACCCTCTCTCCCTCGGGAGCGGGCTCCTCGTCTTTATTTATGAGGCCGGATACAAGCAGAACTATACCTGTGATTATAGCCGCAAGCACCAGTAATACCAGCGCTATCCTTAATGCATTCCGCAGTTTCCTGTATTTTGCCTTTCTCCTTCTGCGTCGTTTCGCCATTTTGACATACCTCGCCAAATATACATTTATTTAAGTATTATACTTCAATTCACTAAAAGCTACAAGCAACGGCGGATAAGTTTACATATAAATAAGAAACGGAAACGGTCATGCAAGCTCATTCCATTGCAAAAGCGCCGCTTTCGCGGCGCTTTCACAATGGCGCATATTGAATTATTTTTTTGTCCTTTCGGACAAAACCTTATATCACGGATAAAGCCTTAGGCCGCTTTCGCATCCTTTTCCAGGGTGCAAATATAAAGCTTATTGCGGGGCACGGTGCGCATGGCCTCCCTGCAGGCCTTTACGGCCTGGCGCCGGCGCCTGTCTGCCGCCTGCTTTGCGGCTGCGGCAGCCATTGTGCCGATGATAATGCCGGGAATCATAAAGGTGAAAAAAAGTCCGAAGTAGTTCATAACGCACCTCCCGTATTATATCTCTTGCGGAAACGTCGCTTCAGGCGGTTCCGGCTTAAAGTGTCTTGTCAGGTTACATTTTGTATTATAGTATCTTTAGCGGATACTGTCAATACCGTTTTCGGTACTAATACGACATTTTTTCAGCTTGATTTATATTTCTTTTTAAGATACAATAAATTCAGATAATTAAGGATACCATGCCCGAAAGGAGCGCCGCCATGAACAGACTGCGTGAACTGAGAAAAAAGCACGGCTATACCCAGGAAGATATGGGCCAGCGGCTGGGAGTTCAGAAGGCCGCCATATGCAAATACGAAACTGGCCGTGTTCCCATCCCAAACGAAGCCATAATGGAGCTGTGTGACATATTCGGCGTTACGGCGGATTATCTCCTTGGCCGTGATACGGTAGTTCCCCTCTTTAAGGAGCGCACAAGCGTTTCCTCCATGTTCATGCCGGTGACTGACACCGTGGGTGTGCCCCTTGTCGGTAGGGTACACGCAGGCCTTCCCATACTGGCCGATGAAAACATTACCGAGTACATCCCCCTTCCCTCATCCGACGTTATCGCCGGCGAGTTCTTCTATATGGAAGTTGAGGGCGACTGTATGACAGGCGAATTCATCCCGGAAGGAGCCCTGGTTCTTGTGCGCATGCAGAGCCGGGTGGAAAACGGACAGATCGCCGTTGTGCGAATTGACGACGAAGTGCTGCTGCGCAAGGTGAAATGGATGCAGGATCACCTCATCCTCATGCCCTCCAATCCCAAATACGAGCCCATGATAGTTTCCGGCGGGGACGTTGAGATAATCGGTCGGGTGCTGGAGGTACGGATAAGGGGTCTGTAAAGGAATATACCGCATAATCAAAGCGCTCTTTTTAATTTTGTCTAAACTTTGGGGTTCACTTCAGTTTGGGCGCTTTTTGCATTGAGGGCTTATCCGTGCCTACCCTCCGCCCTTTTAAGGGATCGCACCGAAGAAAGCCCACAGTTTTTTCTTCCACTTCCCCAATAATACTTTTCCCGCCGTCAGTTCGAATCTCGCCCATTCCCCTGTATTTTACGAAAAGGCAGCTGCTATGAAACCGGTGGATCCGGATAATTCATCCTTCCCTTTGGCTACGTAATTTTTAAAACAGCTCGGTCATATCCGTGCTTTCCATAGACATCATATGCCGGGTTATCTGATAAAGGCTATTCAGCTCGCATATGAGATTATCGCTCTGCTCAAGACGCGCAAGGTCCCGGCAGCAGTTTATAGCCCTCTCCATCTGTTCCACGTTGTCGTCATGGGATATAAGCATTAGCTTATCCTTGCGCCGCTGAAACTCTACGTATATCTCCTCTACGCTTTCCCTGACCGCGTCCATATTCCCTGCGAAAAGCGCTTCCCTGGTGCGCTCTATGCTATGGCCTATCATCCTCTCCGTGTCCTTGGTATACGCCGAGGGCACAGTAAATGAGAATATAAGAGCTGCCAGCGCCAGCGCCGCCGCTATGGTGCTTATTACGGAAAAGCCTTTTCCCTTGGTCATTTTTTGCCCTCCGTATCCACAAATACCATTTTGCCTCCCCAGCGCTGCTTGGCCTGCATATGCAGGGTGCTTTCGCTCACAAAGGCAAAAAGCAGCTGTTTTTCATCCTTTATCCCGGCAGCGGGAAGCTTTGAGCGCAGCCATTTCAGGTCGTATCCCGCCTGCTTCAGGGCCTCCTTATGCACCTTGCCGTCCTGAACTACCATATATGGCGGCTTGACCTTTGATGATTCAAGATTCAGCGCGCGGTAGGTCACCTGCTGCTCAGGGCCTTTGAGCAGCACGGAAAGCTGGCCGTTTGTTTCCAGTATGGCATATTCCACATCCGCAACGTAAAAGGTGCCGCTGGAGCGCAGCTGCTCCATAAGGTCGTTGAGGGTGTAGCGGGCATCCCTCAGGGATTTCTCCTGTACCACTCCTTTTGCTATCATCAGCAAGGGCCGCCCGCATACGGCGTATCTGAACCCCTCCCACTTCATGGAAAGAAACGCCACAAGCTGCTGCAGCAGAAAGAGGGTAAGTATGGGCACTATGCCGTATGACAGGGGTACGCCGGTATCAGATGCGGGAACAGCGGCAAGATCCGCCACCAGCAGGGTGATTATCAGGTCAAACGGCTGCAGATCCGACAGCTGCCGCTTTCCCGTAAGCCGCAGCACCGCAAACACCAGAATATACAGCAGTATGGTACGAATAAACAAAATAAACATATCCATATGATGCGCCGGTGTGCCTTTTGATAAACAAAAAAGATGCCGCAGAAATGCAGCATCTTAAATTTTTGCCTATTTGCCGTACAAACTTCGCTTTTCCTCCGCCAGGAAATCTATCCTGGCAATATAGGTTGCAATATCCTTTGGGTTGGGTATGCGCTCAACACGGCATTCCCCGTCGAATATGCGCTTGGTCATTGCCCCCGCTCCATGGGCCATTATGGATACGGTCTCTTCCATCATGTCTATATTGTACATACACTCCGCGCCGGGCTTTGCGTAGCCCACGTTTTCAAGGTTGCCCCGCATATATTTCTGGCGGTACATATAATATGGCCTCATGCCCATATCCCGGGCGGCCCTCAGGCCGGCGTTCACCATGGCCTCAGCTTCATCCGCATCCGGCAGAGAGTATTCCTCCAGCATGCCCTTAAGCCTGGATGAGCGCTTTATGGCAAGGGTGTGTACGGTAAGGTTATCCGGGTCAAGCTTTTTTATCTCGTTTAATGTATGCTCCACATCCGAAAGGGTCTCCCCGGGCAGGCCTGCGATAACGTCCATGTTTATGCTGCCAAACCCCAGCTCACGGGCATCGTTATACGCCCTTATTATTTCCTCCGGGCTGTGGCTCCTTCCCACCAGTTCAAGGGTATGAGCACACATTGTCTGGGGGTTTATGGAAATTCGTTCCGCTCCCATTGAGCGGATGATACCGAGCTTTTCTTTTGTAATGGTGTCGGGACGGCCCGCCTCAACGGTAAACTCCGTGCCGTAGCCTCCGTATTGCTCCATGGCGTAGTTCAATACATCCTTAAGCTCATCCTCGGTGAGCACGGTGGGCGTACCGCCCCCCATGTACATACTGCGTATATGATAGCCGTTGTCCCTGAGGATGTCAGCGCCCAGGCGTATGTCCTTTTTCAGCGCCTCGATATAGTCCGCCATATGGGTCTTTTTGGTGCGCACCTCGGACAGGAAGGAGCAATAAAGACACCTTGTGCGGCAGAAGGGTATGCCGATGTACACGTCTGCGCCGCTGCCTATGTTTTCCATGAAGGGTCGCTGTATACGCACTATTTCATCCGCAAGGGTCAGCTTTTCCGAAGATACGTCAAACTCCTCCCCCATAAAGCGCAGGGCCTCCTCCCGGCCCTTTTCCTCCATAAGCTCCCGGAGCAGCCGTGTGGGGCGTATGCCGGTAAGGGAGCCCCATGGAAGATTTGCCTGAAACAGCCTGCCCATGCAGCGGAATACGCCTATCTTCATGCAGCGCTTAAGATAGCGTTTTTTAACAAGCTCGCCGCCTTCTACCGCCGGGTGAATGTATGTGTATTCCCTCTCCCCCTCGGCGGCTGCGCAGCGGCATACCGCGCGCCAATCCTCGCCGCAATGCATCAGGGCAGAGATAAAGACCTCATCTTCCGTCCTTTGGCCTTCCTCGGCGGGAAGCACCTCTTCCATGGGAAGATAAAGCCTTATAACATCCGCTATGTCGTTTAAGAATTCCGGATGATCCGTATATACCCTTACCATCTGGCACCTCTGCCCGCGTATGGATTATGCTGCCGCTCGTACTCAAGGCTGGTTGCATTGCCATGGCCCGGCAGCAGGGTATAATCCCCTTCCATCGCAAAAAGTTTATTTCTTATTGAGGCTATCAGCGTGCCCATATCGCCGCCGGATAAATCAGTTCTTCCCACACTGCCGCAGAATATGGTGTCTCCCGCCAATATAGCCTTACTTTCTTCCAAAACATAGCACACGCCCCCAGCGGTATGGCCCGGGGTATCAAGCACCTTTAAAGAAAGCTCCGCCTCCTCAATGATATCCCCGTCCTTAACCAGCACATCCGGTATCATCTCATCCAGCTTTTTAAAGCAGAGACTCACGGACCTGTCGTTCAGGCCGGCGGCATCCTTTTCCCCTATGTACAGCCTCGCGCCGTTCCGCTGCAGTTCGGGTACGCCGAGAATATGGTCAAAATGGCAATGGGTAAGCAGCACGGCGGCTATTTTAAGCCCCCGGTCCTTTGCGTATTCACACACGGCATATGCGTCCGCCGGGTCTATAACTATGCAGCTTTCCCCGCCCTTTATATACGCTATATATGTATTTACAGACAGCGGGCCTGTTTCCACACAGTCTATCATCACATTTCTCATCATATAAATATCGCCTTAGAATGTTCTCTTGCTGTCCAGAAGTATAGTGACCGGGCCGTCATTTATAAGGGCAACCTTCATATCCGCCCCAAACTCGCCGCATTCCACATGGACGGTTTCGGACAGCCGCCTTATGGCTTCTTCATACATAGGTATGGCTTTATCCGGACGTGCCGCCTTTATAAAGCCGGGACGCCTGCCCTTTCTGGCGTCCCCATAGAGGGTGAACTGGGATATGAGCAGTATTTCCCCGCCGATGTCCCTGATGTCAAGATTCATCTTGCCCTCGGCATCTTCAAATACGCGAAGGCCGATAAGCTTGTCGCATATATAGTCAAGGTCTTCCTTTTCATCAATATCCTCAACCCCCAGCAGCACCATATAGCCCTTGCCTATGCTGCCCCTAACCTTTCCGTTTATGGTTACCGAAGCCTCGCTTACTCTCTGTACTACCGCTCTCATACTATCCTCCTATGCGCTTACCCTGTATACGTCCCGAACCATGTGTATCTTGCGGATGCTCTTTATTATGTTGCTTAGCTGATCTGCGCTGGTTACATCGAAGGAAAGCTGTATAAGCATCCTTTGGGGATCATCCTTGTCCATCTTTACCGTCATGGCGGTTATGCTGATATTCATGCCCGCCAGTATCTGCGACATATCCAGCAGCAGGCCCGTACGCTCGCCCGCAACTACCTGTATGGTGGCGGTGTAGCTGCTCTTGGCATCCTTTGCCCAATCCGCCCGCACCACCCTTTCCGGGTCCTCCATAAGGTCCGTCACATTGGGGCAGTCTTTGCGGTGTATGGATACGCCCCGGCCTCTGGTGATATAGCCGAATATCTCATCGCCGGGAAGGGGTGTGCAGCACCTTGCAAAGCGCACCACCATGCCGGTATCTCCTTCTATTATTACGCCCGTTGCATTCTGCACAGGTTTGCTTACGGGCTGCTCCTCGCCCATCTTTTCAAGACGGGCGGCCGCCGCTGCAGCCTTTGCCTCCTTGCGGGCCTGCTCCAGGAGCTTATGGGTCACCTGGCCAGTAGAAATTCCGCCATAGCCTATGGAAGCATAAACATCCTCCACATCCGGCATATTGAAACGCTTAAGTATATCCTCAAAGTATTCCTTTTTGCCCGTAAAATCACTCAGCTGGGCGCCCTGACGCTTAAGCGCCTCTGACAGCATATCCTTGCCCCGCTGTATATTTTCTTCCCTGTTTGCCTTCTTGAACCAGGAGCGTATCTTGGTTTTGGCCTGCTGTGTCTTTACTACCTTCAGCCAATCCCGGCTTGGGGCTGCGTTTGGCGAGGTGACTATTTCCACAACGTCGTTGGTCTTAAGCTTGTAATCCAGCTTTACAAGGGCGCCGTTTACCTTTGCGTGCTGAGTATGATTGCCAACGTTTGTATGTATGCGATAGGCAAAGTCTATGGGAGTGGAGCCCGCCACCAGGTCAATTATCTTACCCTGGGGAGTAAGCACATACACATAATCCCCAAAGAAATCCTTGCGGATATTCTCGATAAATTCACGGGTGGTATTGGAATCCGCCTCCATTGCCAATGCTTCACGGAGCCACGCAAGCTTGCTGTCCAGCTCATCCTGGCTGTTTCGGCCCTCTTTATACATCCAGTGGGCCGCTATGCCGTATTCTGCCGCCTTGTGCATTTCGGGGGTGCGTATCTGTACCTCGAACGGCATACCCATGCCATCGTTTGAGAAGAGGGTGGTATGGAGGGACCTGTACATATTGGTCTTGGGCATGGCGATATAGTCCTTGAAACGCCCCGGCATGGGACGCCAAAGGGAATGTATAACGCCCAGAGCGGCATAGCAATCGTGTACGGTATTAACTATTACACGAATGGCGATAAGGTCATATATCTCATTTATATCCTTCTGCTGCCGAACGGTCTTTTTGTATATGCTGTAAAAATGCTTTGGCCTGCCGTTCAGCGTAGCCTCTATGCCCGCCTCCTTCAAGGCATTGCCTATGCTTTCTATGGCCTGATTCAGCGTGCGCATACGCTCCTCGTTGTATGGTATCATGGCCTTTTCAAGCTTCGCATAGTCCTCGGGCCAGAGATACTTCATGCAGAGGTCCTCCAGCTCGCACTTGAGGGCGCCCATTCCGAAGCGATGGGCAAGGGGAGCGTATACCTCAAGGGTTTCCTTGGCCTTGCGTACCTGCTTTTCCTCGCTGCAATACTGCAGGGTGCGCATATTGTGCAGCCGGTCGTTAAGCTTTATTATAACCACGCGAACATCGTTGGCTATGGCCAGGAACATCTTGCGGAAGCTTTCCGCCTGCATATCCTCCCGGCTTATCATCTCGTTTTTCCCGGTTTTGGTAAGCTTTGTAACGCCATCCACCATTCCGGCGATATCATTGCCAAACATATTTGCAACGGTATCGTAGGTTACGCCCTTGCCGTCCTCTATTACGTCATGGAGCAGGCCCGCAATTACGGTATGGCTGTCCATGCCCATCTGGGCCAACATTATGGCCACGTTTTCCGGATGGGTATAATAGGGCTCGCCGGAATGGCGCACCTGATGGGAGTGCGTCTGCTTGGTGAACTCTATGGCCTTATCCAGCAGCTGCATATCTTCCGGGCTGAATGTTTCCGAGCATATCTCCCTGAGCTTTTCCAATGCTTTCCCCTCCCTTTTTACAAAATAATAAACAGAGAAATCAACGGCAATACCGTTGATTTCATAATATTACTAATAGATATCAGTATACGATTGTGGAATATACGTCGTAATCCTTTAATGTTTCGCGGCCGTTGCATTCCTCCGCAAGCTCGATGGCAAAGCGCGCGCCCACAACTTCGCCGCCCATTTTTTCAACAAGCTTTATGGTGGCGAGGCAGGTTCCGCCGGTTGCCAGCAGGTCGTCCACCACGACCACCTTCTGGCCGGCCTTAATCGCGCCAACGTGTATTTCGAGAGAATCCGTACCGTATTCAAGGGCATACTCATAGCGCAGGGATTCGCATGGCAGCTTGCCCGGTTTTCTTGCCAGCACAAGACCCGCATTCAGCGCGTATGCCAATGCAGCGCCCACAACAAAGCCGCGGGCTTCGGGTCCAACCACCAGATCAACCTGCTTGCCTTCAAGGCTCTTTACCAGGTCGTCGATAAGCTGCTTAAGAGCCTCCGCATCCTGAAAAAGGGTGGTAACATCCCGAAAAAGTATACCGGGCTTGGGATAATCGGGTATGGAGCGCACTACGGTTTTAAGATCCATTTTTTTATTTCCTCCTGTTTGGGTAAACAGTTTATTATTGCCGTTTTAATCGCTGCAACGCGGCATATGTGGGGCTGTCGGTAAGCTCTGCCCGCTTTGGGGATTTTACCATACGAATGCCCTCGGCTTCCTCAGCGAAGCCCAGCTCCAGCATTATATCAATCGCAAGCTGTGCCATATGCAACGGCGCCTTTGCCACGCCGCTCAGATAATCCGCAAGCTCGCCCCTGTTGAAGAAGCGCCGCTCGCTGCCGGAAGCCGCCCGATAAAATACCTTGAAGTCTTCCCGCTCCATTACGAGGGGGGCGAATACCTCCATTTGCATCTTTGCTCCGAAATAAACGTTTGCGTGGGGAGCAAGCTTTTTTACATGGGCACATATGCCTTCATCCCGGCTGTCGTAAAGGAGAATATCCTCATAGCGGGAAAGCTCCAATTGATCCAGCACCGGCGCCAAAACGGCTGTATGGTATGCGCAGGGGGCGGGCCGGTTCGCGCCGAACAGAATATCCATGCGGTTTTCCATGCCCTTTTCGTGGAGGGCGGAGATAAGCTCCGCAGCACCCGAGGGAGTAAAGCAGAGTATCATGGAGCCGCCTATTGGATCCCCAAGGAGTTTTTCAAGGGTAATATCCCTCTCATTAC
The DNA here is from genome assembly GCA_016292635.1 of Clostridia bacterium. GTDB lineage: Bacteria > Bacillota > Clostridia > Christensenellales > CAG-138 > SFEL01. The sequence continues at coordinate 20,918 of JAEDIC010000016.1, forward strand.
CAATAACATCGCAATTTATATTATACAATACATTCCTTGAGAATGCATCAATAAATTTATCCTGCCTGGCCCTTACAAAAGCCCCCGGATCCTCTACGGAATCCGCCCGCATATCCCGAATTCTCAGCTGCACGGAGCGCATACCGTTCCAGCGGTTTACGTTGGGTATGTATATGGCGTCGCACCTGTCCATATCGTTCAGCTCGTCAAAGCGATGCCCCTGAGAAAAAGCCACAAGGTCTATGTACCTGTCCGCCTTTACCGCGGTGGCCTTTATATGGCTGCCGGAGGAGCCTATCCTGCGTATGCCCCGCAGCAGCATTCCCCTTGTGCGGAAGCTGGGCTCCGGATTGCCCTCCCCAAAGGGAGCAAGCAGTTCCAATTCCTCAGCCATCGCTAAAGTGAGCTCGGAAAGCTCCACCTCCGCCTCGTATGTGCGGCGGGGCAGAAAAAGCTCGTCCGCAACGGTTTCGTGGAATGTCCTGTCCAATTCGGCTGCAAACTCATCAAAATTATCCTGAGGCATGGTGACCCCCGCCGCAAAGGCGTGGCCGCCAAAGCGGATATAATAGCGGGAATTGGCATTGAGCGCACTGTAAAGATCCACCCCCGGCACGGAGCGGGCAGAGCCGGTAAGTATGCCTTCCTTTTCCGCAAAAAGCAGGGTGGGCCGATAGTACCGCTCGGCAATACGGGATGCGGCAATGCCTATTACGCCGGGATTCCAGTTTTCGGATTTTAGTACTATGCAGCGCTTGTGAGTAAGGTCGTCCCCCTCAACCATGGCGGCGGCCTTGTCCACTATTGCAGTCTCCTCCTTCTGGCGCAGCCTGTTCAGCTCGTCCAGCCTTTGGGCTATCTCATCCGCACGATTTGCGTCAGCGGTACATAGCAGCTCAACGCATATGGACGCATCCTCAATTCGGCCCGCAGCGTTCAGCCTTGGGGCAAAACCGAAGGAAAGATCCCGAGCGGCGAAGCCGTCGTTCTTTTCGTTTACCGCCCTTCCCAGCGCCTTAATACCCACGCAGCAGTCCCCGGCGTTTATCATATTCAGGCCCAGCGCAACTATGGCCCGGTTTTCCCCCAGCAGCGGCACAACGTCCGCCATGGTGGCAATGCCCGCGATGGGAAGGTATTTCCTGGCCTGTTCCCTGCCTACAAGGGCCTCCGCAAGCTTCCATGCTATGCCTGCGCCGCAAAGGTCTTTATTGGGATAGGTATTGTCGTCTCTGGTATGGCATATAACGGCGCAGCATTCCGGAATTCGCCCATCGCAGCGGTGGTGGTCGGTTACCACAACATCCATTCCAAGCTCACGGCAGCGGTCTATCTCGCCGTATGCCTTTATGCCGTTGTCCACGGTTACGATAATGTCAACGCCTTCTTCCTTCAGCCGCTCTACTGCGCATATGCTCAGACCGTAGCCCTCCTCATGGCGGGAGGGTATGCGGTATATCACATCCGCCCCCATGGAGCGGAGGCAGTCTGTAAGTATGGCTGTGGCGGATACGCCGTCCGCATCATAATCGCCGAATACGCATATCCTTTCTCTGCCGATAGCGGATCTTATCCTTTCCGCCGCAATGTCCATATCCTTAAAGTCATACGGATCGCAAAACTGTCCCTCTCCGGGATGGAGAAACTGCTCCATCTCCTCGGGTGTTTTAGCCCCCCGGGCATACAAAAGAGACCTTAGCCGCCCGGATATGCCGGCCGTCTGAGGCAGGTTTTCGCTTGTAATTGAGGACGGTTCATATAAAATCATACTTAATTCTACACCGCCCCCGCCCTCTTGACAAGGCAGCATATTCAGGACGCCTCCTTATTTGAGCATCCCCATAACCATTACGCTGAGCAGCCCCGCCAGCGCCCCCATTGCCACATCCGAAAGAAGGGCAAGGCTTACGCAGAGACTTCCCGCTATTGCAGAAAACACGCCAAATGCCAGCAGGGTATAAAGGACTCCCCCCGCCGCGCCCCAGAGCCACAGCCTCCGCCTGCATCTCTGCACCGCAAGTATGCCCGCAAGGGCGGCGCAGATCACCTTTATTACGGTAGTAAACAAAGTCATGGTAGTTGTTGAAAGCAGCTCTTCCTTCAGCGCCACGGAATACAGCACCACCAGTACAAAGCTGACCACAAGGCTGATTATTACAGCCTTTATAAGTTCAGCCCACATGCTTACCCGTTTTTCCGTCTTTCGTGCCGTGCGCATAGCCCGTACCTCCGCCCGTATGGTGATACAGCTATATATGCAAAAAAATAAAAAAATATGCGGGGCAATGCCTCGCATACTTTTTATTCGTGGTTTTTTTACTTTAGTTGCCGCTGTTCATCTGATCTTCGATGGTGTTTTCCACGGGGGAATCCTCCACGGTGGCGATAGCGCCGCGGACGAATACCAGACGTACCTTATCGGGGCCTACGGAAATGGTCACAACGTCATCCTTGATGGCGGTGATGGTGCCGTAGATGCCGCCGATGGTGCGCACGCGGTCACCGGGCTTCAGGGAAGCCAGCATGTTCTTGATCTTCTTTTCCCGCTTGCGCTGGGGGATAATCATAATGGCGAACATGGCCACCATCATCAGAATAAGGAAACCGCCGCGGCCCATGAAATTGGAGATACCGGATACTGCTTCAGTGCTCATTTTATACCATCCTTATGTATTTGGGCACATGCCCAGTCATTTTACTTTTAACATTCTATTAAAAATATCTCCCTGAGTCAAGGTATTTGTGCCATTCTTTTCGTAATGTCACAATTGCCGGCGCATAAAGAAGAAAAATCGGCCCATTTGAGCAGACTCGGTCCTATACCTGCTTTTTTGCGGAGTACTTTTCCACAAACCTTGCCGGATAATAGGAAAGCTTTGCCTTCCTCAGTCCCTCTATACCCATATCCTCCTCACGGTTTATGAACGACACATCAGAAAGAAGATTTTCCACCATCTGCTGGTTCATAAGGGGATACAGACCGGGGATTTCGCCATCCGCCTTTTCAAAGTACACCACCGCTGTATCCGGGAAGGGCTTGTCCGCCGCCGAAAAAGCCTTAAGCTCCCCGTCTATCTCAATACCGCCCATCACGAGGCCCAGCTCCTTTGCATACCGTATGCCGGTGGCCATTGCGGTCTCTTCCCATGAAGAATTTTCCCTGCCGTCCGCCCATTTGTAGTATATATCCATGCACCTGTCCAGATCCTCGGGCCCAAGGGTAACGAAGCGGAACTCACGCTCCCCCTTGAGGCGGTTTATAAAGTTGCGCTTGGCGTGGTATTTTTTGCCGATAAGGGTGCGCAGGTCTTCCATGTTGTACACATAGTCGAAATTGTCCCGGTCCGTTGCAAGGGTATAGCCCGCATCGCTGAAATACTTTGCATTGGTATCCGTTACACCCTTGAAGGTATGATCGCAGCAGCCCCGGCTGGTCATAAACTCCTCCGCCCTGGCAATGGCGGCGGGATAATCCGCCTCATTAAGGCAGAGAGGCGCCAGCATGAACCGCTGATAGCTGGGGAAGCAGTAGCAGGTGTACATTACGCCATCCTCAAATGCAAGGGTTATCTTGCCGTCCGCACCCCACATCATGCTGCTGGTAAAAGTGTACTCTGAGCTTTGTATTCCGCAGGCGGAAAGATACTTATCCACCTCCGGCTTCATGTCCAGGGTTATGTTATTGAATTGAAGCTGTTTAACATTATTTTCCATAGCCTATATATTCTATCCCTTTATCCGGCCGGTTTCAACCGAAAAAAATAATTATCATGCCCATTGTTTCGATATTTTTATCATCTGAACGCAACAAAGCGGCGGGTTTCCCCGCCGCCCGTCAAAATAATTATTATATTCGTCAAAAGGCGCTTACCGTATTATCTGGTATACCCCGTTTACCGTGGCGGTTATCTCTATCTTCGTCACCACGGTTTCGGCCTCCATAAGGCCGTTCTCTCCCATTGCTTTCTCAGCGGGCGCAGCCATGTCCATACCTGAACTGTAGTTGCGCACGGCGTAATTCACCCCTCCGTTTTCGGAAATGGTCACGGGCAGATTCGCAAGGCGGCCGCCTGCGCCTGCGGCGATGACCTCCGCCTTGGCGTTTGCGGCTTCCACCGCAAGGGACAGAGCCTCAAGATAAGCCGCCGAATCATCCTCGATGGAGTATTCCGGCCCGGACACGGAACTTGCTCCCGCCGCTAAGGCCTCGCTGATAAGGCTGCCTAATACGGACATATCCCTTACCGTAACCTCCACGCTGTGGTATACGTCATAGGCCACTATGCGGGCGGGAGATTTATCATAATCGTATACCTCCCGGATATTCAGCCCGCCCGTCTCCATATCCTCCTCCGCTATGCCCTTGGACCGTATCACATCCAGCACTGCGGACATAAGCTCGGCATTCTCCTGCTGGGCCTCGGACGCATTGTCGTCGGTGGAATATATGGTAAAGCTTACCGTAGCCTTATCCGGCTTCAGCGTCACCCGGCCCGTGCCGGTAACGTTAACGGTACTGCGGGTATCGTAATAGTAAGCGTTTTCCGCTGCGGATACCACCTGCTGCTGAGCCTCTATCTGATCCCGGCTCTTGCAGCCCGCAAGCAGCATTACCGCAGCCAGGAGTATCGCCGTCAGCGCCGTGATTCTCTTCATCGCTATTTATTCTCCTTGTTACGCTGTTCTATTTCAGCCATTCTCGCCCTGCGCTGTTCTGCCTTCTTTGCCCTGCGCTCCCTGCCTTTTGCGGTCTGCCGCCTTATTATGCGGAAAAGAACTATCGCTACCAGTACCATGGCTGCGATGAGCAGCAGCGCGGGAATAGCGCATATCAGCCACACCAGCGCGTCCTCAAGGAACACGCCAAGCCCCGCCATGCTTTCAGCAAAGCCGCTGCTTATACGCTGGCCCAGCGTCTCCTTTGCGGCGGGGCCGGTGGTAAGGCGGTTTTCGCTGACGCTCACATGAACAGTGGTATAGTCGATAAGGTCGTCATATCTGCGGAGCTGCGTGGTGTACTGCTCTATTTCCAGAGTGGTTTCGGATATAGCCCGCTCAAGCTCGATTATATCGGCAAGGTTGTCCGTTTCCACCAGTATGCTCTGCAGCCGCTCCAGCTGGGTACGCAGCACCTGGAGGCGGGTCTCGGTATCGTAATAGCTGAGGGTAACGTCCTCGGTATCGCAGTTGCTGTAGGTTATCTCGCCTGTACCCTTGGTGTATTCCACAAATTCCTCCGCCCTGTCGCTGGGTATGCGGAAAGAATAGCTTGCGTATCTGCCATAGTCGTTGTAGGTTTCCGGCTTTGTTCCGCTTACGTTGGAGGACTGAATATAGCCTCCAAGCCGTATGGCCTCGTCCTGCAGCATCTGAAGATGCAGATCAAACTCGTCTGTATTCATCTCAATGCTGTATGTGGAGATTATTTTGTGGTTGCCGTAATTGCCCTTTTGGGCTTCCGGAGCGGAGCCGAATACACCCGCCCCTGTGTCGGCGGCGTATTCCATTTCTATAGAGTCTTCCGCAATAGCCTCTTCCATGAACGCCTCGGCGGCGGGGGCCTCAGTGTTGGCCATATCATAGCTTTTGCCGCTCGCGCAGCCTGAGCAAAGCAGCATTGCAGCCGCAAGCATCACGCAAAGAAATGTTTTATTTTTCATCATGGCAAATACCTCCATTGTCCTTATACACAAAAAACGCATTTGAAAGAGAAATGGTTGCACATATTCATAAAAAATTATAGCAGACCCATGAGAATATTTAAAGTGCGTCGCCTAAGAAAAAAGAAACATGTGTCAATGTTCCCCCAAATGTGATAAACTTTCCATGAATAACACAAAGGCGGAGTTTACCAATGGAAAAACGCAGCTTTTTTATAACCATGCTTACCTATATAATCTGGGGCCTGCTGCCCATTTACTGGAAGCTGATGTCCCATATACCGGCGGTGCTGACCCTGTGCTGCCGCATAATATTCAGCATGGTGTTCACCATGGGGATAATCATACTTACACGGCGCTTCGGTCAGTTCAAGGCCCTTATCAAGGACAGGCCCACCGCCCTTAAGCTTGCCGCCGCATCCGCGCTGATAACCCTGAACTGGGGCACCTATATATACGCGGTAGCTTCCGGTCATACCCTTGACGCCAGCCTGGGCTATTATATGAACCCGCTGCTGGTATTTGCCCTCAGCACCGTAGTATTCAGAGAAAAGGCCAGCGGCCTTCAGGTAGCTTCCATATGCGTGGCGGCCTCCGGCGTTATCATAACCCTTATCATATTCGGCACCGTACCCGTTACCGCCATTATATTGTCCCTTTCCTTTGCCTGCTACGGCATGGTCAAAAAATTCGCCCATGTGGATCCCCTCATGAGCATTGCGCTGGAAACCCTTTTTGTCATGCCCGTGGCTCTCATCACGGCCCTCTCCCTCTATGGAGACGCCGTTGCCGCCCTTACCCTCCGGGACGGTCTGCTGCTGATGCTGGCGGGCCCCGTAACCGCCATACCCATGATACTCTACTCCGTAGGCGTAAACCATCTGAACTTTAAGACGGTGGGTATACTGCAATATATTTCCCCCTCCCTCATGCTGCTCATAGGGCTCATAAGCGGCGAGGCTCTTACCATAGAAAAGGTAATTCCCTTTATTGCCGTTATCGCCGCCCTCATCATATACTCCATAGGTATGCTCAGCAAGGGCAGCACCCATAAGGCAGAGTAACACGTCCCGCTTTATAAAAACAAAAAGCGCATACCAGGATGCGCTCAAGCTGTCGAAAAAGTGGCATTGCGCCACTTTTTCGAGGGTTATATGGCTCCATTGTGCCTGCGGCACGGTCATGGAGCCATGCAAAGGAACCCATGCTATGCAAGGTTTTACGGATTTGCCGCACAGGTCGCCAAATCCGATTGAAGCCTCCGTGGACTGCGGCCCCCGAACCCCCAATGGGTTTTTCAGCAGATAAAGCACATGCCCGGATGTGCTTTTTTTGCGTACAAATTGTATGAATACTATTCCTGAGAGGGCAGCTCCTGCGGGGCTTCCGCCGCGCCTTCCACCTCCGCCGCGCTCTTTCGCTCCCTTACCCCCAGCACAACGCCGCCGATTATCAGCACAGCGCCTGCGACGCCCATTGCTGTAACGGGTTCCTTCAGGAATATTCCTGCGGTTATCATGGTAACAAAGGGGTTTATGTATATGTAGGCGTTCACCTTGATGACGCCCAGGGTGCGGGTTGCCATATTCCAGAGCACATAGCTTACGCCGCTGCCCAGTATTCCCAAAAACGCCAGAGAAAAAAGGGTGTCCTTCTGCAAAAGATACTCAAGGTGCATATCCCCCTGACCGGATATGATCAGCATTGGCGCGCTTACAAGCATTGCGTAAAATGTGGTGCGGCGCATAAGGAAAAAACTGCTGAATTTATTCACATAACGGCCCACGATTATGGAATATACAGCCCAGCTCAGCGCTGCGCCCAGGGAAAGTATATCTCCCAAAGGATGGAATTTAAGCACGACGGTGCCGTTGAACACCACCAGCGCGACGCCTGCGAAGGCCAAGGCGGAGCCGTATATCATATTGCGGCGCACCTTTTCGTTTTTTGTGAAAAAGTGTGCCAGTACAGCCGTCCAAATGGGAGCGGAAGCCACCAGTATGCTTACGTTTGCCGCGAGGGTATACCTGAGGGCGTTATTTTCGCAGAGGAAATATACGGTGTTTCCGAAAAGGGATAGAACGAATATGCCGATATCATCCTTTACGGTGGTATCTTCCATCTTTGGATACAGGCACCACAGCACGATATACGCCACAATAAAGCGCAGCGTCATTATCTGCAGGGGCAGAAAATCCCTGAGCATTATCTTGCTGAATATAAATGTGCTGCCCCATATGCATATGGATATAAGCGCCATTATGTGCCCGGTCAGTTGTCCCTTTTTGTTTTCCATGGTTTTTCCTTTCAAAATAAATGGGGTTTCAGCGCATGGTGGACATTATACCACAGTTTTCGCTCATATGCTTTACTTTTTGCAAAAAAGAAGATAAAGTATTAGTTGGTTAAGTTTGCGCATGCGTATTGTCCTTTTATTTTGATAAATAAAGACTTTTATCTTCAGGAGGTCATTTGTGGATATATTTACCGTGATAACCATGCTGGGCGGCCTCGCCATGTTCCTGTACGGCATGGAAATTATGGGAGACGGCCTTAAGAGCAGCTCTTCTAAGGCCCTCAAGTCCATGCTGGAAAAGGTTACCCAGAGCGTGATTCTTGGCGTTGTAACCGGTACGCTGGTCACTGCTGTTATTCAGAGCTCCACCGCCACCATTGTGCTTACCGTGGGTCTTTTGAGCGCAGGCATACTGAATCTTCGTCAGTCTATCAGCATAGTTATGGGCGCCAACATCGGCACCACCATAACCGCCCAGCTCATCCGCCTTATGGATATAGACTCCGGCGGCAGCATGCTGCTTACGTTCTTCAAGCCGGATACCCTGGCCCCCATTGCCATGATAACCGCCATAATACTGCTGATGTTCATCAAAAAGAAAAAGACCAACGGCGCAGGCACCATGCTCATGGGCTTCGGCCTGCTGTTCACCGGCCTTATGCTGATGAGCGACTCCGTGGCTCCCCTGGCGGATTCTCCCGCCTTTGTGGATGTGATACAGCGCTTCTCGGATATGCCGCTCCTGGGCATACTCACCGGCCTTGTTACCACCTTCATCATACAGAGTTCCTCCGCCATGATAGGTATCGTGCAGGCCCTGTCCTCCACCGGCGCTTTCACCTTTAATGTGGTATATCCCATCATAATGGGTATAAACCTGGGCACCTGCGTTACCACCGCAATAGTCTGCTCCATCGGAACCAATAAGGACGCCAAGCGCACCGGCTTTGCCCATATAGCATTCAACGTTATAGGCACCATACTTTTCATGATAGCCATGACGCTGTTCCATCGTTTCGGTGTGCTGGGCGGCATCTGGGACAAGGTGGTTGACAGCGGCGATATCGCAAACTTCGCCACCATATTCAACCTTGCCACCGCAATAGTGCTTATTCCCTTTGCCAACCAGTTGGTGAAGCTCACCACCGTCGTAATAAAGGACAACGACGACGATCCCGATGAGTATCCCGAGATCCGTTCCCTGGATGAGAAGCTGTTCATTTCTCCCCCTGTGGCCCTCCATCAGGTAAACGTTGCCACGGTGCAGATGGCAGAGCTTGCCCGCAAGAACTTCCGCCGCAGCATAATGCAGCTTTCCGAATATACCCCCGAGCGCGCCGCAAAGATAGCCACCGCGGAGGACCGGCTGGACGGCTTTACCGACGCGGCGGAGAACTACCTCATCAGGCTCTCCAACCATATAGAATCAGATGAGGATACCAATGATCTGAACCTGCTGCTGCAGGCGGTAACCGACTTTGAGCGCATAGGCGACTACGCCTCCCGCATAGACGAGCTCAGCCAGCGCCTTGTGCAGGAAGGCCTTTCCTTCTCCGAAACCGCAAGGAAGGAACTTGCCCTCATGACCGATGCCCTTCTTGAAATAATTGACACCACCGTTACCGCCTTCTCCACCGAGGATGAGGATATGGCAAAGAAGATAGAGCCCCTTGAGGAGGTTATCGACGAGATGGTTGCCACGCTGAAGGACAGGCATATCATCCGCCTGAAGAACGGCTCCTGCACTATAAGCGCCGGCCTTGTGTTCATCGAAACCCTTACCCATATGGGCCGTGCGGCAGACCAGTGCTCCAGCATAGCGGTGTTCCTCATGGGCCGTCGCCGCGCGGAGATACTCTCCAACCACCATGCCTACCTCCACGAGCTGCATAAAGGCAACGATGCGGATTATGCCGCCGAGTTCGCCGCCAAGCGAGAGCAGTATCTTTCTCCCATCCACAACATCTGAATACGGAAAACATAAACAGACCCCAAGGGGGCTTGTTTATTTTGGCAGTGATGCGCGTTCATCATATTTAGTATAATAGGTTCACAAGAGAGCAAGAAAAGTCGAGAGATGTATTTCTCCATTCTCTATAATCAGGAGTGTCGGGAGGTGATAAAAGTGACGGAAAAGATATTGGCTGTCCAGAGGATGCAGGATTATATCCAGGCACATCTTTCTGAGAGAATAACGCTGTGCGACCTGTCAGAAACCGCAATGCTTTCCCCGTTTTACTGCGCGCGGATATTTAAGGAGGTAACAGGCTTTACGCCGATGGATTATATCAGGCGGCTTCGTCTTTCCCATTCCGCCCTGCGTTTGCGGGATGAAAAGTGCAAAATAATAGATATTGCCTTTGATGCCGGTTATGACAGCGTGGATGGATATCAGCGTGCTTTTTTGGATGAATTTGGCTGCAATCCCAGCGAATACGCAAAAGAACCCGTGCCGCTTTCACTTTTTATCCCTTACGGCGCAAAATTCAGAACTCTGTGGAAGGAGAATAAATCTATGCAGAAGACGGCAAATATTTTTATTCAGGTAATCGACAAACCTGAACGCAAGGTTATCATCAAGCGGGGGGAAAAAGCCACTGAATACTGGAGCTATTGTCAGGAGGTGGGGTGCGATGTATGGGGAATTCTGACAAGCATGAAGTCGCTGTGCGGCGAACCGGTATGCCTGTGGCTGCCTGAAAAATACAGAAAAGCAGGCACTTCGGAATACGTGCAGGGCGTTGAAGTGAATATTGATTATTCCGGTGCTGTTCCTGAAGGATTTGACGTTATTGCTTTGCCCGCGGCCAAATATATGATGTTTCAGGGCGAAAGGTTTTCGGAAGAGGATTACTGCGAGGCAATAGAAGCTTTGCAGACCGCAATGGATCGGTATGACCCTGCTTTGATCGGTTATACATGGGATGAAGAGAATCCCCGTATACAGCTGGAGCCCCGGGGCGACAGAGGGTATATCGAGCTCAGAGCAATCCGTGACATACAGTAAATAAGGTTAAATATGCGTTACGAAAACGCAAGCGCATTTTCCGATGCGGAGCAATAAAGACGCCGGTTCTTGACTGTGTCTCTGCGGCTATAATAAAATCAGACCAACGAATTCGTTGTATAACCAACAGGAGGGCGTATGAACACGGCGTTTTTGACCGACATCGTGCTGTTTCGGGGAATGGCGGCGTCTGAAGCAGAATCCATCCTGCGTTGCCTTGACGCGGAGAAAAAGCGCTTTGACCGGGGCAGCGTGATATTCCGCGCGGGGGATACCATAACATCCATGGGCGTCGTGCTGTCCGGCGGCGTGTCCATTGAATATGACGACGTATGGGGCAATAAAAGCATACTGGACAAGGTTGGGCCGGGACAGGTGTTCGGCGAAACATATGCCTGCGCCCCCGGTGAGCCGCTGATGATAAGCGCGGTTGCCGCGGAAACGGCGGAAATACTTTTGCTCAATGTGGGCAGGATGCTTACGGTATGCACAAATGCCTGCGAGTTTCACGGCAAGCTCATACGGAACCTGCTGGCAATATCCGCTGAGAAAAACCTTCGCCTGTCCCGGCGCATATTCCACACCAGCTCCAAGACAATAAGAGGAAGGCTGCTGTCCTATCTTTCCTATCAGGCAAAGCTCAATGGCAGCAGGGATTTTGAGATAGCCTTCAACAGGCAGCAGCTTGCGGATTATCTCAGCGTGGACCGCAGCGCCATGTCCAATGAGCTGAGCAAAATGCGGCGAGATGGCCTTATCCGGGTGGAGCGGGGCAGGTTTTCCCTTATCGCCATGGATGGGGAAGAGGACCTTTAGCGATATAATTGTCTTTTAAAAAACAAAAGCAAGCTCTGAACGGCTTGCTTCTACCTGTAGAAAAACCCTTTGGGGTTCGGGGGCCGCAGCCTCCGAAGGCTTCAATCGGATTTGGCGACCTGTGCGGCAAATCCGCGCAAGCCTTGCGCGGCAAGGGTTTCTTTGCATGGCTCCCTGGCCGTGCCGCAGGCACAAGGGAGCCATGTAATCCTCGAAAAAGTGGCGCAACGCCACTTTTTCGAAAGCCTGAAGCAAGCTATGTACGGCTTGCTTTTTTGTGCTGGAAACGAAGAATACGCTTCATATGCGGAAGCACTTCTGAATATCCTTATGGGAGCCAAGTACAAGCATTGTGCCGTTTTCCGGCAGGCAGGTTTCGGGCGTGATGAGCGTCATGGCCATTTTTTCGTTTTGCTTTATGGCCAGTATATTTATGTTGTATTTTCGTCTTACGTCTATATGGCCAATGGGTTTTCCTGCCCAGGCAGAGGGAACGGATACCTCGAATATGGCGTGGTCTGCATCCAGCTCTATATAGTCGAATATATGGTCCGAGCTGTAGCATATGGCGGTCCATATGGCAAGCTGCTTTTCGGGATATACAACTTCGTCTGCGCCGTTTCTTAAAAGAAACTTTGCCTGAACATCTTGAGAGGCACGGGAAACTACCTTTGTGGCTCCCAGCTCCTTCAGAAGGGATGCGGTCTCAAGGGAGCTTTGGAAATTATCCCCTATGGCAACGATGCATACGTCAAAATTGCGAACGCCGAGGGAGGAAAGGAATTCCTCATTGGTGCTGTCCCCTATCTGGGCATTTGTAACATAGGGCAGCACCGCGTTTACCCTGTCCTCATTTTTGTCCACTGCCATAACGTAGTGGTCCATATCGTTCAGCTTCATGGCGATGTGACGGCCGAACCTGCCAAGACCTATGAGCAGTATGTTTTTCATGAAAAAAATCTCCTTTTATAATGGTGGTGTAAATATTTAACCTATTGTTATATGCTCCTGAGGAAGCTTTGCGGTGTTTCCCTGACCTGTGGAAAGTGCCGCGTATATTATGGTGAGGCCGCCCACCCTGCCCAGGAACATCAGGGCCATCAGTATCAGGCGGGAAACCGTGCCAAGGCTTGGCGTGATGCCCAGAGTGAGGCCCACGGTGCCTATGGCAGAGGCGGTTTCAAACAGGCAGATGGAGGCGGGAAGGCCTTCTATGGTGCTTATGGCTATGCCTGTGGTAAAAAACAGTATAATGTACATCATCAATATGGCCACGGCGTGTATCACTGCGTCATTTGACAGCCGCCTGTCGAAGCAGCTGGGAGCCTCCCGGCGGCGGAACACGGCGAGGGCGGAAAGCATCAGTACCGCCAGCGTGGTGGTTTTCATACCGCCCGCAGTTGAACCGGGTGAGCCGCCGATGAGCATCAGGAAGATTATGATCCCACGGCTGCTCTCTTTCATTGCGGCGATATCCGCCGTATTGAAGCCTGCGGTCCTGGGGGTCACGGCCTGAAACAGGGAAAGCAGTATCCGCTCTGACAAGGGATAGCTGTTAAATTCAAAAAAGAAGAAAAACGCCGCGGGGATGATTATCAGCAGGGCAGTGGTGATTAATATCACCTTGCTTTGCATATGATACTTTCTTATGCAGAGCTTGTTGCTGAATATATCCTTCCATGTAAGAAAGCCCATGCCTCCGGTGATTATCAGCAGCATTACGGTTATGTTTATCAGAGGGGAGGCGCTGTATGAGGTAAGGGAGGAGTAATGCGCCTTTATGCCCATAAGGTCAAAGCCCGCATTGCAGAAGGCGGATACCGAATGGAAAAGGGAATACCACAGCCCCTTACCTGGGCCAAATTCAGAGCAGAGGGAGGGCGCCAGTATTGTTGCGCCCAAAAGCTCGATGAGGAGGGTGATCTTGATGATTAGCAGAATAAGCTTTACCACGCCGCCCATCTTTGGGGCCGCAATGGCCTCCTGCATTGTGCTGCGCTGAAGAAGGTTGATCTTGCGGCCGGAAAGAACGGTGAACGCTCCCGCAACCGTTACCACGCCCAGACCGCCTATCTGTATCAGCAGAAGAATTATTGCCTGACCCAGCGGAGACCAGCTGGTGGCGGTATCCCTTACCACGAGGCCCGTTACACATACGGCGGAGGTGGAGGTGAACATGGCGTCAATGAGGGGCGCGCTCTCTCCGTTTGCGGAGGCGGCGGGCAGGCAAAGCATAAAGCCGCCCAGCATTATTACGGCGGCAAACCCCAGTATTATAGACTGGAATGGGGAAAGATAGCGGTTTGGATGAAATATGTTCATAAAGCCGGGTTCCTTAAAGCGTTATTAAAGGATAGGCTGGCTATCCTTATCTGTATCAAATAAAAACAGTACCCACATATTCACTTTTGCGGTGATGGGAAACCGAGGCATAGCCCCGGGCACAGCAATTGTAAGTATTATACCATTGTTTGGGTGAAACATACAGGGATAAAAGAAAAACTCCGTTGATGAATAAGATAATATGAGATATAATTTATAAAAACATATTTTCTTAAGGAGCGAGCGATGAATATCACCTGTGATATCAAATACATAGGAGTAAACGACCACAATATTGATTTGTTTGAGGGACAGTATATCGTGCCAAACGGCATGGCGTACAACTCCTACATCATATTGGATGAAAAGACAGCCGTAATGGATTCCGTGGGCGAAGGGTTTGGCGAGGAATGGCTGGGAAATATAGATGGGGCGCTTGGCGGCAAGGCGCCGGATTATCTCATAGTTCAGCATATGGAGCCGGACCATTCCACCAATATAATAAGCTTTGCAAAGGCTTATCCCGAGGCAAAGATAGTGGCCTCCGCAAAGGCTTTCGCCATGATGAAAAATTTCTTTGGCACGGATTTTGCGGACAGGCAGGTTGTGGTTGGCGAAGGAAGCGCCCTTTCCCTTGGAAATCATCAGCTTACCTTTATCGCCGCCCCCATGGTGCACTGGCCCGAGGTAATAGTCACCTACGACAGCACGGATAAAGTACTGTTTTCCGCAGACGGCTTCGGCAAGTTCGGCGCGCTGGACGTTGAGGAAGACTGGGCCTGCGAAGCCCGCAGGTATTATATGGGCATAGTGGGCAAATACGGCGCCCAGGTGCAGGCTCTGCTGAAAAAAATCGCCGGGCTGGATATAGAGGTCATTTGCCCCCTCCACGGCCCCGTGCTCAGGGAAAACCTGGGCTATTATATCAACCTTTATGACATTTGGTCCGGATATAAGGTTGAGGAGGAAGGCGTTGTAATAGCGTACACATCGGTTTATGGCAACACAAAGGCCGCCGTTATGGAGCTTGCGAAAAAGCTTCAAGAAAAGGGCTGCAAAAAGGTAGCGGTAAACGACCTTGCCCGCTACGATATGGCGGAGGCTGTGGAAGATGCCTTCCGTTACAGCAGGGTAGTGCTGGCCACCACCACCTACAATGCGGATATATTTCCCTTTATGCGTACCTTTATTGACCATCTGATTGAGCGCAATTTCAGCAACCGCACCGTGGCCTTCATTGAAAATGGCAGCTGGGCCCCCATGGCCGCAAAGATCATGAAGGGTATGCTGGAAAAGAGCAAAAATATCACCTATACCGACACCACCGTAAAGATAATGTCTGCCCTGGACGCGGAGAGCGCCGTCCAGCTTGAGGCTATGGCTGCGGAGCTCTGCCGGTAAATAAACGACAGAACAAACAAAAAGCGGATGGCTTACCATCCGCTTTTATGCTGCGTGCTATTATTTTGCAAAACCTTCGATGATGTCCACGATCTCAGAGCCGATGCGCTTCTGAGCTTCCTTGGTGGCTGCGCCGATGTGGGGAGTGCAGGACACATGGGGATGGCTGTACAGAGCAACGTTTGTGGCAGGCTCGTTGTTGAATACGTCCAGACCGGCGGCGCGGATCTTGCCGGATTCCAGTGCGGCAAGGAGGTCATCCTCGTTTACGTTGTCGCCGCGGGAGGTATTTACGAATACAACGCCGTCCTTCATCTTGTCGATGTTTTCCTTGCAGATGAGCTTTACGCCGTTAAGGGAGGGGGTATGGAGGGAGATGAAATCGGCCTTTTCAAAAAGCTCGTCAAGCTCCACATACTTCATGCCCATCTCTTCCTCAATGCCGGGTACATGGAAGATATCCTGAGCTATAACATCCATGCCCATGGCGATGGCCTTGCGGCCCAGAGCCTGACCGATGCGGCCGAAGCCGATTATGCCAAGGGTCTTGCCGGTGAGCTCGATGCCGGCGCCGTATGCCTTCTTTTCCCACTTGCCTTCACGCATGGTGTGGCCTGCTGCGGATATGAAGCGGGCGCAGGAGAACATATGGGCCATGGCAAGCTCGGCAACGGAGTTGCTGGAGGCGCGGGGGGTGTTCCTTACGGTTATGCCGGCTTCTTCGGCATACTTAACGTCGATATTGTCTACGCCTACGCCGCCGCGTATGATGAGCTTAAGGCTACCGCCCTTGGCTGCGTCTATATGGGCCGCGCGAATCTTGGTTGCGCTGCGTACTACTACTGCGTCAAAGCCCTTCAGAGCCTCGCCCAGCTCTTCGGGTGCGTAAAACTGTTCTACTACTTCATGCCCCTTATCCTTGAGGGACTGAAGGGCGGATTTATCCATACCGTCGGTTACCAGAATGCGCATGATAATTCTCCTTTGCTATAGTTGTATGCCTGTGTGGTGATTTACTTTTTGTAGCTGGCTTCAAATTTCTTTAGAAACTCAACCAGCGCTATGACGCCTTCCTTGGGCATGGCGTTATAGGTGGAGGCCCGGAGACCGCCAACGCTCTTGTGACCCTTAAGGTTGTCAAAGCCGGCCTTCTTGGTGGCGGCTACTACTTCGGCGTCCAGGTCCGCGTCGCCGGTGACGAAGGGGATATTCATCAGGCTGCGGAATTCCTTTTCAACGGTACCGTTGAACATCTTGGACTGATCCAGGAAGTCATACATGACCTTGGCCTTGTCGATGTTCATCTTATCCATGACCTCAAGGCCGCCGATCTTCTTTAGATACTTGAATACCTGGCCGCATACGTAGATGGACCAGCAGTTGGGGGTGTTATACATGGAGCCGTTGTCAGAGTGGGTCTTGAATGCGCAGTAGGTGGGAACCCATGCGGGAAGCTCTTCGGGATCGCGGATGAGATCCTCCCGGATGATGACGATCACCATGCCGGCGGGGCCGATGTTCTTCTGAACGCCGCCGTAGATGAGGCCGTAATCAGCCACATTGCAGGGACGGGACAGGAACATGGAGGACTGGTCGGATACAAGGATCTTACCCTTGGTATCGGGCAGCTTCTGCCATGTGGTGCCGTGGATGGTCTCGTTTTCGCAGATGTATACATAGTCTGCGTTGTCGGGAATGTCCAGATTGGAGCAATCGGGGATGTAGGAATAATTCTTGTCCTTGCTGGAGGCAACTACCTTTACTTCGCCGTACTTCTTGGCTTCCGCGATGGCCTTCTTGCTCCATGCGCCGGTTTCAACGTAGCAGGCTACGCCGTTCTTCATCAGGTTCATGGGGATCATGGCGAACTGGAGGGTAGCGCCGCCCTGGATGAACAGAACCTTGTAGTTGTCGGGTATGTTCATCAGATCACGGAGATCCTGCTCAGCTTCGCCGATTATCTTCTGGAATACCTTGGAACGATGGCTCATCTCCATTACGCACATACCGGAGCCTTCGTAGTTTAAAAGGTTGTCACGAACGCTTTCCAGCACTTCCTCGGGCAGTATGGAGGGACCGGCAGAAAAATTGTAGATACGATCGTACTTCATTGGACATCTCCTTATTTTGTTGTTTGTTTATTCTTTCCTGAAAAAAACGTCTGAAAAAGGAACGGGTATAAACAGGGGGAAAAGCCCCCTTTTGCGTTATTTAAATTATACATCACCCTATTATGCAAAGCAACAAAAAACTGATAGGTACGGCAAAAAAAAGAATGATATTTTTTTATTGAACAAATGTGCTGTGCATATTGGGGAGAGGTGAGGAGATATTGACAGCGGGAGATAAATAATATATCTTTAATTATATAGGATTATATAGGATGAGGCTGCGCCATCGGCTGTTCATCCTATAAACGATTCCATCAATATCTGTGATATGGGGTCTGCCCAAAGTATCAGAAAGGAAAGAAAAAATGGGAAAATTCGTAGTTAAGACCACCAAGTCCGGTTTCGTATTCAACCTTAAGGCCGGCAACGGTGAGGTTATTGCCACCTCCGAAAGCTACAAGAGCAAGGATTCCTGCCTTAACGGCGTGGAAAGCGTACGCAGGAACTGCGTGGGCGGCGTTGAGGACCAGACCGTTGAGGGCTATGAAAAGCTGACCCATCCCAAATTCGAAGTATACGCTGACAAGGCGGGCGAGTTCCGTTTCCGGCTGAAGGCCGGCAACGGCGAAGTTATAGCCGTATCCGAGGGATACAAGGCTAAGCAGTCCTGCATGAACGGAATAGAGAGCGTAAAGAAGAATGCCCCCGATGCCGAGCTGGTAATTCAGGAAGACTAAGTGAATCAAGCAAAATAAAAAAAGCGGCTTATGCCGCTTTTTTTGTTTGCATATATGTGTTTTATAAATAATAGGCTAAAACAGCTTTGTGCCGCAATTTCCGCAGAAGCGGGAGCCGTCGGATACAGGTTCGCCGCAAAGGGGGCAGAATGCATAGGCGGGGGCTGAGGGAGAGGCAAAGTTCTGTACCTCGCTAAGCAGCTCCGCTGACTGTGCGCGCATTTCGGAGCGGGCTTCAGCCTCCATTTCCGACTGATAGCGGGCGGCCTCCTGGGCGCTTTTTATGGAATCGATTGCGCCCTGATCGGCAGCTATTTCAAGGCAGAGATTGCGTATTGCCATACACAGCTCCGTGGCCTTTTCGTCCATTATCACGCCGCTGTCGAATTTGGTCCATATATAGTCCCCAAGCTTAAGCTTAAGCTCCTCGATATCGTCCTCGTTGCTGCGTATCTGGGCGTTCAGCTTGCTTATCTCCAGCATATCCCCGGTCTTATCGGATACGCTGCGGGCCAGATTGCCTAGCTTATTGAAAAAAGCCATTTGTGTTTTCCTCCTGTATTGTGGGGATTATTTAAGCTGTCCCGCCATCCGTTCATCCGCCGCCAACGCCATCCTGGGCCGTGGCCGCCATAAGGCCGGAGGGGACATGGGCCGTTTCCGGCAGCTCTTTGGCTGTTATCGCCCCGGATATTATGACGCCGATGGCTATAAGGCGGCAGCCGGGGAACCGGGACAGATTAAAGCGGCTTTTCACGGCGATTTTCCGTTCCATTGCGTTGTTGTGCCGCACCGAAACAATTATGCCATATAAAACCCGCAAGCGCAATATTTTACAGATGGGGAAAGGCTGACATATTATCAAAGAATAAAATGATTATTGGCGAAACGGAGCATATGTACTATAATGTTAAGAAATGCCCACATAAACTCCACGGAGGATCAAATGCTCAAAAGAACGCTAAGGAACGCTCTGGCACTGCTTCTGATAGCGGCAGTACTGCTGCCCGCCCCGGCCTACGCCCGGGACGAGATGCAGAACACGGACCCCGAAAAGTATTATATAGAGGTGGACACCGGCAATCAGGTGGTTACTGTATATCAAAAGGACGACGAGGGAGAGTATACCCGTATTGTCCGCCGCTTCATATGCACCACAGGCAAGTTGAGAGGAACCGAAGAAGAACCCGCAACCCCCACCCCTACCGGCAAATGGAAGATAGGAACAAGGGAGCGGTTTGGCAAGTTCGCAAACTTTGCCGGGGAATATTCCCGCTACTGGACTCAGATAGTTGGCGGCATATACTTCCACTCCATAATGTTCGGCAACAGGGATGTTGAAACCCTAAAAAAATCCCCATTCCGAAATCTTGGCACCAACGCCTCTCACGGCTGCATAAGGCTGTATGTTGAGGACGCCAAGTGGCTGTATTACAACGCCTGCTTCGGTACCGCCGTAAACATAGTATCCCGCAGCCGCCAGAAGGGCCTTACCTCCTCCCTTAAGACGGATATGGACTTTGACGAATATTTGAAATTTCAGGCCAATATATACGACGAGGAACCCCTTGAGGACAAGACGGCGTGGATATCTGTGGACGGGGCGGATCTGCGCACCGGAAACGGCACCAATGACAAGCTGATAAAGCGGCTGGCTAAGGATACCGAGGTAAAGGTCCTTCAGGAAGGGGATCCCTGGATAAAGGTGCTTGCGGGCGAGCGGGAGGGCTATGTGCGCCGCTGCTATATCACCTATGAAAAGGGCGTAATGCAGTCCCGCGCGGATGGATACTTTATAGCCGGCACGCAGTATCTTTATGCCGAGCCCAATACCAAGTCCGAAAAGCTCTTCAAGGTGGCTCGCCACAGCACAATCGTGGTAACCGAGGAAGATGTGGATGAAGATGGCAAATGGGTAAAGGTAAATTACTGGGGCACAGAGGGCTATATGCAGCGCAGGCATTTAAAGACCGGCTGGGCCACCATATATGATAACGGAGAGGTGCTGGCTCAATGAAAACAAAGCTTATATCCATGGCGCTTTGCGCCCTGCTGCTGACCGGCTGTACCGCACCCGTTCAGGCAGAGCCGGAACCTACCTTGAGGATGACGGTTGTATCCGCAAGCGACGCCTTTGCGGAAATGATGGAGGCTCAGGCGGGAAATGAGATACTAATAAACGCCGCAGACAACCTTGAGGATGCGGACGGTGAAATAACCCTGCTGTATATGCCTGAGGCGGAGGATGTGGAAAACATTGCGGGCAGCGGCGTGGTTATGACGGATGACGACAGTATCCTTCCGCAGAATGTGGCCGCCGTGTCCATAGATAACGACGCCGCGGTCCGGGCCGCATGGGACGCCCTTTACAGCTATCCCACCCACAGCAGCCCGATACGCCTGCTGACGCTTACCGAGGGCGAAGACGGACCTTCCCGGGAGATATTTCAGGAAATGCTGGAGGCGGGCAAGCTGCAGGATAAGGGCAGCTATATCAGAAGCATAAACGAACAGACCCCGGAGGAATGGATGACCGAGGCTCTTGGCAGCGTTGCCGTGGGTTTGCTGGATACCATATATGCGGAAACGGAGGAACTTGCCATTGCCGCCTATGACGCCCTGAAGGCGGCGGAGCGCAACGACTCCGTTGAGGTGATATGCCCCGTGATGACGGATAAACTCATTGAGCTCATGGTGGAGGACCATTGGAGCATGGGTATATGCGTTGGCGCAAGCATGAAGGAAGGGGCTGAGGCCATGCTGAAGCTGGCGGAGGTCCTTGCGGAAACAGGCGAAGCGCAAAGCGTTGTCCTTGAGCCCATGGTGATATATTCCGATGATGTAAAGGCGCTGGTGGATTCCGGGATTACGGATATACAGGATATAATTGGCGCGCTGATGGGCTGATAAATACATACGGGATATAGGCTGTCCTTATGGACGGCCTTTGTGTTTTAAAAAAGCGGGGTTTTTCTTCACAAAAGGGCCGCGCAAAGGTATAATATCATCAGGATATATATGGAAATATCAATCTTATTTCGTTAAATTGGCATAATAAAATATTGGATAACTAAAGAAAGGAAAGTACAAATGAACACTATCGACACCATGGCTGTAAAAAGCATAAGGTTCCTGGCGGCGGATGCCATCAACAAAGCCAAGAGCGGACATCCCGGCCTTCCCATAGGCTCTGCGCCAATGGCTTATACCCTCTGGAAGCAGATGAAGCACAACCCCGCAAACCCCTCATGGCAGGGCAGGGACAGATTCATCCTCAGCGCGGGTCATGCTTCCATGCTGGAGTATGCCCTGCTGCATCTTTTTGGCTATGGGGTCACAATTGAGGATATTAAGAACTTCCGTCAGTGGGGCAGCCCCACCCCCGGACATCCCGAATACCGCCATACTGCAGGCGTTGAAGCTACCAGCGGCCCTCTGGGCCAGGGCGTTGCCATGGCAGTTGGCATGGCGATGGCGGAAGCTCGCATGTCCGCCCATTTCAACCGGGAGGGTTATCCTGTTGTGGATAACTACACCTATGCCCTCTGCGGCGATGGCTGCCTTCAGGAAGGCGTGGCATCCGAGGCCGCGTCCTTTGCCGGCACCCAGAAGCTGGGCAAGCTGATTCTGTTTTACGACCGCAACTATATCACAATCGAAGGCCGCATAGAAACCACCTTCGCTGAGGATGTGAACGGACGCTTTGCCGCATACGGCTGGCATGTTCAGGAACTGCCCTGCGGCGAGGATATGGATGCCATCGCAAAGGCCATAGAGGCCGCCAAGGCGGAGAAGGATAAGCCCTCTATGATAATCGTAAATACCCAGATAGCCTACGGCACCCCAAAGCAGGGCAAGGCCAGCGCCCACGGCGAGCCTCTGGGCGAGGAAGCCACCGCCGCCATGCGGGAGTTTTATCAGTGGGACTATGCTCCCTTTGATGTGCCCGCCGAGGTATATGCCTACTTTGATGAGCTGAAGAAGGGCTATGCGGCAGAGGAGGCCGAATATAACAAGATGTTTGACGGCTACAAGTCCGCATATCCCGAGCTTTATGCAGAGTGGCAGCAGTGGCATGATGATGCCCTGCCCGAGGCGCTGCTGAAGGATGAGCGCTTGACTGCGGCGGATAAGCCTGCCGCAACCAGGGCCACTGGCGGAAACGCGCTGAATGTTATCGCGGAATATATGCCCAACCTGTTTGGAGGCAGCGCAGACCTGGCTCCCTCCAACAAGAGCGAGCTTAAGGGCAGGGCCTATTTCTCCCACGAGGACCGTGACGGCGCAAATGTGCATTTCGGAATCCGTGAATTTGCCATGGCCGCCATATGCAACGGCATAATGCTTTACGGCGGCCTCAGGGCATACTGCGCCACCTTTATGGTATTCTCGGATTACCTTAAGCCCGCCATGCGTATGGCGGCGCTGATGAAGCTGCCCGTAATATATATACTTACCCATGACAGCATAGGCGTGGGCGAGGATGGGCCCACCCATCAGCCCATCGAGCACCTGGCAAGCATCCGCGCAATACCCGGCGCAGCCCTGTTCCGCCCTGCTGATATGAAGGAGACCGCAGGCTGCTACATTGCGGCGCTCATGGGCGATAAGCCTGCGGCTATGGCCCTTACCCGCCAGAATCTGCCCCAGTATGCCGAGACCTCCGTTGAAGGCGCCATGAAGGGCGGCTATGTGATGAAGGACTGCGAAAAGCCCGATGTTATCCTTATAGCAACCGGCTCCGAGGTTGAGCTTGCCATGAAGGCCGCGGATGCACTGGCTGAAAAGGGCAAAGCTGCAAAGGTGGTTTCCATGCCCTGCATGGAGCTGTTTGAGGAGCAGAGCGAGGAATACAGGGAGAGCGTGCTGCCCTCTGCCGTTCGCGCCCGGGTGGCGGTGGAAGCAGGCAGCTCAATGTGCTGGTATAAGTATGTTGGCCTTGACGGAGAAACCGTGTGCATAGATCACTTTGGCGCATCCGCCCCCGCGGGAGTACTGTTTAAGGAATTCGGATTTACCGTGGAAAACGTGGTTGCCGTAGCGGAAAGAGCAATGAAATAACACCAGGCAACGCATATACGGCGTCGCTCTTTGGGCGGCGCCAATATTTTAAAGGGGGTGAAAGCTTGATAAAAAACATACTGCTGGATTTGGATAATACCATATTGAACTTCAGCGTGGCGGAGCGCATGGCAGCTAAGAATGCCCTCTTAACCGCCGGCATTCAGCCCACGGATGAGATGCTTACAAGATATCATGAGATAAACGAGGATCAGTGGCGGCTGCTTGAGCTGGGGGAGCTTTGCCATGAGCAGATAAAGGTAAGAAGATACGAGCTGCTGTTTGAGGAGGCGGGCATAGACAAATCTCCCCTGGAAACCGCAAATATATACGAAAGCTTGCTGGGCATAGGCCATTACTTTATGGAGGGGGCCGAGGAACTGCTTCGGAAACTCAGCGGAGAATACCGCCTGTATCTCGCCACAAACGGCGCATCCTCCGTGCAGAAAAGCCGCATAAAGAGCGCGGATATAGCAAAGTACTTCCGGGGGATATACATTTCGGAAGACGTGGGATACAACAAACCGGATGTCAGATACTTTGAAGCCTGCTTTAAAGATATACCGGATTTTCGCCGGGATGAGACCGTGATGATAGGGGACAGCCTTACATCGGATATGCGGGGCGGCATAAACGCCGGCATAAAAACGGTTTGGTTCAACCCAAGCTGTGCAGCCAATTCAAGTGATATTTTGCCGGATTACGAGGTAGGCAGCCTTGACGAAATACCTGCCCTTATGGAGCGGCTGTAAACAGCAAAACAAAAAAGCACCCTTGTGGCCATGCAAGGAAAGCTTCTTAACCTCACCGGCATAGCAAGGGGCTTATTGTTCCTCGTACTCCCGTACTTGGAGCTGCCGCTAAAGCAACAAATCAAAACCACCAGTTAAACTGATGATATGCAAAAGCCCTAAAAGGGCATATTGCAGGCCAGCGTCTCAAGACGCATTGAATGGTCCGTCAATAGCATTACTATTACAGGCCGCCGCTAAAGCGGCCTGTTTTTATGCCTTTGTATTCTTGTCGCCCGTAAACGGGTCATAATACCCTTTAAATGATATCTGATCTGCTGCTATATCCTCCTGTAATTGATTTCTAATGTATTCTTCAATCACCTTCACATTTCTTCCTACTGTATCTACATAATATCCTCGGCACCAGAAATGTCGATTCCCATATTTATATTTTAGATTTGCATGACGGTCAAATATCATCAGCGCACTTTTCCCCTTTAGGTATCCTACAAACTGTGCCACACTTAAGTTCGGCGGTATACTTACCATCATGTGGATATGATCCGCGCATGCCTGCGCTTCTATTATTTCCACTCCCTTTTGTTCGCACAGTTTTCGCAAAATCGTTCCTATGTCTGCCTTTATTTTTCCATATATCTCTTGCCTTCGATACTTTGGTGCAAAAACTATATGGTATTTGCATCTCCATTTACTGTGTGATAAGCTTTTGATGTCATCTTGCATGACCTAGACCTCCTTTGTTTTTGATGTGGTTGACGGACCTTCATCATTCTAACATTGGGGGTCTACTGCTTGAAGCTTTTTATTCCACCAGCATAGCTGGTGGTTGTTTTTCGCTGAAGCTACAACCGGAGTGGCGCCGCTAATGCTACGCCACTCCGCTTAAAACTTAATATTTCCTGCTCGGGTGCTTTTTTCTACTGTCCAGTTTTTCTGATGCTGTTCAATGATCAGGGCTTTTTTATTCATCTGATATCACATCCTTATGAACTATTGAGATATTAAAGCTATCATTGGAGAGGACATGGGAAGAATGCCCTCTCCAAGGTGCTCATACGTTCAATATCTTATAGCTGACAACTGGATCATAGTATCGCTCTATCATTATAGTTTATTGTTCTATTCGGGGAACAACTGAGAAACGATATCC
>JAEDIC010000017.1 GCA_016292635.1 Clostridia bacterium
TAGTTGTATTAGGGCTATGCCCGAAACTGAAATACCCCCCGCTATGCGGGGGGATTATTATTATGAAAACCTCTTCCTAAGCCGGAAGATTTTTGTGGATACCCAAAGGCATATGCCATATCCCCCCTTGTTTCCCTGCCCTTACCTTTGCTTTGGCCGCCATTTTTCTGGTAGCCTTTTTTATGGAAGGAGGGTAAACACAAATGAAGAAAAAAATGTTGTCACTTATACTGGCCTCCGCAATGGCCCTTACCCCTGCGGCGGCGATGGCGGCCTCCGGGGTAATTACCGGGGATTCAGTAAATATGCGTTCCGGCCCGGGGCTTGGCTACTCCCGCATAATGTACCTTAATAAGGGAGACGCCGTTACGGTAAACGGGGAGACCAACGGCTGGAAATCCATATCCTACGGAAACAGCAGCGGATATGTATACTCGGATTATGTCTCCGTAACCTCATCCTCCGGAAACCTTAAATTGGGCAGCAGAGGCAGCGAGGTAAAGTCCCTTCAGGAAAACCTCATACTGCTGGGCTATCTTTCCGGCGGGACAGACGGCATATTCGGCGCAAATACCCATAGGGCCGTCCTGTCCTATCAGAGCAAAAACGGCCTTTCGGCAGACGGCATAGCCGGTAGCCTCACCCTTGCCGCCATATCTTCCGAAGTGCGCAAGATAAACACCGTCATCTCCACCGCAAAGAGGTACCTTGGCCTCGCCTACGCTACCGGCGGCGCCAGCCCCTCAACGGGGTTTGACTGCTCCGGCCTTACCCAGTACTGCTTCGCTCAGGCCGGCATAACCATTCCCCGGGTATCCTATCAGCAGGCGGCGGGCGGCATCGCCGTGTCAAGGAGCAAAATGCGCCCCGGCGACATAGTTTGCTTCAACAGCCCCGTGTCTCATGTTGGCATATACCTTGGAGACAATAAGTTCATACACAGCTCCAAGCCCGGCGATGTTGTAAAAATAACCGACCTGAAATACATGGATCTTACCAAAATAGCCCGCTATACAGGCAAATAGCCGGGCATCCCACTACACCCGCCCCGTCATTTCCGGCGGGTGTTCTCATTTATTGGACAATGTATTGTATTATTCATGTGTTTGTGCTATCTTTGAACCATATAAAACAATATTCTTCTCTGGGGGAAATTATTTTTATGTGGTTCGTGTTTGCCCTGCTGTCTGCGGTGTTTGCCGCCCTTACCTCCATCCTGGGAAAGGTGGGCATAGAGGGCGTAAATTCCAACCTTGCCACCGCCATAAGAACCGCCGTGGTGCTTGTTATGGCATGGCTGATGGTATTCATTACCAACCAGCAGACAGGCATTGCTGATATAAGCAAAAAAAGCTGGATATTCCTTACCCTTTCCGGCCTCGCCACCGGCGCCTCATGGCTGTGCTACTTTAAGGCCCTGCAGATGGGCGATGTGACCAGGGTTGTGCCCATAGACAAGCTGAGCGTGGTCATAACTCTCATACTTGCCTTTGTGTTCCTTCATGAGGAATTCACCGCAAAGTCCCTCATTGGCTGTGTCCTTATCGCCGCCGGCACGCTGGTTATGGTGCTGTAAGGTACATAACGCGCAAAGGGAACGTATCAAAGGATACGTCCCCTTTTTATTTTTGTATTATTCATCCTTTTTCATGGTGAGGGATATGCGCTTCTTGTTATGATCCACCTCAAGCACCCATACGGTAACTATGTCGCCGGGCTTGAGCACCTCGGAAGGATGGCGTATAAACCTGTCGCATATCCTTGAAATATGCACCAGGCCGTCCTGATGGACGCCTATATCCACAAACGCGCCAAAATCCACAAGGTTTCGCACGGTTCCTGTAAGCTCCATACCGGGCACAAGGTCCTTCATCTCCACCACGTCGCTCCTCAGCAACGGGGCAGGCAGCTCCTCACGGGGGTCACGGCCCGGCTTTTGCAGCTCCTTTATGATATCCCGCATGGTTGGCACGCCCATGCCGCAACGTTCCGCCGCCTCTTTTTCGCCGATCGCTTTTATGGCTTCCGGCAGCGCAGCTATGTTGTTTCCGCATAGCTTCAGCAGCTCCTTGGCACCCTTGTAGGATTCGGGGTGAACAGCGGTATTATCCAGAAATTCCCCGCTCTCCGGAACCCTGAGGAAGCCCGCGCATTGCTCATATGCCTTTGGGCCAAGCTTAGATACCTTCAGCAGCTCCTTTCGGCTGGTGAATGCCCCCGCAGACTCACGGTATGCAACTATGTTCTTTGCGATGGTGCCATTTATGCCGGATACATAGGACAGCAGCGAGGGGGATGCGGTATTAAGGTCTACGCCAACGCTGTTTACGCAGTCCTCAACAACCCCTGAAAGGGTCTCATCCAGCCGCTTTTCCGGCATATCGTGCTGATATTGGCCAACGCCTATGCTGCGGGGCTCTATCTTCACAAGCTCCGCAAGGGGGTCCTGCAATCTTCTTGCAATGGATACAGCGCTCCTCAATGATACGTCGTATTCCGGAAATTCCTCTGCGCCAAGCTTTGATGCGGAGTACACCGACGCCCCCGCCTCGCTTACTATAACATACTTTACATCCGTACCCCGCACCACATCTGCTGCGAATTTCTCGGTTTCCCTGCCCGCCGTGCCGTTGCCTATGGCGATAACCGACACATTGTGCTTCTTGATGAGGCCGCTTACTATCTCGGTAGCTTCCTTTACCTTATTGTGGGGCTGAACGGGATATATCACGCCTGTGTCCAACACCTTTCCCGTTTCATCCACAACCGCCACCTTGCAGCCCGTGCGGTATCCCGGGTCAAGGCCCATTGTCACCCTGTTTTTCACAGGGGGCTGCATAAGCAGGGGCTTAAGGTTTACGGCAAAGGTGGCTATGGCCTGCTCCGACGCTGTCTCGGTAAGGCCTGTGCGAAGCTCCCGGGCCACGGAGGGGTATATGAGCCTGCTCCATGCATCAAGCGCCGCCGCTTCAACCTCCTTTGAGCAGGGACCATTGCCCCGCACGACGCTGCCCGCAACTATGTTCTTCGCTTGTTCTTCGGGTATGTTTACGGATACCTTAAGTAAGCCCTCCTTTTCCCCACGGTTTATCGCCAATACACGGTAGCCGGGTATGGTGGAAAGGGCCTCGGAAAAGTCTGCGTACATTTCGTATACGCCCTTGTCCTCCGAAGCGGCGACGGAAGAAAGGGTGCCCCTGGCCTTGGCAAGTGCCTTTATCTCCCGGCGGATATCGGCGGAATCCGACAGCCGCTCCGCAATTATATCCCTCGCCCCCGCCAATGCCTCTAAAGCTGTATTCACGCCCTTTTCAGGGTTTACGAATCTCTCAGCCAATTCCGCGGGATCTGCCGCCTCCTGCATAAGCAGCCTTGCGGCAAGGGGAGTAAGTCCCTTTTCTTTAGCCACGGACGCCCGGGTGGTACGCTTCTGCTTATATGGCCTGTACAGGTCCTCAAGCTCCGCCAGTGTCGCGGCGGCGTCTATCTTTTTTCCCAATGCTTCCGTAAGCTTTTCCTGCGCGGAAATCGCGGTCTTTACCTCCTGCCGCCGCTGCTCAAGACCCCTGAGGTAGCTTAGCCTGTCGGAAAGCTTTCTTATTTGCTGATCGTCCATGCTGCCGGTGAGTTCCTTGCGATAGCGGGCGATGAAGGGCACTGTGCTGCCCCCGTCCAGCAGTTCAACCACGTTCTTTACATGGGCTTCGGTTTCATTCAGCTCTTTTGCCAGCTGGGTTATCATGGTTTGCATCCGGTTCTCCTGTCATTTAAAATTTACCCATAAAGTGAATTATACCACATTTTGCCCGGAGTGTCGAAAGTGTAGTCATGGCGGGATTCAGTTTTACCCGCCTCGCCGCTGTGGACAGCGCATTATCGTATTACGCATTATTGTTCTGCAGCTTTGCCGCTTTTCCTTTTCCTTCGCTTCTTTTCTCTTTTTCCGCCGAAAAGAAAAGAAGGCACTTGCCACCGCAAAAAAAGCCGCACGGTTGTGCGGCTCTTAATGTATACGATATGCTGTTATGCCTTCTGCTTTATCAGGCCAACCGCCTTGCAGAATTCCATCACCGCCAGGGGGGTTACCGCAAGACCCAGGCCGATAAGATACATCCTGCCGGGCAGCTTGATAAGCTCAAAGGCCACGCCAACAGGGGTGAACAGCACCAGCGCCACCAGCGCAATTGATGCAAGGCAGGCAAGATTCAGCTTGCTGTTGGTAAAGAAGCCGATCTTAAAGAGCGACTTGTCGGAGCGGGCATTGTATGCCTGAATGATCTGAGACACCGCCAGCACCATAAACGCCAATGTACGGCCCCCCTCAACAACGCCTGTGGCGTTTTCGCCAATGCGGAAGCCTATAAGGGACAGTGCGGCGAACATTGCGCCCAGCAGCACCACGCGCACGCCCAATCCGTTTGCAAATATGCCTTCATCCCGGGGCTTGGGCTTTCTGTCCATAACATCCTTCTCAACGGGCTCCATGCCCAGAGCTATCGCGGGCAGGCTGTCCGTAACAAGGTTTATCCACAGCAGCTGCATGGAGAGCAATGGGGATTTATGCCACAGCAGCATGGCGGTGAATACGGTTATGACCTCTCCGATATTGGTGCCCAGCAGGAAGCCCACAACCTTCTTTATATTGTCGTATATGCCTCTGCCTTCCCTAACCGCCTCAACTATGGTTGCAAAGTTGTCGTCGGTAAGGGTCATATCCGCAGCGCCCTTTGCAACGTCTGTGCCGGTTATGCCCATGGCGCAGCCTATATCCGCAGCCTTTAATGCGGGGGCGTCGTTTACGCCGTCGCCTGTCATGGATACCACCTGACCCTTGCGCTGCCATGCCTTTACTATGCGTATCTTATTCTCGGGGGACACACGGGCGTATACCGCAATGCCTTCCACCTGCTCGTCCAGCTCTCTCTCAGTCATGGCGTCCAGCTCGGCGCCGGTGATTGCCCTGTCCCCTTCAAGCAGTATACCAAGCTCCCTGGCTATGGCTGCCGCAGTAACAACGTGGTCGCCGGTTATCATTATGGGCTTTATACCCGCCCTGCGGCAAACCTCCACCGCCGCCTTTGCTTCGGGGCGGGGCGGGTCTATCATGCCAACAAGGCCAAGGAAGGTAAGGTCTTTTTCCAATTCCTCGGATGTGGGCTCAGCGGGTATTTCATCTATCTCGCGATATCCCACAGCAAGCACACGGAGGGCCTCCCGGCTCATGGCCTCGGTAAGCTCCCTGCCCCTTGCGATATCGCCGGCCACGCAGCGATTCGCCATAACGTCGAACGCGCCCTTTACTATTACCACATTTTTGCCGTCGATGCGGTTAACGGTGGTCATGAGCTTGCGGTCGGAATCAAAGGGTATTTCCCCAAGGCGGGGATACCGCTCATTGAGCTTATCCTTGGGCATTCCCATCTTATGGGCGGCAAGCACTATGGATGTTTCGGTGGGGTCGCCAATATGCTGTTCCTTATCCCCTTCAAAAAGCACAGTGCCGTCGCAGCAGAGGCTGCCGTACATGAGCAGCTTTCTTATGCCGTCCGAATTGCTTTCGCCTATGTCCTCAAGGTCGCCCCCATCCGCCCATGCCTTAACCAAGGTCATGCGGTTCTGGGTGAGGGTGCCGGTTTTGTCGGAGCAGATTATGCTGGCGCTGCCAAGGGTCTCAACGGCAGGCAATCTGCGTATTAGGGCATTGCGCTTTACCATGCGCTGAACGCCTATGGACAGCACGATGGTAACTATTGCGGGCAATCCCTCGGGTATTGCGGACACCGCCAGGGATACCGCCGTCATGAATATCTCCATGGCGGGTATGCCGTTCATAAGGCCGATAACCAGTATTATGGCGCAGGCGCCTATTGCCATTATGCCAAGGTATTTGCCCAGCTGGGCAAGCCTGCGCTGCAGGGGCGTAGGGCCTTCTCCCTCGCTGTCCAGCAGGTTTGCTATGCGGCCCATCTCGGTATCCATGCCCGTTGCAGTAACCACAGCCAATGCTGAACCGTAGGTTACGCTGCAGCCGGAGTATATCATATTCACCCTGTCGCCCAGGGGGGCACGCTCAGCTATCTCCGCCTCCGCATCCTTTTCCGCAGGCACGGATTCGCCGGTAAGGGCGGATTCCTCGCACTTTAGGCTGGCGCTCTTTAAAAGCCTTGCGTCCGCAGGCACATAGTCTCCCGCCTCAAGGCGCACTATGTCGCCGGGTACAAGCTCCGCCGCGTCTATTATACGCTCCACCCCATCCCTTATAACCTTTGCGTGGGGTGCGGAGAGGCATTTAAGCGCGTCCAGAGCCTTTTCCGCCTTGCTTTCCTGCATAACTCCCAGTATGGCGTTAAGTATTACGATAAGCAGTATCAGCGCAGGCTCAAAAAATTCCTTTGCATTGCCTTCCATTATGGCTATAACGAAGGACACCGCTGCTGCGCCTATAAGTATAAGTATCATCACATCTTTGAACTGATCAAGGAAGCGCTGAAACATTGTTCTCTTCTTTTTTTCTCTAAGCTTGTTTGGGCCGTATTTTTCCCCGCGCTGCTCTGCTTCCGCCGCGGACAGACCCTGCGGAGACTCAACGCCCAGCTTCCCAAGCACCGTCTCCCTGCTTTCATCGTAAAAGGACATTGCTGCCTTTTCCTCCCTTATGGTTCAATATTTTCCTATTCTGTATTCTATCAGCGCCCGCACCTTCATTCAATGGCGACAATTCAAACAAATCGTCAAATTTTTCCTCCTTTGCCTGTTCATCCGGCGGCCTGTCGTGATAAACTTATACTATATACATTCTCTCGGAGCAGCCTATGCGCATACTTAACATTTCCGCCCAAAAACCCCATTCTACCGGCAGCGGTTTCTATCTTACCGAGACCGTTCGCTGTTTCTCCGCCATGGGCCATACCGTGGGCGTTGTGGCGGGGATATATCCCCAGGATACCGTATGCTTCCCGGAGGGCGTGGAGTTTTTCCCCGTGTATTTCAGCACTCCGGCCCTTCCCTTTAATATTGCAGGAATGTCCGACGAGATGCCATATCCAAGCACCATGTACCGCAGCATGACGGAGGATATGGCGAACCGCTTCCGCGCATCCTTTGAATCGGCCTTGAAGGAAGCAGTTTCCCGTTTTTGTCCTGACGTTATTATATGCCACCATCTGTATTTTCTCTCAGCCATTGCCAGGGAGCTTTTCCCGGATATGCCCATGTGGGGAATATGCCACGGCACTGATCTGCGCCAGATGTATACAAGCCCCTTTATGCTGAACTATGTCCGCACCAATATCGCCAGACTGAACAAGGTCTGCTGTCTCCATGACGCCCAGCGGCAGGCGGTATCCAATTGCTATGGTATTCCCCTCTCCCGCACGATAGTCGTCGGCGCCGGGTTCAATGGCGAAATATTCTTTGACCGGCATATCCGAAAGCCCCATAATGAGCTTCGCCTTGTATATGCCGGAAAAATATCCGATAAAAAAGGCATCTACTGCCTTATTGACGCTCTGAAGGCTTCCGGCCTTCCCCGTGGCAGCGTTACCCTTCGCATGGCGGGGGGCTGGCCCGGCGAGGAACACCGTTTACGGGCTATTAAAGCCATAGAGGCTTCAGGCCACCATATAACGCTTCTGGGCCCCCTGAGCCAGGCTGAACTTGCGGAGGAATTCTCCCTTGGGGATGTGTTCGTGCTGCCCTCCTTCTCGGAAGGCTTCCCCCTCGTACTTGCCGAGGCCATGGCCTGCGGCATGGCTTCCATATGCACAGACCTGCCCGGCATTCGCCCCCGGATGGAAGCTCTGTGCCCCGGCTGTCCCATAACCTTTGTTGATCCCCCTGTGATGCTTGACCCGGATACCCCCGACCCCCTCAAGCTGCCGGAGTTCACCGCCCGCCTCCTTGATGCCATACTGTCCGCCCGCCGCCCATCCACTCCGCCCGACCTTTCCGCCTTTACCTGGCAGGGTGTGTGCGAGAGAATATTGGGGGAGTAGCGCGGAGTATATCTTCTTTTCTTTTTCTTTTCCTTGAAAAGAGAGAAAAAGCAAAAAAGAAAAGCGCGAGAATAGCGGGAATCGGTAAATGCGGCGCTTTATCCAGTCTTCCAAAAGGCCGCTTGAAATCACCGTCATTACAGGTATATAATAAAGTCTGCTTGTATGAGTAAATATAAGGAGGATGCCCCATGTACAACAGCACAATGCGTACCTTTGCCGGCCGTATGTTCATAGCCACCTTAGGCTGCGTAATCATGTCCATAGGCATAAACGTATTCACCACCCCTCTGAATCTCTATACCACCGGCCTCATGGGTTATTCCCAGCTTATCCGTTCCGTGCTGGCGGAGGATTTTGGCATCGTTTTCGCCCATATAGACCTTGCGGGCGTGCTGTATTACATACTTAGCATCCCTGTTTTCCTTATAACCTTCCGCTCATTGGGTAGGCAGTTTTTTCTGCGCACCATGGTTTTCACCGTGGTGTTCTCCATAACCACCGCCCTTGTTCCCGTGCCCGCCACACCCATAATAGAAGACCCTCTCACCTGCGTTGTGGTGGGAGGTATCTGCGTTGGCGCAGGCGACGCAATGGTGCTCACCTGCGGCTGCACCGTTGGCGGTCTGGATCTTCTGGCAATGCACTTTTCCAAAAAGATGGGTATGCAGGTTGGCAAGTTTACAATAATCGCAAACATACTGCTGTTCCTGTTCTGCTTCTTCCGCTATGACTTTGCGGTTGTGCTTTATTCCGTAATATACATGGTGTTCGCAAGCCTCATTCTGGACCGTATGCATCAGCAGAACATCAGCCTTCAGGCTCTTATCTTCACCAAGCGGCTGGATAACGCCATTCCCAGTGAGATAATGAGCATAATGGGCCGCGGCGTTACCCGTTGGCAGGGCGAGGGCGCATACACCAACGAGGCCACTTCCGTTCTCTGCGTCTGCATAAACCGCTACGAGATGGAGCAGCTTGAGCGCATAGTAAAGGGCTCGGACCCTCAGGCATTCATAATCACTACCCACGGCGTGCGCATAAACGGCAACTTTGTGCACAAGGTATAATATTCCCCAATAAAACTTTCGCCCGAACCGTATCCCGGTCCGGGCTATTTTTATGCCTGAGATTTTACCACCCCCACCATAACGCTCATGTCGTCCTGCCTTCCCTTCCCCATGGCGGCCATGAGCAGGGCCTTTGCCATTTCTCTCGGGTCTCCTCCGGAGCCAAGGGAGGCTATGACGGATACCATGCCCTCCCCAAGGGCGTCGGTTATGCCGTCTGTTGCCATTATCACTGCGTCCCCGTGCCGTAAGGTAAGCTCCTTTCTTGCCGGGCGTATGGGTTCCACTATACCTATGGGCAGAGTTTCTGCCTTAAGCTCCGTCACCTCCCCTTCCCTCAATATATATGTGGACGGCGCTCCCAGCTTAACAAAGCGGGCCGCTCCGCTTGCATAGTCAAATGTCATCGCGTCAAGGGTGGCATACATATCGTATTCCCCCTTGCATATAAGCAGCCGGTTCACGCAGTCCAGCGCGTCCAGCTCCTTCACTCCTATGCTCATAAGGTCTCCTGCCAGGGATACCGCCGCCCGGCTTTCCCGCCGGGCCAGGGGGCCGCTGCCCATGCCGTCGGAAAGTATTATCAGCTTGCCGCTGCCCAGTTCCCTTACCGTCATGCTGTCACCCGCCTCCTTTGAGCCCTCCTTTGGACAGGATGCCCCGCCGCATTCCATAGAGAAGCGAAGGTTCTGATACGGCACGGCATGTATGGAGGTCATGGCCTCGCTTACGCATCTGAGCTGCTTTCCGGCAAAAAGCTCCGCTTCGCACTCCGGGCTTGCTTCAAGGAGGGCAGATACCCTGTCCAGCACTACCGCCGCATCCTTTACCCTGCCTTCCATGCCCTTTAGCCTGCGGCTGGCCTTTTCCCCCTCCGGCAGCAGGCTTTTTCCCGCCGCCGCAAGCCAGCCCTCCGGCATCAGCAGGCACAGCAGCACACCTATGCCGGCTTCCCCTATGGTCGCCGTGCCGCAGCCGCAGTAATAGCAGCAAACCCCCATCACCAGAAAGAACGCGCAGCATACATACAGCCTTTTGCCCAGCCTGCAGGCGGCGAGAGCGGCTATCACCATGGCCCCCACAACCGCCATATCCCCTCCGCACAGCACAAGGGCAGTGCCGGTCACGGCGGCAGCCGCTACGGCATAAGTTCCGGCGCAGCAGCAAAGCGCCGCGGTGGCAAAGGCCGCCGTCGCCCCGCCAAGGCTTGCCCCGCCTATTGCAAGGCTGCTTCCCCCGGCGCATATACCGCCCAGGGTAAGGAACAACCCCGTCATATCCCGCTGGGTTATGGTTTTGCCAAGCCTGCCCCTGCTTATAGCTCGTCCCGCCCTGTAAAAGGCCGCGACAAATACCAGCGAAGCGGAAAGCTGTGCCAATCCCGTCATTGCGTCGTATACGGATTCTATATAAAAGAAAGGCGCCGTGAGCAGCCCACCGCATACCAGCAGCATTGTATAATCCCGCCGCCTCGGCCTTGCGCACCCTTCCCAGATAAGGCAAAGTATCATGAACAGCGCCGTATGGCAAAGGCCTGTCCATCTTTTAAACAGCGCCGCCCCCGCCACGGCCCCAAGGACAGGGCCCCATCTTCGCCCAAGCATACGCCCGGCGCAGGCGGAGGCGGGCCCCATGGGATATATGTTCCATGCGCCCCCCATGCCCAGCACAAAGCCAAGGCAGAAGCCCGCCGCTTCTCCCCTGTTTATGGCTTTCACCCGGTTTATTATCCGCGCCCCGATCTCCATGGGCACCTCCCCTGTATACCTTGTCACCACAAGTGTAACAAAGGCGCACCGGCATATGCTGTCGATGGGACAGCGGGAGATGTGTCGATTGCTGGTAAGTGATGCCGGGAAAAATAAACGGCGGTGTGTCAAAAATATATAAATATGTTGCCATACGTTATATTGACATATAATTCCTTTTTTCTTCAAAATACCCAAAAGCCACCCATAGTTTGGGTGGCTTTTGGGGGTTTTTAGTTTGTGTGGGTTATTCCCTGTTCGCCAGCATTTCCTTGGTTTTCATCAGGCGGGTGGTGTTGCCTCTGTCGTTCTCATCCAGCTTCATTTTTATCATGCGGATGGCCTCGTCAAACTGAGGTATCATAACGTACTCAAGGGCATTTACCCGGCGGCGGGTCTTTTCAATCTCATCTGCAAGGCTGTTGCAGATCTTTTCAACCTCTGCCAGCTCTATGAGCATGGGCAAAACCTCGGAAAACTGCTGAACTGCGCCGTCCAGCTCAGAGCTGGTGGTCATGAAGCCATAGGGATAGTCAAATCCCTCGGTGGTCTGAAGCTCAATTTTGGGCATCTTCAATGACAGAACATACTGTATGCCCACGGATACATTGGCGGGGCGAGCGGGATAGGCCAGCGCCTCCTCAACGGCCTCTGTGCTCATCTGGGCCCGGGCCAGCACGAATTCCTGCATTGCGGCACCAAGTTTCTCTTCCACCTGCTCCCGCAGCTCCTTGTTGCGGCGGACGTACAGGATAAAGCGGCGCACCATTTCATCCCGCTTATCCTTCATCAGCTTATGCCCTCGCACGGCGACCTTGCGCTTTTTCTTAAGGTTGGTCAGCTCCATGCGGGTAGGCTTTACCTGCATCTGGGCCATAGGCTACTCCTCCTTGGCGGGAAGATACTTATCGAGATAGGCGTCCCTGATTCGCTTGAGTTCGTTGCGGGGCAGTATGCTCAATAGCTTCCAGCCGATATCCAGAGTTTCCTCAATGGTGCGGTTGGTATAAAAGCCCTGGGATACATACTGCTCCTCAAATGCATCCGCAAACTTGGCGTACAGCTTATCCGTGTCGGACAATGCGGCGTCGCCCAGTATTACCGCCAGCTCCTTTGCGTCCTTACCGCGGGAATATGCGGCGAACAGCTGGTTCATGGTGTCGGCATGGTCTTCACGGGTCTTGCCCTTGCCAATACCCTTATCCTTAAGACGGGACAGGGAAGGCAGGACGTTTACCGGAGGA
Organism: Clostridia bacterium; assembly: GCA_016292635.1. Taxonomy (GTDB): domain Bacteria; phylum Bacillota; class Clostridia; order Christensenellales; family CAG-138; genus SFEL01. Next base: position 12,057 of record JAEDIC010000017.1, read on the forward strand.
GTAAGGCCGCGGCGGTGCAGATCACGGGAAAGTATTATCTGGCCCTCGGTTATGTAGCCGGTAAGGTCGGGTATGGGGTGGGTTATGTCGTCTTCAGGCATGGACAGTATGGGTATCATGGTGATGGAGCCTACGTTGTCCTTTATTCGGCCTGCACGCTCATACATGGTGGCAAGGTCGGTGTAAAGGTAGCCGGGGTAGCCGCGGCGTCCGGGAACTTCCTTACGGGCGGCGGATACCTCACGCAGAGCCTCCGCGTAGTTGGTAATGTCGGTTATGATTACCAGTACGTGCATACCCAGATCGTACGCAAGATACTCCGCTGCGGTCAGCGCCATACGGGGAGTGGCTATACGCTCAATGGCAGGGTCGTTTGCCAGGTTTATGAACGTTACAGTGCGGTCGATTGCGCCGGTTGCGCGGAAGTCGGAGGTAAAGAAGTCCGCTTCCTCGAAAGTTATACCAACGGCGGCAAATACAACGGCGAAGCCTTCATCCGTTCCGCGAACTCGCGCCTGGCGGGCGATCTGTGCGGCAAGGTTTGCGTGGGGCAGACCGGAGCCTGAGAACACGGGCAGCTTCTGCCCACGAACCAGGGTGTTCAGGCCGTCTATTGCGGAAACGCCCGTCTGAATGAATTCGTTAGGGTAGTCACGGGCGGCAGGGTTGATGGGGGCGCCGTTGATATCAAGGCGCTTTTCCGGTATAAGCTCTGCGCCGCCGTCGATGGGGCGGCCCATGCCGTCGAATACTCGGCCCAGCATATCAGGGGCAACCGCAAGCTCAATGGAGTGACCAAGGAACTTTGCCTTGGAGTCCGCTATGCGCAGGCCCTGAGAGCCTTCGAACAGCTGGAGCAGCGCCTTGTCCTGATTGATCTCCAGTACCTTGCCCCGGCGGAGGCTGCCGTCAGCCTGCTCTATTTCCACCAGTTCGTCGTATTTTACTCCTTCTACCTGGTCAACCAGCATAAGAGGGCCGGCAACTTCTTTAATGGTACGGTATTCTTTTTTCATTATTCCTCACCTCCGTGGGTAAGTTCTCCTATCTGTGCATCCAGGGCTGCCATGATCTCCTCATAGCGGGCTCTGCATTCGTCCTCCTCCACATACTTGAAGCGGCCGATTTCCTCGCGAACGGGCAGAGACGCCAGCTTGCTGAAGGATGCGTCCTTCTCAAGGGCAGCCACGCTCTTCTCATAATAAGCTATGATAAGGTGCAGCATCATGGCCTGCTTTTCTGGGGATGCGTAGGTATCCACCTCGTGGAAGGCGTTCTGATGCAGATAGTCCTCTCGTATGGAGCGGGAAGCTTCAAGGGTAAGGCGGTCACGGTAGCTGAGGGCGTCAATACCAACCAGACGCACGATCTCTTCCAGCTCGCTCTCTTCCTGCAGCATGTTCATCAGCTTCTGTACCATGACGGTCCATTCGGGGTCAACCTCTTTATTGAACCAGGGACCAATGCGGTCAAGGTACAGGGAATAGGAAGTCAGCCAATCGATGGCGGGGAAGTGGCGGGCGTATGCCAGCTTGGAGCTAAGGCCCCAGAATACCTTAACGGTACGCAGGGTAGCCTGGGAAACAGGCTCGGAAATATCGCCGCCCGGAGGGGAAACCGCGCCTATGGCGGTAACGGCGCCGGTGCGTCCTTCGCTGCCCAGTACCACAACGGAGCCCGCTCTCTCGTAGAACTCGGCAAGGCGGCTGCCAAGGTATGCGGGGTAGCCTTCTTCGCCGGGCATTTCTTCCAGTCGTCCGCTCATCTCGCGAAGGGCCTCGGCCCAGCGGGAGGTGGAGTCTGCCATGATGGCCACCTTGTAGCCCATGTCGCGGAAGTACTCGGCGATGGTTATGCCGGTGTAGATGGAAGCTTCGCGAGCCGCAACAGGCATATCGGAAGTGTTGGCTATAAGTACGGTACGCTTCATAAGGGAGAGGCCGGTGCGGGGATCGTTCAGCTCCGGGAACTCCATAAGAACGTCCGTCATCTCGTTGCCGCGCTCGCCGCAGCCAACGTATACGATTATGTCCGCATCTGCCCACTTTGCAAGCTGATGCTGAACAACCGTCTTACCGGAACCGAACGGGCCGGGAACTGCCGCCACGCCGCCCTTTGCAACGGGGAACAGCGTGTCTATAACGCGCTGACCGGTTATCATGGGCTCGCTGGGGGCCATTTTCTGTGCGTAGGGGCGGCCCATTCGAACGGGCCACTTCTGCAGCATGGGCAGCTCTTTTATGCTGCCGTCGGGCTGCTCAAGCTTCGCTATGGGGGTAAGGACGTTTGCTTCGCCCGAGAATATCCAGGTAAGCTTACCGGATACTTTGGGAGGCACCATTACCTTATGGAGAACCGCCTCGGTCTCCTGAACGGTACCCAGTATATCGCCCTCCTTAAGCTCATCGCCAACCTTGGCAACGGGAACGAAGTTCCACAGCTTTTCGTGGTCGATGGAGTTTACCTCTATACCGCGGGTAATACGGTCGCCGGCCTGCTCCTTGATTTTATCAAGGGGACGCTGTATGCCGTCGTATATGGACTCTATGAGGCCGGGGGCCAGCTCAACGCTCAAGGGCGCACCGGTGGATTCCACGGGCTCGCCGGGGCCTATGCCGCCGGTCTCTTCATAAACCTGTATGGAGGCCCTGTCGCCTCTTAATTCTATGACCTCGCCTATAAGGTGCTTATCGGATACGCGGACCACGTCGTACATCTGTACGTCCGCCATGCCGGAAGCAACGATCAGCGGGCCGGATACTTTAACGATGGTTCCCTTTACTGCCATTTATTTGTCCTCCGAAAATAGTATGTCCGCGCCTATTGCCTTTTCCACATTGGCCTTTATGTTTGCCATTGCCACGCCGGATGCCCCGTGGGAGTCCGGAATGGGTATTATGGCGGGGAAGGTATCGGACTTGAATTTGTTGATGGCCTCTGTGCAGCAGGCATAGAGGGGTTCGGTAAGGAATATAACCTTGCAGCCCTCCCGGGCAAGGCGGTATATCAGCTTTTCGGCTTTTTCGCTATCCGTTTCATCGAATACCTGCAGCCCAACCGCCTTCGCAAGGAGCACTGAGTCCCGGTCGCCTATCATGGCTATATCTGCTTTTTTATGATCCATACAGCTCACGCAGCCTTTCCGTTATCACGCTGTCCGGCAAGCGGTTGCGCTTTGCCGTGAGTATAAGCCTGAGGCACTTTGCCTCCTGCTCCCTTGCCAAAAGATATGCTATTACGGGGAGAATGCTGTCCTCCTCAAACTTGCCCTTCTGCACCAGGGAGATAAGATAATTATCCCGCTCCCTTTCCAGAGGAGAAAGGCTTCCGCTCTTCTGGTAAGCGTCCAGTCCCCGAGTTATCCAATCCCTGGCGGGGCCTGCAGCCAGCAGCTTTATAAGGCCGTCCGCGGGGGCTTCCAGCCCCTGCATAAGCTTTGCCTCCGTAACATTTCCCGCAGGCAGCATCGCAGCCCTAAGCTTTTCCGGCCCGCCGCCCATGGCTCTGATTCTGAGCATCGCCAGCAGGTTTGAAAAATCCGCCATGCCCTTGAAATAGTCCTTCACAAAGCCCTTTTTGCCAATACGGTATGCGTAGGCTATATAGGCCTTATCCAGTTCCATTGAGATAAGGGCGGGGTCCACATCTGCCTGGAAGGACTGCTCAAGCTCGGTAAGAGCCTTGCTGAATTCCTCCGGCAGTTCTTTATATTCGCTGTTCTGCACCATTTTGCTCAAAGCGTCGGTGGAGAAGCATCCGCCCGCCATATAGGCCGGCTGGTCGTTTGAGCCCGTGAGCCTCAGCTTAAGCAGCAGCTTAAGGTTGTGTACGTCTGCCTTCATAAGGAAAAGGTCGGTGGTCTTCTCATCAAAGGTGACCTCTCTTATAAGCTCGCTCGCGGCGGTCAGCTCCCTGTCTATCATGCTCTCCGCCTGTTCAGGCGTTGCATTTGGCAGCGAACCGTAGCCCATATCCAGCAGGGTACGCATGGCCTCGTCCAGCGTTCCCTCTGCCATGCGCTCCATCCTGTCGCGGTTTATAAGGTCCTTTTCGTGGCAGCGTATGCGGGTCACGCCGTAGGTTACGCTTTTTTGTGGCATAGGCGTTACCCCCTATCCGAAGAGTATCTTCGCTACGCCGCTTTCCTCAGCCTGGCGAAAATCCGAAAGCAGTGCCTCAAAGGAGCAGTTCATTTCATAGCCCTTGCCCCGAAGCAGGAAGCCCCCGTCCACATCCGCGCACTCGCCCATGGTAAGGGCGTCCTTACCCTTTTCGGCAAGGGCGGCGTTTATGCCGGACAGCAGCTTTTCAGCCCTTTCCTTATCCGCCTTGGCGGGGCAGAGGGCCTCGCCGCCATGGGCGGCCTTAAGGGCCAGGGCCTGTATCAGCCCATCCCGCGCCTGACCATCCAGTGCGTTCAGCTTATCCAATGCGCCCTTGAAGGCATCGTCCAACACGCGGCGCTTTGCCGCGAGAGCGAATTTTCTCGCATCAAGCTGGGCGTTGGTGCGGCTGCGTTCCAGTATGTCCTTGGCGGTCACTTCCGCCTGGGCTGCAAAGCCCGCGCGGATCTTTTCGGCTTCTGCTGCGGCAAGCTCTTTGATGCGATCGGCTTCGGCCTGTGCGGCCCGGGCGCTCACATCGGCCTCTGCCCGCGCATCTTCCAGTATGCGGGCGGTAAGCCTTTCGGCACCCTTGTTCAAATCGTTTGCCATATATCAAAATCTCCTAAACTTACTTAATTTGTCAGCGGAAAAATTAAACCGCAACGCCGTTTACCATCAGGAAGGAGAACAGCAGAGCAAGAACCGCATAGGTCTCGACCATTACGGCGAATATGATGGCTTTACCGGATTCTTCACCACGCTTGCCTACCATTGCGATACCGGAAGCTGCAACTTTACCCTGTGCGATTGCGGAAAGCAGACCGCCAAATGCAATGGGCAGAGCTGCGAAGAACAGCTGCAGACCCGCAGCCGTGCTGATATCTGCGCCGCCGCCCAAAAGACCGGCCTTGGAGGCGATAACGAAGCCGATCAGCAGGCCGTATATACCCTGCGTACCGGGGAGCAGCTGGAGAACCAGCACGGAACCGAACTTATCGGGATCCTCAGCTATAACGGCGGCGCCCGCTTGACCCGCACGGCCTACGCCCAGAGCGGAGCCTATGCCTGCGATCAATGTTGCCAATACAGCGCCTATGCCTGCAAGTATCTGACCATTGGAACCGATGGAAGAGAGAAAATCATAGAAACTCATTTTTGTAAAACCTCCATTTTGAATTAATGATTATATGCTTTAATTATTTTTATGCGGACAGGCCGCAAATTTACTTTTATCAGAGCCTGCGCCCTGCCTTGGTGTGTTATTTTACCTTAACGTGTTTTGTCTTATAGCCAAGAGGCCGGAAGGCCTTGCCGCCCGCATCGTAAAACTTTCCGAAAAATTCAACATACTGAAGACGGGCAGTATGTACGAAGCAGCCCAGAGTGCTTATGGCCATCATAAACAGATGCAGCGCCACGGAAAGCGCCGTAACTATAAGGAAGCCCACTACCATCAGTATGGGATTGCCCTTAAAGGATGCGAAAAGCATATCCCAGCAGAGGGTATTCAGCACCAGTCCTATAACGCCGGTGGAAAGACCCAGGGCGAATATACGGGCATAGGACAGCACGTCGCTGAGCCAACTGGTTATGTCATACAGCTTGCCTGCGCCGCTTACAATCCTTCCCGCAACGCCCTTCTTTGCCCTGCCGGCAAACAGCAGCACAACCGCCGCTCCGCCTATGGCCATCACCTTGCCTATGGTGCTGAATATGGCGGGCAGACCCAGCATGGGCGCCGCAAGGAACAGCACGCCGGTAATTATAACTACCCAGCTCAGGTGGTCAACTATTGCTCCCACCCAGTCGCCGTTGCGAATGCAGTGCTTTGCCGCTATGAACATGGCGAAGAACATATGTACGAGGCCGAGGCCTGCGCACAGTACCAGCATGGACATGGGCTCGCTGGATGAATCGATTATGGGGAATACGTTTTCAATGGCTGTGCCCTGGAATATTACGGGCCACGCAACGCCTGCGCAGGTACCAAACAGCAATCCCATGAATATGGTGGATATGCCTCCCTGCAAAAGCACTCCCGCTATACCCTTCATCATGCCGGTGGGCTGGGCCTTCTTAAGAAACAGCCATGCGCCCAGGGCAAGAACGATGCCGTATACGCTGTCCGACAGCATCATGCCGAAGAATATAAAATAGAAAGGCGCCATGAGGGGAGTACCGTCTACCGATCCGTAATTGGGCATGGAGTAGAGGTTGGTAACCGCCTCATAGGGCTGAACCAGCTTGGAGTTCTTAAGGGCGGTGGGCACCTGATCCCCTTCCTCGGGGTCGGTAAAGTCCACATAACAGGCGTCGGTTATCTTTTCAAGCTCTGCAAGTATCTCCTCGGTCTGGTCCGCCCTGGCCCATCCGGAGAGGAGGAAAGTGGCGTCTGTGGCGCCAAGGTCCAGCTTGCTCTGCTCCCTGTCCCTCTCTATGACAGCGCCGTCCAGCGCCCTGCACAGGTCATCCCTGTTGGCGCCCAGCGCAGCCAGCTTCTCTGTCAGTTCCTTCCGCTTTGCTTCAAGCTCCGCTATTTCCCCTTCCAGCCGAGCGATATTCGCCGCAGCCGTGCCTGTAAGGCCGGGGAACGCGACATCCTGGAAGCCTGCCGCCCGTATAACGGGGCAAATCTCCGCCCAGTCGCTCTCATGGCAGGCGATAAGCAGTGCCTTTTCCTTGTCCCCGCCATATACCTGCACAACGGAGTCTATACTATCCAGCTGTGCCAGAGCCTCCGCGGGTATCACGCCCGCCGTTATCCTTACGTTTGAGGTGGAGCGTATGGTTTCAAGACCGTCCGGCATTTCTGCCCAGGGCCTGAGGGAATCCGCAAGGACGCGCCTCTTTTCCGCCTCGCCCTTGGATACGGCTATCTCCCTGTCCAGCGCCTCAACTTTGCCGCAAAGCTCAAGGGCGGAATCTATTCCGCCGGTCAGCTCCGCCGCCTCAACTTCGGGCTTGGGAGTAAGCATACCCGCCTTTTTTGCGTAAGGCTTAAGCAGCGTCTGTGCGTTATCAAGGCGCTGCACTCTGGCCTCCAGCCGGGAAACCTCCCCCTCTGAGGCGGCGGTCTCCTCCGCTGAGATCAACTGTACCGCGGAAATAGACTGAAGCGCAGAAAGGATCTGCTCCTGATCCGCCTTAAGGCCGACCAGTGTTAGTCTTTTCATAGGTACTATCATGCTTTCACTACCCTTTCAACGATATGCTCTACTGCCGTTCCAAGCTTTTCCCGGGCCGCCGCGCAGAAGCTGTCCGCCTCCGCCCTGGCCTTCTCGGCGATATCCGCCGCAAGCTTTGCACCCTGCTCCTCGGCTTCCGCCGCCGCCAGGTCCGCTGCTTCGCGGCCCTGGTTTGCGGCCTGCTCAAGGAGCTTTTTCCTATCGGCTTCCGCTGCGGCCACCACCTGACGGGCTGCCGCTGCCGCCTCCTTCTTCAGGGATGCCGCCTGAGCTTCCGCCATGTTGACCTGTTCGATAATAGATGGCAAATCCCCTTACCTCCTTTTTTAATATTGTTTATTTTTATTTGTTAAAAACGATGCTATAATCTCTGCTTTTGTTTTTTAAATCACGATATAACGCTGTAGCTTCATACCGCGAAAGGCTGCTTTTCATGGTTTAGTTTTTTTATCTATGTCTTTGAATATACCGAATTGTAAAATATGGGATATTGCGAATTATAATAATTTTACCTTACAGAATGTTATAAGGCAACAAAATATTTTTACTCTGTTATATTAATATCAAATATTCGCCAATGCAAACATATGCCTTTATAATGAATGATATACTAATATATCATTCATTATGTGCATTTTAAACATTCCCATATCCGCAGCCCAAATATGCGCGAAAGGCTCGCTCCATACAGGGAGCAAGCCCTTGTTATGCTTTATTATTTGGTTCCGAACAGCCTGTCGCCCGCGTCGCCAAGACCCGGCACAATGTAGCCGTGGTCATTCAGACACTCGTCCACATGGGCAACAAAGATATCCACATCGGGATGAGCCTTTTGCACTGCCTCTATTCCCTCGGGAGCAGCTATAAGGTTCACCAGCTTTATGTTCTTGCAGCCTGCCCGCTTAAGCACATCTATGCCCGCTATTGCGGAGCCGCCTGTGGCCAGCATGGGGTCTACGATTATCATATCCCGCTCGCTCACATCGGGAGGCAGCTTGCAGTAATAATCCACAGGGGACAGGGTCTCCGGGTCACGGTAAAGTCCGATGTGGCCCACTTTGGCGGCGGGTATCAGGGACATCATGCCGTCCACCATGCCCAATCCGGCGCGGAGGATGGGAACTATGCCCAGCTTTTTGCCGGAGAGAACCTTGGTTTTTGCCGTGGCTACGGGGGTTTCCACGGTGGCGTCCTCAAGGGTAAGGTCCCTGGTGGCTTCGTATGCCAGCAAGGTGGCCAGTTCCTGCACCAATGCCCTGAATTGGCTGGTGCCGGTGTTCTTGTCCCTCAAAAGGGTCAGCTTGTGCTGCACAAGAGGATGGTCGATCACAACCAGTTTGCCCATTGACATTTTTTAATATTATCTCCTTTCGGCTGATCGTATGGGATTATTGCTAAAAAACGCATTATTGCCGTGCTTCGTCGTATGCGGTTATCTTTGCAACCCGCTCAGCGTGGCGGCCGCCCTCCGCCTCGGTGGTGAGGAAGGCTTCCACTATGCCCTTCGCAAGCTCTATGCCCACTATGCGCTCGCCTATGGCAAGCATATTGGCGTTGTTATGCTCCCTGCAAAGGCGGGCCATAACGGGGTCGGTGCAGAGTGCGCAGCGCACTCCCTTTACTTTGTTTGCGGCTATGGATATGCCGATGCCCGTGCCGCAAACCACTATACCTCTGTCAGCCTCTCCTTTTACCACAGCCTCGCCGCAGGCAATACCGTGATCCGGGTAGTCCGCTCTATCCGCGCTGTAGCAGCCAAGGTCGATTACCTCGTGTCCAAAGGATTCAACGTATTTCTTCAGTTGTTCCTTAAGGTTAAAGCCGCCGTGATCGGACGCAATTGCAATTTTCATTTCATTTTATCCTCTCTGCGTATATCATTCGTGGGTATCAGTTGGGTTTGACATAAGCTTTGTTTATATCGTTTGTGCTTTGCAATGTGTTTAATGTATCAAACCGTCTTAAAGCCTGCGGAGCGCAGCAGCCGGTTCATATAGGCAAGACCCATATCCTTCTCCGGCAGCGCCTCGCAGAATATCACATCCGTGTTCTTCTGCTCCCGAAGTTTTGCGAAAAGATTGGCGCACATGGTGGCGGGGTCCGTCCTCTCGCCTATTATAACACACCTTTTCCCCCGGTAAAAGTGCCGAGTATGTTCCGTTGCAAATACCACGCAGCGGTCTCCTTGGGCCTCCCGCCTGTCATAAAGCTCGGATATCTTGCCGGCGGCCTCCTTTGGGCTGCCCGTGGCGACTATTACCTCCGCATCCGGGGCGTAATGGCGGTATTTCATGCCGGGGGATGCCGCCGTCTCCCCCTCCTTAAGGGGAGAAAGTATGGAGGAGGCAAGCTCAACGGGACCTATCACCGCCTCCAGCATTTCTTTTGTTATCCCGCCGGGGCGAAGTATGGTGGGCGTCCCCACCAATGACAGCACCGTGGACTCCACCCCAACTTCGCAGGGGCCGCCGTCTATCAGAATATCTATTCGCCCATCCATATCCTCCATAACGTGCTCTGCCAGAGTTGGGGAGGGCTTGCCGGAAAGGTTTGCGCTGGGTGCGGCTATGGGCACCCCCGCCGCCCGTATAAGGGCCAGCGCGGTCTTGTGCTCCGGCATACGGACAGCCACGGTATCCAGCCCCGCCGTAACTTCGTCCGGCACTATGGAGCTTTTTTTATATACCAGCGTAAGGGGCCCGGGCCAGAAAGCGTCCATAAGCACCCTCGCCGTATCCGGTACGCTGTGCCACAGCTCCTTCACGTCGCTCTTTTTTGCAATGTGAAGTATCAGCGGGTTGTCGTTTGGTCTGCCCTTTGCCTGGAATATTCTGCTCACCGCCTCCCCGTCAAGGCCGTTTGCCCCAAGTCCGTACACCGTTTCCGTGGGAAAGGCCACAAGGCCTCCCGAGCGTATAACGCTGCCGCCTATGCGGGTGCCCGCCTCCTTCTGGGAAATGGCGCTGAAATACCGGGTGGTCATGCTATTCCGCCTCTCCGGAAAGCTGGGCGGTGCGCTCGGCCAGAATGAGGCCGTCTATCATCTCGTCCATATCTCCGTCCAGGAAGCTCTCAAGGCGGTAAAGGGTCATGTTTATACGGTGATCCGTTACCCTGCCCTGGGGGAAATTGTATGTGCGTATGCGCTCGCTGCGGTCGCCGCTGCCAACCATGCTCTTGCGGGCGGAGGCCTCGGCGCTTTCCTTCTGGCTCTGATACAGCTCAAGGAGGCGGCTTTTAAGCACACGCATGGCCTTGTCCTTATTCTTGTGCTGGCTGCGCTCATCCTGACACTGCACCACCAGGCCTGTGGGCAGGTGGGTTATGCGTATGGCGGATTCGGTCTTATTAACGTGCTGTCCGCCTGCTCCGCCGGAGCGGTATGTGTCTATCTGCAGGTCCTTTGCGTCTATCTCAACTTCAACGTCCTCCGCCTCGGGCAGCACCGCAACGGTGGCTGCGGAAGTATGTATGCGGCCCTGGGACTCGGTTTCCGGCACACGCTGAACCCTGTGCACGCCGCTTTCGAATTTCATGCGGGAATAAGCGCCCTTGCCTATAAGGGACAGGGTAACTTCCTTTACGCCGCCTATCTCGGTCATGTTGTCGTTGAGGAATTCCGTCTTGTAGCCGTGGCGCTCCGCATAGCGCTGATACATCCTGAGCAGGTCGGCGCCAAAGAGGGCCGCCTCGTCGCCGCCGGTGCCCGCGCGAATTTCTATAATAACGTTCTTGTCGTCATTGGGGTCCTTGGGCAGCAGCATTATCTTCAGCTCCTCAATAAGCTGCTCCTGCTGCTCCTCAAGCTCATTCAGCTCCTGATGGACCATCTCCTTCATCTCGGGGTCGAGATGCTCCTCCAGCATGGCCTTGCAGTCCTCCGCGCCGGATACGGCTGCAGTATACCTGTCGAAGGCCGCGACTATCTCCTCAAGCTGACTGTGCTCCTTTACCATCTCACGCCACGCGGCCTGATCCGCCATGGCGTCCGGCTCGGACAGACGCTGGGTAAGTTCTTCATAGCGGGTCTTTAGTGTTTTAAGCTTGTTTATCATATTCCTCGTTCCAATCTATAAGTTTGGCGGCGTCCCTGCCGCAGATATCCGTAGTGTGTTGATAGGCCTTTTCTGCTTTTCTCCCGTCCCCCTCCCCAAGGGGTTCAAGGCCGGTTCGCTTTTCAGCATCCTCCCAGCAGGGCACTGCCTGATGAATCTTTCGCCCGTCCGTCAGCTTCTGGCGTATACAGGCGGTGGGCAGATACGAGGCCTCCATGGTTATGCCGTCCGTGGATTTTTCCACATCCAGCCTGAGAAAAAGGCCGTATTCGGTATTCTCCACGGACATATTTGATATGAAGTTGCTCATGGAGTACGCCACGAACACCTTCCGTCCGTCCTCTGTTTGTATCCAGTCAAAGGGCTGTGGACAATGGGGGTGGGAGCCTATCACCGCGTCCGCCCCGGCGTTTGCAAGCCAGAGAGCGGTTTTCTCCTGCTTGGAGTTCTGCCTGCTTGCGTATTGCTGCCCCCAGTGTGGGAAAGCTATCACCACATCCGCACCCGCCTCCCGGCAGCGGGCTATCTCACGCTCAAGGCGCTCCGGCTCATCATACAGCCTTGCCGCCGCCCATGTGCAGTCTCCAAGCTCGCCGTCATGCCTGTTCAGGCTGAAGGTTGCCGCCACAAAGCCGAAGGTGATGCCGTTGGCTTCCAGCAGGCAGGGCGCTTCCCTGTCTTCCTCCGCCTTGAAGGTGCCGGTCTGGGTAATGCCTGCCGCCTTTATAACATCCACCGTGCGGAAAAGGCCCTCAAGTCCCTTGTCCGCGGCGTGGTTGTTTGATGTAGTCAGCAGGTCAAATCCCACTTCTTTAAGGTTGTCCGCCAGCTCGTCCGGGGCGTTGAATTCCTGATAGGGCTGCTTCGGGTTTGGGTCGTCCACCGTTGGCGCAGGGGCCTCCGGTCTGGGCTGGGTATAGCCCGCCTCCTCGCCAGCAAACGTGCCCTCAAAGTTGCCCGCCATTATGTCCACCGACTCAAACAGCGGCTGCATTGCCCTGAAGCTGTCCGTAAAATCATAGCCGCCGTCATCCTGCTTTGCGTTGGATATCTGGCTGGTCATCATCAGTATGTCGCCGATAACGCCAATGCTGGCCCGGTATATCCCGGGCGTTGGCTCAGGGATGGGCACAGGCGTTGCTGTGGGCGGGGGAGCATATTCCTCCTCCGCCGCGGGCACGGCCTCCACAGGCCCGCATCCCGCCATAATCAGGGCAAGCAGTATGGGCAGAAGTCTTTTCATTGTTGAGTCCTTTCTGTGGGTTCTTCTTCTTTTTCTCTTTCTTTTCAGGAGAAAAGAAGGCAAAAAGAGAAAGAACATCAAAGGATAAAACTAATATAAATTCAACGCTTTAGTGCGTCTTCCAAATTTGGCGTAAAGTATGGTTTTTTTACACCATCGCCCCCGTCTTCGCCCCGGGCAAAGACAACAATAATGGCGTCGTGCGGGTTTAGATAAAGGCAGCCCGTTATACCACAATTACCCGTTCAATGCCGCAAAGGTCCCGCACCGCCCGTCCGCCGCCGAATATCTTTATAACATCCCCGGCCTGTCCTGCGCCAACCTCCATCAGCAGTCTGCCGTCGATGTTGAGATGCTTACTGTAATCTTTCGCAATGCGCCGGTAAAAGTCCAGCCCGTCCTCTCCGCCGTCCAGCGCAAGGACCGGTTCACGGAGAACCTCTTTCTGCAGGCCAGCTATAGCTCCGCTGGGTATATATGGGGGATTGCAGCAGATGAGAGAGTATTTTCCCTGGATATTTTCAAACAGATCGCTTTGAAAAAACCTGCCCTCAATGCCGTTTCGCTCAGCGTTTTCCCCTGCAAGGGCAATGCAGTCCGGGCTGATATCCGCAAAACTCGCCTTCATGCCCCCCAGCTTTGCCAAGGATATGCCTATGCATCCCGTGCCGCAGCACATATCAAGCACGGTTTTCCCGCCTATTTGGAGGGCTTCCTCGCAAAGGGTCTCGGTGTCCTGTCGGGGTATAAGGGCGCAGGGCCGTGTGCGGAATGTAAGCCCCATAAATTCCCATTCCCCAAGTATATATTGAAGGGGAATACCCTTCAGCCGTTCATCCGAATAATCCTTTAATATTGCGGCATATTTCTCGGGAAATACCTCCCCCCTGAGCCGGGAAAAATCACGGTATTCCCTGCCCGATGCATGGCATACCATGGCCCGTGCCTCGGTATCCGCCTCATGGGAAACTGACGCTATAAGCTTTGCGGTATATGCCGCCGCCTCAGAAAATGTCATCAGGCGTTCTCCGCCGCTTCCGCAGCCTTGGGCGCTTCCGTCCCGGCCTGCTTTTCCGCTTCCGCGGCGTCCTCCGCCGCGATCTCCGCATTGCGCTCCGCAACCCTGGCTATTGCCTCATCCTCGCTCAGCATGGCAAGATGAAACGCCTCCATTGCCACCTCTATCATATCCGGGGTGGGCTCCTTGGTGGTGATATACTGCAGTCCCATGCCGGGGGCACGGATTATGCGGGTAAGCAGGTTTTCATGGCGGGCGGCAAATTTCAGCAGCTCATAGCTCAATCCCGCCACCACAGGAAGGAATATAAGCCTTGTGGCAACGCGCACCAGCAGGCTGTCGTTCCAGCCGACTATAGCAAAGAAAAGTATGCTGACCGCCATCACCAGAAAGAGATAGTTTGTGCCGCAACGGGGATGCAGCCTTGTGTGCTTCATGGCGTTCTCCGGAGTAAGCTCGTCCTCCGCCTCATAGCAGGCGATGGTCTTATGCTCCGCCCCGTGATACATGAACACCCGGCGAACATCCTTAACCGACGCGCAGAACAATATATAGCCTATGAATACGCAGAGGCGAACCAATCCCTCCACAAGGCACTTTGTAATGGACGGGGCTTCGCTGCCGCTGAATATAATGCTGCTTATAAACTGAGGCAGCAGGAAAAACAGCCCAACGGCAAGAAGCACCGCCAATATTCCCGCAAGGCCCATTATCACCTTTTCAACGGACTTGCCCATCTTCTTGGACAGCCACAGCTCAAACTTTGTGGGCTCCTCGTCTATTGCCTCGCCCGTCATCTCGGCGGATTTGGTAAGGGTGGACATACCTGTGGAAATGGATTCCACAAAGGCCACCACGCCCCGAACCACGGGCAGACCGTAAAATGTGCCCTTCTGGGCCTTTGTTTTAAATTTTTTATAGTCCAGTACTATGCGGCCTTTTCCGTCCCGCACCGCCATTGCTATGCCGGAGGGGGATTTCATCATTACGCCTTCCATTACGGCCTGGCCGCCTACTTCACACTTTTTCATTATTGCTCCTTTCGATACTCCATACCGTTTTAGATTATATCACAGCCCCGCCTATCAAAAAAGTGCGAATGGCGAAAAACATGAAAGAAGGCCATTCCATTTTACCAAAAAGCAATGTACTATAATCTTATGAAAGTTATTGAAGACCTGCAATTTAAAGGACTGCGCATAGTGGTGGATAAATCCGGCTTCAGCTACGGCCACGACGCCCTGCTGCTGGCGGACTTTGTCCGCATGGGGCCAAAGGATTCCGCCCTTGACCTTGGGACGGGCACAGGCATACTTGCCATACTTTTAAACGGCAGGCACGGCACCCCCTTCACCGCCGTGGAAATCCAGCCGGGGGCGGCGGCCCTTATTGAAGAATCCATCGCCCTGAACTCTCAGCATGACATAACGCCCCTGTGTCACGACCTTCGCACCCTCCATGAAATACTGCCCCGGGAAAGCTTTACCTGCGCCGTGTGCAATCCTCCATATTTTTCGGGCGGCACCCCCAGCCAAAATGAGGGCGTGAATATCAGCACCCATCAAGAGAGCTGCACGGTGGAGGACGTGGCGGTATGCGCCAGGCTGATGCTTAAAAACGGCGGCAGGCTGTGGATGTGCTATCCCGCCTCAGGTGTTGCGGAGGCCTTCTCCGCCCTTCGCAACAACGGCATGGAGCCAAAGCGCATAAGGCTCGTATCGGGCAGAAACGGCCCTTATCTCGCCCTTATGGAAGCAAAAAAAGGCGGAAAAACCGGCCTTGTCTGGGAAAATACCATAACAAACCAACAAACGGGAGACGCCCATGGAGAATAAGCTTTACCTTTGCCCAACCCCCATTGGAAATATGGAAGACATGACCCTGCGCGCCCTCAGGGTGCTGCAGGAGTGCGACGCGGTGTACTGCGAGGATACCCGAAACACCGGCGCCCTTCTGAATAAGCTGGAGATATCCAAGCCCCTTATCTCCTGCCATGAGCACAACGAGCGTGCCCGGGCGGAGGAAATAGGCGATCGCATACTTTCCGGCCAGGCCATCGCCTTTGTAAGCGACGCAGGTATGCCCGGCATATCCGATCCCGGCGAGAGGCTGGTCGCCCATTGCATAGAGCATAATATTCCCTTCGAGGTGCTGCCCGGCGCATCCGCCTCCCTTACCGCCCTTATCACCAGCGGTCTGCCGGTAAAAGAAGCCTGCTTTGTGGGGTTCCTCCCCCGCTCCGGCAAGGAGCGCCGTGAAGCCATCGCCCGTCTTGCCCGCCACAGGGGCAGCCTTATCATATACGAAAGCCCCCTAAGGGTTTCCGCCACGGCGGCAGAGCTTGCGGAGGCTTGGGGAGACAGGCCCGCCGTCCTCCTGCGCGAGCTTACCAAGCTGTATCAAGAGGCGGTGCGCTCCACCCTCTCCGGCCTTGCGGAGGCCTATGCCGGCAAGCCCCCTAAAGGGGAGACCGTCCTCGTGGTTGCGGGCGCTCAGGAGCAAACCACCGGCAGCCTTGAGGAAACCCTCTCCCGCCTGCTCTCTGAAGGCGTAAGCGCAAAGGATGCCGCCAGGCAGGCCAGCGTTCTGCTGGATGTTTCCCGCAACGACGCCTACAGGATGGCGCTGGAGCTGCAGGGAAAGTAAAGAGAAAAATTTGCCTGCTTTTTCTTCCGCGGGAAAAGAGGACAAAAAGCATGGACGTAAGTTAATAAGTTAATACGAAATACGGTGCTTTAATGCGTCTTCCAAAAAGCCACGCAACGGGTGAAATGATAAAAATAGTAGGCACAAAAGAATGTGTCTACTATTTTTTGCCTTTTCACATATGAGCGGCTTTTTGTATGGCGGGGCTGTGCGCCCTTTGCCTTAAATCACGGCATATCCTTTACTTGGTTATGCTCCTGCACTCAAGATAGTACCTCTTCTCATGCGCCTCGCCCATGGAGAAGGTCTTGCGGGGCAGAGCGCCGTCAAATATAACGGTGGGGAAGAACGCGCCCTTGTCCATGGAGGGGAGCAGGAATCCCATATTGCCATCCTTGCTGCCGAGGTCCATAACGACATCCGCGCCATGGATATAGTCGATGGTGGCTCCGGCGGTCTCCTTGATAAGAATATCAAGGGCGTTCTGCAGCGTGCCAACCTCAAGCTGGGCGGCGGGCTTTGCAACATAGTAGCAGCCCACGCCGTTCTTGTTTACAAAGGGGATAACATGTCCTTCCTTACCGGCCATTTCCTTCTCCATGGCTTCCATGGAGGGGAAGTGCTTTACTTCGCAAGCGCCGTTCTGCTCGGCAAGCTTATCCTTTATCCATTCAATGGCATTGTCGCCAACGTTGAATATGACTCTGTGGATGGGCTCAAATATGATGCCCTCGTCATGTACGTTTTCAAGCTCAACCAGGCAGTAGCGGGCGGGATGCTCATCCTTGGCGGTGAGGCCTTCCTCGGCCTTTACCCGCTCCCAGTTTGCCTTTGCCGTGGCGAAGGAATGGTTGCCGTCGCCCATGGCAAACAGCAGGGGAGCCTGATCGGTGTTGTACTTTGCGGCGTATGCGTCCTTGTCGATAAGGGCTTCAAGGGCGGCGATAACGCCCTTGACCTGAGCTTCGTCATTTACAAGGTAGCCTTTCACATGGCCGCCGTTCTGCATAAGATCGAAATCATACAGCTTTTCGGTCTTATCGAGTGCGTTGCCGATGGGCTCTATAACGGTGCGCTCCGGGTCGTCTATCAGCACCAGTATATGGGGCATCTCCAGGGGAGCGTCCTTGCGGATGCGCAGGCGGGGAGGTATGCGCTCAACTATGGTGCCCTCGGTGGCGCGGATAAGGGTGGTGGAGCCCTTGGTATAGTCGTAATTTTCCAGGTCGAGGGCAACTATAAGGCCCTTGCGGGTGCGCCCCTCAACGGTGCGCAGCACATAGGCAAAGCCTTCGCCCTTGTTTTCCAGAATGCCTGTTTCAACATACTGCTTCATGTGGGCATTTATGGACGCGATGCGCTCCGCCTCGTCGGGCTTGTCAAGATACAGCTCGGGCAGCATTATGCGCAGCGTAGAGGGTGCGTCGCCCACTATGGACTCGGTCTCGTTCCAGTAATCCGGCTGAGAGGTATACTGGTCGCAGGCCACAACCGCCCACTTGGTCATATCCACGCCGGCCCGGGGGAGCAGCAGTTCAGGCACCTTAACGCCTATGGTATTAGCATACTTTGTCATGAAACAGCCTCCGTTTTTTGTTTTTAGTATTTTTTGCGGTAAGATATTGAAGCGAATGAAAACCAGAAAATTTTTTAGGTTGCAAATATTTCTTTTTTATATGATATAACTTTACCCCGGTTTGGTCAATGCTACGTTTTGGTTAAATGGTTTTTTTTAATATGTTTTTTGCATTTCATCGCTTTATCCCGTTAAAGCATCGTGATATAATAACAATATATAAAATAAGGAGGCGGCCCATGTACAACAGCAAACTGATGACCGACGATACCCTCGCCTTTTTTGAGGCCATACTCTCCCTTTCCTCCCCCGAGGAGTGCTGCCGCTTCTTTGAGGATGTGGCCACCATAGGCGAGGTGCAGTCCATGGCTCAGCGGCTTCAAGTCGCAAAGCTGCTGAATAAGGGCTTTAAATATTCAGAAATTGCCGAGCGCACCGGCGCCTCCACCGCCACCATCTCTCGGGTAAGCCGCTGCCTTACTTACGGGGCAGACGGCTACAAGCTGGTGCTGGAGCGGATGAAGGAATAGCGTCATATTTTCCCCATGCGGCAAAAACCCCCGGCAATGGGGCGGATAGTCATAAAACAGTAAATCCGGCCTATGGTTTCGACCATAGATCGGATTTTTGTTTCATATACCGTTGCGGCGGCACCCAAGGCTCCCTTGTGTAAAGGGATTTTAAGAGTTCCACAGGCCGGAAGTTGTCAATATCTTTTCAGTTTCTGCCATATCCTTTTCAATCAACGGACGCATACTGTCCTTGTATTTCGATAAATCAGCATCCCCAAGGCACGACAATATCCTTGGAATATACTGCGGCTTTGCCAAACCTACCTGTGCGAGAGCCTTAACGCACTGTCTGGCTGTGATCGGTTTTTCATCTGTTATATGCGTAAGAAAATCAGATATGATTGCGTCAAAACGGTTTTCCTCATCCCACTGAGCATTTGCCGCAAGAATATACAGCGCCCGATTTCTTACCAATGATTTTGGATGGTCAAGCAGCGAGGCGAAGTCATCAAAATATTCGTACCATTCATCTGTTTCTTGACTTTCTGAGATGATTTTATCGGCAAGAGCGCAAGCGTATTTGTCATCTTTTGCGGTCAGCTTCGCTACGATGCTTTCTTTCATCGCCATTCACCTCCAATTACGCTTTGTCTCATTTTAACGTATATCAAAAGAATGTGACGAAATCTACCATTGGCACAAGAAACGCCCGAACATTTTTCGTTCGGGCCCTCTCGGCGCCAATCGTAAAATCAGCTCAAGCTTCACAATGGCTTCTGGTAAGTGCCCCGCAATCGTTCATCTGCCGTCCCATGCGGCTTTGTGCCGCCTTTTCAATTTTGACACAATGCCGTTTTACGGACGCCCGCCCATACGAAGAAGCTTTTTTGATATTGCTTCAATCCCACTCTATCGCATCCACGCTTACGAGATATTCCTCGGCAAAGTCCAGATAGTCCTCCGCAAGGCGCATGGCAAACATCTTGTAATCCGGATACTTTTTCTGCATTGCGGCAAAGAGCATATCGTACACCGCATCGTCGTCGTATTCGTCATCCTCCGCAAGCTTTGCCATATATGCCTGGTCAATGGACATCATTTCTGTTACCATCTCATCAAGGAGCCCTTCCTTGAGGAACTCAAAATCTCCCTCGGCGGTGAATTTTTCGATTATATAGGCCTTCATGGCGTTCATATCCACTTCGTATGTCATATCATTATCTCCTTTGCTTTATTTAAGTATATCCGCGAGGCGCTCAACTGCGCTGTCAAACTCCTTAAGGGCCCGGGCCACAACCTCCGGCTTTTCAAAATCCACCCCGGCAATGCGAAGCTCGGGAATGGGATAATCGCTGCCGCCGGCGGTGAGGAAGCGCAGGTAATTTGAAGGATCGCCGCTCTCCAGTATGCTTTCCGCTATGGTCACGGCGCCGGAGTAGCCCGTGGCATACTGATAAACGTAAAACGCCCGGTAAAAATGGGGTATCCGTGCCCATTCGATATCCTGCAGCTCGTCTATCACCGCGCCCTCATAGTAAAGCTCATTCAGCTCCCTGTAAAGCCTGCTCAGGCTTTCCGCCGTAAGGGGTTCCCCTGCCTGAGCCATTGCGTGAGCCTTCTTTTCAAATTCCGCAAAGAGCGTCTGGCGGAAAAGTGTGGTGCGGAAGCCCTCGATAAAGTGGTTCAGCAGGTATGCTGTCTTTTTCTCGTCCGTCTCCTTTGCCATAAGGTGCTTCAGAAGCAGCACCTCGTTTACCGTGGAGGCCACCTCCGCCGCCATTATGGAATAATCGTGATTGGCGAAGGTCTGGGCATGGTCGGAAAGGTAGGAATGCATGGCGTGTCCCAGCTCATGGGCAAGGGTAAATACATCGTCAAGGGTATCGGTATAGTTCAGCAGAACGTAAGGATGCACCCCGTACACTCCGCAGGAAAACGCGCCGGTGGTCTTGCCCTTGTTTTCGTATACGTCTATCCAGCCCTCGCTAAAGGCCCGATCCAGCAGCCTGCCGTATTCCTCCCCCAGGGGGGCAAGGGCTTCCTTTACCATTGCCTTGGCCTGCTCAAAGGTATATACCGCCTCCTCCTGCTCCACCATGGGATTGTACAGGTCGTACATATGCAGCTCGTCAAGGCCCAGCACCTTTTTGCGCAGGTCGATATACTTCCTCATGGAGGGCAGAGCCCCATGCACCGCCTCAATAAGGCTGTCGTACACGCTTACCGGCACGGCGTTTCCGTAAAGGCCGCCGGAGAGGGCGCTTTCATGCTTTCTTACGTCCGCAAAGTAGTTATCAAATTTTACGCTGCCGCCGTACAGAGCGGCAAAGGTGTTTATGTATTTTTTAAACTCGCCGAAGTATGCTTCAAAGGAATCCCTGCGCACCCGCCTGTCCGGGCTTTCACGGTATACGCCGAAATTGCCGTGGGTAAGCCGCACTTCCTCCCCGTTTTCGTCCTTTATGGCGGGGAAAGTCATATCCACGCTTTCCAGCATGGTAAAGCTGTTGTCCGGGGTCTGCGCGGCGTCCGAAAGCATGGACAGCATCTTTTCCTGCTCAGGGGAAAGCACATGGGCCCGCACCCGTATTATGTCTTCTATATGATGATGGTATTCCTTAAGGCTGGGGTCGGCAAGGTAGCTTTGCAGGGTTTCGGTGGGCAGCCCCGCAAGCTCCGGGGTGATATAGCTGGTTACCGCATCCATCTGCACCAGCAGCACCATCGCCTGCTGATTCATTGCCTGATACTCCGGGTCTCCGTTGTCGCCGGATTTGAGCAGTTCGGCATAAAGGTATATGAGGGTGGCCTTTTCAATCGTCTTATACAGGGAATCCAGGGCCTCCTTTGCTCCCCGGGCGGTGCCAAGTGTGCCGGTGAATCTGTCCAGCCCCGGTATTTCCGCCTTAAGCTCGGCGCAGGCCGCTTCCCATGCCTCTTTTGATGGATAAATATGCTTAAGATCCCACATGAATTTGGGATCCATATTTCTTCTCGCTTTCAGTTCCGCTGCCATAGCTTTCCTCCTTTTAAAACGCATTTCTTACTTTTGTATCGCATATTCTCCCGGGATTGTCAAGGGCCGCAGCCCTCGGTTTTACTCCGCCTCCGGCGACGGAAGGTGAATTGTCCCTCAGGGGCAGGAGACGTTCCTCTGGGAGCGTGGGGCGAAAGCGGAATAAAACCGCAGATTCCGGTTCCTTCCGGGGTTCGCCGCACGGGAGCGCCCCGGGACGAAGGGCAAACCTTTTTTGATAATCAAAGGGCCGACATACGGCCCCATAAATACTATCTTACTATATCGAACTCCACCTCGGGCAGCCGCCGCTGCAGCCGCACCACAAGGGGGGGCTTGTCGTTGTTCTTGGGGCTTGCGCCCATTATTATGGTGTTTATATGGTTGGTCTCGGCGTAATTCACAAGAGCGTCTTCCACGTCGTCCGCCCGAAGCAGAATAAGCTCCGCCCCCGCCAGCTGGGCCGCAGTAAAAAGGTATTCCACCGCGTCCCCCTCAAAGGGAGAGCCCATAAAGTTTCGACCGGTCTCAACGCAATGCACCACATGTATATCCGCCTTTTCCCCCCGCTCCAGGCCCCGGGCGATAAGCCTGTCGCAGGTATGCTGGCCCGTGACGCATACCATTATATTGTTCCATTCAGCCATGATACATCACGCCTTTCCTCCGGCAGAGATGATGGCATCCCTTATCTTATCGGGAAGCTCCGCCGGACGCATATTTGAGAGCATTTCCACAGCCGTCTCCGGCGTATCCGCCACGGCAAAGATGGAAAGACAGGCGGAAGAGGTGAATCCCTCCTCAACGCAGTAATTAAGCTGAGCTATCAGCTTATCATAATATCCCTTTGTATTGAGTATTACCACCGGAGCGGAAATATAGCCCAGCTGGTTCAGCGTAAGCACTTCCATCAGCTCCTCCAGCGTGCCGTATCCTCCCGGCAGGGCCAGAAAGCCCTCGCTGAGCTTTTCCATGGTGGCCTTGCGGGTGTGCATATCCGGGGTCACTATTAATTCGTCACAATTGGGATAGGCGATGCCGGGCTGGTTCAGTTTTTCGGGTATAACGCCTATGAGCCTGCCCCCGTTTTCATGTATTCCCCGGGCCGCCGCCCCCATAAGGCCGGTATCCCCTCCGCCGAACACCATGCCGATGTTCTTTTCCGCAAGAAGACTGCCCGCCCTGTATGCGGCGTCGATATAGGCGGGGGCAATGTTGGAGCAAGACGCACCGAATACACATATGTTTTTCATTGTTTTCCCGCCTCCGGTTTCGTTAAATTAGCATCAATCCTGTGCCGAATGTAATTATATCATTACAGCGATAATAAATGAATAGCTTTGTGCAAAAGTTTACTTTTGTTCCCATATTCCTTATACTTTTCGCTCTGGCCATGAAAATCGGCGGCTTTCGCCGCCGATTCCGTATGCGTCAATGCTTTCTGTATTTGATCCTGTTGTAAAGGTTTATATATTCCTCAGCCGACCTATCCCAGGTAAAATGGGCGCCCATGGCGTTCTGTATAAGCCTCTGCCATACATCGGGATTGCGATAAGCCTCAATTGCCCTGTCCACCGCGCCCAGCATATCCAGGTGATTATACCGGGCAAAGGTAAATCCAAGGCCCTCGCCGGTGAATTTATTGAAAGGTTCAATGCTGTCCTTAAGGCCGCCGGTCTCTCGTACTATGGGCAGGGTGCCGTAGCGAAGGGCTATCATCTGGGCCAATCCGCAGGGCTCAAACTGGGAAGGCATAAGGAACATATCCGCGCCGCCGTATATCCTGTTTGCAATGGAGTTGCTGTAGGTAAGGCGGGCGGCTATCCTTCCGCCGTATTTCCAGGAGGCCCAGCTGAAAAGATGCTCGTAGCGGGTGTCGCCGCTGCCCAGCACCGCCAGCTGTATGCCCTTCTCCATAAGGGCTTCTATGGCGTATTCGATTATGTCCAGTCCCTTCTGACCGGTAAAGCGGGTAACTATGCCCACCAGGGGAGAGTCATCCTTATCCAGCCAGAACTCGGTGCGCAATGCCTCCTTGCACTTTGCCTTGCCGGAAAGATCCGCCGCCGTAAAGTTGAAGGGAAGGTTTTTGTCCGTTGCCGGGTCAAAAAGGTCCTCGTCTATGCCGTTTAGTATGCCGTATACATCCCGGCTTCTTCTGCGGAGCAGGCCGTCAAGGTTTTCGCCGTATTCCGCGGTCTGTATCTCACGGGCATATGTGGGGCTTACGGTGGTTATAGCGTCCGCGAAGGACAACGCGCCCTTTGTAAAGTTCACGTCGTTATAATACTCTATGGTATCAGGGTTAAAGCTGGCCTTGTCTATGGAGAGTATGTCATTCATATGCTTCCAGCCGAATATGCCCTGATACCTGAGATTGTGTATTGTGTACATGGTGGCGATATCCCGGTATTCCCACATACAGCTGTACTGCATACGAAGCAGGGCTATGCTCATTGCCGCCTGCCAGTCGTGGGCATGGAGCACATCGGGATAAAAGTTAATGTGGCGCAGGGCGTCCAGCGCCGCCTTGGAGAAGAAGGCAAAGCGCTCGCCCTCTTCGTTATTGCATTCGCCGTAGATATAGCTGCGGCCGAAGTAGTATTCGTTATCCAGAAAATAGTATATGACCCCATCCTTTTCCATGGACATTATGCCGCAGTATTGGCTGCGCCAGCCCATGGGCACATAAAAGTTGGTGATGTAGGTCATTTGGGAGCGATACTGCTGACCTATGGCGGAATACAGTGGCAGCATCACCCTTACATCCACGCCCTTTTTCCTGAGCACCCCAGGCAAGGCGCCCACAACGTCCGCAAGGCCGCCCGTCTTAACAAAGGGGGCGCATTCCGACGCAACGAACAGCACTTTAATGGGAGGCTTGGGAAACTCCGCCGGTATTTCAGGCATTATCTCCGCCGCCGCTTCCACCTTGGCGGGTACCTCCTCCGCCTTTTCGGCCTTTTCCTCAGTGATTTCCCCCTTCGCTTCTTCAGTTGCCTCCACGGCTTTCTCTGCGGTAAGGGCAGGCTCCTTTGCAGCCTTGGCGGTATCCTTTTGTGTGTTGTCTGCTTTCCTGACGCTCATATGTATGTTACCTTTTTATATATTTTAGCCTTTGCGGGCTGTCTTTAGCCAAGCAATAGGCGGGAGGCACGCTCCCGCCCCGTATATCCTTTTTATCTTTAGATAACGCTGCCCTTGCGAATAATTATGGGGAAGCTGTCGTAGCCCGCAAGCTTCCTTCCGCTTCGTATGGTGCAGCCCTTATCCAGTATGGCGTAGTTCATTTCGCAGCCTCCCTCGATATGGCAGGCCTGCAGCACCACGCAATTCTTCAGCTTGCTGCCCTTGCCAACGTGTGTGCCACGGAACAGCACGCAGTTTTCAACCTCGCCCTCAATTACGCAGCCGTCTGCAACAAGGCTGTTCTTAACCTTTGCATCGCCGATATACCTTGCGGGCACTTCGTCCTTTATCTTGGTATATATGGGGTGGTTGCTGTTGAAAAGGTCGTCCCTTACTTCCTTCTTCAGCACGTTCATGTTGTGGTCGAAATAGCTGGAAATGGAGCTCAGGCAGCCAATATAGCCGTCATAACGCCAGCCGTAGATGGCGAGGTCGTTCACTTTTTTCAGCAGCACATCCCTGATGAACTCGGACTCGCCCCGTGAGTATGCTTCCTCCACCAGATACTCAAAGGTATTCTTCTCCATTATAGTGGTATCGCAGAATGAATAGCAAGTGGAGGGATTGTTGGGGTTGAGCTGAATGTCGGTTATGCGGCCGTCGTCAGCCAGGGCAAAGCGCAGCTCGTTGAACTGGTCATCGGGATGATGCAGCCCCACCTCATTGTACATGAGGGTTATGTCTGCGCCGGTCTCGATATGCTGCTTTATCATATCGTCATAGGTGGTGTTGTATATGGTATGGCTGCCCACCAGTATGATGTACTTCTGGGTGCTGCGGCGGATATAGCCCATTACGGAATGGTATGCATCTATGGTGCCCCGGTAAATTCCGGTATTGTCACGGGTAACGAAGGGAGGCAGAATGAACAGGCCGTCACGCTTCCTGTGCAGCTCCCATTCCTTGCCGCTGCCAAGGTGGTCCATAAGGGAGTGATAGTTCTTCTGGGCCACTATGCCAACGTTGGATATGCCGGTGTTCACCAGATTGCTTAGCACGAAGTCAATGCAGCGATACCTGCCCGCAAAGGGCACGGCTGCCACGGAACGGGAGTAGGTAAGGTCTCTCAGCTGCATGCTGGATTCGCCTGTGTATATAAGTCCAAATACGTCGTTTCTCATGGCTTATTTCTCCTCGTCCTCAATTGCGCCGTACACTCTCGTATTGACTATCATGCCCACGGGCACCCTGCTGCCGGCGGCTATCTCTGTGCCGCTGGCAATAAGGGTTATATCGTCGGTAAGGGAGGTATCGTATTCGCCATCCTCGGGCCTGCGTTCAGCGCCAACGAAGGAATCCCTGCCAACTATGGAGTTTTCACCCAGTATGGCCCTCTGCACCTTGGCTCCGCTGCGTATGACGGCGCCGGGCATTACCACGGAATCGACCACCTCGGCCCCCTCCTCAACGGTTACGCCCGCAAACAGCACGCTGTGTTTTACCACGCCCGCAACATCGCAGCCTTCCGCCACGGAGCTGCGCTCTATGCTGGCGTTTATGCCAACGCAGTGGGGGGGCATACAGGGAGATTTGCTGTATATGCGCCAATCCGGATCGTCCAGCTGAATGGCGGGGCTGTCCGAGATAAGATCCATGTTGGCCTCCCAGAGGCTCTGCACAGTACCAACATCCTTCCAGTAGGAATCAAACGCGTAAGCATATACCCCAAGGCCATCGTTCAGTATGGCGGGGATTATGTCCTTTCCGAAGTCATTTTCGGATTCGGGATTTTCTTCATCCAGGCAGAGATACTTCCTCAGCACCGGCCAGGAGAAAATGTATATACCCATGGAAGCCTTGTTGCTCTTGGGGTGCTTGGGCTTTTCTTCGAATTCTATTATGCGGTCCTCGCTGTCGGTGTTCATAATGCCGAAGCGATGGGCCTCCTCCATGGGGACGGGACGAACGGCTATGGTAAGATCCGCCCTTTTTTTCTCATGGGCATTCAGCATGGCGGCGTAGTCCATTTTATAAATATGGTCGCCGGAAAGTATGAGCACATATTCCGGATCATACCTGTCTATGAAGGCAATATTCTGATAGATGGCGTCGGCGGTGCCGGAATACCAGCGGCCGGTCTTGCTTGACTGATAGGGAGGCAGCACGAATACGCCGCCGCTGTTCCTGTCCAGATCCCATGCCTGGCCGGTGCCTATATAGGCGTTCAGCTCAAGGGGCTCATACTGGGTAAGCACACCCACGGTATCGATATCCGAATTGACGCAATTGGACAAGGGGAAATCGATAATCCTGTACTTGCCGCCAAATGGCACGGCGGGCTTTGCCATGCGGTTGGTAAGTACGCTGAGACGGCTTCCCTGTCCGCCTGCCAGCAGCATGGCTACTACTCTCTTTCTGACCATAAGTTACCTCCCTGTCAATAAAGGCTTTTATGATGATATGTATTTTATTTCCGCAGGCTGCGGGAAAAGCTTTCCAAAGATTTGATGTTATTGGGATTTATGCCGAGGCGCGGCGCCCCCGTGTGTTTTAATTTTATCGGCCCTTATTCGCTGAGGCAATAGTATACCGCCTCGTAGGGGGACAGCATTATATCCACATAGCAATTGCCGTCCTCGTCCTCTTCGGTCTCTATGCCCTTTATGTCCCGCATGTCCACATTGGAAAGGACCTGGTCCATGGTGGCCTTCCTTGCCATGGGTATGCGGTAAGGATAATGCTCAACAGGGGTAAAGTTGAAGGCGCAGAGCAGCTCCCTGCCCTTGGCGTCCCGGCGCACGAAAGCCAGCACGCTGTGCGCGGCGTCGTCCACCTGCATCCACTGGAACCCCTCCCAGCTGTCATCCTGCTGATACAGGGCGGGGGTAGAGGTATAAAATTTATTCAGCTGAGCCACGAATTCCTGCATTTCGGAATGGGCGGGATACTCCAGCAGCAGCCAATCCAGAGACTGGCGGAAGTTCCACTCGATAAACTGACCAAACTCATTTCCCATGAAGGTGAGCTTTTTGCCGGGATGGGCGTACTGATACATATACAGCAGCCTGAGCTGGCGGAATTTGTCAACGTATTCGCCGGGCATACGGTTTATAAGGCTCTTTTTGCCGTGCACCACCTCGTCATGGGAAAGGGGCAGCAGATAATGCTCGGAAAACGCATAGCACATGGAGAAGGTTATCTGGTTGTGATGATACTTGCGGTATACGCTGTCGCGGGAAATGTAATCCAGGGTATCATTCATCCAGCCCATGTTCCATTTATAATCGAACCCCAGCCCGCCCCATTGTGTGGGTGCGGTTATGCCGGCAAAGGCGGTGCTTTCCTCCGCAAAGAGCAGCCGCCCGGGGAATTCCTCATGGATAACGTCGGACAGCCTGCGCAAGAACTCTATGGCGCCAAGGTTTTCATTGCCGCCGTAGATATTGGGCAGCCACTGACCCTCCTCACGGTCGTAGTCAAGGTAAAGCATACAGCTTACCGCATCCACCCGAATGCCGTCCACATGGAATTCCTTCATCAGGAACACGGCGTTTGATATGAGGAAGCTCCTAACTTCGTTCATCTCGTAATTGAACAGCATTGTGCCCCACCGGGGCTGTTCTCCCCGGCGGGGATCCGGATGCTCGTAAAGGGCGGTGCCGTCAAAGCGGCGCAGGCCCTGGGCGTCACGGGTGAAGTGGGCAGGCACCCAGTCCACTATAACGCCTATGCCCGCCTTGTGGCAGGCGTCCACCAACGCCTTGAACTGGGCGGGTGTGCCGTATCGGGATGTTATGGAATAATAGCCCGTTACCTGATAGCCCCAGCTGTCGTCAAGGGGATATTCGGATACCGGCATAAGCTCTATGTGGGTGTACCCCATGGAGGAAACGTACTTTACCAGCCGCTCTGCCATGGCCTCAAAGTCCAGCCCCTCTATCCAGCTGCCGGGATGCACTTCGTATATGCACATGGGAGAAGTATGGGAGTCCTTCACGGCCAGGGCTTTCATGTATTCAGCGTCCTGCCATTCATAGCCGTCCTGAAGGTCCCATATTTCCGACGCGGTATTGGGCCTCATCTGGCTGCGGAAGGCAAAGGGATCGGCCTTGTACAGCATTTCCCCGCTCTTTGTGCGGATGGCAAATTTATATATGTCCCCCGCGCTCACTATGCCTATAAAGCACTGCCATACCCCTGTGCTGCCGCAGGGAGTCATGGGGTCGGCCTCGGTGTTCCACTGATTGAAGTTGCCAACGACGCTTACGGCCTCCGCGTTTGGGGCCCATACGGCAAAGCGGTACATATCGTAGCCATTGTGCTTAACGCGATGGCAGCCCAGCGTAAGGTATGCGTATGTATTGGTTCCCTCCCCCCAGAGGTAAAGGTCGGTCTCGCGAAGGTTCTGATCCATTAACATATATCCTCTAAAAAATATTTGTATTATTTTCTTTTGCGGGGTATTTATATTTTACACCACAAACATATAGACTGTCAAAAAACTCCAATGGACCGGATCAGATATTTTTCCGGCCATTTCCCGGAAAATATTCCTCTTTTCCTTTTTTTCGTACGCCCGTACGGCGGATTGATTCCGGTTTCCTTCCCTGCCTTAAAACTTATCGTCAAAAAAATATTTAATTTTCCAGCCAAAGTGATATACTATTAGTGAAGAATAACCAATAAAGGAGAAATACAATGTCCCTTTCCGTTACCAAGGATATGACCATCGAACAGATTCTTCGCACCGATATCGGCATCGCAGAAATTCTTACCGACGCCGGAATGCACTGTCTGGGCTGCGTAATGGCCCACGGCGAGGATCTTGAGCAAGCCTGTGCCGTTCACGGCATAGACGCAGACGCCCTTATCAATGCCATAAACGATTACCTCGCAAGCAAGTAACACCCCAAACTCAAAAAAGGCGCACGGCAGCGCGCCAAGCTGTGGGAAAAGTGGCATTACGCCACTTTTCCCATGTTTAAATGGCTCCCTTGTGCCCGCGGCACGGTCAGGGAGTCACGCAAAGAAACCCTTGCCGCGCGAGGCTTACGCGGGTTTTCCCCACAGGCAGCCAAATCCGATTGAAGCCTCCGCCCCCAAACCCCCAAGGGTTTTTCCACAGGCTGCATACCGTCCATATGGGCGGTTTTCTTCTATATTAAATAAAATTAAATATTAAATAAACCTCCCTGCAAAAAAGCAAATTTGGCCCCCTCATTGAGGCCAAATTTGGAAAACCGCCAAAGCGTCGTATTCATTTTTCTCTCTGACTTCTCAGCTTTTCTTTTTGCTTCTTTTTTCTTTCTTTTCCCATGAAAAGAAAGAGAAAACATGACGCGCTTATTTTCTTTTCACCATCACGCCCAGGGCGGAGACGGCGGCAATGGCGGCATAGGCCATGACGGAGGCGTCGCCGGTCTTGGGGATGGAAACATCGCAGTCGGGGGTGACGATGGCAGTGGAGGAGCCCCATTTGAAGCAGCTCTGCACTTCATCGCTCCAGCCGAAGTTGGCGTTTACAAGGCTCTGGTTCACCCTGGTGCCCACATCGATGCCAAAGAACGCCTTGATTGTGTCATAATCGTCAGGCGCGGTGCTGCCCGCCTGATTGGTGACGGAGGTGACACGCTCGGTGGAGGCATTGATGGTGTAGCGCACCAGGAACCGGGCGGAGTCTGCCGCAGCGGTGGCGGCGTCAGGGTATATGCTGAGGGCGTTGTTGCCGTAGGTAACATAGTACTCGCCCACTGCGCCTGCGGTGAAGGCGGAGCTGCCTGTGCCGAAGCTGGAGGTAAGGGTAGCGCATACCTTGGCCTTGTTGGAATTCTGCACGGGGGCGGTAAATATGCAGAGGGAATCCTGCTGTTCAACGTCGTCCGCAAGTGTAAAGGAGCTGCTGAGCTTGGTCCAGGGAACGGCAGCAAGGGCGTTGCCTGCGGCGCTTTCCCGGGTCAGGTAGTATACGGCTTGCCTGGAGGAATCCTCATCCACAGAAGTAAGGGGGATGGCATCGTATGCCGAATTGTCCCATGCGGAGGTGAGGCCCGCAGCTTCCAGCTCAACGGAGGCATTTGCCAGCCAGTCCGTATCGGGGTTGGCGGCAACGGTGAGTTTAACGGCAAAATAAATGTTTTCGCTGCTTACGGCGGCGGCGCAGTCAGAGGTCTTCCAGGCAAATCCGCCGGAGCCGTTGGAGGTCTTAACATAAGGTATAACTTCAACGGTGGCCTTGCCTGTGCGGTTCACAACGGGTGTGGTCCAGTTGAAGGCGGCAAAGGCGGTTGTCATGGAAAGAGCCGCAACGGCAGCCATGGCGATGGCGAGTATCTTTTTCTTAAACATCGATTCATTATCCCTTTCACAAAAAATCATCGGCCTTGCAAGTGAGCCGATTTTTTTGCGGGCACTGTGTCCCGCTCTGCCGGCGGTGATAATGATAACAGCGAATGTTGCAAACACGCAATGGAAGTTCCTTCATAACCGCAACAGTTTTGTATACACTTTGTCCATATTCGGATGTATAATTTCCATTGTTTACAAATTCATGCATAAACCTGCCAGGAATTGTGCTAATATATGAGAGCAGGAACATTATTTGGAGGATATCATGAACACTCTTACCGCCGCACTGTTGGGCGTTGTGCAGGGCCTGTGCGAGTTTTTACCGGTGTCCAGCTCAGGACATCTGGTGCTGCTGCAAAACATATTCGGCATTGATGAGGGAACCCTCTTTTTTGACGTGATGCTGCATATAGGCACTCTGGCTGCTGTATTCGCCGTATATTACAAAAAGATATGGGCACTTATAAAAAAGCCCTTCCAGCGGCTCACCCTGCTGCTGGCGGTATCCACCCTTGCAACGGTCGCGGTGGCGCTGATATTCAGGGATACATTTGAAAACGCCTTCGGCGGCGGCCTGCTGGGCTTCGGCTTCCTGCTGACCACCGTTGTATTGTTCATAAACCAGTTTAAGGCAAAGGGCACAAAGTCCCCGGAAAGCCTTTCCATTCACGGCGCAATAGGCATTGGCCTTATGCAGGGCATCGCCATATTTCCCGGCCTTTCCCGCAGCGGCAGCACCATCACCGGGGCAAGGCTGCTGGGCCTTGGCAAGGACGAGGCGGCGGAGTATTCCTTCCTGCTGTCCATACCAGCCATACTTGGCTCGCTGGTGCTGCAGCTTCCGGATGTATTTTCCCAGGGTATAGGCGGCCTTCAATGGAGCAATATCATCATTGGAACCCTTGCCGCCGCCGTCAGCGGATACTTGGCCATACGGCTCATGCTCAGGCTTATCCGGGAAAAGAGCTTGCTGGGCTTTGGCATATATACCGCCATACTGGGCGTGTTGGTGCTGGCGGATCAGCTGATATTCAATCTGTTCTTCGCAAATCCGTTCGTATAACCCCCCCGTTTGCAGAGCCGTACAGTAATCTGTGCGGCTTTTTGTTAACATTTTCTCTGAATGTTGACAGGTAACGCGGTTTGTAAGTATACTCCACATATGAAGTTAATTTCCAGGAAATATACAGCAATATTCGCAGCCCTGCTGGCCCTTTGCGGTCAGGGCTGTTCCAAGGCTCCCGCGGCGGAGGATACGCTTGTGCAGCTTACCGCCCCCACGGTTGCGCCTATTGTGACCCCTGTCCCCACCCCTGCGGCTACCCCCACTCCCATACCCACTCAGCGGCCTGCGGAAACCGAAAAACCCAAGACCACGGAAAAGCCCAGGGAGGAAGAAAAGGCTGCCCCCACGCCCACGGAAAAGCCCACGAGCAGCGCAAAAACTCCGTATGCTGACAGCTACACCCCCGCGGAGCTCAAATCATATAACGTAAAGGTGTCGGATTTCTCCGCCGAAGCCCATGACGGCTCCACCATTACACAGGAATATTTCGCCAACGGTACCATTACCCTTTTAAACATATGGAGCACCACCTGAGGCATCTGCGTTAGCGAGATGGGTCGTCTCGCCAAGCTGCAAAAGGAATACTACGGTTCCGGCGTACAGTTCCTGGGGCTGGTAACGGATGTACACGCATGGGGCGGAAAGACGGGGGAGGACGCCCTGCATTATATGTCCTCAGTTGGGGCTGAATACCCCCAGGTGGGCAGTACCAGCGCCCTCACCAACGGCCTTAGCTACATCCCTTCCACCCATATTTACGACAGCACCGGCACCCTCGTCGCCAAGGTCACCGGCGAACACTCCCGTGAGGAATTGATAAACATTATCGAAACCCTTGCGGCGAAGTATTAGCCCTGCCGGGCAAAAACCGGCAAATACTATTTCAGCCGATTCTGTTCCCCCGCCAACTTTTCCGCCCTCCGCGCCATCAATTCCACCTCCCCTGCGCCCCCCGCGCTCAACCTCGGCCAAACACAATTTCGCAATACATTCGTAATATTCCCCATTCCCCACAATGGGGAATTTTTTTGCGCAAAAAAGCCCGCCCGGCGGGGAACAAGGCAGGGCCAATTCCCCGACTCACTTGCAAACATAAATTTTTGAAAGGGATTTAAAACGATGAAAAAGATTTTTGCAATCGCTCTGGCTCTGGTCATGGTTCTCTCCATGGCTTCCGCCTTTGCTACTAACTGTGTAACTCCCAACTGGGACTGCGCTGAGGATGTATGCGCTCTGGGTAAGGGCAAGGTTGAAGTTATCCCCTACGTAAAGGGCAATGACTGCAACACTGGCAACACCTACACTTTTAGCACCTGCGCTGGCGCTGTAAACGGTGATACCGTATACTTCGCAGTTAAGGTAACCGTAGACGAGAACCCCAACCCCGAGTGGTGGGAAGATGCTGACCTGAAGTTCGAACTGAAGGGCCTTAGCAACCTGAAGGTTGGCACCGTTGCTGCTGATCTTACCATTGCCAACGTTGATACTCTCATCAAGAATGTAGAAGCCAATGAAGGCGAACTGAAGGCTGGCGTATACTACATCGGCGTTAAAGGCACTTCCTATGTTGCTATGAAGGCTGCTGACTTCTCCGCTAAGCCCGCTAACCTCTTCACCGCCAAGGTTACAGAAGCTGGTATCGCTAAGGTTTGCGCCGTTCTGGACGCTGAGAATGAGCTCTCCACCACAGTTGCTACTAAGGTAAACGGCTACGATGTATTCTACAACAAGAATGCTGGCACCACTTCTGCAATCTTCGAGTTCCGTAAGGATGGCAACATGGTAAGGGTATTTGTTGATAAGGACGGCAAGGTTGTTAAGTTCGAAGTAGGCGCCCAGAGCTGGACCGCTCCCTACGTTGTAAAGACCCTCAACTCTGACGGCACCAAGTTCTATGTAAACGAGACCACTGAGCTCGACTGGACCTGCAACGAGTACGGCAAGTTCCTCAAGGGCGTTATGGACACCTTCAAGCTCGGTTTCGGCACCTGCATCACCCACAAGGCCGTAGTCGCTAACTTCGGTTGGGACGATGAAGTAAGGGGTTGCTTCTCCTGGAACAGCGATGTTCAGGCTGTAGTAAACGCTGAGTGCGTAGTATCCATCCCCAAGACCGGTGATGTATCCGTAGTAGCTTACGC
>JAEDIC010000001.1 GCA_016292635.1 Clostridia bacterium
AATCCCTCCGTCACGGCTTCGCCGTGCCACCTCCCTTTACACAAGGGAGGCTTTGATGCGGTGCGAAATCGCACATTATGCACTGCACTGAACGGTGCATAGAAGTGCTCACACTTATGTCTGTTCGACAAACTGGAAGTTATCGAAGTTTTTCTTCAATCTCTTTGTCAGGCCAATATCCCCAAGATTCCACAATTTTTCCGTCAACAACCTTAAAATTTTCCAACGCCTCAAAAGAAATCTTTTTACCTGTTGCAGCGATACCCATGCAAGTACCGGAATGTACTCCCTGATACAACACTCTCGTTGCAACCATTTCGTTGTCAGCAAAAATATCCAACATTTGGATAGACAAATCTGAGAATTGATTTGCAACAATTTTTAGTATCTCTACTGCTTGTGCATTACCTTTTGCTCCAGCAGGACTATGGTCAATGTAATCATCTGCCAAATAATTCATTACTAATTCATAGTTTTTACTTTCATATCCCTCTTTAAAGAAGCGGTATACAATCTCAGTATTTGTCATAAAAAAACCTCCTGAAATTTTGATTTGTAGATCTGTTTGGTTCCATATCATCACA
The DNA here is from genome assembly GCA_016292635.1 of Clostridia bacterium. Classification (GTDB taxonomy): domain Bacteria; phylum Bacillota; class Clostridia; order Christensenellales; family CAG-138; genus SFEL01. Next base: position 585 of record JAEDIC010000001.1, read on the forward strand.
TAATAGCATAATATACCAGAACAGCCACAGTAGATCAAACTACTGTGACTGTTTACTGTTTTATGAACAATGCCCTTTTGCGGGAGGCTTTTTTTATGCCCTTGATGCGGTCAGGAACGAAGGGTGGTTCTGATATTTGTGCTGTGGGAATAGGCAGGGGCGGCTTATTTCAGTCACATAAATCATCGGCACGCCTATAGGGCAGCTCTCCTTTTCCCATCAGCTCTCCATAACAAAAAAGCCGGCATGACTTCGCGTCATGTCGGCTTTGCTGCCTTTACGGTTGGTATTTATTCTTTTTCCTTTTCCATATACCCAACAATGGCGAGATGCAACCCCACGGCCCTGCCGCAAAAGGATAGCCGCCAGTCTCCCGTCAGCGCTGCCTTAGCGACCGGGGCTTGCCCAGTATCTCGCTCCAGATCACAGCCCGGCGAAGATCCGGCCCGGCGTCGCCGCCGGCTGCGGATATCAACCCATAGCCGTCCTTTTTATCCGGAGGACAGGGAGCGACGCCCATTATGCTGCTTTCGGTATGCACATGGGCAGTTTCGGTAAACGGCTTCACCACATGATCGTCTGAATGAGGAGTAATCTCCTCAAAGCGATAGTCGCCGTCTATATAACCCTCTCCCTCCGTGGAATCAAATACCATGCTGCCCCCCACGCGGGGCTTCATCGACGCGGCGGTGGATACGCCGGTACGCTCCCTGGGTTCCTGCGCATTTACGGGCTGCGTTGGGTTATCCCCGGCGGGCTCGTAATACTTTTGTGAGGACGCCGGGGCGCTTGCTGTTACAGTCTTCCCGTCTTCATCCTGCGTCAGAGGCTTTTCCCAGCTTTGCATCTGACTTTCCCATTTGCGCTTAAGATCGGATTTTAGCTGCCGCTGTCTTTCAATATCGGCCTCCCGGCCGAAGTGGCTGCTTCTGCCATCCGCCCGCTGTGGCTGGCCCTTTTTGCCGCCAGTCTGCCCCTTGGCGTTCTTGGCGATAAACTTTAGGGCATAGGCCAGTATCACAAGGAATATGAGACCATCCATGGCATTACCTCCTTTCCCGGGAAATATTTATGGGACATCAGGAGTTTTTGCCTTCGCCCGCAATGGATTCCCTCATACGGGTATCGGACTGGATATTCTGCATATTGTAGTAATCCATAACGCCGAGGCGTCCGCTGCGAAATGCCTCTGCAAGGGCCTTGGGCACCTCTGCCTCCGCCTCGATAACGCGGGCGCGCATGCCCTGTACTTCCGCCTTGTTTTCCTGCTCCTGAGCAACTGCCATTGCGCGGCGCTCTTCGGCCTTTGCCTGGGCGATGCGCTTATCAGCCTCAGCCTGGTCTATCTGCAGCTGGGCGCCAACGTTGCGGCCAACGTCCACGTCCGCAATGTCAATTGAGAGTATCTCAAAGGCAGTACCCGCATCCAGACCCTTGTTCAATACGGTCTGAGAAATAAGGTCGGGGTTCTCCAGAACGTCCTTATGGCTGGTGGAAGAACCTACGGTGGTTACTATGCCCTCGCCGATACGGGCGATGATGGTTTCCTCTCCTGCGCCGCCCACCAGTCTGTCGATATTGGCACGGACGGTGACCCTTGCCTTCGCCCTAAGCTCAATGCCGTCCTTTGCTATGGCGGCGATAACGGGGGTCTCGATAACTTTGGGATTAACGCTCATCTGAACGGCGTTGAGCACATCACGGCCCGCAAGGTCTATTGCGCATGCGCGCTCAAAGTCCAGAGGTATGCCGGCACGCTGCGCCGCAATAAGGGCGTTTACAACTCTGTCCACGTTGCCGCCCGCCAGATAATGGGCCTCAAGCTTGTTCAGCGATATTTCCATGCCAGCCTTGGTGGCCTTGATGGCGGGGTTGATTATGCGGCTGGGTACCACCTTGCGGATGCGCATGGCAACCAGCTGGAACAAACCCACACGAAGGCCGGAGGCCGTTGCGGATATCCAGAGGCCGATCGGCACAAAGCTGAAGAACAGCGCAAGGAATATTATGATTACCACAACCAAAAAGATAACTGCAACAAATTCCATATTTTTCCCCTTTCGTCATTCAATTTTGATTACTATTTATTATCATGCTGTAAACAGCTTTATAAGATATCCCATAAGATAGATGACGCCTATCAGCGCCGGAACGCCTATTATTAGCTGAAGCCAGCTTATTTTGCGAAGCCGCTCCGCCTCCGCCTTATTCATGTCCTTATCATAGGCAAGGTCGCTTCCGTCCTGCTCAAGGGCCTTTGCGGCGCACTTTGGGCAGGCTGTGCTGTCATCGTCATATAGGGTGCCACAGGTTTTGCAGAATTTCAGGCTCATACCTGTTCCACCATTATGCGAAGGCCCTCAACGGCGGTTATGCGTATGGCGCTGCCCTTGGCGATAAATTCGCCGCAGCTCACCACATCCAGCCTTCTGCCGCCGAAATCACCGTTGCCTGCGGGGCGAAGAGCGGTAAGGGCTACCCCTTCCCTCCCCACAAGGGCCTGCATCTCGGCATCCGAAAGGGAGGTTGAGCTGCCGTCTATCTTTTCCTTTAATACCACGGGAGAGCGGGAAAGCGCCCCCTTTGAGAAGGAATGGATGGCTATGCCGCCGGCGATGAGCAGGGGCGCCAGTATCAGCACAAAAGTGACCAGCGCAGTTTCAACGCTGTCCGCCCTGAGTATTATGGCAGCCACCAGCGCCACGCTTCCGAATATGGCAGGGGCGCCCATGCCGGGAGTGAATATCTCTATTGCCATAAGCACCATACCCACCACCAGACATATCACTGCGGGGGTATTCCAGCCCATAATATATTGGGTTACGGAATCCATAAAATCACCTCGAATAATATTTTACGGGAATTGTTCTGATATTATAATGCTATGATACCATAAACCCCTTTGGAAAATATGTACAAACGGTTAAAACAGCGGAAAAAGACGCGAATTGAACCATGCGATAAATCTCTGTATCAGCGGGCTGTTCCCTCCGGGCAGCACATTGCGCCGCATAAGCATCACCACAAGGCAGAAAGCCACAACCGACAGCAGTATTATCAGCACCCATGCGCCGATTATAGGCAAAGCCGGCTGTCTGGGCTTGCTTTCAAACAGGCTCTCGAATTCATCATCGTCGTCGTCATCGTCGTCATCGTCATCGTAATCATCGCAATCGTCGTAATCGTCGTCGTCATCGTCACACTCATCTTCCTCATAGCTGGCGATGTGCTCCCAGCCCTTGCGCGCCCTGGCAAAGCCGTCTTCCTTTTCCCACGCGCCGGCCTCCATATCAAAGCACTGCGCAAATTCCTCTGCGGCGGATTTGGGCGCTTTCTCCGCGCTTACCACCTTTGCCCCCAGAGCCTCTGCCCCGCGCATTGCCCGATGGGCCTCAATGGCATTGTTTTCCGCATCGCTCCTTGCCTTGGAGCGCACTTCCTCATCGGTTATTTCAGAAAGGGCTGTGTCAAAATCCGGCATATCCGCAATTACGCCATGCCGAAACACATCCTTTTTGCTGTCGTAATAAGCCTGCTCTTTGCAGCAGTCCTCCGTAAGCCGCTTTACCGTCTCCGGCGTTACAGAAAGCCCCGTCTCATAGGTGCGCTTCAGCAGCGTCATCACCCTGCGGGTTATGTCCTTTGCGGCGGCCTGATCCCCCGCCCGCTCCAGCGCGGCCTTATATACCTCTCCTATGTTGCTTTCAAGTATTTCTCTGAGTTCGCCTTTATCCGCTGCCATATTTTCCTCCGATGCGACAAAATACCACATTTTTCATATATTATTATAATCCACCCCATGCCCCGCCGCAATGTATTTTGTTCCGCGCCTGCGCATAGAGATATGTCATGAAGCGCCGATTCTCTCCAAACCCCTATATCCTTCTGCTGTTTCTGGTTTTTTTCCTTTGTCTGCTCATTGCCGGCATAAGGGGCTGCGCCATATCCCGCAAGCAGCGCGCACAAAACATCACCTCTCCCGACATCGCCGTTTTTAGCGACGGGGAGGTGGTCGTCATGCCTCTGAACAAGTATCTCATAGGGGTGGTTGGGGGAGAGATGCCCGCTTCCTTCCCATTGGAAGCCCTAAAGGCCCAGGCGGTGGCAGCCCGCACATACGCGCTGCGCCGCATGGCTGCATACGGCGGCGAAGGCTGCGGCAAGGGGGGCGCCGATATCTGCACAGACAGCGCCTGCTGCCAGGCATACACCCCGCCGGAGGAGCTTGAGGACTCTTTTGGGAAAAACTCCCGCAGGTATATGGATAAGCTTACCGAGGCGGTGTACTCCACCGACGGTGAGGTGATACTTTACGACGGTTCTCCCATTGAGGCCCTGTATCATTCCTCCGCAGGAGGCCGCACGGAGGATGCGCAAAACGTATTTTCCTCCGCACTGCCCTATCTCGTTGGGGTGGAAAGCCCCGGTGAGGAAGGCAGCAAATACCACGGGGAGCAGGAATACACTCCAAAGGAATTTGCCGCCGCAATAAACAAAAAATGGCCCGATGCGAACCTGAACCGCAAAAAGCTCCAAAGTCAGGTAAAGATCCTTTCCCGCTATGACAGCGGGCAGGTGGAAAGCCTGAAGCTTGGAAATGTTACCGTATCCGGCAAGGAACTTCGCAAGCTGCTTGGGCTGAACAGCGCCAATTTTACCATTGACATATCCGACACCGTGCTCATCCGCACAACCGGCTACGGCCACGGCGTTGGCATGAGCCAGTACGGCGCCCGGGCCATGGCCCTTGAGGGGGCGACATATCTGGAAATACTGACGCATTACTATACCGGGGTGGACGTGGAGAAGATGGAATAATGAATTATACCTTCTCTTTCTCTTTTCCCTAAAAAAAGACCGCACCGCAAAAAAGCCGCATGGTCTGAACAGGACCGTGCGGCTTTTATGGTTAAGGTTTTTGTGCGGCTTATCAGGATACCTGGCTGCCGCCGGGGATAACGTCCTCCATGGTGGTCAGCATGGACAGGGTCTCCTCGTCGCCGGTAATGGCGGAAAGTATCATGCCCTGGCTCTCTATGCCGGCTATCTTGCGGGGGGCAAGGTTTGCGGCGATTATGACGCTCCTGCCGACAAGGGCTTCGGGATCGTCATACCACTTGCGGATGCCGGAGAGTATGGTGCGGGGCTGAGCCTCGCCTGCATCCAGGGTGAACTGAAGCAGCTTCTTGCTCTTTTCAACTATCTTGCAGTCCAGAACCTTTGCGACCTTCAGCTTAACCTTGCAGAAGGTATCAAAGTCGATGTATTCCTCTTCACTGGCCTCAGGCTCTGCCCCGGTCTCGGCGGGAACGCGGTTATTTGTCTCCGGGGCGGCCATGGCGGCAAGGGTTTCCGCCTCAAGCTCCTCCAGCTCCTTCTTTACATCGATGCGGGGGAACATGGCCTCTCCCTTGCATACCTTTGTGCCGGCCTTCAGCCTGCCGAACTCGCAGGCCTCATAGGTGGTCAGCTCGCCCTCAACGCCCAGCTGAGCAAACATCTTGGGGGAGGTGCTGGGAAGGTAGGGCTGGATGAGTATGGCAACCATGCGCAGCGCCTCTGCCAGGTTGTACATAACGGTGCCCAGGCGCTCCCTGTTGGCCTCGTCCTTGGCAAGTACCCAGGGGGCGGTAACGTCGATATACTTGTTGCTTGCGCCTATAAGTGCCCAGATGGCCTCCAGAGCCTCGGGTATCTTCAGCTCGTTCATGTACTGTTCAACCTTTTGCGGCAGCTCACGGGCCAGGGACAGTATCATATCATCCTGCTCGGCAACGGGGCGGCCGGGGGCGGGGATAACGCCGCCGAAGTACTTGTCTATCATGCTTACGGTACGGGACAGCAGATTGCCCAGATCGTTAGCAAGGTCGGAATTGATGCGGTATATCAGCGCCTCGTTGGAGAATACGCCGTCGCTGCCGAAAGGAACCTCACGCAGCAGGAAGTAGCGGATGGCGTCCACGCCGTAGCGGTTGCAGAGCTTAACCGGGTCAACCACGTTGCCCTTGGACTTGGACATCTTGCCGCCCTCAAGTATGAGCCAGCCGTGACCGAACACCTGTTTCGGCAGGGGTTCGCCCAATGCCATCAGCATGATGGGCCATATTATGGTATGGAAGCGGACTATCTCCTTGCCAACCAGATGAACATCGGCGGGCCAATACTTCTTATACAGGCTGTCGTCATCAGAATAGAAGCCCAGCTTGGTTATATAGTTGCTGAGAGCGTCCAGCCAAACGTATACAACGTGCTTGTCGTCAAAGTCAACGGGGATACCCCACTTGAAGCTGGTGCGGGATACGCACAGGTCCTCAAGGCCGGGCAGCAGGAAGTTGTTCAGCATCTCGTTGGCGCGGGCAGGAGGCTGAATGAACTCGGGATGATCCTTTATGTGCTGGATAAGACGGGGGGCATACTTGCTCATACGGAAGAAGTAGCTCTCCTCCTGCACCTTCTCAACGGGCCTGCCGCAATCGGGGCAGCAGCCGTCCTTAAGCTGGCGCTCAAGCCAGAAGCTCTCGCAGGGGGTGCAGTACAGGCCCTCATAGGAGGACTTATAGATATCGCCCTGCTCGTAGAGCTTTTTGAATATCTTCTGAACGCTTGCAACGTGATAGTCGTCGGTGGTGCGAACAAAGCCGTCGTTGGAGATGTCCATCAGCTTCCACAGGTCCTTAAAGGTGGCAACGATGTCATCCACATACTTCTGGGGGGTTACGCCCTTATCCCTGGCCTTGCGCTCTATCTTCTGACCATGCTCATCAGAGCCGGTGAGGAAGTAAACGTCATAGCCGGTCATGCGCTTATACCGGGCGATGGCGTCCGCCGCAACGGTGGTATAGCTGTGGCCTATGTGCAGCTTGTCGCTGGGGTAATAAATAGGCGTGGTGATGTAGAATGTCTTCTTCTCGCTCATTTGTTTCTCCTTCGGTTTATGCCTTTAGTATTCACAGGTTTTATTTTTTCTCAATTTGTCCATACCCGCTCATGCTCCCTTTCAGGCAGCTTTTCCATCCGGGGGAAAGCTGAGGAATTTAAAGGAAAGGGGAGAGTGTCCGGCCTTTGTAATTGCGCGCCGGCTCAAACGACCCGCCCAGGCCGGTTTTTCAGGTTAAAAAGCTTTATGAGGCCCGTTTCGTTTTTACCGTAGGGGGAAAACACATCTATCCCTGCGGCACAAAGCATATTTATACCGCTCCCTCCCTTTGCCGCGGGCGAAGCTGCGTTAAAAGGGCGGCGTGTGGGTTCAGATGAATATCTGCGGAAATAAAAAATCCCTCTGCCCATAATCAGGCATAGGGACGACATTTATACGCCGCGGTACCACCCTACTTCCCGCAAAGGCAAATTTCCCTTTTGCGGCTCATAAGTTCCCCTGTATCGGGAGGACCCGCCCAGGCCTCAGGGCAAAGCTCCGTTCGGCCCGGGGCGCTCGGGAGCCATGTTCGGCATGGGCCTTTCCCGCGGGGCTTGCACCCTCCCCCGCTCGCTGTGGGCTGCATCCATGCTTACTCTTTCCGTCTCTGCGCCGTTTGACTATTCCCTGCTATTTTATAGATTTTACGCCGCTTTGTCAATGGGCGGAGCAAAGTATACTTCCATATTGAGCCTTTTTGTTTTTCCGCCCAATAAAACAGCCCCGATGCCTTAAACATCGGAGCTATACGAAAGTCCATATCGGGCTTTAGCAGTCGTCTCAGCCGCTGTCGGAGTCTTCATAATTAGGGAAGATTATTTCATCCGGGTTGGCCGGCTTTGCCACCACCACGCAGCGCTCGTTGCGGGTTCCTATGCCGGAGTTCCAGCTTTCGCCATAGCAGGTGATGAGGGTCATGCGGGCGTCCTCGGTATAAAAGGCCATTACCTCATCCGGTACAGAGTCGATATTATAAATATCGTTGCTGGTAACAAGGAAGGACATGGTGGAGCCGTCGTCGTATTCCACAACTATCTCCTCGCCTATTTCCATCTTGGGCAGCACGGAGAATACGCCCGCCACCTTTTTCCAGGAAACGTGTCCGTTGAAAAGGGCGTTGCCGTATTCGCCGGGGGAAGGTCCGCCTTCCAGCCATGCGGCCACCTTTTCTGAATCTATTGTGCCCATGGTATATATGGGCTGGCCCTGTTCGTTGGTCATTTCGTTGCCCTTGGCGTCGGTATAGGGCACAAGACCCACCTTTTCCACCGGAAAGCTTATCTCCCGCTCAGTAAAGTACATCTTTACGGGTATCTTCTGAATATAGGGAGTGGGCTCAGGGGTGCTATCCGCCGCTGACTCTGCGGCAGGGGACTCCGTGGGCGGAGCTTCGTATTCGCCGGGTATGAAGATATACTGACGGGCCAGTATAAATACCGCATAGGCAAGAAGCCCCAGGGCTATCGCTATCCTTATGGGGCTGCGTTTCTTCTTTGGAGCCTCCTGTTCAGCTTCCGCGGCCCGCTCGCCTCCGCCGGCCTGCTCGCCCCGGACAGGCTGCTCGCCTTGTATGGGCCTCTCTTCCTCCGCAGATTCTGAAATCGTCTTTTGTTCTTGGGTCATTTCGCCGTTTATTTTCTTCTCGTCCATGGGGGTATTATAGCATCGGATTCACCCGCCAACAAGTTAACATTTCACGAATTTTGTGGTATACTATAAAATTGGAAAATATCGGTGTGAAAAACACCCTTAAAGGAGATATTATGGACCACAAAACAGCCCTCGCAAATGCCCTCGCCGCCCTTACCGGCATGGAAGCGGACGCCCTCCGGGACTGGATGGAGACCCCTCCGGATCCTGAGATGGGCGACTATGCCTTCCCCTGCTTCCGCCTGGCAAAAACCATGCGTAAGGCCCCGCCCGCAATTGCCGCAGAGCTGCAGGCCTCCCTTGCCCTGCCCGAAGGCATAAGCGAAGCAAGGGCAGTTGGCGGCTATCTTAACTTTTTCGCGGACAAGTCCGCCTATGCGGTCAGCGTGCTCGGCAAAGTCCTCTCCGCCGGGGAAAGCTACGGCAGCTCCCATGAGGGCGCGGGCAAGAACGTATGCGTGGAGTTTTCCTCCATAAATATAGCAAAGCCCTTCCATATAGGCCATCTTCCCAGCACCGCCATTGGCAGCTCGCTTTATCGCATATACAATACCCTTGGCTACAATGCCATCGCCATAAACCACCTTGGAGACTGGGGCACCCAGTTTGGCAAAATGATAGTTGCCTACAAAAAATGGGGCGAAAAGCCGGTGAATGAATGCACTGTTCGGGAGCTTGTAAAGCTGTACGTGCGCTTTCATCAGGAGGCGGAGCAGCACCCCGAATTGGACGACGAGGCCCGTTTCTGGTTTAAAAAGATTGAATCCGGCGACCCGGAGGCCGTGGGGCTCTGGCAGCAGTTCAAGGACCTTACCCTTGCGGAAGTGGGTCAGGTATACGACCGTCTCGGCGTACATTTTGACAGCTATGCCGGCGAAAGCTTCTACGAGGACAAGATGGGCGCCGTAATAGACGATCTTCGTGCAAAGGGCCTGCTTACCGTGGACAAGGGCGCAACCATGGTTGACCTGTCCGAGTACGATATGCCCCCCTGCATAATACTCCGCTCAGACGGCGCAACACTTTACGCCACCCGTGACCTTGCCGCCGCAATATACCGCAAAAAACACTATGATTTCGTAAAGTCTCTTTACGTTGTGGCATACCAGCAAAACCTCCACTTTAAGCAGTTTTTCAAGGTGCTGGAGCTGATGGGGAATACCTGGGTAAAGGACTGCGAGCACGTTAACTTCGGCATGGTTTCCATGGAGGAAGGCACCCTCTCCACCCGCCACGGCAACGTGGTATACCTTGAGGACGTGCTGAACGCCGCCGTGGAAAAAACCGGCGAAATAATCGCCGAAAAGAGCTCCGACCTTGAGGACAGGGACGCAGTCGCTGCCGCCGTGGGCGTTGGCGCGGTAATATGGGGCGTGCTGTACAACAGCCGCATTAAGGATACCACCTTTTCCTGGAGCAAGGTGCTGAATTTTGACGGGGAAACCGGCCCCTATGCCCAGTATACCCACGCACGCTGCTGTTCCGTGCTGCGCAAGGCGGAAGGATACGACGCCGATAATATGGACGCATCCTGTCTGACCGACGCCGCCTCCGCCGCCCTCATAAAGGCCATAGACGCCTTCCCCGGCGCAATAAAGCTTGCGGCGGAAAAGAACGAGCCCTATATTGTGGCCCGTGCCGCAATGGACGTATGCACCGCATACAATAAATTCTACTTTGACAACAAGATAATGGTGGAGGATCCCAAGGTGCGCAACGCCCGCCTCGCCCTTACCGATGCGGCCCGCATAGTCATAAAAAAGGGCCTGTATCTGGTTGGTCTGGAAGCGCCTGAAAGGATGTAGGCTTTATCTAATCCCGTCCGCCATACCTTTAGCGCAGCTTTTCCTTTTTTGGGAAAACCGGAAGGGTTTTAAGAAAGATTTACGCCCTTTTTTAATGTATCTTAGCCCTATGGCGAAGGCGAGGACGGTTCTTATTACCGCGAAATGCGCAAAGTAATAAAACCCCCGCCATAGCGGCAAGCTTTTGCCCCCTTGGGAAGATTTGGAAGGGACCAACAAAAAAACTTATAGCAAAAACAGCTTTTATCCTTTAGCTTTTTTCCCTTTTCTCTCGAAGGGAAAAAGAAAAAGACATAACATCGACCCATATTCACTCTACTTAGGAGGAAATTTATATGCTGGACATCAAGCGCATACGTCAGAACCCGGAAGCACTGACCGAGGCCATGAGAAAGCGCCGCGGAAAGGGCGCGGATGTATCTGCCCTTATCGAGCTGGACGCGAAGCGCCGGGAGCTCATGCAGGAGGCGGAGCTTCTTAAAGCCCGCCGCAACGAGGAATCCGCCAAGGTGCCCGCCATGAAGAAGGCGGGTCAGGACACCGCCGGGCTTATGGCGGAGATGAAGCGGGTAAGCGCCCGCATAAAGGAGCTGGACGAGCAGATATCCGCCATGGATGAAGAACTGAGCGCCATGCTCATGTCCATCCCCAACATACCCCATGAATCCGTGCCAGAGGGGGCGGACGATCAGGACAACGTGGAAATGCGCCGCTGGGGCGAAGCTCCCTCCTTTGGCTTTGAGCCCAAGGCCCATTGGGACATCGGCGAGGGGCTGAACATACTGGACTTTGCCACCGCCGGCAAGATAACCGGTGCCCGCTTCACCGTATACCGCGGCCTTGGCGCAAGGCTTGAGCGTGCGATAATAAGCTATTTCCTTGATACCCATACCGAAAACGGCTATACCGAGATACTGCCCCCATATATGGTAAACCGTGCCTCCATGACCGGCACCGGTCAGCTTCCCAAGTTTGAGGAGGACGCCTTCAAGGTGACCAATACGGATTACTTCCTCATTCCCACTGCCGAGGTGCCGGTTACCAATATGCTCCGGGGGGATATAGTGGACGGCAGCCAGCTTCCCATAAGCTACTGCGCATACAGCGCCTGCTTCCGCAGCGAGGCGGGCAGCGCGGGCAGGGATACCCGCGGCCTTATCCGCCAGCATCAGTTCAACAAGGTGGAACTGGTGAAGTTCGTAAAGCCGGAGGAATCCTACGCCGAGCTTGAAAAGCTCACCGCCGACGCGGAGAGGGTACTGCAGGGCCTTGGCCTGCCCTATCGTGTGGTGACCCTGTCCACGGGAGATCTGGGCTTCTCCAGCGCAAAGACCTACGACATAGAGGTTTGGATGCCCAGCTACAACAGGTATGTTGAAATAAGCTCCTGCTCCAACTTTGAAGATTTCCAGGCCCGCAGGGCTCAGATTCGCTTCCGCCGTGAAAAGGGCGCAAAGCCTGAGCTTGTGCACACCCTGAACGGTTCCGGCGTTGCCGTGGGCCGCACCGTTGCCGCCATACTGGAAAACTATCAGCAGGAGGACGGCTCGGTAAAGGTGCCGGATGCGCTTGTGAAGTACATGGGCTGCGATGTAATCAGGTAAATACGGAACACAGCGTTTATAATACAAAGCCGCGCCTTATAGCGCGGCCTTTTGTGTGTAAAAGGGTTGGGCGGGCTGTTTTTGGCGGAGTATTCTTTTCATCTTATTCCAGAACACTACCCAGCTTTTTCTTCACCCTGCTCAGAGCGTTGTCCACGGACTTGGGGGGACGGTCGATGGCCTCGGCTATCTGCTGGTAGGTAAGTCCCTCCAGGAACAGCTCGGTGACCCGGCGCTCAAGAGGAGTAAGGCGGCTTTTCACCTGCCGGCGAAGGGTTTCGGAGGTCTCCTTGGAGATGAAGGCATCCTCCGGGCCGTCGTCGGATAGCTGAAGCAGCTCGATAAGCTCCCGGTCGTCCCCAGGGGAGGTGTTATACAGGGAAATGTAGCTGTTTAGGGGCAGATGCTTCTGGCGGCGGGAGGCGTTTATGGCGCTGATTATCTGGCGGGTAACGCACATCTCCGCAAAGGAGGAAAACGCGGTGCTGCAGTCAGGCCGATAATCCCTTATTGCCTTGTACAGGCCTATCATGCCCTCCTGGATAACGTCGTCCCTGTCCGCGCCAATGAGGAAATAGGGCCGGGCTATCATGCGCACCCTGTCCTTGTATCTGTCGCAAAGCTGCTCCATGGCGGCGGCGTCGCCGGTTTGGGCGGACGCTGCCAGATGCTCGTCCCTTATTTCTGTCATCCCTGCCTCTTCTTTTCAAACATAAGCACGGCGGCGGCAACGGCGGCGTTAAGGGAATCTATGCGGCCCGCCATGGGAATGGACACAAGAAAGTCGCATTTTTCCTTTATAAGGCGGCTTATGCCGTCTCCCTCGCTGCCTATAACAAGGCCCAGCGCCCCCTTCATGTCCGCCTTGTCCATAGCGGTTCCCGCCATATCTGCGCCGGCGATCCACAGGCCCTCGTCCTTAAGCCGGTCGATTGCGCCGCCCAGATTGGACACCCGGGCCACCTTCATGTATTCAACCGCCCCTGCGGAAGCCTTGCAGGCGGAGGCGGTGACCGAGGCGCTGCGGCGCTTGGGTATTATCACGCCATGGGCGCCGGCACATTCCGCGCTACGAATTATGGAGCCCAGATTGTGGGGGTCCTCAACGCCGTCAAGGAGTATTATGAAGGGCTTTTCCTGACGCTCCCTGGCAACGTCCAGAATATCGGATATATCGCAGTATTCCACGCCGGGCACCTGGGCGATTATGCCCTGGTGATTGCCGGGCTTGCCGCCGTGACCAAAGGGCATACACATTTCGTCCAGCTTGCTGCGGTCAACTTCCCGTATCTGAATATTTCTGTCCCGTGCAAGGTTTATTACCTCACGAAGGGAGCCGTCCAGCTCCTTTATCACCAGAATACGGTCTATGCTGCGTCCGCTCTTTACCGCCTCGCGAACGGCGTTTCTGCCCATTACGATATAGGGCAGCTGATCCTCCGCATAGGGATTGGGCTGTTCAAGGGCGGGACCGTCCTGATAGCGCTCCTGCTTTTTGTCCTTATAGGGCTTTTCAGAATCGCAGTTCTTCTTATGGGGCTTGTCGGAATCATAGCCCTTTTTGCCGTAGGAGCGGTCGTAGGGCCTGTCGGAATTGTAGTCCTTTTTATAGGGTCTGTCCGAATCATAGCCCTTTTTGTCGTAGGAGCGGTCGTAGGGCTTGTCCGAGTTGCGCTTTTTATATGGCTTGTCTCCATAGTTTCCGCCGCCCCTTCGGCTCATGTCCCTTTCAAAATCCTTCTGACCGTAGCCGCTTTTGTTATCCCTGAACGCCATTTTTGGATATATCCTCCATGTATTATTCTTCGCTTTGTATAGAGAGCATTTCGCCCATCAGCCGGTCAAGGCGCTCGTCCTCACCCTTTAGATAAAGATATCCCAGCAGGGCTTCAAGGCCCGTTGCCGCACGGTAATCCGACATTTGCGCATGCTTTGGCACGGTGCCCATGTGGCTGTTTCGCCCGCGGCGGAAAATGTACTGCTCATCCTCGCTTAATGTGGGCAGTATCCGCTGCAGGGCCTCTGCCTGTGCCTTGGCGCATACCCGCTTTGAGGCCATAAGGTGCAGGCCGTGGGCGGTGGCGTCTCTGGTGAGCACCAGGTTTGTTCTCACATAAAGGTCGTATACCGTATCCCCGATATACGCCAGCACCAATGGGTTAAGCAGCCTGGGCTCCTTCACATCCCGGCCCAGAGCGGCGGAAATCCTGCCTATTAAGCTTTCCTTAAAAACTTTATTATTCATCTATTGTATTATATAGGCAAAATCCCCTTTAGTCCAGCCCATTCCCGGCAAGATAGCCGTATACCCCCTCCGCTATGGCCTTCGCAAGAATTTTTTGATGGGCAGGGTCCTGAAGGAGCTTTACATCCTCGCTGTTTGAAAGAAAGCCGCACTCCACCAGCACCGCCACAGGTTTGCTTTCCCGTATAACGTAATAGTCCGCCGGATTGGCAAGGCGCGTAGGAGCGCCTATGGCGGCGGTAACGCTGTCTATCACGGTTTTGGCAAGCTTCTGCCCCTCCTCGCTGCCCTCCATATAAAAGGCCATGGGCCCATGAACGGAGCAGTCGGTAAACTTATTCATATGTATGCTTACCACCGCATCCACATCCCCCCGGTTCATTATGCTGCGGCGGGCCGCCATATCCGCTTTCTTTCCATCCGCAAGGGCGTTATCGTCCTCCCGTGTGAGTATCACCCCCATGCCCAGCGCTTCAAGCTCCCCCTTAAGCAGCTTTGACACCGTAAGGTTCAGCCCCGCCTCCGTAACTCCATCCGAACTTACCGCGCCACCGTCCGCTCCTCCGTGGCCCGGATCCACCACAACGGTGAATTTTCCGTCGGCCGCGGCGGGTATGCTTTCCGGTGAAAATACTGCGCCCAGTAATATAACCAGCAATCCGGCAGCCAAAACCCGCACCCTGTTTAAAATTCGCCTGCATTCCCCGCTAAGCTTCATATTATCACCCCCTGTGACTATATGCGCCAAAAGCCGTGCTTATTACCAATTTAACATTTTGGGGCAATCCCGTCATTTGATATTTCATTTTTGAACGGCTTTTTCACTTGTCCTTCATTTCATTCATTGAATATGCAGTGTATATTCGCACCATCTATCCACACTTTCAACATACTTATCAACATTTTGATCGCCAAAAACCCCCTTATGAAGCCTGTCCGCTGCTTTTTCCAACATTTGCATACCCACATATGCCCATTCATTCTCCGTGTATATTAGTAACCGTGTTCCTATTTATGGAGCTTATAGCCGCCTGTTTTTTTGCAGCTTCCGCCATTGCAAACTGCTATGGCTTATTCGGCGTTTTTTTCTTGACACGCCCCCTGTCAATACTATCCTTAAAAAGTCTTAAAATAAAAAAAGAAACGGATTTTCGTCCGTTTCTTTTTGAAAGTATTACGGATGTAATTACTTGATCTCGCAGACGGCGCCAACTTCCTTGAAAGCGGCAACGAGCTTCTCGGCGGCTTCCTTGTCGATGCCTTCCTTGAGGGGCTTGGGAGCGTTGTCAACAACTTCCTTAGCTTCCTTAAGGCCCAGGCCGGTGGTCTCACGAACAACCTTGATGACCTTGATCTTCTCGGGGCCCACGTCCTTGAGGATTACGTCGAACTCGGTCTTCTCTTCAACATCGGCAGCGGCGGCAACGGGGCCGGCAACTGCTACGGCGGTAGCGGCAGCGGATACGCCAAACTCTTCCTCCAGGGCCTTTACCAGCTCGGAGAGCTCCAGAACGGTCATGGCTTTGATATCTTCAATAAACTGTTCCTTGTTAAACATTGTGTTTTCCTCCTGTAAAAATTTTGATTGATTTAGTAGTTGATTACGCAGCCTGTAAACTTACTCGGCAGCGGACTCGCCCTTCTTGGCGATCTGGTCCAGTACGATTGCCAGCCCGGAAACGGGGGACAGCATGCTGCCCAGCATCCTTGCAAGGAGAACCTCGCGGGAGGGCAGGTCAGCCAGGGTGTTCATCTCGGCGGCGCTGGATACTGCGCCGTTGATGAGACCGCCCTTGATCTCGCACTTCTTGTACTTCTTGATGGCTTCCTTCAGCACCTTTGCAGGAGCAACGGCGTCTTCAACGCCGAAAGCAAAGGCGGAGGGGCCTTTCAACATCTCGCAGAAGCTCTCATCGATGCCGGCGGCCTTGGCTGCGCGCTCTACGATACCGTTCTTAAGAACTACGTATTCCACGCCTGCCTTGCGCATATCGCTGCGGAGATTGGTAACCTCCTCGGCATTGAGTCCGCAATAGTCGAACACTACCAGAGACTGGGCAGCCTGGATCTTGGAAGCAACTTCCTCAACCTGAGCGGCCTTTGCCTGTATGTTCTGGATGTTTGCCATGGTTTCACCTCCTGTTAGAATAAGAAAAAATCCTCCGCCGCAAGACAGAGGACGAAAAAGCGCATATAAACTAAGCTCTTATTCATCGCCTCGGCAGGATTTACGCTTGCGCTACCGGCTGTCTTGGGCAATAATTTTTGATTTCCACGGGGCAGTATATCAAACCGCCCCGCAGATGTCAAGCAAAATTTCGCAGGAATTCCGGCGATTTTTTCGCCGCATCCCACATTTCAGGCCAAGGGCGCATATCCCTTATGCCTTTGATCCGCTTTCATCCACATATGGGGCAAAAACGGATGGATTCCCTTAGGAATCGGTCCCCCATCAAACGCATTAAGCGCTTTAGCGAAATCGCCGGGCGATTAGAACTTCAGGGGGTTGAACTTTACGCCGGGGCCCATGGTGGAGGATACCACCAGGGACTTGATGTAAGCGCCCTTGGCGGCGGCGGGCTTTGCCTTGATGACCGCGTCCATAAGGGTATTCAGGTTCTCTTCCAGCTTATCAACGCCGAAAGAAGCCTTGCCTACAGGTACGTGAACGATAGCGGTCTTGTCAACGCGATACTCAACCTTACCGGCCTTGATGTCGCTGATGGCCTTAGCCACGTCCATGGTTACGGTGCCGCTCTTGGGGTTGGGCATGAGGCCCTTAGGACCAAGCACACGAGCGATGCGGCCAACTACGCCCATCATGTCGGGGGTAGCTACGCAAACGTCGAAGCCAAACCAGTTTTCGGTCTGGATCTTCTTTACCAGATCCTCATCGCCTACGAAATCGGCGCCGGCGTCCTGAGCTTCCTTAGCCTTGTCGCCCTTTGCGAAAACCAGCACGCGAACCTTTTTGCCGGTACCGTGAGGCAGAACTACTGCGCCGCGGACCTGCTGGTCGGCGTGACGGGGGTCAACGCCCAGACGGGCGGAAACTTCGATAGTCTCATCGAACTTAGCCTTGGCGGTAGCAAGAACCATTTCGAGACCCTCACGGGGATCGTACAGCTTCTGCTTATCGAAGGACTTTACGCTATCCTGATACTTCTTTCCATGCTTCATATTGAATAGCCCTCCTTCTTAGTCTACCACCACAACGCCCATGCTGCGGGCGGTGCCGGCTACCATGCTCATTGCAGCCTCGAGGCTTGCAGCGTTCAGATCGGGCATCTTCAGCTCCGCGATCTCCTGAACCTGTGCCTTGGTTATCTTGGCAACCTTCTGGGAATTGGGCTTGCCGGAGGCAGTCTCGATTCCGCAGGCCTTCTTGATAAGAACGGCGGCGGGGGGAGTCTTGGTGATGAAGGTGAAGGAACGGTCCTGATAAACGGTGATAACAACGGGGATTATCAGGCCGGCCTGCTTGGCGGTCTTCTCATTGAACTCTTTGCAGAAGCCCATGATGTTTACGCCGTGCTGACCCAGAGCAGGGCCTACGGGGGGAGCGGGTGTCGCCTTACCGGCGGGGATCTGCAGCTTTATAAAGCCGGTGATCTTCTTTGCCATTTTGTAAGTTTCCTCCTAATATAATGTGGTGCGAGCGGCGCGCCATGGCGGGCACACCTCCCACAATGCAAGCACCCGAAAGTGCATACATACGCGTTTTGCAAAAGCCCGTTGGTTTTTGCGGTATATTGCGAATTCTGCCTTTTCCCGCAGGTCACGGGCGGCATAATCCGCGGGGAACGAAAACCCTGCGGTTTTCATCCGCTCCGCCGCGCATATCGCCGGAGCCGGATTGAAATTCACGGGGCTGCGGCCCCTTCACGGTCCCCATGGGGATCATACCTGAACGGAGCTATATTTTTTGTACTTCTATATAGTCCAGTTCCACGGGGGTGTTGCGTCCAAACATGGACACGGTCAGCTTTACCTTCTGGTTCTCGGGGTCCAAGGCCTCCACGGTCCCCACAAAGTTCTCCAGAGGGCCGGAGACTATGCGGACGCTCTCGCCCACCGCCACATCCAGCTTCAGCGCAATGCGCTCTACGCCCATGGCGGTAACTTCCTCATCGGTAAGAGGTATGGGCTTGGATCCGGGGCCAACAAAGCCGGTAACGCCGCGGGTGTTTCGCACAACATACCAGGTCTTGTCGTTCATGATCATCTTGACCATAACGTAGCCGGGATAGGTTTTGCGGTGGGTCACCTTGCGCTTGCCGTCCTTTATCTCAACGACTTCCTCGGTGGGATACTTGACCTCGAGTATCATATCCTGAAGGTCGCGGTTCTTTACGGTTTTTTTAAGGTCCTCGGTGACCTTATCCTCATAACCGGAATAGGTATGGGCTACATACCACTTTGCTTCCTCGGACATACTCTCTCCTTATAGGGCAGGCTGTGCTTTACAGGTTGGCAAGCAGGCCAAGACCTTTGCCGAATACCAGATCCAGAACGTATATGATTATTGCCATCAGTATGATGAAGGCGATAACGGTAAGAACGTAGGATGCCAGTTCCTTCTTGGTGGGCCAGGAGAGCTTCTTGACTTCGCCGGAAACTTCCTTGAAGAACTGCCTGATGCTTACCCTGTTCTTCTTTGCGTTGGTTTCGTTTGCCATTGTTGATTACTCCTCGTAATTACTTGGATTCCTTGTGCAGGGTGTGCTTGCGGCAGAAGCGGCAGTACTTCATGAACTCGATACGATCGGGATCGTTCTTCTTGTTTTTGAAGGTGTTGTAGTTCCTCTGCTTGCATTCGGTGCAGGCCAATGTGATCTTTACGCGCATTTTTCTTTCTCCTTCTGTGAATGTAAACGCAGAGCGGCTAAGCCCCGGCGCTACTGTTTTCGTACCTAAATAAACCCCCGCAAAGGGGGATACCTTAAGTAATTTATCACAGAGACCGCCGTATGTCAATGCAAAAATCGCCCGAAGGGGGCGGTTTTTTGATATTTTTTCCCACCTTGTGTGCGGTCCCGTCAATTGTAGGCATATGTTGTGGTGGGCCGCCCGGGCAGGGCTACATCAAGCCGTATTTTGCATGAAGCTCGTACATCTCTCCGCTCTCCCACAGGTCGTTTATTACCATGCCTGCAATATCCGCCAGGATGGAGTTGTCGGACGCGGTCATAACGCAGTAATCCACCGTTCCGAAGGAAAGGGACGTGGGCACTATGTCGTATTGGGTCTTTAACTGGTCAAAGTGCAGCCTGGTCAGGGCCACGCCGCCCACCTCGCCCTTCATAAGGCCTGTGATAAGGTCGTCATAGGAGGGATATGCCCGCTTTGTTATCACAAAGGAGGTATTCTCCGCCACAAAGGCGTCCACCAATGCGTCCTCGGCGCTGTTTCTAAGGGCATTATCCTGTATAAGGCCGATGGTAAAATTCTTCAGGGCAAAGGAGCTTGTGCCGCTCATTACCGCCAATATACACTCGTCGCTGTAGTAGCTTGAAGAATAATAATATGAAGGAGCCATGGAGGGGCTCATCATGGCGATCACCATATCCACGGTGCCGTCGTCCAGCTTTGTGCTGCTGGTCATGGTGCTTACCTCCACCAGCTGCAAGCTGTTCTCCAAATCGGTCTCCGGCAGTATCCGCTCCGCAATTCGCCTGGCCAGCGCCTGCTCAAGGCCGTCATCTCCGTTAAGGCCCGGCATATCTCTGCGTATACCCACCCTGAGCACGCCGCGCTCCTCTATTGTTTTTACCTCAGGGGTGGCCATGAGCTGGGTCTCCGTGCCCCCCACAAGCAGCAGTATTATAACCGCCAAAAGGCCCGCCCCAAACGCTATGGCTCTGCGCCAGGGCCTGCCCTCGTCTCCTATAAGGGTGAAATTCACCCGCTTGAAATTCAGCTGAAGGCGCTTTGCCCTGCGCCGCAGCCGCCTTGAGAAGCTCTCTTTCATGGTTATGATTATATCCCCATACCCTCTGCCTTGACAAGTAAACAATCATGCTGTCTGTTTCGTTGACAAAGGCACATATATAAAGGTATACTTTATTTGTGCCAATGTGGCTTTTTATGGCTGTGACATACTGAATTCTCGTAAATCAAATTTCAAGAGAGGTATATAATATGAGACTGCTGAAATCCCACGAGCTTCGCAAGCTTTACCTTGACTTTTTCCGGGAAAAGGGCCATGCCATCATCCCCTCCGCCTCCCTGATACCCGAAAACGACCCCACTGTGCTGTTCACCACCGCCGGTATGCATCCCCTGGTACCCTACCTTATGGGTGAAAAGCATCCTGAGGGCGTGCGCCTTGCGGACGTTCAGAAGTGCATCCGCACAGGCGATATAGACGAAGTGGGCGATTCTTCCCACTGCACCTTCTTTGAAATGCTGGGCAACTGGTCCCTGGGCGATTATTTCAAGAAGGAATCCATCGCCTTCTCCTGGGAATTTCTTACCGATGAAAAGTGGCTTGGCATTGACAAGGACAAGCTGTATTTCACCTGCTTCGCCGGCGACGCCGACGCCCCCCGCGATACCTATTCCCACGACCGCTGGGTAGAGATGGGCGTTGACCCCAGCCACATATTCTATCTTGACAAAAAGCACAACTGGTGGGGCCCTGCCGGTATCACCGGTCCCTGCGGCCCGGACACCGAGATATTCTACGACACCGGCAAGCCCAAGTGCTGCGATGGCTGCGACCCCTCCTGCTCCTGCGGCAAGTATCTGGAGATATGGAACAACGTATTCATGGAATACAATAAAAAAGCGGACGGCACATTTGAGCCTCTGACCCAGCAAAACGTTGACACCGGCATGGGCCTTGACCGCACCATCGCCACCCTGCAGGGCGTTGAAAGCGTATACGACACCGACGCATTCACCGGCATAATCGCCGCCATAGAGCAGCTTTCCGGCAAGTCCTTCAAAGCGGACGCGGAAACCACCCGCGCCTTCCGCATAGTGGCAGACCACATCCGCTGCTCCACCTTCATCCTCGGAGACCACCGGGGCGTTACCCCCTCCAACGTGGACCAGGGCTACATCCTCCGCCGCCTTATCCGCCGTGCCATCCGCTTCGCAATGCAGCTTGGCATGCCCGAGGACAGCCTCCGCACCGTAGCCGAGGCGGTTATCGCCCAATACGGCGATGTATACCCCGAGCTCATCGAAAACCGGGAAAAGATCACCTCCGAGCTTTCCAAGGAGGAATCCCGCTTCCAGAAGGCTCTGCGCAACGGCACCAAGGAATTTGAGCGCATAAAGAACACCTTCCCCGATGGTCGCATAGACGGCGAGACCGCCTTCCACCTTTACGATACCTTCGGCTTCCCCATCGAATTTACCTGTGAGCTTGCGGGCGAAAACGGCCTTACCGTTGACATGGATGGCTTCAACGCCGCTTTCGAGGCACATCAGAAAAAGTCCCAGGCAGGCGCAGAGCAGCGCTTCAAGGGCGGCCTTGCGGATACCAGCGTTGAGACCGCGCGGCTCCACACCGCCACCCACCTGCTGCAGGCGGCCCTGCGCAAGGTGCTGAACGACGACAAGATATCCCAGCGCGGCTCCAACATCACCGCCGAGCGTCTCCGCTTTGACTTCAGCTTTGAGCGCAAGATGACCAAAGAAGAGCTCAGCGCCGTTGAAGCCCTGGTGAACCAGTGGATACAGGCCAAGGCTCCCATCTCCTGCGAGGAGATGACCGTTGACCAAGCCCGTGAGCAGGGCGCCGTAGGCCTCTTTGGCGATAAGTACGGCGAGCGTGTAAAGGTTTATACCATGGGCGAATTCTCCAAGGAGATCTGCGGCGGTCCCCATGCGGAAAACACCGGCGATCTTGGCACCTTCAAAATAAAGAAGGAAGAAGCCTCCAGCGCGGGCGTGCGCCGCATAAAGGCCGTGTTGGAATACTAAGATATGATTCCTCCGGGAGGCCCTGCCCCCTGCGCCCCAGCTTCCCTTCCTAAGAAAGGAAGCGAAGGATGCCATGATATAGAATATTTCCGCCCGATACGGTATCTTTCCGCCAACGGCGCGGAAAGATACTCAACAGGATAACCTTACTTTCAAATTTGCCCGGCCTCCCCGGGCAAATTTAGAATAGAGGAAAGCGCAGGGCGTCATTGCGTTTACAAGTATACGGGATTTTACCCGTTCCCGCCTTCTTCGTCAGGCGGAGGTACATTAAAAGGGTGGTGCGTGGGGCAGTAAGCTAAAAAAGCCTCGCCAACAGCCAACGCGCCTGAGCCCGCTTATACCAACAGCGTTTTTACCCTCATCTTTTCTTTTGCTTCTTTTTTCTTTTCAATGCGAAAAGAAAAAAAGAAGATAACTACCCAAGCGAGGTGCACATTATGCCCGATTGGTTCACCTATGAATGGCACATGGAGGGAGACCCGGCGAATTTTGCCGTGGATACCTCCTATCTCTCAAAGGCGCCCCATCCCAACAAGCCGGTGCTGATGCACATCCGCTGCGAAATGCAGGATCAGGGAGAGCTCAGCGCCCGGGGCCGGCGGCACATTGACCGCGTCGAGAAGAAATGCATAAAGGAGCTTAAAGCCCTGTACGTTGGCTATATTCAGGACGCCAGCCGCCGTGTCATGTTCTTTTATACAGACCGACCGGAGCGCAGCCGCGCCCTTGAGGAAATAGCGGACAAGGAAAGGTTCCTTTACTGCGCCGTGGGCTGCACGGATGACCCGGAATGGAACACCTACCTGGGCCTGCTGTATCCCGATGCGGCAAAATTCCAAACCGAATCCAACCGCGAGAACATAGAGCTTTACCGCAGAAAAGGCGACTGCGTTACCGCCGCAAGGCGCATAACCTTCCATATGTATTTCCCCCTGGAAAATCACGTTGTCCAGTTTGCGGAGGAGGCCCGCCTTGCAGGCTTTGCCATAGGGGATGTGGAATTTTCCCCTGAGCTGGATGAGCCCTACGGCATAGCTTTGCACCGGATAGGCACGCTGGAAAAGCCCTGCCTTGACGCATACACCACCGACGCCATATACCTTGCGGAAAAGTATCTTGGCAAGCTGCTGTACTGGAACTGCCCTATGATACCCAAGAACAGCCCGCTGAGGTAAAATGAATAAAAAGCAAGCGCCAGCGGCATGAGCCTCTGGCGCATTTTTCGCATTTTATTTTATATGCGGTTTTGCCGGCCTTACTTCCTCAGGAACAGAACGCCAAGGGTATTTCTGCCGCAGTGTGAGGATACGGTGCAGCCCGCCCGGGTGATTATCACCTCTTCAAAGGGCAGCGCTTCCCTTACCTGGCTGGCGCACTGTTCCACTATCTCCTCATCGCAGCCCGCATGGGTGACGAACGCGCGTTCAAGGCTGATATCCTCGCCATCCTCCAGCTGGTCTGCGATATATTTCTTCAATACGGCGGCAAACCTGCCCCGGTATTTCCTGTCAACTCCCATTTTGCCCTCCTTAACGGCTATGCAGGGCTTTATCTGCACAAGGTTCGCTCCGAGGGCGGCAAGGGCGGAGCAGCGCCCTCCCTTATAGAGAAAGGTAAGGTCATCCACCACGAAGGATGCGCTTACTTTTTCCCTAAGGGCGGTACATTCCCTTGCGATGTCCTCTGGACGCATCCCCCTGTCCCGCATATCGCAGGCGGACAGCAGGAGAAGGCCGCCGCCGGAGGACAGGTTTGCGGTATCCACAACGTACACGTTTTCGAATTCCTTTGCCGCAAGGCAGGCGTTGCCGTATGTGGAGGACATTGCCGAGCTTATGGTGAAAAACACAACGGCGCTGCCGTCGGCAGTGTGCTCCTTGAAGAACTCGTAAAAGTCCGCCGTATTTATTGCGGAAGTCTTGGGCAGCTCGCCGGTCTCCTCATAGAGCTTATATATCATGTCCGGATGGATGTCCACCCCGTCCGCATACAGCCTGTCCCCAAGGTTTATGCCAAGGGGAAGCACCTTTACCCCATGGCGGGCGATAAGCTCAGGGCCTATGTCCGTGGTACTGTCGCTGGCAATTATCACTTTATTCATCATAAAAATTCTCCGGAAAACCGTCCTGGCGGTTTTAATCAAATTTTAATCTTTGGTTATTATATTAAAATTTGCCATTCAGGTCAAAGGTTATAGGCCAAAAAAATGTGAAAGATGTATGAACTCGAGGCTTTCCGGCAAAATGCGGCAGGTTGGTACGGTTTTGCGCCGCCGGGAAGTATACGCGGCTCGCGGCGACGAGGGGGGCGAATTTTAACAACTCCTCACAAAAAGAGACGCACGATGGCGTCTCTTTATGCCCGCTTTAAACTACAGGGTAAGGTTTATGGGAGCCGGCTGGCCGAAGTCATCATCCGCAAGAAGTCCGTCCCTCTTGCAGGCCAGAGTCAGGGCATCCATCTCCACGGTAAGGTCCAGTATGTCGTCGTCAAATAGGTTGGCATACTGCTTATCCATGGCAGTCTTGATATCCCTTAGGCAGGATACGGCGTTGGCGGGCATATCCTTCATGGGCACGCCGCTCTTTTCCACCCGAACGAACTTGGTGAGTATATTTCCCATGGTGGGCAGGTAATAGTTGAAAAACTGGCGCACAGCCGGGATATTTTCCGGCTGCTCCTTAAGGGTGGTGAGTATAAGGTCAACGGAGGAGCATATCTCATTGCTTACGGCCCGCACCTCTTCATCCCCAATGCTCATTGCCATGCTGCGCAGCTTAACGAGATGGGAACGTCCCTTGGAAAGTATGGCGTCCCGTTCCCGCCTGGCAACGTTTGCCGGGTCGTTGGATTTATTTATGGCCCGAATTATGAAGAAAGCGATAACCACCGCTATCAACGCTACACCTATTGCCGCCACGGTCAGTACAACCTTCAGCACGCCCGGGAAAAAGCTTCTGCCAATAAAGAACGCCGCGGCGCACAGCAGCAGGCCGCCTATCCATGTGAATCGCGAACGGTTGTTCATCATAATGCTCCTTCCTTAAAACCAAGTATGCGACGGGCAATATTAACCCCGGATATCCAGCAGCTTTGCCTTCAGCTCGTTCTCTATGCGGCCTATCTCCACTTCGGCAGTCCTGCGCTTCGCCCGGCCTTCCTCCTGAATGCGAAGAACTTCATCAAGGGTGGATATAAGCTGCTCGTTGGTGTATTTTACGGTCTCGATATCCACTATGCTCTTTTCGCTCTCGGCGGCTATCTCGATTGTGCCCTGCTTCAGCGCCTCGGCGTTTTCCTTGAGCAGCTCGTTTGTAAGCTCGTTTACCGCCTGCTGGGCCTCCATGGCCTGCTTGGAGTTTGCCATGCCGAGGGCAAGCACCATCTGGTTTTTCCAGAGGGGTATGGTGTTATTTATGGTAGACTGTATCTTTTCCGCCATCAGGGTGTTGCTGTTCTGGATGAGGCGTATCTGGGGCGCCATCTGTATGCTTACGGTGCGGGTAAGCTCAAGGTCGTGGAGCTTCTTTTCGAATCGTTCGCACATTGCGGCAAAGTCGTTTGCGGCCTGCGCGTCATGGGCCTCACCGGATGCCTTTGCCGCCGCCTCCATCTCGGGCAGGGTGGTGGAGCGTTCCTTCTCAAGCTTTTTCTTGCCCGCCATTATGTACATGGTAAGCTCCTTGAAGTAGCCAAGGTTCACCTCGTACATCTTATCCAGCATTACGATATCCTTGAGGAGCTGATTCTGATGTCCCTCAAGCATTTCGGTGATCTTGTCAACATTCACCTCCGCCTTATCAAAGCGGGCCTTAAGACGGGTCACTTCATTGCCCGCCTTTTTGATGAAGCTGAACAGTCCCCTCTTTTCCTCATCCACAGAGAAGCCCTTAAGCTCCGTCATAAGATTGGCTATCATATCTCCCGCCGCCCCAAGGTCCTTTGTGCGGACCCCTTCAAGGGCGCTGTCGGAAAATCCGGCGATCTTTTTCTGGCAGGCAGAGCCATACTGCAGCACTATGCCGGAATCCTTAAGGTCTATCTTCTCGGAAAAATCATCCACCGCCTTAAGCTCCGCCTCGGTAAGTCCTGCCTGATCAGCATATACATCCACAGCCGCCTCCACAGGGGGCAGCAGGTCTATTCCGGATTCGGTTTCCACGGTCATGGTGGTATCCCCCAGTTCAAGCTGAATCATTTCGGTGTTTTCCGACATGGTAAAAAGTCCTCCTCGTATTATTTCTTTTATGAACGGGCGCCGCCCGCATCTTTCTAATATGTTATTGTAACAGAATATGCACCCGGCGTAAATAAACAATGCGGCCTGCCCCTCATAGCGGACGGCCTCTGCGCCGACGCGCCGCCCGATGGCAGGCGGATGAAGATAAGGATAGTGTGGGAGTAAGCCTTTTATTCCATTGCTGACAGCCCTAACTCCAGTGTATCCTGTGGGGCAAATCCGCAAAACCCTTGCTTCGCAAGGGTTTCTTTGCTATCTGGGCTCTTTCCCCTCTGCGAAAATCCGCATCATTTCCCTCGTCAGGCTTATGCCGTCATCCTCTGCGGGAAGCGCCTCCCTGTGGTACCAGCCCGCCATGGAAAGCTCGTTTTCATCAAGGCGTATAGCGTCCTCCCCATCAAGGTCGCAGAAATATCCCAGGGAAAGATTGCCCGCAACGCCCCAGGGCTGACTCTTATAGTAGCGGATGTTCTTCACCCTGAGGCCCACTTCCTCCATTACCTCACGGGCCACAGCCTCCTCGGCGGTTTCGCCTATCTCGATAAAGCCGGCAAGGAGAGCATAGCGCTTGTAGTTTCTGTTGGCATATTGGCTAATAAGCAGCCTGTCCCCGTCCGTAAGGCCGATTATGACGGCAGGGGCTATCTTTGGAAAAATCATATTGCCGCAGGCGGGGCAGCGCATCATGCGCTCCTTATCGTCGTGAACCGTTGGCGCGGCGCAGCAGCCGCAAAAACGGTTTGCCCTGTACCAGCAGTATATATGCCACGCCGTCATGCAGGCGAAGCATACGTCCTTTGAGCGAAGGTCGCGAAGGGTGGCGGCGGCCTCATAGGCGAAACCGTCCCGCGCCTCTCCCGCCTCCCCCATCCAAAGAAAATAATCCCTATTCTGCATGGTTAAGGCGAACCTTGTGGGCTCCTCGAACCATTTGCTCCAGTACGCGCCCCATGCTGAAACTTCCTTCCAGGTGGGAAGGATGAGTATGCCGTCCTCATCCCGCCGGAGCAGTATATCCCTGTCCCTTACGCATACCACCAGGTCCTCGTCCTTTGGCGAGGCATTGCGGTATTGGTTATCCAGGCTGCCGTAAGATATATCCTGAAGCATATTAAAGCTCCCCATAAAAAATATTTGCTTTGGCGCATATGCGGTTTACCCGTCCTGCCCTTCCGCCGCCTTTTGGGCCTCAGCCAGCATATAGCGCACCTCCTCGGGAGCGCACCTGTAATCCCCCTCCCCATTGCGGCGGTATGAGCCGGTGATGGGGTCCTCCCCTATGTATACCGGTCTGTCTTTCTTTTTTGCCCGGGGCACGGTTATCATTATTATGCGGCATCCGTCCACAGTGCAGATATCTACGTTTTCTTCCTTTAATATATTTACGCTGGTACGCCTGGGATCGTTGACTATGGCCCAGAATTCCCCAATAAGGCCTTCCGGGTCCGGCAGGTCTACGGGGTGCAGGGATTTATCCTCACGCTCCTCCACGCCAAGAAGTATCACGCCGCCCAGCGCGTTTGCAAAGGCGGAGTAGGTTTCCCACAGACTTTCCGGCAGGCCGCCCAGCGCCTTCTTGGCCTCAAGGCGGTTGTTTTCCCGGTATTCATTCAGCCTGGAAAGGTCTATCATACCTGCCTCCTTTTGTAATCCTATCAATTAAACTGTAACACAGAGGGAATGGTACGTCAAACGGCGGCTGCGCTGTTTTCTTTCTTATTCATATAAGCTTACGGCCCATTATACTTGCCCCTCATAAGGTATATTTGGTAAAATTAAAATACGTATACATCATTTTCTGCTTTGGAGATAACATATGCTCAATGTATTGACGCCGGATGAGACCCTGAAGCTTATACAGCGGGAGTTTTCACATATCGCCCCCATACGGGAGACCGTGGAGCTTTCACGGGCCGTGGGCCGTGTGCTTTATGAGGACGTGGAAGCCACGGAATACGTGCCGGGATTTGACCGCTCCACCGTGGACGGCTACGCGGTAAGGGCGGCGGATACCTTCGGCTGCAGCGACGCGGTTCCCGCCATACTGGAA
Organism: Clostridia bacterium; assembly: GCA_016292635.1. Classification (GTDB taxonomy): domain Bacteria; phylum Bacillota; class Clostridia; order Christensenellales; family CAG-138; genus SFEL01. Next base: position 29,033 of record JAEDIC010000001.1, read on the forward strand.
ATCGCCGGCAAGGTGCTCATGGGGGAAGCTGCGGATATTACCATCCGGGAGGGCCAATGCTGCGCCGTGCCCACCGGCGGCGCTCTTCCCATGGGCGCGGACAGCGTGGTAATGATAGAATACGCCGAGGACTACGGAGACGGCACGGTAGGCATAGGCAAGGCCGCAGCCCCGGGACAAAATGTGATATTCAAAGGGGATGACGTTTTCCCCGGCAAAACGGTGCTGAAAAAGGGCCGCCGCCTGTCCTCTCAGGATATAGGCGCCCTTGCCGCCATAGGCAAAGCCCGGGTATCCGTGGCGAAAAAGCCTCGCATAGCCATAATCTCCACCGGTGACGAGCTGGTGTCTCCCGCCGAGATCCCCGGCGCAGGGCAGGTTCGGGATGTAAACGGGGCGATGCTCTACGCAATGCTCACATCCTTTGGCGCTGAACCTGTGGAGCTTGGCATAATAAAGGACGATGAGGATGAACTTAGGCGGGCGGTTTCCCGGGCTGCGGAAAGCTGCGACGGCGTGCTGCTTTCCGGGGGCAGCAGCGTTGGGGAAAGAGACGCCGCAGCAAAGGTGATAGGCGGCCTTGGCGAGCTGCTGCTCCATGGCATAGCCATGAAGCCCGGCAAGCCCACCATAATGGGCCGGGTTTTCGGCAAGCCGGTAATAGGCCTTCCGGGACATCCCGTGGCGGTGTATTTTGTATCCCGCGTGGTGGTGCTGCCGCTGCTGGGCTTCTTTACGGGGCTTGATATGCCCCGCTATACCGTAGCGGCGGAGCTTGGCGAAAGCGTAAGCGCAAACCACGGCAGGGCGCAGTATCACTGCGTGCGGCTTGCAAAGGAACAGGATAAGCTTATCGCCCATCCCATACGCAGCAAATCCGGCCTTATCACCACTCTTGCAGGAGCGGACGGATATTTCTCTATACCCAGAGATTGTGAAGGGCTGCAAAAGGGTGCGATAATACAAGTAACTCTATGGGGAGAGGAATAAACTTATGGCCTTTGAATACCTTACAAACCTGCCCCTTGACCGGGCAAGGCGGGACTATATTGAGCTGCTGATAAATAACGGCATGGGCCCCAGGGCGGAAACGGTACCCGTATCACAGGCGGCGGGCCGGATGACCGCCGAAGCGGTATACGCTTCCATCTGCTCGCCCCATTACGCCGCAAGCGCCATGGACGGCATAGCTTTGCTTGCAAAGGACAGCTTCGGCGCTACGGAATCCACCCCCGTAACATTGCGGCCCGGTAAGTTTACCGTGGTGGACACAGGCGACCCTCTGCCCGATGGGTGCGACGCCGTTATAATGATAGAAGACATAGTGGAAAACTCCGATGGCAGCGTGACCATACACTCCGCCGCCGCCCCATGGCAGCATATCCGCCAGATAGGCGAGGATATATGCGCCGGGGAAATGATAATCGGCAGCTTTATGGAGCTTACTCCCGCCGCGATAGGCGCCATGATAGCGGGGGGCGTCGGGGAGGTAAAAGTGATAAAGCGGCCCCGTGTTGGCATAATCCCCACGGGAGACGAGATAATCCCCCCCTGCGCAAACCCGGAACCGGGGCAGATACTGGAATTCAACTCCGCCATATTCTCCTCCATGCTGAAAAGCTGGGGCGCGGAGCCGGTGACCTATCCCATAGTGCCGGATAAGTATGATATGATACTCCATGCCCTTGAGATGGCCCTGTCCCAATGCGACATGGTGCTGCTGAACGCAGGCTCCTCCGCAGGGCGGGATGACTGCTCCGCGAAGGCCATCGCCGAGGCGGGGCAGGTGCTGTATCACGGCATTGCCATTAAGCCGGGCAAGCCTGCCATACTGGGCTGCAAAGACGATAAGCCCATTCTGGGCGTACCGGGGTATCCCGTATCCGGCATAATAGTAATAGAGGAGCTGCTCAAGCCCATTATAGAGCACTGCACGGGCAAAGCCGCTGCCAGGGAAGACCGCGCCGAAGCCGTCCTTACCCGGCCTGTGGTATCCGGCCTTAAATATCAGGAATTCGTAAGAGTTCGCCTTGGCTTCGTTGGGGATAAGCTTATCGCCTCCCCCCTTAACCGCGGCAGCGGCGTTGTGTCCTCCTTTATGAAGGCGGACGGCATACTGGAAATTCCCCAGGGGCAGGAGGGCTATGAGGCGGGGCAAAGGGTCAGCGTTCGCCTGCTTACGGAAAAAAGCCGCCCTTCCAATACCCTTGTTGTGATAGGCAGCCACGACCCCCTTCTGGACGAACTGGCGGATATGATGCACCGGGATGACAGAAAAATATACATGAGCTCCTCCCATGTAGGCTCAATGGGCGGCATAATGGCCCTTAAGCGGGGGGAGGCCCACGCCGCGGGCTGCCATCTGCTGGACCCGGAAACCGGCATATACAACCTTTCCTTTATTAAAAGGTACTTCCCCAACGGGGGGATAAGGCTTATCCGCTGCGTGGGCAGACAGCAGGGCCTTATGGTGCAAAAGGGCAATCCCCTGGGCCTTAACGGGTTTGAGGACGTTGCAAATGACGGCGTTCGCTATGTTAACCGGCAGAAGGGCTCAGGCACTCGCATACTTGCAGACTACCTCTGCTCAAAAGCGAATATTGACAAGGCCTCCATATACGGCTATGACCGGGAGGAACTTACCCACACCTCCGTTGCCATACAGATAGCCGCGGGCTCCGCCGACGCGGGCATGGGCATATACTCCGCCGCCCGGCTGTACGATCTGGATTTCCTTCCGGTATGTATTGAGGAATACGACCTGCTCATTCCGGATTTCGCCTATGATACTCCCATGGTAAGGCGCATGCTGGATACCCTGAAAAGCCCTGAATTTCATGCCCGGCTCTCCGCAATGGGCGGCTATACGCTTGAGGGAATCGGAGAGGAGATATCCCTCTGACGGGGCAGCTTTTTTAAAAATGTGGCGGTAATTCCCCGCCCCTCCGGGCTTTTGAAAAGTAGCGTCGCGCCACTTTTTCAAGGGTTACACGGCTCCCTTGTGCCTGCGGCACGGCCGGGAAGCCACGCAAGGAAACCCTTGCCGCGCAATGCTTCAATCGGATTTGCCTCTCATGTCGCCAAATCCGATTGAATCCTCCGGGGGCTGCGGTCCCCGAATCCCTCAGGTGTTTTTTTGAAAGGCAGCGGGGGCGATAATTCCCCGCCCCTCCTTTCTTACTTGCCTGTATTCTCCTTAATATATTCCAATTTTGTCACAATTCCCTTTACTTTGTCTTTCTTTTTACTTATAATGGATATATATATACTTTGTTAATCTAATAATTATCAACTGATCGAACACATATTTTATATATATATCGTGCTCTCATATTGAACTTGTATTGTTGATAATGCACCCGCAATATCATAGATGTCCCAAAAACTTTTATAGGAGAAAGGAACTGCTTATGGCTCAAATCAGCGAAAACGGAAGAGCGGAAATATGCGCTATCTGTGAAAAGTACGCAAATGAAACCACCCCACTGATGATGATCCTCAGCGACATCCAGAAGAAATTCGGCTATATTCCTCTGGAGGCTCAGGAAATAGTATCCGAGAAGACCGGTATATCCGTAGCCGAGATATATGGCGTGGTCACGTTTTATTCATTCTTCTCCCTCAAACCAAAGGGCAAATACATTATCGGCTGCTGTCTGGGCACCGCCTGCTACGTTAAGGGCGCCCAGCAGATAATCGACAAATTCTCCGAAATACTTGGCATCGCCCCCGGCGAGACCACCGCAGACGGTCTCTTTACCATAGACGCGCTGCGCTGTATTGGCGCCTGCGGCATTGCCCCCGCCGTTACCATAAACGGCAAGGTATACCCCAAGATGACGGTGGATAAGGTTGCCGAAGTGGTTAAGGAATATCGCAGCATGGGAGGTGCGGAATAATGATTAAAACTTATGACGAACTCAATGCTAAAATAGCAAGCTGCACCACCGCTATGGCCTGGAAGCTTGACGGCAGGAGCGGCAAGCGGGCCGTAGTTCTCTGCGGCGGCACCGGCTGCCTCTCTTCGGATTCCGCTGCCATAAGGGAAGAATTCGAAAAGAAGGTGAAAGAAAAGGGTCTCTCCGATAAGGTCACCGTAAATCAGGTTGGCTGCTTCGGCTTCTGCTCCCAGGGTCCCTTCGTAAAGATATATCCCGAAGATACCCTTTACCGTCTGGTAAAGCTGGAGGACGTTGAAGAGATAGTTGAAAAAGACCTCATCGGCGGCCAGGTTGTTGAGCGTCTGCTGTTCGTGGACCCCAAAACCAAAGAAAAGATCGTTAAGCAGGATGAGATTAATTTCTACAAAAAGCAGCGCCGTGTTGCGCTGGCTGCCTGCGGCGTTATCAATCCCGAGGAGATTGACGAAGCTCTGGGCTTCGGCGCATTCCAGGGCCTTGCCCGTGCCCTTAAAATGGACCGGCAGGAAGTTATAAACGAGATACTGGCCTCCGGTCTGCGCGGACGGGGCGGCGGCGGCTTCCCCACCGGCCGCAAGTGGCAGTTTGCCTACAACTCCCCCGGCAATGAAAAATACGTGGTCTGCAACGGCGACGAGGGCGACCCCGGCGCATTCATGGACCGCTCCATATTCGAAGGCAACCCCCTGGCGGTAATCGAGGGCATGATGATCGCCGGCTACGCAATCGGCGCGCAGAACGGCTATTTCTACGTTCGCGCCGAGTATCCCGTTGCGGTGAACCGCCTTCAGATTGCCATTAGCCAGGCCCGTGAATACGGCCTCCTTGGCGAAAACATTCTGGGCAGCGGCTTTAATTTCGATCTGCACATCCGCCTTGGTGCGGGCGCATTCGTATGCGGCGAAGAAACCGCCCTGCTCAACTCCATCGAGGGCAAACGCGGAACTCCCCGTCCCCGTCCTCCCTTCCCCGCCGTTAAGGGTCTTTGGGGCAAGCCCACCATCGTAAACAACGTTGAGACCATGGCCTGCGTTCCCTACATCATGCGTGAAGGCGCAGCCAAGTTTGCCGAGTGCGGCACCGAAAATTCCAAGGGCACCAAGGTATTCGCTCTGGGCGGCAAGGTCAATAACGTGGGCCTTGTGGAGATCCCCATGGGCACCACCATCCGTGAGCTGGTATACGATATCGGCGGCGGCATCCCCGGCGATAAGCAGTTCAAAGCCATACAGACCGGCGGTCCTTCCGGCGGCTGCCTTACCGCTGAGTTCCTTGATGAACCCATCGACTTCGATACCCTTACCGCAAAGGGCTCAATGATGGGCTCCGGCGGCGCAATAGTAATGGACGAGGACAACTGCATGGTGGACGTTGCCAAGTTCTACATGGAGTTCATCTGCGATGAATCCTGCGGAAAGTGCACTCCCTGCCGCGTTGGCACCAAGCGCATGCTTGAGACCCTCACCAAAATAACCGAAGGCAAGGGCACCCTTGAGGACCTTGACAAGCTGGAAGAGCTCAGCGCCCTCATAAAGAGCAGCTCCCTCTGCGCACTGGGTCAGACTGCCTCCAACCCCGTTATGTCCACCCTCAGGCACTTCCGTGATGAATACGTTGCCCACGTTGTGGATAAGAAGTGCCCCGCAAAGGTCTGCAAGAACCTGATGCAGTACGTTATTGACAAGGAAAAGTGCATCGGCTGCGGAATGTGCGCACGTCAGTGCCCCGCCGACGCCATCCACAAGACGGATTACACCGCCCCCGGCAAGAAGCTGCCTGCAATGGCTATCGATACAGACAAGTGCGCCAAGTGCGGCGCCTGTATCGCCACCTGCAAATTCAACGCCATATCCAAGCAGTAATCTTCACATACGCCTTACACACAAGTCCGCCCGGCTTATGCCGGGCGGCTTTTTGTATACCGAAAACCACGGGATAGCGGCGCGGTTGGAAAGAGGCTAATGGCGATGAACAGAAAACAGGGGAATAACTCAAAAGCTCCCCTTTGTGTAAAGAAGGGAAGCAAAATCAAAAATTTTTGCGGGGGGATTGTGGAACAAGAACAATCCCCCAGTCTTTTGTTTGGGGCAAAAGACGGCTCCCTTTACACAAGGGAGCCGTGATTTGGAATGTGCGGAGTGATGTAAGTCAGGTTGTAAAATACATCCGTTCTGACGCACATGTCGTCAGAGCCGGATTAAACATAAGGGGCTGCGGCCCCTTATCAACCCCGGAGTTTTTTGACAGAGTGAAATATCCCCCGATATGGGGGATATTTATTGGCTATCGAAAAAGCGGCCGCTTTTTGGGGATTTACATGACTACCCTGTGCCTGCAGCACGGGTCAGGCCGCCAAACCGCCGGAAGGATATCGGTCCTGATTTCTCCGATAAGTATGCTGTCAGGCGTTTTCAGCCTGAGCGGCAAGCTTCGCTGCCTTTTCCGCCTGCTTTGTGGGGATATCCTTGCAGAGGGCATTCAGTATGGGTATGAGCACCATGGTAACTATGCCGGAAGTGAAACCGCCGTTATACACATTGAAGCCCAGATGGAAGGAGGCCGTGTTGAACACAAGGCAGGCATGCAGCGCGCCCGCCAAAACGCCCCATATGAGACCCCAGCGCCCCGCCACGGGAGACATGCCTGTGGCAAAGCAGATACCAACTGCCCATGCAGTGGCGCTGAGGGGCGTGCCGGTTATGAGGGACACCAGCATATAGCCCAGCATGATGGGAAATACATTGCGGGGATGTGAGCCATTGCCCGCCCAGCAGGTTATGCAGAGCAATGAGCCCATTATTGGGCCGGTGAACTTTGCGCCTGCAATGGCAAAATAGGCAAGGCACATTATGCCCAGAAAGCCAAAGTTGATAAGCACGTTGCCGGCGCCGTCCAGCTTTGAGAAATCGCAGCTGTGGCCGGTGCGCATGATAAGGGCGCCGTAGCCCTTGAAGCCCTTGTTGATTATCGCGCCGGCTATTACCGAGGCTATGAATATGCCGCCGAAGAAGAACAGGAAAAAGCTGCGGTATCCGTCGCTCACTATGCTGTTTGTAGTAAACTCGATTCCCATGGGGGCGAGAACGGCGTTTTTATATATGCCCGCCCACAGTACGCCGATAAGGCCGGCGGAAAGGCCAACGTTAAACAGGTTATGGCCCTGATGCATGGTGGCGGCGTGGGCGGATACGGCGGGGATGATAAAGCCTATCAGTCCCCCTGCCATTACCGCCAGCGGTATGCCCAGGGGAAGGGGTATATCAATGAACCTGTTGAAGAGCATTTCGCTGACCACGGGGGCAAGCGCGCCGCCGAAGAGGGCAAAGTGCGCGTACTTGGTGAAGGATTCCTTTTTTACCCTGGCATACAACCACGTGCCCAGCAGGATGGGCCACATATTGACGCAGTTTTTGCCGAAGAAGCTGAATCCTATGGTAAGAAAGAACGCGCCCACGGTTATGCCGGAGGCCTCCACCTTTGCTGTCTTCAGTATGGCTATGGCGATAAGGCCCAGCATACCCGCCTGGAACAGACCGCCGTTGAGCCCGCCCACGGCCAGGGCGTCCACGGTAAGGGACTGGGGGCTGGTGAGTATGGCCCAGAAGCCTTTGAACATTTCATTTACGGGGCCGGTAAGGGATCCGGCAACTATCAGTGCCAGAGAAAAAGCGAGGAAAAATATGTATAATACCTTGGAAGTGTTTTTATTAGCTTCCATACATTAAGCCTCCTGAATATACCCTATTTTGTTATCTATGCTATTCGAGCAGGCTGTCCACGGGGCAGCCCTTGAGCCTGTAAGGCGCGGTGTATATGTTGAAGCGATTTTCTCTTGAAAAGCCCAGAAGCGTTATATTTGCTTTCTTCGCCACCTCCACCGCCGCAATGGTGGGGGTGGAGCGGGAAACTATCATTGGTATGCCTATGGCAACGGCCTTTTGTATCATATCCTTGGGAATGCGGCCGCTGGTGATTATGTATTTATCATGGAGGGACACGCCGTTCATCAGCGCCTTGCCCGTTACCTTGTCTATGGTATTATGGCGGCTTACGTCTATGCAGGCCATATGTGTGCCCCAATCGCTGCAAAGGGCGCTGCGGTGTATTCCGGCGGTGGCCTTCTGCAGGGTGGATTCGTCATAAAACCGCTCCTGATTGCGAAGGAGAGCCTCCGGGTCGAAAACTATTTTATCCGACAGGGGAATGTCCTCGGTAACTATGCGGTTTGCCTCGGCAGTATTCAGCTTAACGGTGGCGATGCCGGCCTCCTCGTCCACATCCATTGTCTCAATGTCCGCAATGCGGCGGATATACCGCTGGGTATAAAGATGGCCCAGCACCAGCTCGAAAAGCTCGCTTGGGGAGCAATACAGCGCCTTGTGCGCCACATCCAGTATATTGAGATGCAAAGTCATCTCATGGACCATAAGGTCCCTGAGCTCCACATATTCGCCGTTGATATAGCGCACTATATTTCGCTTATCTGCAAGCGTCATGCCGTTATCCCCCTTAAAGCCATCAAACTATGCCGCTGAGATACGCATCGTACTCGCTGCGGGTGTTGATGTTGGTAAACATCCGAAATTCCCTGTCGTATTTTTTTACCGTTTCCTCCGGAATCACCAAAGGCTCAGCCTCGCTTATGAAGCGGAACAGAGAACCGCTGCCCTCCTGCAGCCTTTTCGTAGCATCCGCAAGCAGCTCCCTGGAATAAAACCCGTTGAACGGCTCAAAGCGGTCGTTCCTGCGGCAAACGCATACCTTTGCCTCGGTTTCCGCTATACGCTGCTTCATGTGGCGTATATAGGGCAGGCATACCACCGGCATATCGCAGGCGATAAGGTAAACGTATTTGCTGCGTGCGTTGGCAAGGGCCGCGTGTATCCCCGCAAGAGGACCCATATCCTGAAATTCATCCGAGCACACCCGAACCTTCATTCCGTCATAAAGTTCCGGCTTTGCGGTCACTATCAGTATATCAGAGAATTCCCTTTTAAGGGCATCCGATACTATTTCCAGTATGCGCCGGTTGTTGTCCGTTAAAAGCTGCTTATCAAACCCCATGCGGGAGGATTTGCCGCCGGCAAGTATTGCCGCCGTTGCAAAAACCTCATCCTTGCATATGTCCTCCCGGGGCAAGGACGCCCCGGGAAGAATTTGGGTATTGATGTCTTTCATTTATGCTTTCTCTATCCTTGCGGCGCAGACTTTCAGCTCAGGTATCTTTGCTGTGGGATCGATAACGGTGTTGGTAAGGACATTTGCGGGGCCATCGGCAAAGTGGAAGGGCATGAACAGCACCCCTTCGGCTACTATGTCGGTTACCCTTGCCTCTACAACCAGACTGCCCCTGCGGGAGGTGACCCTTACCCTGTCGCCGCTTACAACTTCCAGCTTGGCGGCGTCTGCGGGGTTGATTTCAACATAGGAGCGGCCGGATATATTCATAAGGCCCTCTACCCTGCCGGTCATGGTGCTGGTGTGATAGTGGTAAAGTATGCGTCCGGTGGTGAATATCATGGGGTATTCACCATCGGGAGTTTCGGCGGAGGGACGATAGGGAGCGGGCTTGAAGAGAGCCCTCTCGCCCCTGCTGAATTTGCCGATGTGCAGTATGGGGGTGCCGGGATGATCCGCAGTGGGGCAGGGCCACTGGAGAGAGCCCAGCTCCTCAAGGCGCGCGTAGCTCATTCCGCCGTAGGAGGGAGTTACAGCAGCCATTTCGGCGAATACTTCCTCAGCGGTCCTGAAGCTGTTTTTGTAGCCGATGGCAGCCATCACGTCGGAAAGTATCTCGAAATCCGCGCGGCTCTCGCCGATGGGATTGATGGCCTTGCGTATGCGCTGTACACGGCGCTCGGTGCTGGTGAAGGTGCCGTCCTTCTCAGCAAAGGAGGCGCCGGGAAGAACAACGTCCGCAAGCGCTGCGGTCTCGGTGAGGAATATATCCTGAACCACCAGCAGCTCGCACTTTTTAAGGGCCTTTTCAACATGGCCCAGGTCGGGGTCGGACATCATGGGATTCTCGCCCATGATGTACAGGCCGCGAATCTTGCCTTCCTCAACGGCGTTGAGCATCTCGGTAACGGTAAGGCCGGGCTTGGAGGGCAGGCTTACGCCCCATGCCTTTTCGAATTTTTCACGGGCCTCATCCTTGAATACTTTCTGGTATGCGGGATAGTCGGTGGGCAGGCAGCCCATATCGCAGGCGCCCTGAACGTTGTTCTGTCCGCGCAGGGGGTTTACGCCGCAGCCGTACTTTCCGATCTTGCCGCAGAGCAGAGCCAGGTTGGATGTGCCCATAACGCCCTCGGTGCCGGTGGAGTGCTGGGTAACGCCCATTGCGTAGTAGATGCCGGCCTTTTCAGCCTTGGCATAGAGGCGGGCGGCCTTTTTGAGCTCCTCGGCGTCGATATTGCATATCTCCGCAACCACTTCGGGAGTGTAGTCCTTAACTGTTTCAACAAGCTCCTCGTAGCCCTCGGTGCGCTCGTCTATGTATTTCTGATCCTGCAGACCCTCGTTGATGATAACGTTCATCATGCCGTTGAAAAGGGCAACGTTGGTGCCGGGCTTTATCTGGAGGAATACATCGGCCTCACGGCAAAGGGGTATGCGGCGGGGTTCCGCAACGATTATCTTTGCGCCCTTCTTGTGTGCCTGGCGGATAAGGGAGCCGATAACGGGGTGCGTCTCGGTGGTATTGGAGCCCGTTACGAACACAACGTCCTGATCCGCCGCCTCCGCGATGGAATTGGTCATTGCGCCGGAGCCGAGGGTTATGGCGAGGCCCGCAACTGTGGAGGCATGGCAGAGACGCGCGCAGTGGTCAACGTTGTTTGTGCCAATGGCGGCGCGCATCATCTTCTGGAATACATAGTTATCCTCATTGGAACAGCGGGCGCTGGAAAGACCCGCCAGAGCATCCGGGCCGCTTTCCGCCTTGATGGCCTTTATCTTATCGGCAATGTATGCGATGGCCTCGCTCCACTCCGCCTCAACCAGCTCCCCTCCCTTGCGGATAAGGGGCTTCTTAAGGCGATCCTTGTGGTTGATGAAGCTGTAGCCAAATTTGCCCTTCACGCACATGAGGCCCTTATTGGCGGGGCCGTAAAGGGGCTGAGCGCCAACCACCTTGTCGTCCTTAACGATAAGGTCCATCTGGCAGCCAACGCCGCAATATGTGCAGGTGGTGGGCACTTTCTTGGTTTCAAAGGAGCGGAAGCGTTCCTTTGACTTGGGAAGCAGCGCGCCAACGGGGCAAACGGATACGCAGTTGCCGCAGGATACGCAGTTGCTGCTCTTGAGCAGATTCTGGAAGGGGGTGGATACCCTTGCCTTGAAGCCGCGGTTCACTACGCCTATTACAGCCTCGCCGTGGAGGTTCTGGCATACCTGAACGCAGCGCTGGCAAAGTATGCACTGCTGAGGATTATAGGTGAAAAACTCGTTGGAATCGTCTATGGGATATTCGTTCTTTACGCCGGCATAGCTGGTCTTTTCCACGCCGTACTCATAGCAGAGATTCTGCAGCTGGCATTCGCCGTTTTTGGCGCAGCTGAAGCAGTCCGCATTGTGGGTGGAAAGTATAAGGTCCAGAACGTTCCTTCTGGCTTCGATAACCTTTTCGGATTTGGTGAAAATCACATTGCCCTCTGCCACTGGGGTGGAGCAGGCGGTAAACAGCTTTGGCATACCCTCTATTTCCACCAGACACATACGGCAGGAAGCCTCGGGAGTAAGGTCCTTAAGGTAGCACAGGGTAGGGATCTCTATCCCCACGCTTTCCGCTGCCTGCAAAATCGTGGTTCCCTCGGGTACTTGCAGCCTGATTCCATCGATAGTTACGTTCAGCATAGTTTCCTCCTCATTGATTTATAAAACTGAAATTATTAATTATAGCGGCCTTCTCCACTAAAAAATGCAAATTTGCGCCATGGGGCGATGGATAATACAACAAAAAACCGGCACGGGTACATATCCGTATCCCCTGCGGCACGATAAGTTTTCTCTTTTTTTAAAACGGAAACATCAAAGAAATGCTTTATAAGCCCATCGCTCCGTAATCAGCGAACGCGCCTGAAAATGAGAAAGCTGCATCCTGTGGAAAAAAACCATATAATCGCGTGCTAACAAAGATATTATCCTATATCGGCAGAGATTTGTCAAATGTTTGATAATATCAAAAAAAGCCGAAAACCGGCTCAAAATGACCCACGCGGGCAGGCTGGTTAAAGCCATCTATTGCAAACTGAGAGCAAAACCCGTATAATGATAAAAAAATACCATAACACATTTGTCAATGTATTAACATATCAACATTCCGATTCCTCCTCCCTAAAGCGTTTTTGCCACGGGAGCCGGAACGATAGGGTGCGGAGGGAAACCGCCGTTGCCTGCCGGTGCGCAAAGGGACTGTTTTTTGGCATATGTCGGGTTCATTTTAGCTTTTATTCCAGCTGTTGATCCCATATGTGCCCTGCGCCGCAAAAGGCGCTTTTATTTTTATTGGTTTATGTATATCCTTAACTCACAGGCGGCAGGAGGCGTATCGGGAAATGAAAATCAAGGAACTTTACATAGGCGGCAAAAAGGGTTTACCGCCCCAAAGGGTAAGCTCAATGGAGCTTATGGCGGGGCAGGGCCCTGCCGGAGAAGCCCACGGCAAGCGTCAGGCGGGTATGTGGAGCGAAGAAGACAGGGAACGGCTTGAGTCCCTGAAGGAGCAGGCCCTCTGCGGCAAAAGATTCTTCGCGAACATTATGGTAGACAGTTTTGACGCCGGCCTTAAGGCGGGAGATATTCTCCGCTCAGGCGGTGCAGTAATGAAAATAGCCCCCGAAGGCAAGCGCTGCTTCGGCGAAGAATGCGAGCTTTTCCTTTCCGGCATACCCTGTCCGCTCCGTAGCTGCATATATCTCACCATTGAGACAGGCGGCACAATATCCGAAAACGACCAAATCATCAGGGAGGACAGCCTGTGAAAGACAGCTTTGGCAGAGAGATAAAGTATTTGCGCCTGTCCGTAACTGAGCTGTGCAATCTGCGCTGCAGGTACTGCATGCCGGAGGACGGCATATGCAAAAAGAGCCACGCCGATATGCTTACCGCAGAGGAAACGATAGCGGCGGTAAGGGCGGCGGCCTCATTGGGCATAACCAAGGTGCGCATAACCGGGGGGGAGCCCCTTGTTAAGCGGAATGTAGTATCCCTTTGCCGCAGCGTGGCAAATGTTCCGGGCATAACCGAAGTATGTGTCACCACCAACGCCACACTGCTGGGCAGCCTTGCAATACCCCTCAGGGAAGCGGGGGTGAGCCATGTAAACCTCAGCATGGACACCCTTGACCCGGACAAGTATCGCTACATCACCCGCCGGGGAGAGCTTAAGGACGCCCTGGATGGCCTGGACGCGGCGTTAAACGCCGGGTTTGACAAGTTAAAACTCAACGCGGTTTTGATAGGCGGCTTTAACGACGACGAAATACCCGCAATTGCGGAGCTTAGCCGCAAGTATCCCATGGACGTCAGGTTCATAGAGCTTATGCCCATGCATGACGGAGGGGAATTCGGCCCCGATGCGTACATACCCTGCGCAAAGGTGCTGGAATATCTTAAGGACGCCGAGCCCGTTGGTCAGGATGGTGTGGCGGGAATGTACCGGCTGTCCGGGGCAAAGGGCCGCATTGGCCTGATAAGCCCCGTAAGCGCCCATTTCTGCGGCGCCTGCGACAGGCTGAGATTAACGGCGGACGGCAAGCTTAAGCCCTGCCTCCATTCCCCGGTGGAATACCCCATAAAGGGCCTTAACCAGGAGCAGATGGCGGCGGAGATGAAGCGGGCCATACTTGCAAAGCCCCCCTGCCACGATGAGCTTTCCGCCACCAGCAGAAGCCATGCGGGGCGAACCATGAACCGGATAGGAGGATAGCCATGGGAGACTTTACCCACTTTGACAATAAAGGCGGCGCGAAAATGGTGGACGTGGGCGAAAAGGACGTTACACGGCGCAAGGCCACGGCTGCAGCCCGGGTGCTGGTAAACGACGGCACATTTGAGCTTATCAGGGGCGGCGGCATGAAAAAGGGCGACGTGCTGCAGGTTGCCCGCATCGCCGGCATAATGGGAGCAAAGCGCACCCCCGACATTATTCCCATGTGCCATCCCGTAATGATCGACGGAATAGAGATGGATCTCTGGCTGGACGAGGAACGCAAAAGCGTTGAGATCCGCTCATCGGTAAGCTGCAGCGGCCGCACCGGCGTTGAAATGGAAGCGCTTACCGCCGTATCCACAGCCGCCCTCACCGTATACGATATGTGCAAGGCGGTTCAGCGGGATATTACCATTACCGACATACGCCTCCTGAGCAAAGCAGGCGGCATACACGGCGATTACGCCGGGGAGAAATAAATATGCAATACACCGCAGCGGTTTTGACAATAAGCGACAAGGGCTCGAGGGGCGAGCGCATAGACACCAGCGGCCCCGCCCTCTGCAAAATACTTAAAGAGCATGGCTACAATGTTACCTACACAGCCATTTTGCCCGACGATATGGAAACCATAAAGGCGGAGCTTATCGACTGCTGCGACAGGCGGCAGACCGCCCTTGTGCTTACCACCGGCGGCACAGGCTTTGCTCCCCGGGATGTTACCCCGGAGGCCACGCTGGCAGTTATAGAGCGGGAGACACGGGGCATAGCTGAGGCCATGCGCTCAGCCAGCATGGCTATAACTTCCCGGGGCTGCCTTTCAAGGGCGGCGGCGGGCATACGGGGAAACAGCCTTATAGTAAACCTGCCCGGAAGCGAAAAGGCCGCAAAGGAAAACATACTTTCCGTAATAGACCCCATAGGCCACGGTCTGGATGTGCTGAGGGCGGAGGTGCCCACGGACTGCGGCCCACAGACCGCCCTGATAAAGGCCGTATGCATAAGCGAGCGCAAAGGCACGCAAAAGCATACTGTGGACAGCATAGAGCTTAAGCCGGGTCACGGCATTGTGGGGGATTCCCACGGGGGGCAGTGGCACCGTCAAGTAAGCATACTTGGGACGGAGAGCGTTGCAAAGCTTCAGGAAAAGATATCCTTTACCCTGCTGCCCGGCGCTTTCGCGGAAAACATTCTTTGCGAGGGCATATGTCTCTTCAGGCTGCCCGTCGGCACAAGGCTGAGAATAGGCACCGCCATATGCCGGGTCACCCAGATAGGCAAGGCCTGCCATGCGGACTGCGCTATTCGCCAAGCCGCCGGCGACTGCGTAATGCCGAGAGAAGGCATATTTGTGGAAGTGCTTGAAGGGGGCATCGCAAGGGCCGGGGATACCATAGAGACCCTGCCCCAATAATTTTCCTTGCAGACAATACGCCCGCCTTTGGACGATTGCTGATAAACTAAACACCTAAGCAAAAAACAGGAGGAACCAAAATGAAGAAACTGTTGGCAACCCTTTTGATCGCCCTTATGACGCTGGGCCTCGTGGCAGGCTGCGCTCCCGCTCAGGAAGCCGTTGAAGCCCCCGTGGAGGAAGCTGCAGAAGAAGTAGTGGCTGAGGAAGTTGTTGAGGAGCCCATTGAAGAAGCCGCAGCTCTGAACACAGTTATCCTCAAGGAGCAGGATGACAAGATGATCAACACCTACTCCGTTATCGCCGTTGACCCCGAGGCTCCCTTTGCGGACGCTGACGGCAACGCTGTTGAAGACGTGGCAATAAACACCGCCGGCGCAGACGCTCTCATCAAGTTCCTCCTCAGCGAGGAAGGCCTTAAGCTGGCAGGCGAATACGGCGTTGAGCAGTATGGCGACTATCTCTTCTATGTAAAGGAAGACGCTCCCCGTTACGAGGGCGAAATAGCCGCCGCAACCGAGGAGACCAAGGTCATCCGTCTCTCCACCACCACCTCCGTAAATGACTCCGGCCTCCTGGGCTATCTGCTGCCCGCCTTTGAAAACGCCTATGGCTACACCGTGGAAGTTCAGTCCGCCGGCACCGGCAAGGCCATCGCCGCCGCCAAGTACGGCAACGCCGACCTTATCCTCGTTCACTCCAAGAGCCAGGAAGAAGCCTTTGTTGAGGAAGGCTTTGCCCGTGTATTGGACGGTTTTGAGGGCGAGCGTCTCTCCTTCCTCTATAACTTCTTTGTACTCTGCGGCCCCAGCGAAGACCCCGCCGGCGCAGCCGCTGCCGCCGATGTTCTCACCGCTTTCGCATCCATTGCCGATGGTAAGTACACCTTCATCTCCCGCGGCGATGCTTCCGGCACCCATACCAAGGAGCTGTCCCTCTGGCCCGAGGAGCTTGGCATAACCGCCGAGGCCGATTCTTTTGCCGGCTACACCGATTGGTATGTTTCCGCCAACACCGGCATGGGCGCCTGCCTTGTAATGGCTGAGGAAATGGGCGGCTATATCCTTACCGATAAGGCCACCTTCCTTACCTTCGTTGCCAACGGCGGCGTAATGTAAGGTATTGAAAAGAATTTCTGAATAAAGCATAATACCATTGGGCGGAGCCTTCCGCCCAATGACGACTTTTGGGAGGTTACATAATGCAGTCTGCGCTGGAAAAGGCCGTTGAGCTCATATTATCCGGCAACCGGGAGCTTATGAGCATACTCTCGGTTACCGCCCGCATGAGCATAAGCAGCTCCCTCATTGCGCTGCTTATAGGCGTGCCCATCGGCATATGGTTGGGCTCCTGCTCCTTTAGGGGGAGGGAGGCGCTTGTGGTGATAAACCGCACCCTTATGAGTATGCCCCCGGTGGTATGCGGACTGCTTTTTTATCTGCTTTTCTCAGGGGTAGGCCCCTTCAGGAGCATGAAGCTGCTGTTCACCGTTGAAATAATGATAATGGCTCAGGTGGTGCTGATAACCCCAATAGTGGTTGGCAATATGGAAAGCTATGTTGCCGCCGTTGCCCTCCCTGTAAAGGAAACCGCAAGGGGCCTTGGCATAGGGGGCGGAAAGACCCTGCTGCTGCTCCTCAATGAATGCGTATATCAGATATTTTCGGTATATCTTCTGGCCTTCGCAAGGGCCATAGCCGAGGTTGGCGCCGTAAGTATGGTTGGCGGGGCAATAGCATGGAAAACCAACGTAATGACCACCGCCATAATGCAGTATACCAACCGTGGAGATTTTTCCATGGGAATAGCCTTGGGCATAATACTTATGACATCGTCCTTGCTTGTTAATATAGCCATATCCCTGCTGCAAAGGAGGGTAAGCCGATGAAAATAAAGCCCTTTACAAAGACATATGACGGCAGAACGGTATTGGATATGCCTGAACTTGAATTGACAGAGGGCAGTATATACGCGGTTATCGGCGCAAACGGCAGCGGCAAATCCACCATGGCCCGCATTCTTGCCGGGGCGCTGCCATGCGACAGCGGCAGCCCCGTGCTGGATAGAGCCGTATCCGTTGGCTATATGCCCCAAAAGAGCTACGCCTTCCGCATGAGCGCGGAGAAAAACATACTGCTCAGCGGCGGCAATGCAAAAAAGGCAAAGGAGCTTATGGAGCGCCTTGGTATTATATCCCTCGCCCGCAACCGTGCGGATAAGCTTTCCGGCGGGGAGACCTCCCGCATGGCCCTCGCCCGGCTGATGATGGGCAAATACGGCCTTGTGATACTGGATGAACCCACCGCCGCCATGGATATGGAATCCACCGCCCTGTCCGAGGAGCTTATACGGGATTATTGCAGGGAAACCGGCTGCACCCTGCTGCTGGTCACCCACAGCCTCCGTCAGGCCCGCCGCCTTGGGGATGAGGCTATATTCCTACATGAGGGCAAGCTTTGGGAGCGGGGTTCTGTGGAAAAGGTTCTCTTTGCCCCGGAAAAGCCTGAAACCGCCCAGTTTTTGGAGTTTTACGGGGTATAATATCCCATGCAATAACGATTCCCCCATAGCGGGAGATATTTCAGTTTCGGGCATAGTCCTGATACAATTAGCAGGGCGCAAGCGCACATAAAGCGCCTGCCGGCTTGCGCTTTTTACCCGCCGCCCTTAAGCAGGGCTATATCTCTTACTTTACAACTGGACTTGCATCCCTCTGCGCAAGCAAAATCATGGCTCCCTTGTGTAAAGGGAGCCGTCTTTTGCCCAGGGCAAAAGACCGAGGGATTGTCGCTGTTACACAATCCCCCCGCAAAAACCTTTGATTCCGCTTCCCCCTTTACACAAAGGGGGCTTTTATATGTACGCGTTATCATGCCCGGCACATGGCTGCGGAGGAATCTTTTCCGGGAATATAAGCCCGGCGGCGCTCAACCGATATACCCTGGGCAAAACACGCATAATAAACCGCCCCGTTTACAGACACAGGCCCTTTGTCGTGCTCGTCTGATAAACGGGGTAAAGTTTAAATCCTTCTTCTCTTTTAACAGGTATTATTTATCCTTTGCCGCGGCCTTACGCCCTGGCGCGGATGGCCTCATCTATTGCCTTTGCGGCGGTCTTGCCGGCGCCCATGGCAAGGATAACGGTGGCGGCGCCGGTAACGGCATCGCCGCCTGCGTAAACGCCCTCGCGGGAAGTAAGACCATCTTCGTTTACCACGATGCAGCCCTTTCTGTTGAACTCAAGGCCCTTGGTGGTGTCCTTGATGAGGGGGTTGGGGCTTGTGCCCAAGGCCATGATAACGCAGTCCACGTCAATGTCAAACTCGCTGCCGGGTATCTCGATAGGGCGGCGGCGCCCGGAGGCATCCGGCTCGCCCAGCTCCATCCTTATGCAGCGAACCCTGTTTACATCGTCGTTTTCATCGGCAAATATCTCAACAGGATTGTGGAGGGTCTTGAAGATGATGCCCTCCTCCTCTGCGTGCTCAACCTCCTCCTTGCGGGCAGGAAGCTCCTCCATGCCCCGGCGGTATACGATGTATACCTCCGCCCCAAGGCGCTTTGCGCAACGAGCCGCGTCCATTGCCACATTGCCGCCGCCCACTACCGCTACAGTCCTGGGGCGCTGTATGGGGGTATCGGATTCCGGCAGATACGCCTTCATCAGGTTGATGCGGGTAAGGAACTCATTGGCGGAATATACGCCCCGATAATTGATTCCGGGAATGTCCATAAACATGGGCAGGCCTGCGCCGGAGCCGATAAACACAGCCTCAAAGCCATACTCGTCCTGAAGCTCGTCTATGGTGATGGTGCGGCCGATTACCGTATCCGTGGCGATGGTAACGCCCAGAGCCTTAAGGCCTTCAACCTCCTTTTGAACTATCGCCTTGGGCAGGCGAAACTCGGGGATGCCGTATACCAGTACGCCGCCCGCAAGATGCAGCGCCTCAAATACCGTTACCTCATAGCCCAGCCTCGCAAGGTCTCCTGCGCAGGTAAGGCCGGCGGGACCGGAGCCCACCACAGCCACCTTGTGACCGTTGGATTCGGGCTTTTCGGGCAGCTCTTTGTTATTGTCGTTGTGCCAGTCCGCAACAAAGCGCTCCAGACGACCAATGCCGACGGGCTCGCCCTTTATTCCGCGAACGCAGTATTTTTCGCACTGGGATTCCTGGGGGCATACTCGTCCGCATACGGCGGGCAGCGCGGAGGTTTTGGCGATTATCTGATAGGCTTCCTCAAAATTGCCTGCGGCTATCTGGGCTATGAACTCGGGAATGTGTACCATTACCGGGCAGCCTTTCATGCAGAAGGGATTCTTGCAGTTAAGGCAGCGCTGCGCCTCGTCTATGGCCTGCTCTTTGGTGTAGCCCAGAGCTACCTCGTCAAAGTTTTTATTGCGAACCTGGGGATCCTGAGAAGGCATGGGGTTCTTGGCAAGGGACATATTTGGCATATTACTGCGCCTCCTTCTTCAGCAGATTGCAGGTTTCTTCGTATTTATGCTTTTCAAATTCGGAATACATCTGGTTGCGCTTTACCGCAATGTTCCAATCCACCTTATGCCCGTCAAAATCAGGCCCATCCACGCAGGCAAACTTCGTCTCTCCGCCCACGCTCAGGCGGCAGCCGCCGCACATGCCGGTTCCGTCTATCATTATGGGGCTCATGGACACTGTGGTGGGGATGCCGTAAGGCTCGGTGGTCTTGCTGACGAATTTCATCATTACCATGGGGCCGATGGCGAATACCTCGTCATATTTATTCCCTGCGTCGATAAGCTCCTTGAGCGCCTCGGTAACAAGGCCTTTGCGCCCGTAAGAGCCGTCGTCGGTGCATACCACCAGCACATCGCTGGCAGCCCTGAACTCCTCTTCAAGTATTAGCAGCTCCTTGCTGCGGAAACCGATGATGGCGTGTACCTCCGCGCCGTCGTCGTGGAATTTTTTAAGAACGGGATACGCAATGGCGCAGCCTACGCCGCCGCCCACAACAGCCACCTTTTTGCGTCCCTCGGTTTCCGTCGCCTTGCCGAGAGGGCCTACGAAATCCTGCAGGCAATCGCCCTGGTTCAGCATGGCCAGCTTGGCGGTGGTGGCGCCTATGGTCTGCACTATTATTGTTACGGTACCCTTTTCAATATCATAATCGTGGATGGTGATGGGGATACGCTCTCCGTTTTCATCTACCCTGAGTATTATAAACTGACCGGGCTGAGCCTTTTTTGCTATCAGCGGAGCCTCGATCTCATATAGAGTCACGGCAGGCTGAAGTGCTTCTTTTCTTACAATGCGAAACATATTCCCTCCTGTTTAATGATAAAATAAGCTGTTTAAGCATTCCGTATTCATTGCTGCCCAAAAGCCGATTATTTACTGTGGCCCCGGGTCCATATTCAGGCCCAGGGCTGATCCTTTGTGAAAGCCACAGGCGTTCCAGCCGCCATCAGCAAGTCACCCTTTACATACCTGGATTCATCGCCGGCAAGGGACAGGGCAGCGTTTGCGATTTCCCCCGCTTTCGCCGGGTTCCTGAGCGCAGCCCATCACGCTTTTGACTCTGCCGGGGTACGCCCACGGAGCCGCTTATCCGGGTCTTTATTCCGCCGGGAGCAATAACGCTTCAGCGGACGCCCGGGACGTATGCATAAAGGCGGTTTTCTTTGAGACGGGCGCTATTGCCGCCTTGGAGCCGCAGTATATTGCGCCTGCGCGGGTATGCGTTGCGCCTGCAGAGGCGACGTTTATGACATTTCCGCCGCCCTGCTCAAGGAATACCTTTACGGCGCTGCCCATGGCATACACAGGGACAAAGGTATTGAACCGGAATACCCGTTCCGTCTTTTTGTTTATGATCTCCCCTATGTGGGACATATCGTCCATGACGCACGAATTGTTTATGAGCGCATCCGGTCTGCCGAATTCCCTGACGGCAAGCAGCATCAATTGATTTTATCACAGCGAGCCATCATTGTATATATCGCATTCCCTTTTGTCTTCCCTTTCACATATCTGCAAATAATTGGGCGTAAATAATAATCCCCATAGCGTAAAGCCGCGAATCTGCGGCGGGGATATTCTATTTCTCCATTGGTCGAAGGAACCGCTCCGACAATTTTCCCAATGGCATATTCATTTGATCGTCCGTCGTCCCGCTTCTTCGCGGTTTCGCAATGGCAACACTTATATTCCATTGTTTCCCCCTGCTTGCGTATCGTCCCAAGGCGAGGTTCCAGTCCTTTTAAGATATTAATTTAAAGATATGTATTCATTTGGTGTTTAATTTTTAAATATACATTTCCCCATGGGAACGCTCCGCAAAAGGCCGCAATCCCTCCCTTTGGCAATAGTGTGGAGCAAAGGATAAAGTACCCGATTTCCCGCCATTTTTGCCAGCCGCATACGGTATATTCTTCCTTGAAAAAACAATGTTGACTTTGGTTATTTTTATGCATTATAATGTCCTTGGATCTAATCATCTTTCCATATTATATTTTACAATGTGCCCTGACCGACCATTGTAAAATTCCATCATCCAATCTTTACTATATTCTAACGGAGATACCTCCCATGAATAAGACCACCCGTATAATTAAGCAGGTAATACTGTGTACTCTGGCCTTTGCCTCGCTATGGGCATATTCTGCGCCTGCCTTTGCGGCGTCGGATCATAACTATACGCAAAACTGGGCAGAATCCGCTGTGTTTTATACCTCTCCCTGTGATGAGACTGAGGCCTTCCTCATGACAGATGAAGAGTTTTTATTCCACAGAATAAATCTGGAAAACAGGCTGGTATGCGCTTACAGCGTTTTCCTCGGCAGCCTTGAGGGCGACCGTAAGGAAGCGCTGAAATCCGCTCAAAAAGCCTGGCTTGACTGCTATTATGCTTATGTTGCTGCCCTTGAGCAGCTATGGCTTGAACCGGTAAAGATCCACTTTGCCGTTACCGGTCACGAGCGCCGCACAAACGTATATCGCGAGCTGGTGCTGCTGCTGCTTACAAACCGAATAACCGACCTTGAAGAATGGAATATGGGCCGTATGGTTTCAATGGATGAGGGTCTGCTTGAGCAGAAAACAGAAGAACTCAATGAGATGCGCCGCCAGCTTCAAATAGACATGGGCCTGTGCAATTACGTTATTCAGGAAGAATACCGCCTTAAAATAATGGACTCACATAAAAAATTCTTTATATTTTTCGATAAGAATCAGGAATTTGTTTCCCTCCTTACGGACGACCCCTCCGTCATCACTGGCGAGGGCCTTCTCCAACTGGACCGTATGACCTACATGACGGGCGTACACTATGAGGGCTGCCGTTTTTTCCGCAGAGAAAGGGAAGAATAGACCCCTCCCTTACATCGTTTAGCTTTGGGTGCTGCGCCAATGGGGATAAGCGCATAGCCCATTTAAAAAAAATAAAAGAAAGGTAATAACCCAATGAAGAAGATTCTGTCTCTAACCCTGGTTCTGGCAATGGCGCTGTCTCTTGCGGCATGTGCGGCTCCCGTTGAGGAAACCGTTCCCGCGGAGGAGGTACCTGCCGAGGCTCCCGCAGAACCCGAAGTTGACTCTCAGGCCATACTGGCCGAACTTAAGACGCCCGCTGAGGAAAGCAACTGGGAACGTACCACCTCCTCACAGGAAGTGATCGATTTCCTTGAAATTGTGGCAGAGCATAGCGGCGGCCGTATCATTCTGGATACCACCACTTTTGCAACTGAATTCGGCACTCCCATTCCTTACATGATCGTTAGCGACGTGGCCCCCTCCACCCCCGCTGATGTTCCCGAAGATAAGGGAGTGGTATATGTAAACGCCAATATCCACTCCGGAGAAATTGAGGGTAAGGAAGCAATGCTGATCTTTGCCCGTGAAGTTGCGCAGGGTATGCACGACGAGCTGCTGAAGGATCTGGTGGTTATTATCGTTCCCAACAACAGCCCCGACGGCAACGACGCTCTTGACAAGAACCGTATCAATACCCAGTTCACCCCTAAACTGGTCGGTACCCGTCCCGAGGGCAACGGTTTCAACATCAACCGCGACATGACCAAGCTGGAGACCGCCTGCGCTCGCACCATCGTTCAGCTGATGAATGACTGGAACCCCATCCTCTTCATCGACTGCCATGCAACCGACGGCAGCTATATGCGTCATGCCGTAACCTATAACTGGGGTCTCAACGCCGGTACCGATGCTGAGCTCCTCGCTTACAACCGGGATGTATTCTGCTCCCGCGCTCTGCGTGAAGGCTCCTACCTGGCCTCCAAGGGCAAGGTAGCCGTTCCTTACGGCAACTGGGGCTTCTACTACAGCGGCATCGTTGAAGAAGGCTGGCGTACCTTTGAAGACTACGCCCGCTATACCACCAACTACGCGGGCCTGCGCAACCGTCTGGCGTTGCTGCTTGAAGTATACTCCTATGATGAGTTCTCCGTCCGCGTTGACACCCAGTATGAGTGCGTTTACGGCGCTCTGCAGGTTGTAGCGCAGGATAAGGACGAGATCAAAGCCATGATTGCCGCAGCCGATGCCCGCTCCGAAGCCCGCGCCACCGATGGCATCGACCCCGAGACCGACATCGTTGCCCTGAACTCCGAAATGACCCCCATGCCCTTCGAAGGCAAGGACACCCTCACCGTTCTCTCCTATGAGACCGATGAAAACGGCCTGGTAATCGGCGAGCGTCTGTATGACGACGAAGGCGATCCCTACGCAATCGAGCACGGCGAGCCCGTTGACTACGAGACCGAGTACTGGGGAACCTTTATCCCCACCGATGTTGAGACCATGGGCGCATATTACCTCATCGATCAGGACTGCGCAGAGTTTATTGAGCTCATGCAGTTCCATGGCGTTGAAATGACCCAGCTTACAGAAGACCTTACCCTCAGCGGCGATAAGTATCTCCACTTCGGCATTGAATCCTACACCAGCGGCGGCGCCGTTATCGACGGCAAAGAGCGCAAAGAATACGAAGGCCACTATCAGACCCTCGTGACCGGTGAGTGGGAAGAAGGCGACAAGGAAATCGTGATCCCCGCCGGCACCTATGTAATATCCACTGCCCAGCGCTTCGGCTCCTTCGCAGCCCTTATGTGCGAGCCTGCAGCAGTTGACGGCGGCGTAGCCTGGAACTTCTTCGATAACTACTTTGATGCCAAGGAAGGCACCTTCCGCGCCAACTACAGCAACAACGTTATCGCTGCAGCCGGTTCCGAAAACGAACGTGAGGAGCAGGTATGCATCCCCATCCTCAAGATCCCCGCTTTCGATACCATCACCATCGGTTAAACAGATCCTGAACCCTTGAACCGGGAAAACGAAAAAAAACGGCACATATCCCTTTGGATATGTGCTGTTTTTGCAGTATGGGGCTTTTCCCTTGCAAAACCGCATAGCCGGGAGCCCATTCGAAATCATCCGGAAAGCCTTAGCCGAGCTTCCCTGTCGCCGCAGGATCAGACTTTTCCGCAATGTACAGCGCCAGACTGCGACGGCTGCATGACGGCATAATTTACAAACGAGAACAGGTTAAGCCTGCCAGATATGGTAACAAGCTCTACGCCTGCGCATAACTCAAATATCCCCCCGAAGCTTTACGGGGGGATGAAGCCGTGTAGGTTATTTGGCTTTATAGCTTATATATACCTTTTTCCATTATCATCTTGCCATCCACATATACGGCGCCCTCATGTCTGAGGTCTTTGACGATATCCCAGTGGAGCGCGGAATCATTTAAGCCGCCGCATTTAGGATAGCCGCGGCCCATTGCCAAATGTATGGTGCCGCCGATTTTTTCGTCGTAAAGTATATCGTAGCAATAGCGGTTGATGCCGCTGTTGAGGCCTATTCCGAATTCGCCTACTCGGCAGGCGCCCTCATCCATGTGAAGAATAGTATCCAGGAATTCGCCTTCAGTTTCGGAAGAATAATCAATCAGCTTTCCGTTTTCAAATCTCAGCCTTATTCCCTGAATCACCTTGCCTGCGTATACTCCGGGGAATTCAAAGTAAATATGACCGTTTATACTGTCCTCAACGGGCGAGGTAAACAGCTCTCCATCCGGCATATTGCAGTGACCGTCGGCTATCTCATACTCTCTGCCCTTTGTAGAGAAGGTGATATCCGTTTCCTTGCCTGTGATGCGCACGGTAGTACCGGAAGTATACAGTTTCTTGATTTTTTCAAGATATTCCAGCTGAGAGTTCCAGTCCACCAACGTAGACGCAAAATAGAAATCCATCATATCGTCCAAAGGCATGTTGGCCTGCTGCGCAAAGGATTCATTCGGCACTCTGGACAATACCCAACGGGTACGGTTTCGTCTTGCGGATATCACTCCCATGGAATGCTTGTGAAGCGACAGTACGTCTGAAGGTATGCCGTCAAATTCGGCCGGATTGCGGGCGCCGCGCAGGCCGATATAACAGTCTGCCCAGTCCATGCCCGCAAGGTGCATATCGTTTACCCATTCCACCTGCTCTTTGCTGCCCAGCGTCATTATGTCTTTTTCCAAATATGCCGACTGAAACTCAATAAACGGCAGACCTCCGACGCGAACCGCCTCCTGATAGCAGGCCCTGGCGAGAGGCCATGTTTCGATCTCCATCATTGTTATCAGCAGCTTCTCGCCCTTTTTAAGGCCTACAGAATAGTTCACCAACACCTTTGCAAGCTCACTCCATCTTTTATCCATAGCCTGTACCTCTTTCGCTTATTTGGTGTTCCAGTTGATTAGCTTCTGTACCATCCGCCTGCTCATATGGTCCGGATCCATCATGCCTGCTACGCTGCCGGTGGAGATAACGCCGTTTTCAGTGATTATTCCGCTAATAAGTTTGGGCGGTATCAGCTCAAAGGAAACGTTAGCTATCCTGCATCCCTCGGGAACAGCCATATCAGATACCTCGTCTGAAGGCCTGGAGCTATCCTTGAGAGGAAAGCCCAGCATGGATAGCAGGTCAAACTTACTGGTATCCGCCGCCACATAGAAGGGAACGGAAAATTCCTGGCAGGCCAGCGCGGCAAGGTATGAGCCCATCTTTGCATATACCTGACCGATTGAAGTAATGGCATCGGCGCCTATTATGAAAATATCGGACTTGGGCAGCAGGTCAGTAATTGCGGCATCGGTGCCGAGGGTTACCGGGAAGCCCAGTTCAGCCACCTCTTTAAAAGTGCGGTAGCCTTCATTATGCGGCCTTGCTTCATGGCAGGTGACGGAGATATGCTTGCCTGCGTCCTTTACCTTTTGCAGTATGGACATTACAGAGCCGCTTGTGGAAAAGGTGGAAAACTTAGCGCCGTCGGGCACCATTTTTTCGCCTACCTCGCCTATGCGGTCAAGGCAGGAAGCCTGCTCTTTTCTGCGCTTTTCCAGCATTTCACAGGCTTTGTCCACAGTTTCTTCGACGGAAAGGCCGATGTTTTCGTTTTCTTCTACAAAGCTCATGCAGATATTTAGCAGGTTTATGAGTGGCAGTATGGGGCTGCACACCTCAAGGGTAGCGTCTACGTTGTGCTCAATGTTTTTGAATACATCCTCAGCGGAGGCAAACTTTCCTGAGCGCAGTTCATTTACATAGCAAAGTATGGCGTCATCCACCAGCTCCGCACTTCCACCATAAGCATCCTTGCTTACTTTCATTGTGAATTCATCGATTAACAGCATATATACCCTCCTGTTTTATAATGTTTCTACTTTTCCATGCACCACATTATGGCATCCACTATTTTCTGATATCCGGTACAGCGGCATAGATTCCCCTCGATAGCTCTTCGCACCTCCTGCGGCGTTCGGCATTTTTTCTGGCGCAGTATTGACACTCCCGTCATTACCATGCCAGGCGTGCAGTAGCCGCATTGCGCAGCTCCAAAGGCCGCCAGAGCCTTCATCATTTTCTCGGCTGTGGGGTCTCCTCGCAGTCCTTCTATAGTAGTAACTTCGTGACCGTTTAAGCTGCAAACAGCCACCAGGCAAGAATTGACCGTTTTACCGTCCAGCATTACCGTGCACGCCCCGCACTCTCCTTCCCTGCAGGATTCTTTTGTACCTGTAAGGTGCAGCTTATCCCGCAAGAGGTCTATCAGCATCATCTGGGACGGTACGTCTACCGATATATGATTACCATTCAGTATAAACTGTACATTCTGCATCATAAGCTTACCTCCAGCAGCTGCTCCAGGTTTCGCGCAAGTATGTTCCTAATGACCTTCATACGGTATTCGGCAGTGGCGCGAATATCGTCTATTGGGGTGCATCGGGAGAGCATGGCCTGCACTGCGCCGGGGATATCGCCTTTTTCGGCCATCCTTTCCCCGTCGGCGTTCACTACTGTTTTAGAACTCATGGAGCCTAGCGCAATATGCACCTGACCTGTATTCTCCACAAGTATGGCGGCACTGGCCACCGATATTGCCATAGCAGAACGAAGGCCAACCTTTTCATATACATACCTGCTGCCGATATATGCAGGCATTTTAAAGCGCAGCAGCAGCTCATCGGGCCTTCTCAAGGTTTTTCGGGGCCCTATCACCAGCTGTGCGACCGGTATACTTCTCGTGCAAACCTCACCGTCTTCTTTATGGGCCAATACCGCCGTCGCTCCCAGGCACACCAGCGCAGTTAGGGCATCTCCCGCCGGACTTGCGTTCATTACGTTTCCGCCCACCGTGGCAACGGCCCTTATCTGTGGGCTGGCTATTTTCAGTGACGCATCAACAAGCAGAGGCGCAGCCTCCTTTATAAGGTCAGAATCTATAATATCTGAGAACGTACAGCCAGCGCCCACGGACAGCACGCCTTGCTCCAAAGTTATCTCAGCGAGTTCAGGCAGTTCTCTTATGCACATCAGAGTTTCGCTTATCACGGGTGTCTTTGGATGCAGCCGAGCCGCAACAAAAAGGTCCGTGCCTCCTCCAGATACCGTAACATGCTCACCCTGCTCCGCAAGCAACGACAAGGCCTCGTCAAGTGAGCGGGGACATAATATTCGTTCGCACCCTATCATGATAAGCTCCTTTCCACAGCCTGCCTGAATTCTTCAAGCGCCTTTTTGCCCGCCGTGTATTCCGCATACGCCCGTTGGTAATACGCCGTAGCCTCAGCGTTTCGCGGAACAGGCCGCTCCTCGTCTCTTACACAGGCAGCAATAGCTCCAGCTCCATCCTGGTACAACCCAACGCCCAGGCCCGCTGTCATGGCGGCGCCCAGCAAACTATCCGCCACGGCACGGCGGCCGTTAATATCCAACACGTCGCATACTATAGATCGCCAAAGCGGGCTTTTCATGCCCCCTCCGGTAAGCTTTATGTCGTTCCATGGATAGCCCATATTGCGGAAGAGGCTGCCCATATCCTTAAGTGCAAAGGCCAGCCCCTCAAATATGGCGCGAGCGCAGTCACCCCGGGTATGGTGGCGGCCCATCCCCATGAAGCAGGCTTCCGGCTTCTCCGTAGCGCTTGGCGAACCCCGCCCCAAAAGCCATGGATAGAATACTATTCCTCGGGCACCTGTCCCGCTTTTCTCCGCCTCCTCATTAAATATGTTCAGCCTGTTCTTAGGTGCGCAGTCGCCGTATGACATGTCCAGAAACCACTGCACAGTGTCTCCGGCGGTTTTTGTAAACCCGCCTGCCACATATTTGCCTTCCAAATAGGGCCAGCAAAACATTGAATGCTCATACATGAACTTGCCGGGCAGCTTTTTCTCCAGCACTACCCTGGCTATGCCATTGGTGCTCACACTTACGGCGCCGCTTCCCGGCGTCAGCGTACCTGCCCCAAACATGGCGGCTGCGCCGTCGTTAAGTCCGCAAACCACCGGCGTTCCCGCCTTAAGCCCGGTTTTCTCTGCGACTTCCTTGCTAAGGCCGCCCGCTACCGCTGTAGACGGCAATATTTCGTCCATCATTTCCTCTGAAAGGCCGCAGATGCCCAGCATGGACTTGTCCCACTTCACATTTCCGGCGCTTGATGAGGGCTCGGTCACAAATCTGCCAGTAAGAAAGTGTAATAGAAATCCCTTAATATCGTGTATGTGACTTATTTTTCCAACCATATCCGGCCACTGACCCAGTGACCATCTCAACCTTGCCGCAAATCCCGTCTGCGGCATGCCGTGGCCGACCCAGTCATAACCTATTTCCTCAAAAAGCTTGTATCCCTCAGAGGCGCAACGGTTATCCTGCCATATCGCCACGGGGCACAGGGACGCGCCGTGTTTATCTACAAATACGACGCCAGGCCCATGAGCCGACACACCTATTGCGGCCACGTCCATTTCTCCGTCCATATGCCGTGCCGCATCGGCAAGAACGCCTGTTATGGCGCTTATCCAGTCTCCCGGCTGCTGCTGCGCCCCATTGGGAATGGAGTGATCTGTTTCAACGGGCCTGGAGGCCACTATCAACTGTTTTCCGTCTAGGCTGTATACGGCGCACTTGCACAGGGTCGTACCCAGATCCAGCCCCATTATTACAGGCCTCATATTTCGCCTCTCCTTTTTTCCAGGGCAAGCAGCACCTTGTCCGGCGACGCGGGCAAGTCGGTTATCCATATTCCGGCAGCGTCGTGTATTGCTGCTATGACTGCGGGGGCCGCTGCGGTTATGGCCAGCTCTGCAAGACCCTTTGTGTGGATGTAGCCGGCGTCAGCCGGCTTATCAATGAATTTTACGCTGATGTTCGGAGCGTCTGAAGCGGTCGGAAACAGGTAATCCGAAAAGCCATGCTGCAAAGGCCTTCCGTCTTTTTGCATGAAGTTTTCCATAAGAGCCATTCCCAGACCCTGTGTAGCCGCGCCCTGCACCTGTCCTTCGGCGCCTGTTTGGTTTATCACGGTGCCGCAATCGCAGACTATGGAAAGATCCAATACGCGAACCATGCCAGTATCTATATCCACCAATACCTCTGCGCGCTGTATATCGTAGCCGTACTGATTTACCGGATATCCGTGCCCATTATCATCGGGGGCAGATGTGAGCGGCGGCATATATGAAGCATGAACCTCCATGCCCGCACCCTTTTCCTCAAGCCAGGCAGCCAGCTCAGGCCCGCTTTGCGGGCCGCCTGCCGCGCATATTTTCTCCTTTAATCTGATGGCAGCGAGATAAGCCGCATTGCCGGTTGTACTTGTCTGACGAGATGCGCCAGACGGACCTCCCTCCGGATACCGGGTGTTAGGCCGGCAGTACCTTATCCTATCCACAGGATAGCCATTCATTACCCTGGATACAATTAACGACAACGTGGTTTCCAAACCCTGGCCCAGGTCGTTCGCGCAGGTCATTATCTCGATTATCCCGCCGGACACAACGCTAAGCTTTACCGTAGATTCATCATTATGACCAAAGTGGAGGTTACAGCCTTGAGACGCCCCGGCGTACCCTACTCCATAAAGGTAGCGAGGAGATACGGCATCCTTGTGCAAAGGCAATTTACTCACCTTTTCAATACATTCATCATACCTGGCACAGGGTGGAACCAAATGCTCCGACAGCGTATGGTCGCCGTCGCGTATAGCGTTGACCGAGCGTATATCGAGCTGGCTCATTCCCAGCCGCTCTGCCGCCATTCCCATCATGCACTCGTTTGCGAAGGTGATGCCTGTCATTCCCCAGGAGCGCATCGCGCCCATTGCCACGCCGTTTGTGTAGTAGACCTTGGTGTCCACCCTTACATTGGGCATACGATAAGGGCCGCAAGCATTGACCGAAATGAATTTGGCTATATTCTCTCCGTGATGAGAAGAAGATCCGGTATTCAACCGCACCCAGTAATGCGCGCCCAGTATCCTGCCCTTCTCATCAAAGCCCATACGGACGTCAATTTCCTGTCCATGGCGCTTTGTATGGAATACCATTTCTTCATCCCGATCAATATATACGCGCACCGAGCGCTTCGCATAGAAAGCTAAAAGAGCAGCATAGGACGCTATCAGCCCATCGTCCTTTCCGCCGAAAGAGCCTCCCATAAAAGGCAGCTCTACATGCACCTTATCCAACGGCATGTTTAATACCGCCGCAAGTATCTCCCGCTCATAAGTAACCGTGTGACAACCCAGGCGAACATCTAATGAACCATCGTCATTGAAGCGGGCTATGGCACAGTCGTTTTCCAGGTAACAATGCTCAATCGGCGGAAGAGTAAAGCTGTGCTCCACGCACACCGGAGCGCCGGCAATAGCATCGTCTGCGTTGCCCGTAGAGTAATTATACTCTCGCAGCAAGTTGGAGTCCCGCACCATGTCCGGCCGCGCCCTGGGGCTATCCGGCAACACAGCTTCGCTCAGCTCATACACCGCAGGCAGCTCAACATATTGCACATCCACCGCCTCTGCCGCAGCCCTGGCCTGCTCTTTTGTCTCCGCCGCCACAAGGGCGACGGCATCATATGCACCGTATGTCTCCTCATCGCACAGAATGGGCTGATCCATCACGGTTTTTCCAATACGATTCTCCCCGGGAATATCTCCGGCTGTGACCACCGCGTGAACGCCGTCCATATTACGGGCAGCCGAAACGTCTATCTTCAGTATTCGACACCTTGGCACCGGCGCACGCACTATAACGCCTTCCAGCGTTCCAGGCCACTTTATGTCACTTACAAACACTGCGGAGCCATCTGCCTTAGGCATGCATGTATGCATATGGGCTCGCATCAGTTCATCGGCAAACAAATCTTTCTGCTGCATATTGACGCTTGTCCTTTCATTCCTTCACTCCGCCTGAGGTCAATCCAGATATGATGGATTTCTGTATGAAAATAAACAGGATTATTATAGGAACGCTGGCTATTACCGAAGTAGTGAGCAGACTCGCATAATCCACAGAAAACTGACCTATGGTAGAAGCTATCTTCGCGGTTATAAGCTGTTTTGAAGTAGAGCTAATAAAGGTTATAGCAAACAAGTATTCATTCCATGCCATGATAAAAACATAGGTGAATGTTGCCACCAGTCCAGGCAGTGCCATGGGCAACGATATGCGGAATATGGTTCCCATGCGGGTCAAACCGTCCACCATTCCGCTTTCTTCTACCTGAACGGGAATTGAATCTATAACCGATATGCTGTTCCACACCGCAAATGGTAGGTTCAGCATTGTGTTTGCCAGAATTATCGGCACAAAGCTATCATACAGCCCCAGCTTTACCACCCAAACAAATAGAGCTATAGCCAGCAGCAGCGCCGGGAATGTACGCAAGCACATAAATATGCTCATTAGAAAGCTGCGCCCTTTGAATTCAAACCTGGAAAAACCATAGGCTGTTGTCACAGCTATTACCTCTGTAAGCAGGGCCGCTGAAAAAGAACAGAGAACGGAGTTTCCTATTGAGCGCATGGACGATGAGTCGCTGAAAACCTTGATATAATTCTCCAGCGTAAACTTCTGAGGAAATATAGAGCTTGCAAAGGTGTCTCCGCTTCCTCTGAAAGTATTGATAAGCATCCACAGGTATGGCGTAAACAGCACGGCAACTATCAAAGTCGCTATAGTATACAGCGCTATTCTCTTTATGGTTTTACTTTTCATACAGATCACTCCTTGTTCATGCGACGAAGCACCACAACAGAAAACACCACCGCTACCAGGAACATTATCACGCCTATTGCCGAAGCTTGGCCGAACTGATAGCTGTTAAACGCAGTACGGTACGCATATGTTGCGAGCACCTCCGTAGAATAAAGAGGGCCGCCCTCTGTCATTATCCAGGTAAGATCCATATATGTAAACGTCGCGCAGAAATTGAACAGCATCAGCGTAAGAAGGTTATTTTTAAGTATCGGCAGCGTTATGCGGAAAAACTGCTGTCTTCCGTTAGCGCCGTCTATGATAGCCGCCTCATAAAGATTTTCATTGATTGCCTGCAGCGAGGCTAGCAAGGAAAGGAAGTAAAACGGCATATACATATACACATTTGTCAAAATAATTGTAAGTAGCGCCGTCTTAGTGCTCCCCAATGGGTCAAACACTATGCTTGAGCACAGCTTTTGCAGTATTTGGGCAATTGGCCCTATTTGCGGATGCAGCATGACCTTGGCCATTACCGCCACTACTGTGGGAGACAGCGCCCAGGAAACCAGCACTATTGTGCGCGTGACACGCAGATAGCGTATATTCAGGCATTTTTGATTCAGAAGCACCGCCAGCGCCAAACCTACAGAAAGGTTCAGCAGCATAACGACTCCGGCATACACAAAGCTTTGCCCCGTAATCTGCCAGAACCTCGTATTGGAGAATACTTTTATAAAGTTCTCTAAGCCTATAAATGACGGGTCTATTGCTATACCTTTTCCCGATGAGAAAAAGGCAAGGTATATAACAAACGCGGCGGGATATACCGCCATTATCATAAAGAAAAGCACACCGGGCGAAGAGAATAGATAACCCGCATTTATTTTTTTACCAAATATTCTTATATCCTGCATATTTTGTAAAACCTCAATTTTCGTCTGGCGGCTTTTGTTCGCCTATGGACATTTGGGAATCAAGTTCAATTTTGCGGGGCGCTTTTTGCAGAGCGCCCCGCAGACCAGTTTAGCTAAAGATATTAGCCGCCATAGTACTCGTCAAGTATAACGTTCCACTCCTCGGCCATAGCATTCAGGGCAGCCATAGGCTCCATCTCACCCATGTATACAGCCTGGATATATCCACGCATTATGGAGTTGAGCGCATCGGAATCAGGATAATGATTGGCTACTATAGTACCGGGATCCCTCAGCTGCTGCAGCTTCATCTTATAATCCTGAGTATTGTAGTAATCCGTATCGGCAGTCTCAGACAGAGGAGATACCTGACCGAACTGCTCGCACCAGTAATTGAGGGAGTCATCGCTGGTCATGAATTCAATGAATCGCCAAGCGGCTTCCTTGTTGTCGCTCTTGGAAGACATACCGAGAGCGGTGCCGCCCGCCAGGGAACCGGAAGTGACGCCAGTGGGCATGGGCAGGGCAACTATCTCATAGTTATCGCCGGCCTTCTGCTGGATGGTGCTCTGGAACCAGGGGCCATCAGAGAACAGCGCCAGCTTGCCGGAGGCCATCAGCTCGCCCTGCTGATCCACGTTGGTAGAAGCGATGCTGGGAGGAATTATGCCAGCATCTATCATGGACAGGATATACTCGAACGCAGCCACGCCTGCCTCATTATTGAAGGCGGCCTTATTGTTTTCGTCTATGAGCTCGCAGCCGGCCTGCAACAGCACGGACTGGAACTGCCATTCTGTACCGGTGTCACTGGAGTCGCCACAGATGGAGTAGCCGTACACGCCGTTTGCAGGGTCAGTCAGCTGCTCGGCTATTGCATAGAACTCGTTCCAAGTCCAGCCATCGTAAGGCAGTTCTATGCCCGCCTGCTCAAACAGTGTGGCATTAGCAAACATTACGGAGCAACCACTGCGGTAAGGTATGGCATAAATGTGGCCTTCCCACTCGCCGTAGCCTTGGCCGGCCTCAGTGAAGCGGGACTTGAAGCTATCTATGTCTATGAATTCATCCAGCTCTGCAGCCAGGCCGTTTGTTGCTGCGGATATGGTCCAGAAGGTCATATAAACATCAGGCGCTGCATTTGCCTCGGTTTGCAGAACAAGCTGATCATAAGTATCGTTTGCAGCTACTTCGTTTACCTCAACCTTTATGTCGGGGTTTTCCTCCTCGAATTTCTCAATCAGAGTGTACATGCACTCAGGAGAACCTGCCTGGGCCATAAAGGTGATGGTAGTTACATCGCCTGCTTGTCCTGCGGCAGCCGTACCACTGCCAGAATCTGCTGCGGCATTTGGCTGAGCCGAGCAGGCAACAGCACTGAATGCCAATACGGCAATCAGCAACAATGACATCAATTTCTTCATAGGGTTTACCTCCTTAATTGATTATAATGCTTACCGCAGACCTGACGGCAACCGTATTGTTTCACTCAGGTGGTTACGATAGCAATCTTTAATTACCTTGAAATACAGCTCAACAAATAGCCGCTCACTCTTTTCGATGTAAAGTGCGATGATGCTTCGGGTGATATGATGCCGTTTTCTGTTATTACTCCCGATATATAGCGTGCAGGCGTCACGTCAAAATAACACGCAGATATGCTTCCTGCCGGAATAGAAACTTCACGAATTAGATTTGATACGCATTGCAATGGTCCCGGAAGCAGTTTTTCACATCCGGCGTAAATGTACACCGGTACGCTTCTTCTGTGGCACCAATATGCCATTGTACTCTGCCCTACCTTACCTATTACACTTCCGTTGGGCAATACGGCTTCACACCCAAACAGAGCAATATCGGCCTCATCGGCCGCCTTGCGCATATCTGCATCAAGTGTTGCCCGGCAGGGTATCCCTTGCTTTGAAAGCAACCGTACGGTATCCAGCCCATCTTTGTTTGGGCCGGACTCTGTAACTATAACGGAAAAATCCAGCCCCAATGCTTTGCATCGGCTCAGGCAGCTGCTGACAGTTTGGCTGAAAGTGAATGTACAGACATTCTTTCGTCCTGCAATCAACCTGCACGCAATTGACCGCATTCGCTCAGCTGTATCTTCCCGGCTCCACGCCTCGCATACCGGGCGTATTGCTTCTTCCTTGCCTTCCAGTAAAAGGCAGAAGCGATTTATGGAATTTACCAGCGGAGCGTATGGCGGCATTACTTTACAAATATCCTCTACGGCTTTTAATGCCGCCGTACAAAACTCTTCCCTGCAAGAAAAGCTCTGCTCATACGCTTTCATGGCCAAATCAAACATTTGGGCGCTTTGCGTCGCGTGCAGGCGATAATTAGCCAAGCCTTGTATCAGGCTCTCCAGTTCTGCATAAGCCGCCCTCATGAGCTATATCCTGCTGCGGAAGCTGCGCACCTTATCCATAAAGCGCAGTACCCGCTCCTTGTCCACGGCATTTTCAAATATGCCGTCCACTTTGAATGTTGTACCAACTACAGCTCCGTCGGCCACGCTAAGCTGCTTTTCAATATTTTCAAGGCGACAGCCGGTATTGGCAAACACTACTGTGTTTGGAACCATGCTCTTTACATTTTTAAGCAGCTGGTTGTCGGTTTCTTCGCCCGCGGTCAAGCCTGAAACGCAAAGCGCGTCGGCCTTGCAATTGAAAACTGTGGTCTTGGCTATCTGGGCAGTATCTCTGTTCGCAAGGTATCGTGCGGCTTCGGGTACAATATTGAAAAGAAGCTTAACGTTTTCTCCGCCAACGGCCATACGATGCCTTGACACCTCGCCGTAGTTAGTGTTCCACAGACCAAAGTCACTGGCATATACGCCGGTGAATATTTCGCGTACAAACTTTGCGCCGGTAGCTACCGCTATATCTATTGACGCTCCTCCATCCCACAGGGCATTGACGCCGAAGGGAATTTTTATTTCAGGCAACAGCTGACCTATTATGCGCGCCATTGCAGCAACGGTCTCCTTACGAACGTCGGTAAGATATGGAAGGCTGAACTCATTGGAAAACATTACCGCATCGACGCCGCCCTCCTGAAGGGCCATAAAGTCCTTATATGCCTGCTCCACTACCCACTCCATGCCTTTTTCCTTGGAGTATCCCGGGTCTCCCGGCAGGGGTTGCAAATGGCACATGGCAATTACCGCTTTTTCAGTACCGATAACGTCTTTTAACCAGCTCATTTCGAGTCCTCCTGGATATAATTATTATTTGCGAGGTATTGCAAATCGATTGCTCAGGATAAATAGATTAGTTAGTTTCGTTTTTGTGCTTTTAATGTTACCAATTATATCATTCTGCCTTATGATTCGCAATATTATATTTCGTTTCATTACAAATCGTAACTTTATTGTTTCATTATTTTGTCAATTGAATTGACTTTATGTTAATTGTATGGCAATATGTAAATAAGGAATTAACGACATTGGAGTTTGTTATTGGCTATGAGAAAAGCGGAGCGTTTACTGCAGCTTCAGGAAATACTTATAAGTAAAAACGAGGTTCTTGTTGAGGATCTTGCCTCACAGTTTGGCGTTTCCTGCGTGACCATACGAAAAGATTTAAACGAATTGGAAAGCCAGGGTTATGTGCAGCGTACATACGGCGGCGCGGTGATCAAGCAGCAGGGAATCCACTCCTTCTTCCCGCGCTCCATAATTCGCAGCGAAATACTAAACTTCAGCCAGGATAAACGCTACATCGCCACCATAGCCCAGCAGCTGGTGCATGACGGAGACAATGTTTTTTTAGGCTGCGGCGACACCTGCGCCGCCATAGCCCAGGCGCTGCTTAACCACAAGGCCAACTTTGTTACCAATAACATATTGGTTGCCGCTATTCTTTCTACAAACCCTCACGCGGTGGTTCGCGTCACAGGCGGCACCCTCAGTGGCTACGACAGGCATTTTCTGAGCGGCGATCTGTTTACCCGCTCAATGGAAAACATATATTTTAAATATGCCTTTTTGGGGGCTGCCGGCGCTGATATTCACAATGGTTTTACCACATATTCCGACTTCGAGCATAGCGTATGCGATACTGTGCGCGCAGTATCAGACACACTCGTATTTGCCCTCGGCTCTTCAAAGTTTGGAAAAACCAACTTTATGCATATTGGAAATCTTAATGTAGCTGACCTGATAATTACAGATGCCGGAATACCGGACGAGTACCAGCAGTACTTTG
This sequence comes from Clostridia bacterium, assembly GCA_016292635.1. Lineage (GTDB taxonomy): Bacteria > Bacillota > Clostridia > Christensenellales > CAG-138 > SFEL01. The sequence continues at coordinate 66,960 of JAEDIC010000001.1, forward strand.
ACCGCCACGGCATAACGGTGCTTACCTCTGTCAATAAGCTCCAGTTAATGCCGAGGCACAACACGGATATTTCGGTTTAGCTGCGCAGACGGCAACCCAGCAGGAGGCAGTTTGACCTGGCCCTTTGGGATCACGGCCCATTATGCCAACAGGCTTATCACGCTCCTGCTGACGAACTCAGTAAGAAGCCCCGGCGGACCCTATATCCATTTTCCCCAACGCCAATCATTTCATGGTCAGATTGTTCAAAGCATATCCATTGCTTACAAATTGTTAACACACCGATGCGGTTTTGATTACACCGTATGCGCTATTATGGTATTAACGCCATGGGGAGGTGGAATATGAACCGTATATTTGTAGTAGAAGGCGAGACAGCCATCAACAGACTGATATGCATGAGCCTTACGGCCGCAGCATATGAAACCGTACCTGCCTACGATGGGCAGGAAGCATTGGAACTTCTGCTTTCGAGAGAGAAGTTTCACCGGGCGCTGCTGGATTTAACGCCGCCCGGTCTGGATGGCTTTGAGCTGCTGCCCCGCATGAAGAAGCGGAAAATACCCGTAATATACTTGACCGCAAAGAGCGACATTCAATCCAAGGTTCAGGGCCTCACCTCAGCCGCCGAGGATTATATTGTAAAACCAGCTGGAAAAAGATGGTTTTATATCCTCGGAAAAGCGGAGCAGGGATAAACTCTGTTCTCCGGCAGTATCAAGGTTGGAGTGCATAGAGCGGGAGAGGCGTGCCCTGCTCAGCAGGATGGAGCCCCGCTCGGCGGAAATGCTGGTCACCAGCATGGTGCGTAAAGGAGGCTTTTCCAAGGGCGACATACTGGAGCTTATGGAAATGCCGGAGCGCATTGCACAGCCTCTCTGGCCTTCCTGTTCATACCCATAATGGTACCCGGAGCCAGAGCGAATGCCAGGAAAATAAGCACCGACGGCACCATCATCTTGATGGATGCCCACAGGTTAGCGCCCATTAGGTGCCTGTCAGATTCAAAAGCCGCAGCGATTGCTTCCACTTTCGGGAACAGGAAAGAATTGGCCCACCCATTATCCGATGAGTTCAAGAGGGATCTCCGGCTTTGGATGGCGGTTCTCCGCTCTGTATACCTACGGCATGCAGCTGTCGCCATTTATATTCAGCGCTTTCCCGCCAAAGCGTTTACCAGTTTAAGCAGCGCGTTGAAAAAACCCTTATGCAAATAGGGCGGCTTTGGTGAATAGTGTGCCCTTTCAAAAAATGAAAGCATGGTATGAACATCAGTCCATACCATGTTTTTATCAGTCATTTTCCTTTGTCACTTTTCCATGACCGGAAGCATTATGCGGCTGCAATAGCGCCCGCCGTGATATACCGTCTGCTCCGCCAATACCTTATCCGTATCATCCGCAATGGGAAGGCCGGTGTTCGTGTTGCAGAAAATGGAATTATCCGCGCCTGAGGTTATCTCCACCCGAATGCTGTGGCCCGCTTCAAACCTGTTTGCTATCCAGGTCATGGGGATCTCGTACCTTACTATCTCACCGGGCAGCAGCAGCTTGGGTTCAATAAAGGACCGGCGGTATTTTGCCCTCACTATACCATCGCACAGGCGTATGGAGTTTCCTTTCTCATCCACATCCGTTATCCGCGCCACCCAGTCGGTATCTTTGGCGCTGGACGCAGCGTAAATAACGGCTACAGGTTCCCCGGCAATGGTCAGCGGCTTTTCCAGCGGCGCCGTAGTATATACCAGCACATCCTGCCTCAGCTCCACGTCCCTGTAGTTTTCAGGCACCAGGCACTCGTTTTCACTTACGTCGATAAGGAAAGGCGCCGGATCGTGGGGATCATATACATAATGATCCTCTCCCGCCTTTTCAGGGCGGTCAAAGCTCAGCCTGCCATCTCCGCCGCTGGTGGCGGCGCTGCCCCCGGAGGAGAGGAACAGTTCCTTTTCCACCATATTCTCTGGCGGCCACTCGGTATCACTATGCCAGCGGTTTTCCCCTATAACGAAATACTCCACGGGGGCATCCCTGTCCACGCCGTTGTCCACGCCCTTGAGGAAGCGGTCGTACCAGCGCATATAAAGATAAAACATATCATAGCGTACCGCGTCAGGACCGTAGTAAATATTATGTATGTCCCTGGATACATTCATCTTGTGCATCCATGCGCCGCAGACCAGCTTCTGGTTTTTACGGCCGTTGCGCTTGTTCATATCCCATATCTGCATACTTCCGGGACCAACGTCGTCATACCACCCGGTAACATACAGCGACGGCACATCTATCTTATGCTGGTTTACCAGGAAATTTGCCTTGTGCCAGTACCCGTCGTAGAACTCGTGCTCCATCCACTCGTTCCAGAATGGGTTTTCTTCACCTGTAGCCGCCAAAGGTATGTCCCTTATAGGGCGGTGCTTCAATATCTGAGCCCAATCGTCCCGTACCATATCGCCGGGAGCGAAATTCCTGGCTCGCATTGAAGTAATCCAGGCCATAGTACCGGGAGACAGCACGCCTGCCCTGTGGGGAAAATCAAACAGAGGCACGCCGCCCGTCACCATGCTGATGCTGGCTTTAAAATGGGGATTTCCGCTGGCAGCCGCCTGCCACTGAACTATGGACAGGTAAGAGGGGCCTATCATGCCCACTCCGCCGTCGCTCCACTCCTGGGCCGCTATCCAGTTCAGGGTATCGTCGCCGTCGTCCCTTTCATTTATAATGGGCTGCCAAAGGCCCTCCGAAAGCTCCCTCCCCCTTGTATCCTGGGCCACCACCGCATATCCGTAATGTACATAAGAATGGTACAGCGCGGTATTTAATTTATTGTAGCATGTGCGGATAAGCACGGTGGGGAACTTCTGTCCCGGTCTGCGCTGGGCAGGCAGATAAATATCCGTTGCCAGACGCACGCCGTCCCGCATAGGCACCATTTCGGTGCCCACAAATTCTATACCGTATTCCGGTTTGGATAAAAGCGCATCCGTCATATCCGCCTGGGGCGTAACAGCTTCCCAGCCGTCCTCCACCAGCAGCCCTATATAATGCCTTTCATTGTCTATGCAGGCTACCACCCTGCCCTCGGATACTATCACATCCAAAGGATACCATCCGGAGGGCTGTATGTGGGTCTCCGTCTTTCTTTCACTGCCGCCTATAACGGCATATTCCGGCGCCTTCCGCTCATAACCTGTGGGTACGATGTTCTTTTGCGCCAGGCCAACCGCTTCTTCAATCCGTCTGTCCAGCTCCGCATTAAAGGGCTCCATGGGAAGTGAAAAAGCCCTTTCTTCGCCAAACTCCATTGTTTTAACGCAGCGCGGCGTGCAAAGCACTTCCTCTTCGGATATTCTGAACCGTGCCAGCGCTACGCCGGAGCGGTAATAAGTAAAATTTCTGAATTCCATAAATTTCACCCTATTTATCCGCGCAGAAGCAGGATACGAAGTGTCCCGGCGTTATCTCCCGCAGCTCCGGTGCACCGCTGCGGCACTGTTCAGACGCATATTTGCAGCGGCCCGCAAAGCGGCACTCGTCCTTGGGATTGATGGGAGATTTTATCTCGCCCTGCAGTATTTCCCTCTGGCGGTCGCGGCTGCTGAGCTTTGGAATGGGTATAGCCTCCAGCAGCGCCCGGGTATAGGGATGCAGCGGATTTTTGAACAGCTCGTTCTTGGGCGCCTTTTCCACCATTTTGCCCAGGTACATTACCATGATATCGTCGGAGATATGCTTTACCACGCTCAGGTTGTGGGATATGAACATATAGGTAAAACCCCTCTCCTTTTGCAGATCCTGCATAAGGTTCAGTATCTGCGCCTGAATGGATACATCCAGCGCGGACACCGGCTCGTCGCATACGATAAACTTGGGAGAAACCGAAAGCGCCCTGGCGATACCTATACGCTGGCGGCGGCCGCCGTCCAGCTCGTGGGGGTAAGAGTTTATCAGCCTCTCCGCAAGGCCAACGGTATCCATCAGCTCCCTTATCTTTTTATCCATCTCAGCCCCCTTGCATATTTTGTTTACTATAAGGGGCTCGGCGATGAGCTCGCCTATGCTCATACGAGGATTGATGGATTCATAGGGATCCTGAAAGATTATCTGCATGCTTTTGCGCATAGCTCTCATCTCGGCCTTGGAATACTTGAGGATATCCTCGCCCTCAAACAGCACTTCGCCCTCTGTGCTTTTCAGCAGCCGAAGTATAACTCTGCCAAGAGTGGATTTGCCGCAGCCGGATTCACCCACAACGCCCAGCGTTTTTCCCTCCTCTATTGAAAAGGAAACGTCATCCACCGCGTGAAGCAGGCCGTGGGGCGTATTAAAGTATTTTTTTAATCCTTTTACTTCCAGAATGTTGTCTGCCATGACGCTATTCCTCCTTCGCGGTAACCTTTGCCATGTGGCACTGCACATAGTGGCCGGGGCCTACTTCCACATTGGCAGGCTGTTCCTCCCGGCATCTGTCTGTGGCGTATGGGCAACGGGGATGGAATTTGCATCCCCGGGGCAGGTTTACGGGGTCAGGCATAAGGCCGTTTATGGGAGTAAGCCTTTCCTGCTCATCCTCAAGGTTTGGCACAGAGTCAAACAGGCCAACGGTGTACGGATGCTGCCTTGCGCCGTATATGTCCTCCACGGAACCTGATTCCACTATCTCGCCGGCGTACATTATGGCCACCTTGCTGCACATTTCCACTACTATTCCCAAATCGTGGGTAATGAGTATCATAGATGTGTTGCGCTCACGCTTAAGCTTCTCGATCATGTGGAGTATCTGCGCCTGAATGGTCACATCCAGCGCAGTGGTGGGCTCGTCCGCTATCAACAGCGCAGGGTTGCAGGCCAGCGCTATGGCGATAACGATACGCTGTTTCATTCCGCCGGAAAACTGATGGGGATATTCATCCTTGCGGGAAGCGGGAAGGCCCACGCTTTCCATTATTTCGTCCACCGTTTTCTCCGTTTCCTCTTTGCTTTGGCTGCGGTGAAGGTTGATTACCTCGGCTATCTGATCCCCCACACGCTGGAGGGGATTGAGCGCCGTCATGGGATCCTGGAATATCATGGCTATCTGGCTGCCGCGTATCTCAAACATATCCTTTTCAGGCAGTTCCAGCAGGTTTTGTCCGTTAAATATTATCTCGCCGTTCAGTATCTCGCTGGTACGCTTAGGCAGCAGCCGCATGATGCCGAGGGCGGTTGTGGTTTTTCCCGCGCCGGTTTCGCCTACGAGGCCCAGGGTTTCTCCCTTTTCAAGGGAAAGATTTATGTGGTTTACAGCGCTTACCACGTCGTCATACGCGTGATAGCAGACCGACAGGTCCTTGATCTTGAGGAACTCTTTGTTGTTTTCCATTATCTTTCCTCCTTACTTCAGCCTGGGGTCAAGCGCATCCCGCAGGCCGTCGCCCAGCAGATTCAGCGACAACACCGTTATCATGATGCAAAGGCCCGGATAGATGACCTGAGACGGCATGTTTCTTATAACCTCCCTGCCCTCAGAAAGCATCTGGCCCCACTCGGGAAGGGGAGGCTCAATGCCAAGGCCCAGGAAGCTGAAGCCCGCCGCGGCGATTATTATCTCGCCCACGCCCAATGTGGCCTGAACGATCAGGGGACCTATGGCGTTGGGAATTATGTGCTTGCAGATAATTCGGAAATCTCCCGTGCCCACCGCCCTGGCGGATTCAATATACTCCTTGCTGCGTATGGACAGCACCGAGGAGCGTATTACCCGGGCATATATGGGTACATAGGATACGGCAACCGCTATCATCAGGTTTATAATGCTGGAGCCCAGAGCCGCGATAACAGCTATCGCAAGCAGCACAGAAGGCAATCCAAGGAATACGTCCATTATGCGCATGATGATATTATCCAGCTTTCCCCCATAGAATCCTGCCACGGCGCCAATAAGTCCACCCACCGCAAGAGCGGAAAGGGCCGTAGCTATGCCTATGGTAATGGATATGCGTCCGCCATATATAAGTCTTGCCAGGGTATCCCGTCCGTAGTTATCTGTGCCAAGGAGATGCTCCGGGCTGGGGCCCTGCAGCTTTATAGAGATATTCTGCTGAATTACTTTTGCGTCATAGTCTATATACAGCGGCGCTGAAAAGCATACGAGCACGATCAGACAGAACACAGCCAAGCCTACCATGGCCTGCTTGTTCTTCCTCAAACGCAGCCATACTTCCTGCGCCTGACTTCTTTTCTTGGTTCCGCCCGCAGCGGCAGTTTTATTTGTCATAGCCTACCTCCCCCCTCAGTCACGAATCCGCGGATCAACATAGGTATATAGGATATCGACAATTAAGTTGACCAGGCTGAATGCCAGCGCTATAACGATAACAGACGCCAGGACAACGGGATTATCTTTTTGCCGTATTGCCGTAATGATCTGGGTACCCATGCCCGGCAGGCCGAAAACGGTTTCCGTTACAACGGCGCCGCCAAGACTGGCGCCAAAGGCATTGCCTACCACGGTGATAACGGGTATTATGGCATTTTTCAGCGCGTGCTTGAAAATAACCCGCTTTTCCGCAGCGCCCTTTGCCCGGGCAGTACGGATAAAGTCCTGCCGCACCACCTCCAGCATACTGGAACGAGTCATGCGCATAATTGTGGCACAGTTTATGAATCCCAGCGTAACGGATGGAAGTATGAGCCACTTCAGCCCTTCATATCCGCTGGATGGCAGCCAGCCCAGGTTAAGCGAAAACAGCAGCATAAGCAGCATACCCAGCCAAAATGCGGGAATAGACGCCATCAGCAAAGCAAACACCACCGAAAACGCATCGATGACAGAATACTGCTTTACCGCTGACAGAATACCCACCGGCACACCTATCAACACCGCTATAAGCATAGTAAAGGTGGTGAGCTGCAGCGTCAGCGGGAATCTTAGCTTGATAATATCCCATACCGGCATACGAAGCTGATATGAATCGCCAAAGTCGCCCTGAACGGCGCCCTTTATGTAGTTAAAAAGCTGCTGGTGATATGGAAGATCAAGGCCCAGCTCATGTCTCAGGGCTTCTACCTGCTCTTCCGGCGCGCGATCGCCCAGTATCAGCTTGGCGGGATCTCCAGGAGAAAAATACATGATGGTGAATACGACAAAAACGATGCCGATCAGCACCGGTATAAGATACACCAGGCGTTTTGAAACATATTTCAGCAAGTTCAGCCCTCCTTTTTTCGCAGTTGCTTCAAATTATTTTGCCTCTGCCGGTAAAACCGCATTTTTTTATAAAAAGGCATGAAGGAGCGCCGGATACGGCACTCCTTCACGAAGATAAATTCTTACTGGTTCAAAGTCCAGGTTGCTACGGGGAAATAGCAGTTATCAACAATCTTAATGCCGTCGATATTCTTGTTCGCTCCCACAATCTCATTGGGGAAGAGCAGGCATATAATAGGAAGATCCTCGTGGCCCAGCTCTACGATCTGATTGTACAGCTTTACGCGTTCCTCAGTATCGAGGGTCTGGCTGGCTTTCTCAATCATCTCATCCATTACGGGGTTGCTGTAAACACGGTCATAGTTAAATCCGCCATCGGTGTGATAGAGGTATGTGACCATGTTATTTGTATCGGCCCAGTTAAGGGTGCCCAGGGCAATTTCAAAATTGCTCTTGTTAAGGTTATCGCTCCAGGTAGCCTTTTCCAGCTGCTCCACGGATACTTCGATACCGATCTGCGCCAGCTGGTTCTGCATTATCTGAGCAACCTTCATGGAAATGGCGTTGTTGCTGTTTACCATAAGGCTGCAGGAGAAACCATCAGGATATCCCGCCTCTGCCAGCTTGGCCTTTGCCGCTTCCACATCATACTCGTTGAAGGGGATGTTCTCGTTGTAGCCAAGGTGCAGGCTGTTCAAGGGAGCGTTGGCAATTGCGCCGATGCCATTGAGGGCGCCGTCCAGCAGATCCTGCTTGTTGATGGCGTAATTTACAGCCTGACGAACTTCCTTGATATTCCAGGGAGCGTTATTCTTATTAAAGCAGACATAGTGAATGGTATAGCTGGGAGCCTGATAAAGCGCAAGGTCTTCATCGCTCTCAATAGTCTCAATATCGTTTACGGTCAGCGCGGGGATAAAGTCCACCTCTCCATTCTGCAGGGAAATAACCGCAGTGTTGGTGTCGGGCTGAATCTTAAAGTTGATCTCCTTGATATCCGGCTCCGCGCCATAGTACTTATCATTATAGACAAACTTGAAGGCCTGTCCGGGAACATAATCGCCCTCCAGCTTGTAGGGACCGGTTCCAACGGGCTTGTACATAAAGTCATCGCCCGCTGTAATGGCTTCCTCACAGCAGATGCCGAAATAAATACCGCCGATCATGGTCAGGAAGTCCGCAAAGGGATAGTTAAGATGGGCAACAAAAGTATGCTCATCGGTAGCTTCTACGGACTTAATGGAAACCGCATAGTAGGAAGTATAGGGCTCAGTCATGACCCTTTCAAATGTATAAACCACATCATCCGCGGTCAGCTGTTTGCCATTATGGAAATATACATCCTCGCGCAGTTTAAAAGTATAGGTCAGGCCATCTTCGCTGATCTCCCAGCTTTCGGCAATATCAGGCTTGATCTCGGCGGAATTGCCACCGCTGCTGTCTACCAGCATGCTGAACAGCTGTGTTTCCACCATAAGAGAATGACCGTCTACCGTGGTAGCGGGATCCAAACTCGCGGGAGAAGACAGCAGAGAGAAAGTAACGGACTTGGCGCCGCTGCTTTCAACCGCCTCTTTGCCTGCGCTGCAGCCCGCAAACATGGAAACTACTGCGAGCAGGGACATTACAAGCGCAACTACTTTTTTCATTTTCGTTCTCCTTTTCATTTAATTAATTTTTTTAATTCTTTATGATACAGGGCTTTTTCAGCCCGCGATCAAACCAGTACTTCCCTGTATACGCGAAGGAAATTTTCCGCGTATATCTTCCGCAGCATTTCTTCCGTATACCCGTGCTTTATCAGGGCGTCGGTGAAATTCGGAATATCTTTGTGGCCCTCAACAAGGTCCACCACCTTCTGTTCAAACCCGTTGACCGTGATATACGCGTCCGGAAGTATCATCTGCGCCACATCGAGGCCAAGGCCCACATGCTCAATTCCGGCAACCTTCACAAGGTGGTCCAGGTGGGCTATCATCATTTCCCTGTTGGCATTATCCGCCCTGTCGCCCACCAGTACGCTGCATCCGTTGAGGCCTATAACGCCGCCGCTGTCCGCAATGCGGCGCAGCAGTTCATCGCTTATATTTCTCAGCGTGCCGTTCAGCGCGCGGCAGTTGCTGTGGCTGGCGATGACCGGCCCTTTTACTATATCCAGCACATCCTCTGTTCCGGCGTCGTTCAGATGGGATACGTCTATAAGCATACCGAGCTCCTGCGCCCTTTCCGTAAAGGCCACGCCCAGCTCGGTAAGTCCGCCGCCTATGTTGTAACGGCCGCTGGTATATCTTGCTCCGTCACAGGCAAGGTTGCGCCTGGCATGAGCCAGCCCCAGACCCCTCACTCCAAATTTATAAAAGAAATCCAGCAGCTCTATATTGCTGCCCAGAGGTTCAACGCCCTCAAAGGAAATCAGTATAGCCAGCCTGCCCTGCTCCCTGGCCTTTTCCAGCTCGGCGTAGGAGGTGCATATGTCAAACAGCCCGGGGGATTCCCGCTGCTCCGCCTGCAGCGCGGCAAGCTGCTCGCATGCCTGCTGCAGTGAGCTGCCGTTAATGCCGGTCTCATCCACATATACGGCATTTACCAAAACCTGAACTCCTCCCTGTTTCAGGTCGGGCATAAGTTCGCTTTCTATTATTTTTCTTTTGCCCTTTTGCCTTTCCTGCCGCAAAAACATGCCCAAATCATAATGTGCATCAACCACGGGAATTTTCATTTGGCCGTCTGGCTCTATCCTACTCTTCACTCAGTCCTCCAAATATTGCCGTCAGAAAATATACTGTATCCGATAAAATCTTTTGAAGCTGCTTCCATTCCGTAAAATGTTAACTCACAGTTAATTTGCTGTGAGTTAATTATGCCCCTTGCTTTAATAATTGTCAATACGCTATTTAAGCTTGCAAGGTTTATTATTCGGCCCCATATTGCCCTTCTTGAAAAACATTTTCCCGTAACATATAATTAGACATATACCATCAATTAACAAATACACACATCACAAAATCGAAGGAGTGTCCGGAGTATGATAAACGGCGAATATCTAAAAGCTATTCGAAAGGAGCGCGGTATAACGCTTGCCGTTTTAAGCAGAGAAACCGGCTGTACCGCAAGTTATTTAAGCCAAATCGAACGCAGGCTTAAAGAGCCGTCCCTTCCAATGCTCCGAAAGCTTTCCGAAACACTCAATATCCCAATGGTTTCCCTTCTGTCCTCCGTAAACGATAACCAGCAGCCATCAAAAAACAGCTTCTTTCAAGTGACCCTTGCCGGGCAGCGAAATGTAGTAATTCTACCGGAGCTCGAAACAAAAAGCGAGATTTTTACCCCCATAAACAGCAGCTGCTCCATGAAGGGCACCATATACACCACGCCTCCCGGGAAATACTCTTCGGAAGGAATGATAAGCCACACCTATGACGAATGTATTTTTGTATTAAGCGGGCAAACAACGGTATTCATTGAAAGCGAAGCGGTTTCTCTAAAGGGCGGCGACAGCATATACATATACGCTGCCGCCAAACACAATTTCTATAATTGTGGCCAGGACGACCTGGTAATCCTGGCCTTCAGCGATTCCCGCATCAGGCAGTGACCGCCTTTACCCGTTCTTTCGCAGTTTTGCCTGCAGAATTGCCCTTTAGAGGTATTCCGCAGGTTTTTTCATGTCTTACATCCCGGTCGCCCGGCTTATGCAAAGGCGAATCACGGTATGGGAAGCGCCCTTTCCCACATCATGGAAAAGGTCATGGAGGAGCAAAATATTGACCCGCTTTGCGTTCATTCGTTTCCGTGTTTTCCCAGCGACGCCTCTATAAATCCCTTGAACAGCGGATGGGGCCTGTTGGGGCGGCTCTTAAATTCCGGATGATACTGTACCCCAACATAGAAGGGGTGATGGGGCAGCTCGATTGTCTCAACCAATGTGCCGTCGGGCGAAAGCCCGCTCAGCGTCATACCCGCCTCACAAAGGATTTCTCTGTAATAATTGTTGAATTCATACCGATGACGATGCCGCTCATGAACCAGATGCTCACCATAGCACCGCGCCATCGTCGTCTGCCTCGCGATGACACATGGATAGCTTCCCAAGCGAAGCGTACCGCCTTTAGCGATCTCATCACTTTGGCCCGGCATATAATCGATTACCTTATGTTCTCCGCACGGAGCAAACTCTCCGGAATTTGCATCGGCAATACCCGCAACATGGCGGGCATATTCAATGACGGCAATCTGCATGCCGAGACATATTCCAAAGTATGGAATATGATGTTCGCGGGCATATTGCGCAGCGATGATCATTCCCTCTATCCCGCGATGACCGAAGCCGCCGGGCACAATGATTCCGTCAAGGCCGGATAAGATCTCGTCTGTTGAACCTTCCTCAATGCCCTCGGAATCAATCCATCGAATATCTATTTTTGCGCCCAACGCATACCCCGCATGGCGCAAAGCCTCTGCAACGGAAAGATACGCATCATGGAGCTGCACATATTTTCCAACCAATCCAATCGTTACTGTTTTACTGCGGCTTTTGATTGCATCCACCATTGCCTGCCATTCTGCGAGATCCGGCTCCGGCGCGGACAGATGAAGCTCACGGCACACCACAGACGACAGGTTTGCTTTTTCCAAGTACAGAGGCGCTTCATAGAGAACAGGAAGGGTCAGATTCTCGATAACACAATCCGCCTTAACATTGCAGAAGTCGGCAATCTTGCGGAAGATGCTTTCATCGGTAATCGGCTCGTCACAGCGCAGGACGATGATATCCGGAGCAATTCCCATGCCCTGCAATTCCTTTACGGAATGCTGGGTAGGCTTGGATTTATGCTCGCCCGATGCTTTCAGATAAGGCACCAATGTGACATGGATATAGAGAACATTATCTTTTCCCACTTCATGTCCCACCTGACGGATCGCTTCCAAAAAAGGCTGGCTCTCTATATCTCCTATTGTGCCGCCGATTTCGGTAATCACCACGTCGGCTTCCGTTTTATCGGCAACGCGATAAATGAACCGCTTGATTTCATCGGTAATATGAGGAATCGTCTGCACTGTCGTACCAAGATAAGCGCCCTGACGTTCTTTCGAAATTACGTTGGAGTAGACCTTTCCCGTAGTAAGGTTAGAGTATTTGTTCAGATCTTCGTCAATAAACCGCTCATAGTGCCCCAAATCAAGATCCGTTTCCGCGCCATCTTCGGTTACATAAACCTCTCCATGCTGGTAAGGGCTCATAGTTCCCGGATCAACATTGATATACGGGTCAAGCTTTTGCGCCGCTACTTTGAATCCCCTCGACTTCAACAAGCGTCCCAAGGAGGCCGCAGTAATGCCCTTGCCTAGCCCTGAAACCACACCGCCGGTTACAAATATGAACTTTCCCACGTTTTTGCCTCCTTAAAATACAAAGAAGGCGTTCATCCGGGGACACCTGCTCCCAAATGAACGCCTTTGTTCAACGATAGAATCATACTCCAAAGAAACACGATTTGTCAACCAGAACGCTGCCGGTAAAATATCCGCTTCGTTTATCCGGCAGTTCCGTCATCCGCATGCTTTTCTGCCCTCGCTGCTATCTGTGAGGTACTTGACTGCGAAGCCGGCGATATTCTCAAGTATCAAAAAACGATTAAGCGGCCATAGCCAACGCTGCCCATCGAAATTGGAAATGACTTTGGCGGGCATTTTTATCTTTATGCTGCAATTATTGTATTATTTATATGTTTTGATGATATTTTCGGCAACCTCACGCTTTGAGACGCGCAGATCCATTGCCTGCTTTTCGATATACCGATGGGCATCGGGCTCTGTCATGCTCAGGCATTCGATCAACAACCACTTTGCTCTGTTAATCAGGCGGATCTCTTCAATTTTTTCCTCCACGGTTGCCTGCTTTGCTTCCATTTGGCGCATACGCTCCCGTGTTGCGCACAAAATACGCAAGTTCTGCGCGATCATCTGCATATTGGTGGGCTTTGACAGAGTGATAACGCCGTATCCAACAACCTTAACATAGATATCATTGAAAAGGTCGTTCTTTACGAGTAACAGAACGCCTGCTCCGCTGCTGCTGCAGATATCAATAGCGAGCCGCATCCCAAAGTCGTCCGGCAGCGGCGCGTTGATGATTACGATATCAAATCCGTTGCCTGCAATTATGCGCCGTGCTTCGCTGACGCTGTGCGCCGTGGAGATCGGCCAGTAGTCGGTGGGGGGAAGCAACGGCATAATATTGTTGGAAAAACTGTCTGTAGCGGTAACGATTAACACACTATAGGTGCGTTCCTGAAAGACCAAAGGCCTCCCTCCCTTCCGAGAAATTTGTTGCATCCTTTATCCGCGGGTATAGGCGGAAATCACGGATTGCGGCAGCCGTTCTCTTATAAACTCGCTTGCGTTTGCGGCGGCGGCCGCCTCATACAGCGAGCCGGGAATCTTTCGATAATCTGCCAAAACCTCCGCAGACGCAGTATAGAGGTTGAAATCTGCCGAAGGCGGCAGCGACAATTTCTTTTCAATGCCGTAAAGGCCGGCATAGATCAAAAGCGCGTACGCAAGATACGGATTTGCCATTGGATCGGCAGAGCGAAGCTCCGCCCGCCGATATTCCCCAACCGCAGCGGGAATCCGAATCAGCTGCGATCGATTCTCGGCAGACCAAGTAATATAGCTTGGGGCTTTGTCGTGTCCAAGACGCCGATACGATTCCTCGCAGGGGTTCAGAAACACCGTCATATCCCCGATCTTTTCCAAAATTCCGGCAATCACATAGGGCATGAGATCGGCCTTTCCTCGCCCCTTTGCCGAAATGTTGATATGCATACCGTTTCCGTCACAATCCGGCAGCGGCTTTGGAGAAAAATCAGCACAAAGCCCGTTTTGCGCAGCAACCGTTTTAACTACCCCATGGAAGGTAACGGCGTTATCTGCTGCCGTAAGGGGATCAGAGTAGCGAAAGTCAATTTCGTTCTGCCCGGGTCCGCTTTCATGGTGAGAGCTTTCGGGCTGAATTCCCATCTGCTCCAGCATCATGCAGATTTCCCGGCGAATATTCTCGCCCTTGTCCTCGGGCACTATATCCATATAACCGGCTCTATCGTAGGGCACCTTTGTGGGCTCCCCCTGTTCGTTTATCTTGAACAGATAGAATTCCATTTCCGCGCCAAAGGCAAAGGAATACCCCTTGCTTTCGGCAGCTGAAATCGCCTTCTTCAGAATGCTGCGGGTATCCCCTTCAAAAACCGTACCATCCGGATAGGATATGTCGCAAAACATACGAACTACTTTTCCCTGCTCGGGTCGCCACGGAAGCTGGATCAGCGTAGATGCGTCAGGGTGAAGCAGCAAATCAGACCGAACCTCTCCGCCAAACCCGCAAATTGCCGACGCGTCGATAGCGATTCCGAACTCAAAAGCCCTTTTCAGCTCGCTGGGCATAATAGCCACGTTATGCTGCTTTCCGTAGACATCACAGAACGCAAGCCGAATGAATTTAATCTCTTCCTCTTGCACAAACTGCGTCACTTCCTCCGGCGTGTACTTCATGGCGTCACCTGCTTTCTTTAATTCATAACATACATTTGTTGATACGGATTCTTACTGTCCGGTGTAATAACGGTAAAAGGCCCTTGCATGATTTCAGCAGGATTGCGCTGAAATAAATCGCAGAAGGTTCTCAGATCCCCTTCAATTTCCAATAGCTCCGTTGGAGCAGCGGGACGCGCGGTTACCTGGTTTAGAAGAAGCAAGCTCCTGCAATCCAAGCGAAGGTACAGACGCCCGCCGTGCCTTCCGGTACAGGGGAAATCGCTCGCGATGGGCTTCTCATTTCGGGAAAGCCATGTGGGATGCATCAATATGAAATATTATATTACACCTTCCTGCAAATTTCCATAGAGCACTATTCGCCTGCATACCATATCCCGAAAATGCTTAGCTCCTTATCCGTCATCCCGATGCCGCGCAGCATCAGCCCATTCCCTCCTCAACCCTGCCATAGAATTGACGCCCATGCCGCCCGTCATTTTCCTGATTCCATGTTTCCACACCTTTATAAGGTTAACGTCCAATCTCGATACGGAGCCGTTTTTCCGGCGTCCTTTTCGCCTTGAACAAATAAAATTATGGATTTTTTGTTGACATAACCCTGAATTTCGTGTATAGTGAGCGACATTAAGAGACATTGGCGTCTCGGAGGAGTTTCTCTTTAGCGCCAATGTCTCTTTTTATTCGCTTGGAAAGGAAGTAAGAGCTATGACGACTGTACCGGATTACTTTGGCAGTATGGTTTTTGACAGCCGCGTTATGAAAGCGCGTTTGTCTGCGGAGGTATATCACTCTCTGAAGCAAACCGCGCAGAAGGGCACAAAGCTTGATCTTTCGGTTGCCAATGCCGTGGCTGTTGCAATGAAAGACTGGGCGGTCGAGAATGGGGCTACGCATTTTACCCACTGGTTCCAGCCGCTGACCGGCGTAACCGCCGAAAAGCACGAAAGCTTTATCTCTCCCGCACCCGACGGACGGGTCATCATGGAGTTCTCCGGAAAGGAGCTCATCAAAGGTGAGCCCGACGCATCCTCATTTCCATCGGGCGGTTTACGGGCCACCTTTGAGGCCCGCGGATATACTGCATGGGATCCCACAAGTTATGCCTTTATCAAGGATAAGACGCTTTGTATTCCAACGGCTTTCTGTTCTTATGGCGGTGAGGCGCTGGATAAAAAGACCCCTTTGCTTCGAAGCATGGAAGCGCTGAACAAACAAACGCTTCGCGTTCTAAGGCTGTTTGGCAACAGCGATGTAAAACGGGTATGCCCATCTGTCGGCGCTGAACAGGAATATTTCCTTGTAGATCAGTCCATGTACAACAGGCGTAAAGATCTGATGTACACCGGTCGAACGCTTTTTGGCGCGAAGCCGCCCAAAGGTCAGGAGCTTGACGATCACTACTTCGGAACAATCAAGCCTCGCGTTGCTGCCTTCATGGAGGAACTTAACACCGAACTGTGGAAGCTTGGCATTCTCGCCAAAACCGAGCACAACGAAGTGGCTCCCGCGCAGCATGAGCTTGCACCAATCTACACCACCGCCAATATCGCCACCGATCAAAACCAGCTGACCATGGAGATTATGCAGAAGGTTGCCGCGAAACACGGTATGGTTTGTCTTCTGCATGAGAAACCCTTTGCCGGGGTCAACGGCAGCGGCAAGCATAACAACTGGTCAATTTCTACCGATACCGGCGTAAACCTTCTCGCGCCCGGTGACACGCCCCATGAAAACGCCCAGTTCCTTCTGTTTTTGGTTGCCGTTATCAAAGCGGTGGATGATTATCAGGGGCTTCTGCGCGCCGCAGTAGCTACTGCGGGAAACGATCATCGGCTTGGCGCAAATGAGGCGCCGCCTGCGGTAATCTCCATCTTCCTGGGCGACGAACTGACCGCCATTTTGGATTCCATCAAAACGGATTCGCCATATAACGGCATCGAAAAGAGAAAGATCAAGCTGGGCGTTGACGCTTTGCCGAGATTTACCCGCGACAATACGGACCGCAACCGTACCTCGCCCTTTGCGTATACGGGCAACAAATTTGAGTTCCGTATGTTGGGTTCCGCAAATTCCATTGCCTGCGCCAACATTATGCTGAACACCGCGGTTGCGGAATCGCTCAGAGTATTTGCTGAGGAGCTGGAAGCGGCTTCCGATTTCAACGCTGCGCTGCATGAGCTTATCAAGCGGACCATTCGGGAACATGAACGGATTATCTTCAACGGCAACGGCTATGATGATGCGTGGATCAGGGAAGCAACCGAAACCCGCGGGCTCCTGAACCTGCGCACTACACCGGATGCCATACCCATGCTGATCGAAAAAGAAAACATGGAAATGCTTCTTTCCCACGGGGTGTATACGGAATCAGAGCTGCGTTCCCGCTATGAGATCCTTCTGGAAAACTATTGCAAGATCGTGCGTATTGAAGCCTTGACCATGATCGATATGGTTCGGAAAGAGATTCTCCCCGCAGTTGCTTCCTATGTGGCCGACCTGGTTTCGGTTGCCGGCGCAAAGAAGGCGCTCGACGCGGAAATTCCGCGCAACTACGAACAGAAGCTGATTATGCGCCTCTCCCGCCTGAACGAAGCCATCGACGGCAGAACCGACCTATTGGAAGCTTCCATGATTAAATTGGACACCATGGGTGATCTTGCCCGGGAGGCCGCCTGGATTCGCGATGATATCCTTCCGAAGATGGGCGAGCTGCGCGCGGCTTCCGATGAAGCGGAGACGCTGACCGCCGAGGCTTATTGGCCGTTCCCAACTTACGGCGATCTGCTGTTTGGCGTAAAATAACGCTCTTTTGAGCGATATACGGAAAGACGGCTTTTTCACGGCACCCACATGGGACGATCTGCCCCCACAGGCAAAATCCCATACGGAATATATTAAAAAAGGCGCTCGGCCGCCATGTTGTATATGCGTCGTCAGGTCACCAACGCGACGCCTGCGTCAAACGATAAAAAGGAGGAACTATGTGCGGAATTGTTGGATTCACGGGGAAGCAGAATGCCGCTCCCATCCTATTGGAAGGATTAAAAAAACTGGAATACCGCGGATATGATTCTGCCGGCATTGCTGTGGAAAACAGCGGGGTCATCACCCTTTCCAAAGTAAGCGGAAGAATCGCCAATCTGTGCGAAAAAACGGATAACGGAAATAATATCCCCGGTTATTCAGGTATTGGGCACACACGTTGGGCAACGCACGGTGCGCCAACAGACGCAAACGCGCATCCCCATATGAGCTGTGACGGACGTTTTTCCGTCGTTCATAACGGTATTATTGAGAACTATATGGCGCT
The DNA here is from genome assembly GCA_016292635.1 of Clostridia bacterium. Lineage (GTDB taxonomy): Bacteria > Bacillota > Clostridia > Christensenellales > CAG-138 > SFEL01. Next base: position 85,012 of record JAEDIC010000001.1, read on the forward strand.
GCGAGAAGAACTCCACGCGAAGGGCTATGCCTTCAAAAGCGAGACCGACACGGAGGTCATCGTCCACTTAGTGGAAATGTATTATAGCGGTGATTTCCGGGAAGCTGTTATGAAAGCAGTTTCGCGCCTGGAAGGATCCTATGCCTTGGGGGTTCTTTGCTCGGAATGTCCCGGAAAAATCATTGTAGCACGGGAAGCAAGTCCCCTGATTTTGGGAATTGGTGTTGGCGAAAACTATTTTTCTTCCGATGTGACAGCGCTTGTTGCTCACACCCGAAACGTACTGTATTTGGATGACGGGGAGTTTGCCGAGCTGACATCTGAAAGTATTACGGTATATGACTGCACAGGCGCAGCGATACAAAAGCCCATCAACCGAATCACCTGGAGTGTGGAAGCTGCGGAAAAGGGCGGATATGAGCACTTCATGCTGAAAGAGATCATGGAACAGCCTCGTGCTGTAAAAGCGGCTCTGGCAGCCAGAATGCAGGAGAATCAAATTGTATTGGACGGTTTTGATTTATCCGCAAAGCAATTGAGCCGCATCCGGAAAATCGTCATAACAGCCTGCGGATCTGCCTACTATGCCGGATGCGCGGCAAAGTACACGATCGAGAAGCTTTGCAAAATTCCTGTGGATGTACAGTTGGCAAGCGAATTGCGATATGCGGATCCTCAAATCGATCGGAGAACCCTTTTAATCGTCTTATCCCAATCCGGTGAAACCGCGGACACAATCGCCGCCATGAAAGAGTGCAAAAGGCGCGGCGCACAAACCCTTGCAATCGTAAATGTTGTAGGCAGTACCATTGCAAAGCTCGCAGACCATACGCTCTATACTTGGGCAGGCCCCGAAATTGCGGTTGCCACCACCAAAGGCTATACAACGCAGCTTTCCGTGCTCTATCTGTTTTGCGTAAGCGCCGCAAAAACGATGGGCTATCTCTCCGACGAAGACTATCAGACGCTTGTTGACCATCTTCGGGAGCTGCCGAAGAAGATTCAGCAGGCATTGGATATGTGCGCAGCCATACCGCAGCTTGCGGCAAAGTATCATAGCAATCACTCCATGTTTTTTATTGGGCGCAATACAGACTATGCGGTAGCGCTGGAAGGCGCGCTGAAGATGAAGGAGATATCCTATATTCATGCGGAAGCTTACGCGGCGGGCGAACTGAAACACGGAACCATCGCATTGATAGACGAAGGCCAGCCCGTAATTGCCCTATGCTGTAATCGTGACGTTGCTGAGAAAACCATGAACAATATTGTGGAGGTTAAGGCACGAGGCGCGCAGGTTCTTGCCCTTTCCCTCAGTGGCAACCGTGCCATATCGGCTCATGCCGACGATATCATTCATATTCCGCCGGTGGATCCGCTTTTTCAGGCAGCCGTGGAAATCGTTCCGCTGCAGATGCTCGCATATTATGTTGCCAAAGAAAACGGCTGTGACATTGACAAACCAAAGAATCTTGCAAAGTCCGTCACTGTTGAATAATAAGACTGCCATGATAAAGGGATGGGTTGAAAATACCCATCCCTTTTTCCCTGGGCCATGCTTACGATAAAATGCTGTTTTTGCTTTCACACAAAAAGCGTATCCAAACCCGGAGAAAGCTTTGGGTTGCGTTGGGTTGCGTAGTAATCCCCCTCGCTGACAAAAAGGGCGGCGTGGGCAAATAAGGTCAAAGGCAGGCATAATTACGCGCTGATCGGCTGTATGCCATCACTTGCTTTTTAAGATAGTATGTTTTATTCTAATAATATAAAGATATTTTAATGGATACCATCACCGCTGTAAGAAACAGAATTCCGATTCTATGTGAAGAACGGAAGATCGCCATCAACCGGTTGGCCGGTATTTTCTCTCTTCCATCACTCCGCATCAAAAACATATCGCGCAGCAGGAACCGCAAGCCAAAACTGCTTACAATCAAGATGATTTATAACGGATCGATCATTACGTTGAACGGGTTTTTAATTATCACTGAATTCGACGCACCTGAGCAGGATTTGAGGCAGCTTAACGTCAAATTCCGCTGGGCTGTCTGATTATAAAAAGGAAGTGAAGAATAGTGTTAAAAGAATTCTATGCGCTGCTTCACGGAGACTATGCTGACGCGCTGAAGCGGTTTGGAACAGAAGCGCGGCTGGAGAAGTATCTGTTCAAATTTTTAGCGGATACCAGCTTTTCCGATCTCCGCGCCGCCTTGGAACAGCAGGATACAGAAGTCGCTCTGCGCGCAGCCCATTCGCTCAAAGGAACCAGCAGGCTATTGGGACTTGTAAATCTTGGTACGGTGAGCGAGACCTTGGAACGCGCGCTGCACAATGCTCAATCTGCGGATTTACCTTTTCTGCTTTTGCAGACTCAAACAGAATATGTGCGAACGGTTTCCGCCATTCATTCCCTACAGGCCTCTATTGAAGGACAACCCGAACCCAACAGGTGACGGGACGCTATGGTCTGTGGCTTGCCGCTTTACATCCTCATCTGCCTTTACCGGTCGATGTTTGGCAGAATCACGAGACTCTTCCAAATGAAGGCTGCATACCGGAGACGCCGTTTTGCCTGCCGGTCTTCATGATTTTATGACGGGTCTGCGCCGCAACAACGGCAATAAAGACCGAGCTTGTGGGGCGATCATATCGCAAATCTACAAAATGGCCGAACCACTCTGCTTTCTGGCTGGAAACGCTGCGTTCAAATGTGACACGGATAGCGTGTCGAATGGAACGCTCAATCATGGACTTATTGACGTGATGCTGTTCCGCAAGCGCAGTATAAATGGATTTATTGCTTACCTTTCCTTCTGTTTCGAGTACGATGCTGATCGCATCATGCAGATAGTAGAACCCCTTTAAATGAGGCGGTACGCCGAGTTCCCAAAGGGTCTGCTCAATTATGAGCTGTTCCTCAAGAATGGCCGCGTTGTTGTTTAATTCCATATTTATCCCCCTGATATATTTTTGTTTCATTCATACGTAATAAGATGGGCGTCTGCGGTTTATTGCCGTTCAGGGCGCAAGGCCCGCGTTTATCCGGCCCAGGCGCATAATGCGGATACCCTTATTTTGCGGAAAAATCGTCCCAGCGCGCGTGAGAAAATGAGAGAGACGCCAGGGTTTCCTCCGCCCAGGAATATTGGAACATATATTCCTCCGGTGGCTGCGCGCCGGGATTCTTCAGGTAGTCGTAATAATCGCACAGGACCTTTTCCGGCCGGATGTAGCACTGTCCGCGCTTACTGACGAAAATATCCGGTATGCCGTGTATGTCCAATGTATGGTGCAGCATCATAACGGCCTTGCGGTATCTCTTCTTTGCCTTTTCGTCATAGGGCTTATCCGGCCATAGCAGCTCGATTGCTTCCTCCATGGTAACACCGCAGCCGCGCTTGTCCACGCAAAGCGCGAGGAGTTCCTTGGATTTTGCGTTGGGGAAGTGGACGGGCGTCGCCTTAGCAAACACATCGAAACGACCGAAAGTACGTATCATAGTCTGTTTGAACTGGCGCGCCGAAAGCAGCTGCGCCCTTTCGATTGCCTCCAGAATGTCCTCCCGGTCGAAGGGTTTGCAGACATAATAATCCGCCTTAATTCGCATGGCGTCGATATAGGCGTTTTCATGGCCGGTAACATAGATCAGAACTATTTTCGGATAAAGCTCGCGAAACTTTTTCCCCAGATCAATGCCGTTCATTTTGGGCATTTCCACATCCAACAGGGCAAACTCGACGGCGTTCTTTCCTGCAAAATCCAGCGCTTCCATCGGATCGGTAAACTCTCCGACAATCTCAGCAAAGGGAGATGCCCCACAGATTTCATGCAGTATGTCCAGCGACAGCCGGTTATCATCTACAAGCAGCGTTTTCATGGTGCCATGCCTCATAGTTTTTAGAATCTGTATTAATTATTATTTTACATTGTATTATGTAAAGCACTACCATAAAGCTACCCTGAGACGAAGCCGACCATCCCTGTCAAACGTGACCTCCTTTCCGCGGCAGCATAAGCAAATCATCGGCATTGTAACTATCTGGTTAACGCTCCAAAAAGCAGATCGCTAGGTAAAGGACGTATATAGCCGGTTATCATTTACAAGCGGTGTTTTTATTGTGAAAAGCCTCATAATCTTCAGAATTTGCTTTTATTCTTTCATTTTTTACATTATATCACGGGATGCGCTACCATAGCGCTACCCCGCGCCGCCGGACGGAAATAGTTTTATTGCTGCGGCGGCACAGGCAGGTATATGGTAGCAATATCGGCTCTCTGGCTAGCGCTTCAAAAGAGAGCAGATGGTTTGACAAAGGATATCCATATCAACCGGCTTGGGAATATATGCGTTCATACCCGCATCCATCGCTTCCTGAACATCCTCGGAGAAAACGCTGGCCGTCATTGCAATAATTGGAATGGTATCTGCGTCTGGATGATTGCCTGCGCGAATGGTTCTTGTCGCCTCATAGCCGTTCATGCCAGGCATCTGTACATCCATGAGGATCACGTCATAGCAGCCCGGCTCCGAACGCTCAAACATGGCGACGGCGTCCCGGCCATTGGTTGCGCGGCTGCAGCGGACGCCTTCCATATCCTGCAGCAGCTCGCTGAGAATTTCAGCGTTCAGATCGTTATCCTCCACGATCAGGAAGCGCAGTCCATCCAGCGGCGTACGCTCCTGAGGGCTTGCTCCGGACACATCCGTATGCAGCAGTCGCTCCAGGCTCTGCTGAAGGGTATAAGCGAAAAACGGCTTTGGAATAAACGCGTACAGTCCGGCTTCTCCGGCTATAAGGGGCGGCTTGTTAATGCCGCGGTCGGTCAGCAGCAGGATGGGTATTTCCGGCCCCACCACATTCCGAATGAGCTGAGCGTCCTCTGTGTCGCCCGGGCCGCAAGTCTCCATATCCAGCAGCACCACATGAAAACCCTGCTGACATGCTTGCGCATACACCGCGGTATCCACAGCCTGCGCTCCATCGGCAACATAAGTTACCTCAATACCCACTTCAGCCATCGCACTCTGAATCTGCCGGCAGACGGTCTCGCTGCCGCTCACTGCCAGCAGGCGGCTGATACCGTGCGTCTGCCAGAAGCGGGCGTCATGGGCTTCATCCGCTATTATCAGGGGAAGCTCAACGCAAAATGTAGTGCCTGTGCCCTTAACGCTGTCTACGGAGATGGTTCCGCCCATCAGGCTCACGAGACTTTTTGTAATGGCCATTCCAAGGCCGGTGCCTTGCGGTTGGCTGGCAGAGCCGCTCGATTCTCGGGCGAACATATCAAATACACGCTCTGCAAAATCGGGGTCCATGCCGATACCGTTGTCGCTTACAATGAATTCCAAGCGCACAGTATTCCTGGCGCCGGAAGAAAGCCGCCGCACAGAAAACACAATACATCCGTTCGGCGGCGTATATTTTATAGCGTTGGTCAACAGATTCAGCAGAATCTGGCTGATCCGTTCCATATCGCCCTGAAGCCGTTCCGGCACATCATCGGATATGCGGACGGTCAGCTTGTGCCCCTTGGCGTGAAGCTGGGGCTGAATGATGTCCAGCACGCGACGGATCAGCTCTGGAAAGATAAATGCGTTAATGTTCAGGCTGGTATTGCCGCTTTCTATCATGGACATATCGAGCACGTCGCTAATCAGGCTGAGAAGATGCTGTCCGGAGGAAGCGATCTTGCGGGTATGTTCCCTCACTTTGCCAGGCTTGTCGGCATCGCGCGCCAATAGAGCGGAGAGCCCGGTGATAGCGTTGATCGGCGTACGAATGTCATGGCTTATATTGGAAAGAAAAGTACTCTTTGCGCGATTGGCAGTACGGGAATCCTCCAATGCCTGCCGGAGGTTTTGCGTCATTTGTTTTTCTTGCGTGCGGTCGGAAAACTCAAAAACAAATTTTTCCGACTCCTGAATGGATGTATGATAAACGCGGATACGGAACCAGCGGCGGTCTCCCGTTTTGCCGTGGACATATTCCCGCTCCATCTCCAGACATTCTCCCATTGGGATTTCGGAAAGGAATGTGTCGAGGCGTCCGGAACTCTGTATCCCGAACGATTCAAATACCCGGGTATCCCGTTTGGCCGCTTCCGGAGATATTCCCGCCAGCGGCTCAATGTTTGGGCTTATGTATTCGATCTGCATCCCCTCGGGATTGAGCATGATAAAAATATCGTTTACGTTGCTGGACAGGATGCTGAACAGCTGCTCACGATACTGGATCTCCAGATCTTTTTTATACAGGATTTGACGGTTGCGCGCCACCAGAAAATAAATAGTGCTCCCAAGGATCAGCCCTGCCAGCGCCACCACAGCGCCCAAGGTAAGCCTTTGGAGCCTGTTCATACTTGCGTTTACCACTTTTTGCGGCACGAGTCCGAGTACCATCCAGCCTTGCGTGCCAACCGGTTGATAGTTGAGATAATACGCCCCGTTATCCATCTGGCAGGCAATTGTGCCGGAGCCCCCTCGGGCAAAGACTGCCTTCAAATCATCAATCTCCCTATCGCTCATTGTGGAATGTATTCTCAGCCAATGAAAGAAGTTCCAGGAGACTTGCTCGGTGTCGGCGGCGTTATGAATCAGTACGCGACCGTCGGAATAGACCACATAGCTGCTGGATTTGCCGTTAAAAGAGTCGGTATCCAGCGTGGATATCATATCGCTGTTATTGAAGCTCATGGCCAGCGCAACATAGGAAAAACCATCGTAGACATTTGGCTCTGCGGGCACGGCAAACACGGTTAAGTTGGCGCTGCCGGGCAGAGTGGCGTCTACGATTACGCTCTTGCCATATAGAATCAAGTCTGAGAGTTTATCCTGAAAGTCGATATAGCCGGTTTCACCGCTTGGCGTCTTATAATTACCATCCCTGGAAATAAAAAAGCATTCAGTAAATCCCCATGTCTTTTTTTCCTCCTGCAGGTAGGAGCATACTTCCTCCGCACAGCCCTCCTGCATTCTATTTCCCAGATAAGGGCGCCAGCTATTCATGATGTTAAAATTGGTCTGTATCAGATTGGAAAAGGCGCTGTTGACCTGGGTATAGATCTCGTTCAGATGGCTGACGCTTTCTTCGCGTATCATCTGTGATACAAAGTTCAGATATGGCAGTCCTATCCCGGCTATCGCTATCAGGCAGACCACAAGGACCGCAGCGGCGTCACGCCGTTTTTTTATAGGTGCGATACCCTTTCTTTTCCGTTTCGCCGACGATGTTGCGCCGGCGTGCTGTACGGGCCGCATTGCCGGTCATCCCAGCACCGCATACGGTGTGGGTTTAGAGAGCCCGCCGTGGGAGAGGGCTTCCTGCAGAATATTGGCAACGGGTTTTTCCAGAGGTATAAGGCGGGAACCTGGCGCCTCGGGGAAGGCCCGGTTTACCTGGAAGCCGAGAGAACCCCATACCATCACATGGTATACGGAGTCGTCTGCAAGCGGCTCTCCGTTGACCGTTACGTTACCGAGGGAGAAAGAGCCGTCCCCGTTGTCATTCATGGTATATTCCATATGGCTCATCACAGGCACCAGGCTCAAATCGGAGATTTGGCTGGAGCCATCCTCCGCCGGCTCCATGGCCCATTTGAGAATTTCCCGAATCTCGGCACCGGTAGCCTCCAGCTCATAGGCGGTCACGCCCTTGCTGGATATCAGCCAGCAGAGCTGCTGCCAAGTGTACTCGCCTACGAAAACATCGGAGGAGAGCAGCAAGCCAAACCCGATAAGGGCGTCTGCCCGCACTTCCCGGCACAGGGTGTTGGCTACGGCGGAGACGGCACGGCTGCCTCCCCATTCCTCATCGAACCGATACGCATAATGTGTATCTATACTGGCGACGACTTCCGTATCCACCTCGCCCGCAGGAGCGCCAAGCTGTGCATTGAACGCCGCATAAGCGTCTTCTGCCGTATACTCGCCGGCCACCATTTTCTGGCCGACCATTTGAGAGATGGAGAAAAACTCGTTGGACGCCAGGCGCTGATAAAGATGGTTGCGCTGGATACAGGAACGAATGTTGTCGAATGGCTCCGGCAGCACAAAGTCCACGCCCTTTCGATAGGACACGACCACGCCGCTTCCCGAAATGGCGGATTGACCTTCCTGACTGAAGATTTTATCCAATACCGCCATAACATTTTTATACTTTTCCTCGTTCTCCGCAACATGCTTGTTTACGGCCAGCTGGAAATTCGGATAGGTCAGTATCCAGTTGTCCGATTCGGTATCTCCAAAATACGGAAGAAAAGCAAGCTGCATGCCAAGACTCTCCGAGCCGTAGATGAGATCGCCGCCGGTACCCCTAAGCATGGCGGCTTTCCCTTCCCGAAACAGCCCCGTGGCCTCTGAAAAAGACATATGGGCGTCCTCCGGTTCTGCATGGGTGTCTTTCAGAAACCGTTCAAACCGCGTAAAGACTTCGGGCCAAATCTGGTTGTCCAGAAATGTCACCTCATCTACGCCGGCGCTCTCATATTGCCTGCGCCAAAGCGTGCCCTCCAGGCGCATCAGATCGGGGATGGCGCAGCCCTGCATGATTTCGAGATTGGTATAATCATAGTCATAGTCGGTGACAAAGCACCGGTAGCCGTTGGCTTCCAGTACGTCGCAGCATTGGACGAACTCAGTATAGTTGGAAGGCAGCTCCAGCCCACATTCCCCAAAGATAGCCGTATTGGCGATGATACCGTCCAGTTCGCCGCACATAGGCAGCCATCTGACTGTGCCGTCGGTAAAACGGTTGCTTTCAAGGTAAACGGTATAGAAGGAGCCGGCCAGATCTGTCTCGCTCAGGTCAAGTATCTCGTTGTTAATCGCCGCCGCGTCGTTGAGCGAGAACCGCCGGCAGGTTATGATATCGGGCAGCGCACCCCGCTCATGGAGATAGGCATAGAAATCAATGTTATTGTGACCCACGACAAAATCAAAATCCAAATCAGGAAACGCCTCCCGCAGCAGCTTGGACAGCCTGCCGCAGAGCGAGATGTCCCATAGATAGATGCTGATAGTCTGGTCGTCCGTCTTTGCCGCTCCCTGCGCAACATGATCGGCGCTGCAGCCCAGAAGACATCCTACACACAGAAGCACACAAAGCAATGAAGTAAAGAAATGCTTTTTCATATGGATTCTCTCTTTGGTTTGATATTGATAATATTGGTCGGACGTTAATTATTTGTTATAAGTATTATTGTTGACCTATATATTTTACATCTTTAGAAAAGCATTGTCCATGTTATCAAAAAATTTTTCTTTTTTGTCGAAAAAAGTTAGGCAGCATCCCGTATGATATCCGCAAGCGCCGGTATGATGATAATGGAATATTATTATGTAAACATAGGGGGCTGCTGCCGATAATAACAAAGTAATTAAGAAAGTTACTTTGAGTTATTGTTTGGATAGCTCAGATATTCCTCCAAAGACATTACTGCGCAAACCTTAACGGCCTTGCGCTGTTTTTCTTTTACCCATGAACGAAATGTAAACGATGCTCCATTAGCGTTGACGGTATGTCAAATATAGATTATATTTATAAGCACAAGCTTGATAATGCTGCTAATGGAGGTTTTGAATATGAAGGACACACTCAATCCCAATGAATGGATCGTGATGGAAGCTCTGTGGGCAGAAAGCCCCGCCACCCTTGGCGAGACCATCGCCCGCATAGGCGAGCGTGCCAACTGGAACTACAAGACCTATCAATCATATGTAAACGTGCTGGAAAAGAAGGGCTACGTCTCTTCCGTAAAGCGTGGCCGGGACAAGTTCTACTCTCCCGCCGTATCCCGTGAGGAGTGCATCGCCAAGGAAAGCCGCGCAATCCTCGGCAGGATGGAATCCCGCTCACTGGGCCTGATGGTAACAAGCATGGTGCGGGAGGGAGACCTTTCCAAGGGCGACAGGCTGGAGCTTATGGAAATGCTGGAGCGGATGCTCAAGGAGGAGCAGGATGGAAAGGATAGTTGATATTCTCATAGAGGTCAGCCTCTATTCCGCCGTAATCACGGCCTTCATGCTGCTGTTTCGGGCGGTGTTCAAAAAGCGCATTTCCCCCAAAGTGCAGTATGCAATGTGGCTGCTGCTGGTGCTGCGGCTGATGCTGCCCGTCACCATCGAAAGCGGCTTCTATATTGAAAACATACTGCCGGAGCGCCCCGCCCCTGTGGTACAGCAGGAAAGTGTTTTTGAAATAGAAGCCCCTGTGATAGATGCTGCTCCTGTGATAATTAAGCCTGCCACCGATGTACAAATTGATAACACATGGACTCCCGAGGAGAGCTCTCCCGCCATCCCACAGAAGATGCCCGAAAGTGCACCTTCGGCAGTTCCCGAAGAAATCGAACCTGCCCATGATATCAACTGGCGCCTTGTGGCCTTCTGGGTATGGGCAGCGGGAGCAATGATATTCAGCATATGGATGATGATAGTAAAGCTGCGTTTTTACGAGGATATGCAGCGGCACACCACCTCCGTGTCTCCCCGAGTATACGCCATATATGACGAATGTTGTGCTGCCCTCAATGTAAAGCCCCTCACCATGTGGGCGGTGGACAGAGCCATATCCCCCGGCATAGCCTTCTTCACATACCCTGTGCTGCTGCTCCCCGCCTCCATGGACGGGGACGAGGATAAACTTCGCTATGCTTTTCTCCACGAGCTGACACACAAAAAGCGGTATGATCACTATATGACCGTGCTCTTGAACGTGTTGCGTATACTGTATTGGTTCAATCCTGCGGTGCACATCGGCTTTGCCGAGATGCGTGCCGATATGGAGACCGCCTGCGACGCTGATGTTATCGCATTCGTAGGCAAGGAACAGAAGCGGGGCTATCTCACAGCCATTTTGGAGCTGTTCTCCTACGCCACCCGCCCCCAGCTGGGCATGAGCCAGGCAAGCTCCCGCCGCATGGCAAAGCGCCGCATGAAGGGTACGTTCATGCGGGAGCGCACCACCTTCCTTGGCAGGGCTGCGGCGCTGATGCTTGCGGCAATAATGCTGGTTGGCTGCTTCACCACGGCGTGCCAGAGCGCGCCTGTTGGGGTGGAAGAACCCCCCGAGTTTGAGGCTGTTGACACCCAAACAGAGCCCCTTATCGATATAGACGGCGACGGCATTGAAGATACCATCATCGTCGATACAGATAATACATCCGATAAAAACTTCGACCCTGAAAACGCAAAGGCCACCTTAACGGTCGAACTTGGCAGCGGGGAAACAATAACCCGGGAAATCCCCGGCTGGTGGCAGAATGCAGAATACCACACCGCTGACTTCGACTCTGACAACAGAACCGACATTGCCCTTATGCTATGGGCAGGCGGCAGCAACTATGATGCAACCAACGTATACGTTTACCATATGGGAAACAGCAAGCTCACAGAGCTTGCAAAGAACGTCATTACAAATGACGCCATCACCTATGACCAGAGCAAATATTCTGCTTTAAACGGCGAAAACACCCATTGGGTAAGCGGCGGCACAGTAATAAAGGACGTCGAAAAAACCGCGCTGCGGCTGCGCCAAATCCTCGATTATGACCCCGGCGCAGGGATAACCACCGCATATTACACCAATTTGGTATGGAACGGCAACGGCTGGCTCATAGAAAGCATGGAAATAGGCGAAGCCTTTGGGGAGGAGCAGGTTTATCCCGATACTCTGCAATATGCGCCGGCGATCCCCGACCCCATCGACACCCTTTCCGACATGGACCTGCTCATATATTCCTCGCTGACAAACAGCAGCAAGGCTTACGCCCTGCCCCGCACCCTCAGTGGCAACGATCTTTCCACAAGCATATGGGATAATATTCTGCTGACTGTAAATGACAGATATTTTGACGGGAAGCCCTACGATGCGGCAGGTGCGGCATATAACGTGGTAGCTGTAAGTCTTGACAAAGAGGGAAATATAGATGTATATCTGATTTTCACATATCGTCAATATATAATTTTGAATGATGAATTGTCTGTGGATGGCGAACTGAACTGTGCTGTTATTTGGCACTATAAGGAAAATGAAAACGGAGAAATAGAGTTTGTTCGCGTAACATGGCCCGAAAAAGATGGCGACGGATACGCAAGCTCCATCAAAAAAAACTGGCCCGAAGATTTGCAGAAATATGCTGAATTTTCGCCTGATTCCATTGGCCGCGCAGAGCGCCTGAAAGCTATAGATGAGCAGATAGCCATTTCAATGGATAATACCACAAACGTAGGCTCTCTCCTTGGCATCATAACCTCAAGCCCCAAGGGGTCCTCTGCCCGTATTGACTACATCAACGAGCATGTGGGCGAATACGGTCAGCTTTGCGCCATGGGCCGCAGGGCAGTGGGCCATTTTATGCCCAGGTTTGAGAAGGGCTACGAAACAGGTTTGGAAGGGCAGATAATGGCCGCGGTGCTCAACGCCCTTACCGGTATAGGCTTGGTTTACGATCATGCCAACGGACAGGAGTGGTACGATGCCAACAGGAATGAAATTCTGGCATATATGAGATTGGCGGATGAAAAAGCCGCCCTCCGTGATGCCATACTCAGGCTGTACCCGCTGGCGGATGAGATAGCCGAAAAGGGATTTGCCGCAATACCGGGGCAGGGCTGGCTTGAAGAAAGCAAAGCACTGTTCCAAACCGTTGGCTTGCGCCTTGCAGGTGCAGGTGGGGCGGTGATGGACTACTTAGGTTATACCGTTGAGGCCCCCGATAAGTATTGCAGTAATGACCTTTGTCACATGTACGCCGCAGTGCTGTTCGCCGTCGTTCCGAATCTCTATGAGATAGACATTGGCAATTCCGACTATATCACATACAACACCTATCTGGACGAGGAGCATGAACATCTCCTTGCCACCGCCGTTGGCGATGTAATCTCTCGAGAGGATGCGGAAAAGCACTGGGCAGGCCTTACAAAGCCCCTTGAGGAATACGGCAGCAGCGGCAGCGGAATAAGGGAGCTGCTGCACACGATAGCTAAGCTGAGCGACGCGGAGTCTGTCGAAGCGGTGTCGCTGCAGCCCACGCCCGCCCTTAACGCGATAAACCCCGAATGGCAGAATGCTGAAAGGGTGTGCGCTCCCTTCAGCGAAACAGGAAAGCGGATAAACTTATCCTATTATGAAGTCTCCATAGATCTGAACAATACCAAGCGCACCCGCACAATGACGGAAAACAACGTGACGCCGGACCAGTTTGACAGGATGGACGAAGGGCGAACCCTGCTGTTGGTATACAGGGCATCGGCAGATGCAATAAACGACAGCAGCAGGATGGAAGATTTATTCTTGCAGTTTGCCCGAATAAGCCGCTTCGAAACCGTCACGGAATTCATACAGCTTGACCACACGGCCTATTTCGGCACAGATTCCCCGGTTTATCGCATGGATAAGATGACCTCCGTTATGGATATTGCAGAGCCGGGCTGGGAGGATACCGCCTATACCACCTACTTTGTTTATCTTACTCCCCAGTGGGATTATAGGGGACAAACCCAGAGCCAAAATATCGTGCTGGGCTTCCGCTTTGTCAATGCAGTAAGGGGCGATACCGGCGGCTGGAAGCTGCTGCAAACTGAGACTGACTGCGAAAAGTGGATGGATACAGTGAAGTTTGGTGATGCATTCGCTGATGTACCCGTATTAACGCCCGCACCTGAGCCTACCCCCTCATCCGCCGCCCGTGCAAACGCCATAGTTGACAGGGCTGAACAGCTGATAGGTAAGAAGTACGAAATAGACGCATACGGCCCCGAAACCTTTGATAGTGCCGGATTTGTATACTATGTGCTGACAAGTGAAGGCGTTAAGCTGACAAAGCAAAGCTGCCAGAAATATTCCAATAACGAAAGCTGGCAGAAAATAACCGATAAGGCAGACCTGCAGCCGGGCGATATATTGTTCTTCCACAGCAATGATTTCGCCGAAATAAACCATGCCGGCATTTACATCGGCGATAGCAAGATGATAGACGCATCCTCTTCCAATGGCAAAGTAACCGAGCGCAGCTGCGATACATCCTACTGGAACAAACACTTTGCCTTTGCAAGGCGGGTATCATAACAGAAACACACAATGCCCCGTCCTGAAAATAACGGGGCATTTTCATGTCATAAAGCTGAAATGGTTACAGTTTGGCAACATTTTCAGCTTTAAATTCATGTTAAAATGTGTATAACACAACATAATATTTGTTTTGCATTTTTCTCTTGTCATAAAAAACTACGATTTTTAAACATTCGCTGTCATATTTTACCCCTCTTTTCTCTCTCATTAGTGTGGAGTAATATCCATTTCTGCAAAAATAATTGGCAGTGCTTTCTTCTGCCAAAGAAAGTGTATCGGGATGAACAAGCCGGAACTAATAAAACACTTTGGAAAACACCATAACGAGCTGATGCTGTATGCCCTGAAGCTGACAGGCAGTATGCAGGACGCCGAGGATCTTGTAAGCGACCTATGTGTGATCATCTTAGAGCGGCATGATGACGCGGAAGAGGTTCGCTTCCCCTTGGCGTTTTTCAGGACATGCCTTCGCAATCTGTTTTACGGCAGCACCAACAAAGCACGCCGCCTTGTGGTTGTCGACCCAACAGATTCTTCCCTGGAATCAATAGTATCTGATAACTCTGAAGATATGGAAGCGGTGGACTTTTTGCTGGGCTTGAATAAGCGATTGGCCCAGTACCCGCCCGATCTTGCCGAGGCCTTCTGCATGAGGTATCTGGATGGCTATCCGCTGCAGGAAGTAGCGCGCAAAATAGGAGTCCCTGCCAACACATTGGCTCAGAAGTTCAAACGCCTGCGAGGCTCTCTGGCAAAATCCGGCCCTGATTTCTGGCTGATGACGCTAATGTTCCATTGCAAATGATAAGAAAGGAGTCCGAAAAATGCGCGAGCGCAAATTCGCAGAATTGATAGCCAACTATCCTAACCTTGTGGACGGGCGTTTTGCCATAAGCCACGCACAGGCTCAGGCTATAATAGATGAACGCGGCGGCTTTCCTACGCTGGAAGAAACAATACTTAACGCAAAAAAACGTTCAAACCTGCCCGACAGCGTATGGGAAGCCTTTGACGGCCTATTGATGCATAAAAAAGCCCATACATCACATAGCGAAAGCACTTCCGATGGCCGTTCATTCTTTAAAGCTCATCCCATACTCGCAGTCACTCTTGCAATTATACTGGCCCTGGTATCATTCTTTACCGTTACTCCATACGGCCGGGCTATGGCAAGTGAACTTCATGACTTTGTATTGGAATTTCACCACGGCGGCTATACTGTAACCCCCCTATCCGAAGTTGGCAAAACCGTTATACCGGCAAAACCAGCTCCTCCAAATATAGGTGAAACGGTATATTCAACCTACGATGAGCTTCAGGCAGATACGGATTATGTTATATATCGTCCGGATTACACCGACGGCATGACGCAGGATTATCTTAAATTGGCAACGGAATACGCAGGAATTGTTCATTATGCAGTATTCCACGATTCACAGGAACGCTACATTACTATTATACAGAATTTGGAAATATGGACCACATATTATGGCTTTGCTACTCCCGGCAGCGAGGAATGGGATGGTTATTTGGCCGATGGCACTCCGATGCATTGCAGTCTGGACAGCATTGACGGCTCGCTGTGCGCTGTGGGTGAATGGAACGATACCTTCCTGACGATATATGTGCAAGACGGCATCGATTACAGCAATATTATTTTCGAAAAGAAGCCGTAGTCAGTAAAGGAGCAGCCCTGTGATGAAGCATATTAAAAGCAAAAAGAATTTGATTATATTGATATCAATCGGGGCGCTTATGCTGCTGTTATTCGCTTACTTACATCGCTTTAGGGCCATAAGTCAGATGATATCTTTGGATAACGTGCAGGAAGTTTCGGTATTCAATGGAAACAGATACTATTTCACAGACGAAGAAGGGCAGGGCGTGCTGAATCGGTTGGATGAAATTCCGGTGAATAAATGCGTAGTCACTCGTCCCAGACGACCGTCACCGCCGGGCTGGCAGTATCAAATAGGAATACACTATAATGACGGAACTCGTACAAGCATAGTGTTTGTAAGCGCCGGTGTTATTGAGATTTATCCTCAGGATAAGGAAAAATTCCGCATCTCAGGAAATATCCGGGAAGAGTATGTGGCATTTGCAGAATATGTCCATGGCTTAGCCGGGTGGCAGTGGAACTGGAAGTAAGAAAAAACGCAAGCGCAGCCACAGAGATGACATATAAAAAGGAGGCCATATGTTTTACAGCCATATTTTTAAACTCAACATCGGAAAGGCAGCAAAATACCTGCTGCTGTTCATTGACAGCCTGGTTTTCGTCTCTTTAATAATGTATGCAGCACATCTGACTATAACCCTGTTTTACAAGATGCCCCCCGTAGAGCCCATCTCTTTTGCAGCCAGATCTATTGCCTTCGCACTTGTATATACAACAAGATTCGCCAAAGAGCCACCCGCAAAGTCAGAAAAGCCACGGTTTTCCCGTGTGCTTCCGGGTTGTTTGATCACGGGATTTATAGTAGGATTCGTAATCAGCCTCAGCTCAAGAGCTGTAGCGCTGTTTACGGGCTATATTTCTATGATTGGCCTTTGCCTTACAAGCGCCTTGTTGATGATATGCGTTTACTATCTCTATCGGTTCATCAACAAAAGGAGCGCATCATGAAAAAGCATCTGTATCAAATTCTATCCTGCGGCATCATCTTAATACTATGCCTCGCTTTACTGTGCACTGCATGCGTTGCAAAATCCGAAGAACAGTTTGTGAGCCCTGAATCCGACGGCATAGTTGGTATTCTTGAACGCCCGGATCTGTCGGAAGATATGCTCACGAATAACTACATCATGGTGTATGACGGATATTTGCTTCAGCTTACACCCAAAGAATACTCCTTTATCTTAAGCGGAGAGGAATCGCAGGTGCTGGCCACCAACCCGGACTGGGACAGAATGGATGCACTATCATACAAATTCGGTCCCTACACAATCGAGAATAACGTCATTGTTGACGACCCATTTGCACCCAAATCCGATTACACATTTCCCCCAGAAAACATAGTAGAACTCCAATGGGCGCTGGACAAGGCAGGCCTGAACTGGAGTATACAGGACGATGATACACAGCCTGCAAATCTTCAGCCCGATCCCTTTGCCATACACAGCATAACAAGCGCAGATGGCTTGGTTAACGCCTCCATAAACATGCGCTATTACATGCCGCCGGATGACAGGACCGCCAGCATAACCTTTGCGTATAATGAGCAAACCGCCGAGGATATTCTCCGCTTTGAGCAAAACGACTGGCCTTTGATATGGCAGCTTGCAGGGATATTGTTTGAATGTCCCGAGGAAATCCAAGCGCTTTACCAACAGTGGGATGCCGATTTCGAAAAAGAAGAGGAAGGCATCACAGGGGATTCCCTAATATGGAACGGCCAAGAGGGGGATGTACACTGTCAGGTGGTGTTCACATGGCATCCCATGCTTGAAATGTACGTTCCGGATGGAATACATCTCGACAATCCCCTTTCCTATGAAGCGGCCGCTGCCTCCGCAGCTTACAAGTATCCGGTATCCGCAGATGAGCTCAATGACATGATGTCTCTTTACGATTGGAACTGGAAGGCCGATAAAGACGCATACGGAGCCAACAGTTATCAAGGCTTGGTTGCAGGCGAACCTGACGTAATGTTCTTTACTGAAATCGTCCCCATCGTTAATGACAAAATTGGAATGGGATTCGCTAATATGCATTGTTATTCCGGAAGCAAGCTGTCGACGGAAGCGATGAACGAGATCTCAGCATCAACCTTGCCATTCAGCCCTTCGCCGCAACAGAGGAGCAACTGCAGGCTTTCTGCGAAACGGATGTTCCCGCAGTATATGCCCTCTCCGGAAAGCTAATGGCTGATTCTGACTCCGTTACACTTATGGAAAATATGGCGCAGGAGATACTTCCCGGACTGAAATACGATGGCATCAACACAGTTTCATTCCTGAATCACAACAATGACGCATACTGTCAAAGCGATTATATTTGGAATGAAACCATAGGCGAATACATATTTACCTCTTTTACCATAACCAAAAGCGAAAAGTACCTTTCAAGGGATATGCGAACCTTCGCCTCACACTTCCCTTTTTACGACTGGACTGATACTGCCTGTACAATACAAGAAATGACCGCTCAGGCTTCCGATGAGGGGAAATTCCTTGCAGCAGGTACGCTTGTTGACATCCGCCCCATAGGCAAAGATGTCTATTACAGCCTTGCCGCTAAGGGCCTTGTAGCAGGAACTGCTTATGAGGCCACTCTTGTAGACGAAACCGGAGAGGTTAAAGTGAGGATTTTGCCAAACATGCTGAACGAAGAGGAACTCAGCATGGAACTCCTTCACATGGTAAGCTGCCGCATAGAGGACGGTACCCCCGTATTTACCATTGAAAAAAGTGCCCTTCCTGAGGCACAGTTGCTTTTGTAGATTCTTGACACGGAGGATAGGATCAAAGAGTGAAGACACGAGATGGAATCAAAAAATCTTTCTTGTGGGTTTGTTTACTGCTTGTATTGATAGTGGGAATCAATCAAATCCACAAAAAGAATCTGGGGCGTGATATAGATGCCCTGAATATCGATGCTGTGCTTCCATCCGTGAGGTTGATTGCGGCAGGTGAGGCTACCCATGGCAACCGGGAGACTGCTTTGGTATGGAAGGAGCTGCTGATGCGGCTTGTGGAGGAACATGGTTGCCGGGCTTTTATACTGGAAACCTCCTTTGGAGACGCTGAGAAAATCAACCAATATCTCCTAAATGATTCGGGAACAGCTGAGGAATGTGTATTCCAGATAGATGCCGGTCCATACCGAACCGAAGAGATGGTGGATTTGCTCCAATGGATTCATGATTACAATCTGCTGGTGGAAGATCACGAAAGGATTCGCTTTTATGGGATCGACATACAGCGTAATATAGACAGCAAAGAAGCGCTGCTCGCCTACATACAGCGCGCAGAACCAAAACACGTTTCGGCATATTATCCTATGCTGGGACAGAACAAGCCCCATGAAAGAGCAGATACGGAGTTATCTGCCGCCGATGTGACCACAGGGATGGAAAACAACAAGAGTCTTTATATAGAGCAAACTTCCGAACAGGAGTATATGCTGGCAAAGAGGCATGCTGATTGCATCCTAATGACAGAAGATTTGCTGCTTGCTGAAGGCGAAGCCCAATCCACCCTGCGTGATCGATACATGGCGGAAAATGTGCTATGGATATTGGAGCACGAAGCAGCCTATTATCAAAATTCTCACGCCCTGTTAGGCGCTCATAACGGACACATTTTGCGGCAATCCAATTCCCCTCTGGCCTACGAAAAGCCTATGGGCCAATACTTAGGCGAGGCCCTTGGAAGTGATTATTACCCCATTGGCCTGGAGACCAGGGAAAACACATTCTGGGCGTGGAAGCGGCGTATCCCCTGGGCATACCATGTTGAACGGAAAGGTTGGCTCATCGATTTGCTGGACGACGCTTCCGGACAGGCAACTTTTGTGGATTTTTCCGATTACAATGATACTAACACCACCGCAATTCGAGGACAGGAATGGAATATAACAGGAATTGGCAGCGTCTACAGGCAGATTCAGAGCCTATATCCGGAATCCTCCGGCTTGCCGGTTCGCCTGGACGCGGCGTATTCCGCAATTCTCTTTTTACCTACAGCGACTCCCTCGGCTTTGTTGGCCGGCAATAACATAACAATGGTTTTATTGGTTTCAGTGTTTGTTTTTCTATGCTGGCGAATTATGCGAAAAAAGTGACGCTGTCCAATCAGTAGAAAACTACAAAGATAAACCAGAAGCCGAGAAAACAGCATCTACAATTAAGGGCGTATTTGCAAATGCGATATATCAATCGCTTGTCTCAGATAAAAGATATGTAATAGGGAGGTAAAACTATGGAAGGCGGTCTTCTGTTAATAGTCTCATCAATAATTAATATTGTTTTGAAGATAGCACTGTTTGTGGCACTATTCTGCTTGATTATTTATCTTTTGAGAATAGCGCGATGGTTTATTGAACGACACGATGTACCGCCCCTGTTCAATATTAGGCGGAATAAATAATTTAGTAAAAGTGAATTTTATTATCCTTTTAATGGTTTCTGAAACAGCGGTTACGCTATAGTCTGTAATATTGTTATACAAAAATATTCTGTATAGATGGAGCATTACGTATATGGCTCATTCCTTTAAGATGATTCAAATAATATTCAATTATTTAATTCTGATTTCAACATATACATTATATGTTTTAGCTATTATCGCATTAATCCTATTTATTAAATGCATGTTGCGATATTTAAAAACAAATAACCAGTAATCGGTAAGCTGCACAAGTTCTACGTTTCTAGCAGATATAAACATTAGGTGTTTTGACTAGGTGCAAGAGGATAAACTTTAAGGCAAAAGCCGGACGCAGGGCGGTGAGCCGCTTCCTTCCTCGTTTTGAAAGTGGGAGAGAAACGGGCCTTGAGGGGCAGATAATGGCAATTGTGTTTAATTGCTGCAACAAAATATAAAAATTTGGAGGTTTAGTGTATGCAAGGAGATTTGATTAGAATACTATTGTACAGCATTGCGATCTTCATGCTTGGCCTCATTGCAATCAACCTTGCTGAGGAATACTTTATCAAATATATGCTTTTTTCAATAATAATGAGCGGGACAACGATTATTACATGTATAGGGTGCTTGCGTAGATTGAAAAGTGATAATATCCGTGATAAAAACAGTGATTAGTATATTTGATTTATATTTTTATTGCCATGGGATAGCTGGAGAAATGGCTCAATCCCAAATTCTGTGTAAACACCAAAATGGCGTAAAATAGAGCAACTATTTATTGGGTGGGAATGCCGGGAAACGGCATTCCCGCCTTGTGTGCATTCTATCCGGAGCCTGGCGGCATGTCAAGGACAGCCGTAAGGCTGTGCACTTTATCCTTGACAGGATGGCAGGGGCCGGTTATCCGGGAATCCTGTCTGCAAAGAATATCTCCGGCTGGGAATGGACCGCGCCCCAGTCCTGCCGTCGTCCCGTCCACTTTTTCGTGATGCCAATCATGGCCAGATGCAGCATTAAGCAGGCTGTCATCCTCTGTCCCATATCTGCTTTTATTTTTCCATATATTTCTTGCCTTCTGTACTTTAGTGCAAATACTATATGATATTTGCATCTCCATTTACTGTGTGATAAGCTTTTGATGTCATCTTGCATGACTTAGACCTCCTTTGTTTTGATGTGGTTGGCGGACCTTCATCATTCTATCATTGGGGGTCTACTGCTTGAAGCTTTTTATTCCACCAGCATAGCTGGTGGTTGTTTTTCGCTGAAGCTACAAACACTATGTGCACAACATCACTGTTGTGCACATAGATGGCGGAGAA
Organism: Clostridia bacterium; assembly: GCA_016292635.1. GTDB lineage: Bacteria > Bacillota > Clostridia > Christensenellales > CAG-138 > SFEL01. The sequence continues at coordinate 106,496 of JAEDIC010000001.1, forward strand.
GGAGGGATTCGCGCGCCAGTCACCCCAGCCTACTCCCTTAGCAGGGGAGATAAGGGTGGCTGTTTCTCTGGGCAAAATAAGGCTGTGTATGTAGTACGTATGTAATAGATATCTTTGAAATTTCTACATAGCACATCTTTATGTGCGACTTCATAAATGCAGGCTTGCAAATTATTATAATATTCCCTTTATTTCTTATCATCACTCCATCAGTAAAACTCTATTTTATTTCACATCCATCTAAATAACACTATATCATCTTCCTCGTTTTTACCACCTGAGCAATTTTTTGCCGTAAACCAATGCTATACTGATATTCCGCTTAAAACAGCCGTATTAAAATCTTACCGGAGGACTGATTTGTGAGTGATTGCTTTGCTTTTGAGATAACCGTTTCCGACGGCTTCATCCTGCAGGAAGAATGTCTTAATATGCCTTTGGATGCAGCTGCTCGCCTGCTTAAAACAAAGCGCAGGCGCAGATACACCTCTGCTCTTAGGGACAATGATACCGCAATGCTTACACGTCACTTTTTCATCTGTCCTCATTGCCGCCGCAGGACTCCTGCTTATCCTCGCTTTATTATGTTCCGGAAAGACATTCCTTCTGCAGTTACCCGATGCACAGTAACAACTTGGGCGGATCCTCAGCTGTCGGTTTTTGAAAAAGAAAACACCGTGCTGTGTCTCAATAAGCCTCTGACAGACCAACATTTTTTCTCCTGCCCTCATTGCGGCATTAGCTCATACCCCGCCTCAGAGTCACACCACATAAACATAAGCAATCGCAGGGACTGTATCACGCTTTCACATACCACCTTCAGCCTGGATACGCTATATGCCATGCTCCCCGATGAGGATTGCGGTTTATCCTTTCTTCTCCCTGTCACAGAAAGCGCAGTATTCGATTTTTTCTTAGGAAAGGTATTTCTGCGTATCACAGATAACCGCGGCACTCAGCTTTGCAGCCGGGATATCACCTCCATTCCCAGCATATGGGGCCGCAGTACACTGTATCGCCTTCTCTGCAATAACTCCCTTGTGCAACGCAGGCTGCGCCGGCTTTTCGCCTGCCATATGTCCTTCCCCTTTTTGAATTGCGAGCTTACCGCCCTCCACTTTGTTGCAGCCACTCGCTTTCAGGGCTTTTCCCGCAGCTTTTATGATTCCATACCTTATACTGTTAAAACAGGGCATCTTGACGAATCTTTTGATTCCGTATCCGCAGCTTTGAAATGCGCAGCAGATATCCCTTCCCTTTATAAAAAATCCAGACTGCCTCAGATGAAGTCCATTAAGAAATGCTTTTTTGCCAATACCGGCTTTTTCTTCTATCTTTCGGAAGCTGTATTCCTTTGGAATACCATTAAAGACCCCAATCTCTTTCGTACTCTGTTGGTGTCGCCCGGAATATATCGGCTTTTTGCCTTTCTGCACCAGTTCCCGGGAACAACGGTTTTCTTCGGTGATTATGCTGAAAGACATGGTAAAAAGTCCCTGACTGACCTTCTTGTGAACCTCTCGGATACTGTTAAGCAATTTGCAATACAGTATTCCGCTATGAATACTGCTGCCCGAAACCATGAACCCTTTCTCTTTGAAAGGCATGATAATATACCTGGATATGTTCTCCCCCTCGCCTACTCGGTTCCGGTACATTCACCTGCCAGGCGATTTATACATAATACCTCCATCGACGGCTACTGCTTTGACTGCCTCAGAAGCACAAGGGATTATACCTTCGCAGGTCAAGCACTGAACAACTGTCTGAACGCCTCTTATCCCCAGGACAATACAGTAATATGCATAAAAAGGAATTCTGAAATTATAGCAGCCATAGAAGTTAACGGAGATACCGTGCTGCAGGCACGGACCCACGGCAATGCAGACATAGATAAAAGCCCTGCTATTTACAAAGCTTTTAAAAAATGGATGCGGCACAATTCCCTCCGTATCAGCCTTGAATCGGCCGATGCATAAAACAATTTTTCCGTATGTGCGCCATCCGTATTTATTGATCTCAACGGTATGATTATACCTCAGCCAAAATTTAAACTCCCCCTCGTTAATCGAGGGGGAGTATGGTTGACAGGGGGCCGCCGGAGCTTTCCGTGCGCGCCCCTATTTTCCAGTTGTTTTTGTTGAAGGGGCTGCCGTAACCGCTGCAGGTATAATCCCGAGTCTCGTTATATGGATAGAGATAATCCCTAAAATACCCTCCCACAGTATGCAGGCAGTATTTCGCCTCGTCCTCGGGCCTGAGCGGTTCGTTCAGATACACCCGATACACACAGATGTCCTCATCCGGAACAAACCGGTCAGGCAGAGGCTTTACCAGGCATTCCATGAGGTGCTCCCTGCAGTTTTCATCCACCCGATATTCCCTCCGAAGCTCACGGCATTCCACCATTGTCTTGCCCTTAAGGCGCACCACCTGGCAGAAAGTATAGGCAGAATACAGCTCGAATGAACTGCTTTTTACGAATATATCCCCCACCTGAACATTGTGATTTCTCTCCATAGCACACCCTCCTTTATTTCTGTAATATAGTTATAGCATTATAGGTGAGCAATTTTTTGACCCCCGCAGTTGCTATGCTATTGCCATGGCAGGCGTAATGCCTGTATGATAATATTGATCATATCGGAAAGGATTCTCATAGCATGTCTAATTCCGCTCCCATCAAGGATAAAGAAGAAAAGAAAATACTGCCCTTTCGCATACTGCAGATACTCAAAGAACACTCGGATGAAAATCACCCCTTGACCTCTTCACAGATAATCTCCCGGTTGGATCGCGACTATGGACTCAAGGCCACCCGCAATACCATCCGCAGCAACCTTCATGTGCTCATGGATGCAGGTTATGAAATCAGCACCTTTGAGGACAACGGCAAAGGCATATATATTGAGGAGGGTGAGCTGCTCCACGAGCAGCTCCGCTGGCTGATTGACAGCGTGCTGAACTGCCGTTATCTTCCGGAAAACAGGGCGCAGGAACTTATCACCACCCTCAAAAAAATGGGTGGACCTGGCTTCTGCAGCAGCATGGATTACGCCGATGCGTTAAAGCAATGGCCCCGCCACACTAATCAGGAGTTTTCTTTAAGCCTTGAACTGTTGGAAGAAGCCATTGAAGAAGGCCGCCGTGTCACCTTTAACTACAATCGCATGGACTGCGACGGCGAGCTCCATCAGTTAGGAAACACCCACCTTGTGCTGCCCATCTGCATATTCCCGGTGAATTATCAGTATTACATGGTAGGATATGACTTTGGAGCAAATATGCTGCTCCACTACCGTCTGGACAGAATAACCGGGACGAATGTTGCAGAAACGGCCATAGACGATGACAAAAAGCTGAAGCCCCGGGATTTCAACGCCGTCCAGTATGCCCGCCAGCACCCTCATATGTACGGCGGAGTGCCCGAACCCATCACCATGAAGATGCCCCGCCGCCTTGCCGGCGCCGTAATGGACACCTTTGGCCCCGCCGCACTCATGCGCCCGCTGGATGAGGAATACATGCAGGTGCGTGTAACAGCAGCGCCTGAGGGCATGCGCTTTTTCGCTCTGCAATACGGTCCAAGCTGCGAGGTGCTGAGCCCCCAAAGCTTGCGTGATATAATTAAACAGGATATAATGGGAATGGTAGAAAAATATTCTGATTAAGGCGCCATAAAACACATCTTTAAAACAAAAGGAGAATTTCAAATGGCAGGTTTTGAGCGTTCGCTTTCGGATGGTCTTATTGCAAAACTTCAAAACGAAAAGATTTTTACAGATAAGCTGCTACCAGATATACGTAATGGGAAAGTATTTCCCGCTGTCAGAAATGAAGAAATATCATTTTATTATAAAGGCGGAAGGCTGTTTGCTTATGATAAAAACGGGTTTAAAACTCATATAAAATACTGTATAATTCCCGAGTTCCACGACAATTACATTACAGAAACAGAATTAAATAATATCACCATTTCAACATCATTCTATAATGAGTATGAAGAAATAAAAAAAATATGCGAATTATATAGTGGAGGCGAAGCCAATGCAGTATCTGCCTTATACGAGAACGCCTGTCTTTCCGATAGCCGAGTTATTTTTCTTGATACAGAGATAGCATTATACACCAATTCAGAAAACGACCGTATCGACTTATTGCTCTATGACATAATTTCCCGAAAATTGTGCTTCTGTGAAGCAAAGCTTTTTTCCAATCCGGAAATATGGGCTCTTAAATACAAAAAACCGAAAGTATGCAGCCAAATCGACAAGTATGATAAAAAAATAAACACTTATTACGATGATATAGTAGCACAATATTCCAATTATATAGGCATCTTAAACAAACTGTTTAGCACAGACCTCCCCGTTCCCACTTCTCTTCATAAAAAAACAGGATTGCTGATAACCGGCTTTGATAGTTCCCAAAAAGAAAAAATCAAAAACCTTCTTATTGATGATGGTAGTTTAGATGGGATTTCCAATTATCGCACCGGCGAACTGAAAAGCAAGCAAATTTCTACACTGTTTAAAAATATTACCAAGGCTTAAATTACCCACACCATGCCCGACCACAAACTTGCGCACCATTCATCTTATACTTATATCACAACAACACAGGAGGTAAATCATGAAGGTTGAAATACTCAGAGGCAAAGAACACATCGGCGGAAATATCATAAAGGTGACGGAAGGCGAAACCGCCATACTGCTGGACTGCGGCGCAATGCTGCCCGTCATTGGCGAAGCAAAAGTTGAAGACGTTTTCGACATGGGTCGAATTGGCAAGGTGGATGCACTTTTCCTCTCCCACCATCATGGGGATCACTCCGGCCTTATGGAAAAGCTGTCTCCTGAGGTGGACCTTTATACCACCGTCGAGACCGTAACCTTTATGGATAAGCTGGATATGTACATGAACAGACCGCTGCGTACACGTGGAAGGGCGGTTCACAGCCTGTTTGACGGCGAGAGCGTGACCGTAGGTTCCCTTACAGTCACCCTCTATATTACCGAGCATTCTGCCGAAGGCTCCGCCATGTTCCGTGTGGAGGGCGGCGGCAAAACCCTTCTTTATACCGGAGACTTCAAGCACAGCCTCAACATTCCCCGCGGTGTTGACCTGCTTATTACTGAAGGCACTATGCTCACCAGAGACGGTCAGGCCTATGCCGATGAGGACGGCGTGGAGATGGCCTTCCGCAGGGTCTTCAGAGAAACCGAGGGCAGGGTATTTGTCCTCACCTCCAGCGCAAACCTGCCCAGAATACGCTCGGTAATATCCGCAAGAAATCACGACTGTCCGGATGAAATCCGCTATACCAATTATTCATATTCCTCCGGTGATGCTCCCCGCCCCATAATGCAGGATGTATTCCTCAAGTACATTCTGGAAAACACGGGCCACAAGGAACTTGCCGCACCATATGCATTTATCTGGAACCAGTTCAGCGACAGCCGCAACAAAGCGTATGACCGCATAGCAAAGCACTACTGCGATACCAATGCCGCTGCAAGCTGCCGCCGCATAAATGACCTTTCCAGAGCAGTGGTATTTATTCGCCCCACCATGGTAGATATGCTTGAAAAGCTGATAAACGAGGGCATGGATCTATGTGATGACACACTGGTCTTCTCCATGTGGCGCGGCTATGAGAAGGATCCTAATGTGGCAAGGCTGCTGACGCTCTTTGACAAGTTTGGTGTACATCCCACATATATCCACACCAGCGGACATGCCGATGCGGCACATATACAAGAATTGATAAACAATGTAAACCCCAGAAGGATTGCCTGCATCCACAGCGAAAACTCCGCCATGATAGAAGAAATTGCAGGAGAGATACCCGTAGAAAAGGCCGACGTAATCGAGCTGTAGCGGATTTATATTCGATCCTTAACGGACAAGCCAAAGGTCATGCGTAAACAGCATGACCTTTCTTCATTGCAGTTCTTTCTTTATTTTCGGCAGAGAATTTATTGCCATATTCCTCTGCCCCTGCATGCATTGTCTGCCCAGCCCCCTCTGAATATATGACAATGCTGAACAGAGCCGACGCCTAAAAGAAAACATCTGTAATGCTGCGGATATCCCATATTGAAACCCGCTAATACAAAATTCATTGAACGTGAAATCCTTCGGTCTTTTCCCAAAACACCAAGTGCACAACATTTCTGTTGTGCACGTAGATGGCGGAGAAGGAGGGATTCCCCCCGGCACTGGGGCAGTGCCGACGCCAGCCCGGGGCGCTGAAAAACCATTCACTGGATGGTTTTTACCCGCCACAGGCGGGCCGTTCCCTTCTTATCCCTCCTTCTTTTATGCAGCGCGAAAAAGAGACCGCAAATGCGATCTCTTTTTCGTGGCGGAGAAGGAGGGATTCGAACCCTCGCGCCAGTCACCCCAGCCTACTCCCTTAGCAGGGGAGGTAAGGGTGGCTAAATGTCTAGAGAAAATGGGGCTGTGTATGTAGTGGGTATGTAGTAGGGTTCGCCTTTTTGTCGGGAATCATCATTCCAGCATTTGAGCATGACGCCGAAAGATCATCAGACATCAGTATCGTCATCCCAGTCAGGATCATCCCATGTAGGATCGTCCCAGACATCATCCTCTTCGTCTAAATCCTCGTCCTCGTCAAAGTCATCTAACTCATCAGAATCAATATCGTCATCGCCGTCAAACTCCAGAGAAGCAAAGGTAATTCCGGAGGACTCGGTATAGCCGCCGCCTATATTGCCTTTTGAGTCGACGAATACGGTATTGCCAAACAGCCCCTCTGTGGAGGAACCGATCGCATTTCCATCACGGTCGAAATGCCCCGTTATCCCGAAAAGGCCCTTACAACTGCCGCCTGCGTAATTGCCTTTAGCGTCCACGTACACATCATTTCCCCATATGTCTTTCGTACTTCCGCCTACCACACTGCCCTTACCGTCAACAAAGGTTTTGCTTCCGAATAGTCCGGGTATGCCAAATATATCCTTTTTCATGAATAGTTCCTCCCAGAATTATCGTGGTTAATTATGTTCGTACCAGTAATCTTCTGCCTCTTCGTAATCGAAGAAATCATTGTAATAGTCGTAGTAGAAATCATCTGCGTTGGAATATGCTCCGGCGTCGTATGGGTCGGAATTGCATGAACAGGATGGGGAGCTGAAGTTTTTATGATTTACGTTCTTCCAAGTGTCGCCGGACCAATGGATATCGTTGCGCTTATCTGTTTCCACTACCTTGCCTTTATATACTTCCAGCCAGAATATCATACATCCGTCTGCAGCGTCCCATGTATATACATCAAGATCATCTGTAGAAAATGACAGTTTCCCCTTGCCCAGCTTTGTATCGTGTATGTATTCGGGATCCATACCTACATATGGAAGCCCAGCCTTGATCTCTGCCCGCTGCCGCCGGATTTCTTCATCTGCGGCGGCTTTTACCTGCTTGGCATACCGGCAAATCTCATCATAGCAGGGAAGGTAGTCTCCGTATTCCACAACTTCTTCAAGTTTGTCGTATGCATAAACGGCTTCTTTGCCAGTCGGGTTTTCTCCGTATTTTGCCCGTGTGTTTGCGTAACTCAACAGCCAGATACTGTCATGATCATCGGATGAAACGGCATCCAGAACATCCGCAGCCCTCTCATAATTGCCTTCGGCTATCAGTTGAATGGACTTGTTGTAGGCTATTGTCGGCGCCGCAAAGCTTATAAAGCAAACTATTCCAATAGCAACGATAACATAGATACCTATTACGTATTGTTTACGCTTTATGATTAAATATAGGGCCAGCACAAATGCGGCAATTATGTATATCAGAATTTCCATAGATATGTTAACCTCGTATGATGAACAGTTTAAGCAATTTGCATCTTATCACTATTATAATGCAAATTCCATTCAGTATCTACCCAAAGATAGACCCCGTATAATTCGAGCAGCCGCTTATCGCAACCGGCATATCCGGCTTATGCTGCCGGATATGCTTTGGCCTTATACTCACGGATCGGATAGGCATTTGATGCAGATGCTGTCTGAGTGCGTCTTGGTTCTGAGTATCCGACCATTTCCCTCCAGCTCAAGCTCCACATGTTATCCAAACGCTCTTCCATGATTTCCCTGTTGTCTTCTTCGTACTTTGCCCAACCCATAATGGAACCTCCTTTTAATTTATTATTAGGTATTATGCTGCGTAAATAAGCTGCGCCGCTTTTTCAAAGTCGCAGTTAAGCCTTATCATCGAGATTACATCTCCAACACAGGCAGATAATTTCTTTTCGATGGACGGAATATGATATTCGTTGGTGATAGTGACATATTTAAGCTGCCAGCCGCCGGAAGGGCACTTGTCCGCCTGTAAAACCCTCATTCCTTCATATCCGGCAAGAGCCTCTGTGACGATGTTTAATATGCTTTGTGATATTTGAGCTGCTTTCAGAGGGCGCTTTTCATTCTTTGGCTTTGGAAGATAGTAATAACACCCTTTGCCGATACAGTCGTGCTCTGTTCGAAGTTTTTCGGTGAGGAATCCGGGGTGCTCCTTGTATTGGCAGTACCCTACACAGTTTCCGCAGCCGGTTATCTTGCCGTCTATGCAGCGCCTGTGATGTGCTGAGCTATTTTGCTGTTCGTAAAATGTGTACGTGTGATTGGTTTCAAAGTAAGCATTGTTGTTTATCATTGCAGGTGCGCTTCCTTTATATTGTTTTGTAGGGGTTCGTGTATATAGTAATGAGAAAGCGAAAAAGTAAGGTCGTTTTATGAAATATATAATATATTTTCATCGGCTCCGGTTTACTCTCGTTTTTATATACAGGATGTGATTACCCGCCACTTTGAAAAGTGTATTGTCTGTATTTTTCGTTGGAATATAGTAAAGTTCGCCGCAAAACTGCGGCGAACTTTATATTGAAACTAAACGAAATAGATTACATACTTACCTAAATATATTGGCGCAGAACAGCTGCCCTCCCTGCCAAACATCATGCCCGATATTCGCCCTATACACCCTTGATGTAAAATGATATACTAAAATTATATATGTAAAGATAAAATTCTATCGAAAATAAAAGCATTTTGGGGTCTCATATGCGAGTAAATATTCTGGATTTTGCTGAAAACTATGCCATAAAGCAAATATTTGAGCTTTGTAAATTTAAGCCTGCAACGAATCCCAAGGATGATTTGGCAATATCACAATTGGCAGATTATATTGAAAGCCTCAGCCCCTATGTCGAACGTGATGCGGCTCAGATTTCGCTGCTTCAAAGTATCATGATTTCCATGGACGATAATGGCATGGCAGACTCATACAGAGTAAAGGCATTGCATTCAGCCGTTATGCATTGGGGCATGGGCTCCGCTGCGGATAAAATCACATCTACTCAGGAATACTCAGCGCTCTATGAAAAGGGATTTATCTATGAAGTGCTGCGTCTCGGGAAGCAGCGATGCCTTAAATTCCAGCATCCGTATTCGGATGCTCTCAAGAGCGGCGCGTTGGCAGGTATTAAAGAACTGCTTGCAAAAAATGATATTGTAAAATCAAACAACAAAAATGTATCTGAAGGCATATCAAAATCTCATCTTTACAATAAAACCGAGCCTACAGAAAACTCTGCCATGCAGATGCTTTTCAGGAGAATCAACCGCGAATTTCCCGATGCTGCTTACATTGGCGATATAAAAATCAACGATGAAGAATACGCCATTCTGAAGCAGTATTTGAAAAAAGCATTGGAAAATCTTGATGGCAATCCTGACGATGCCATGTATGCTGTGGCTGTGGTACAGGTTGCCATGCGTACATATCGTGAACATGTTTTTTGGGGAAATTTCTTTGCCGAAGCAGATGTTCCGTCAAATGCCTCCCTGCAGGGAATTATAGGCAAAAAGTTCTGGGCTATTCTCATAAAGCATAACAAGTTTCATACAGACAGCAAACGCTATATACAGAACATTCTGATGCATTGCTATGTTTCTGATTATTACGCACCCAAGTATTTTGACTTTTTATACAAGTTTTACAGCATAGACCTGGACAGAGATATATCGAGGCTTGATCAGGAAACGATGAACATCCTGCTTGACTCGGTATGCTCTGAAGATAATACCGGGCGCCGATATATGCTGGTACAGCATACAAGCCAGGCAGTAGCAGCAAACAGACCCGATGCAGCAGTTCGTATACGTCGCCACCTTGAGCAAATCGATAAGCTGTTCTGGAACCCGGAATATGAAATCATAGCGGACCACCGGCTGGATTCCCTTATGCAAGATTGGGCAAGGTCAGCCAACGAGCTGGCGCTGGATGCAAACAGCATTGGAAGAAATCACGGGCGCGGTGCACGAAGGTTCTCTTCCCCTTATATTTTCTTCGACAAAGCAAATGCTTCTTTCCAGCTGGTATTGCCGTCCCAGATAGTAAAATGGGGTGGAGAAAGCGACCTGTACTGGGAGATTTCCGGCGCAGAGGAAATCTGTCTGGAAACTGAACTCACAGAGTCGGTAACGGGCTACAAAGTACTGCAGACAAGCACTCCCATAAATTGGCATTCTGTGCTTGGCAAATTCAGGATCAGATTGACTGATAACGGCGGAATCGCTCACAAGACTTTTTACATAACAGAAAGCAACATCAGATTTTTCGATTGCGATGGATATCCCGTAAATGCCAATGCGCTTAAGACAGAGGAAATCATTGCAGTATCTCAACCCGAAGACATATTGCTGTCCAGCGCTCTTACTGACAGTTATGTGGCGAATGGGCTGCTATTCTCCTGCTTTGATTTTGAATATGAGGACATATTGCGTCTGCCTGACGGCAAAGCGGTAATAGTGGGTAAAAAAGAAATTCAAAGCGGCCTTGCCGGCAAAGGCTATGTGGAAGCGGCTGTATGCACCTATGATGACAACGAGTGCAGGCTATATCGGGAAATGCCCCATCTGGTTCTCAGAATGCAGCCTCAAAAGGCCGCAGGAACATGCATAGAAATAAATGGGCAGCGGTTTAAGCTGTTTGATACCGAAACCGTAGAGTTTTCCATAGATGACCGTTCAGGAGAGACAGGATATTACATAAATCTGGCATTCTTAGGTGCTCAGAATGGATTATACGAAATAATGGCCGATATCCCCGGGGGTGCTGTACATCGCTGGAAATTTGTGCTGGTCAAAGATTTTGAGGCTGTATTCGACGGTGCTCCATATGTATTTGAGCCCCGTGGAACAGTAAGCTTTAATGACAGCATGCAGGTAATACCGCTCAGTGCCGCAGCAGAACAAGTGCCGGGAACCAATGATTTCAAGTTTGAAATAGAGCGCACCGGCCGCCGGATAGAGTTTGAACTTGCTGCATTGGATAAGCCATGCATTGTGTCGCTTCCGGTGCCTGCTGTGTTTATAAAGGCAGGGAATGACAATTGGTCAAGCCGCCGTCCGCCCCATATGTGGCACAAAGATTTCCCGGATATTATTGAACTGTCCGTACCCTATCACAAGGTTTCGCTCAGTATGGAACATCCATCTTCAGATGATGGCGGAAGAAGAATTGAATACGGAAGAAACATGGGCAGCGACAGCATTGTTTGCGATGTTCGTCGTTTCAAGTCGTACTTATCCGGCGACGGAAACTTAAGGCAGCTGCGTATGAGCTTTGCAGAAGTAGATACCGATTTGTTTAATATACTGATCAGAAGTATAGTTACTTCCTGTGATATAATAGGCAACTTCGAAAATGATTCTATCACTATAAACGCAAATATTATCGGCCAGGCACAGTATTGCTTTGATCTGTATCATAACGGAGCGTTGATAGCGGATAAGGCAATGCTTGATAATGGAACTGCAACACTATTCGGCCTGGCAAAGAATGGACGATATACAGTAGAATTATTTGAAGAGGAAGCAGATACCTCCGGCTTTGAAGACGCTTATTATTCCTCCCTCGGCAAATATGAACAGCAGCTGCTCAATCCTTATGATATGAGCGACAGGTCCTTCCGCATCATCCAGATAGAGAATAAAGAAAATGGCACTATATATCCGTTGATGTGCAACTTCTACGTGGAGCACCTGAAAAAGGTTGATGCAAATATCTATTGTGGAACCATGGTTGCAGAAAAGCGTGATGGAACAATACTTGCCGCATTTCCTATAAATGTTGAGTTTCCGGATCTTAAGACTCCCGGCCTTCTTTGGATAAGCTTTGCTGATGAGTATGGTGACAAGACAGAATTCCTTTATGACACCAGAAGAAAAGTAATTCTTAAAGAGGAAAATCCTGCGCTGCGAAAGCTTGAATGCTATCGCAGATACAGTGTTCTTAATCAAAGTGAAGAAATCTTCCGCGTTGAATTCTGTGATAGAGCAAAGTGCGCAAGAGAAGATATCCCCAATACTTTGGTGTTTGAGGAAACATCGAATGTATTCAGTTTTGCCAATCAAAGACAATCCCGCGCCTTGCAAGAAAAAAACAACAGAAGCATTAAGGATATAAGCTGGAAGGGGTTAGACTATGAATTTCTGAAGGCTGCAGGAATTCATAGAATGGGGCAAATAGTCTGTCACGACAGAAATTCATTCAAAAGGCTGATTGGAGCAGCGGAAGAAAGCATCGACAGAATTGAACGCACCTTGGCTGCATATGGTTATTCTTTTGCAAAAGCCGAAGCATCTATTGGCAGCGCAAAAGCATATGCAACATCCTTTGCTTCGAAAGAACCGATTGAGAAAGCTTCTGTCATTTTACCGGCACCTGATGCCTGGGACGAAGTACAAGTTCTGGAACCATGCAACGATGAGTACAGTACTTCAACTGAAGAAGCAGCTCCAAAAGACACGAGAGATATTAAGGTATCCCATACCATGCTACCGCCCATGACATACAACTGCCTTAAAACTGCGGGGCATCTAACTGTTGGCGATGTGCTGGAGCTGTACCTGGTTAAAGGCAAAAAAGGTCTTGAGAATATCCCGCGAAGTACGGCAGAGATGAGACAGCAGATCATGGATATGCTCAAACACTACGAATTGATATAGGAGACATACAATGGCATTTTTCCCGGTAGCGGCCTCCGCAGAAATCACAAAGAAATATAAGCAGTATCTCAAAACTATATTTGAGCTGAAGGATCCGGTGTATCAGAAGCAATTCCAGAAGCTTCTGGATGATGATTCTCAGTTTGCCAACGGGCCCTATCTCGATGTAACAGACTCCTTCAAAAAGGGTAGTTCCATCAACGAGCTGATAGAAAGCGGGATCCTTCCCAAGGGCTTTGAAAAGCTGAACATGAACCTTACCAGGCCATTGTATCTGCATCAGGAAAAGGCGGTATCCAAGGCTGTTTCCGGAAAAAACATGGTTGTTTCCACGGGTACAGGCTCCGGTAAAACAGAGAGCTTTCTTATTCCCGTGCTGGCACATATAGTATCCGAGCTGCAGACAGGCAAAAAAGAATCCGGAGTAAGGGCATTGCTTATTTACCCTATGAACGCCCTTGCCAACGACCAGATCGAACGTCTGCGCTCCTTGCTCAAAGATTATCCCGAAATAACATACGGCAGCTATACAGGACAAACCCGAAAAACTTATAGAGAGGCGCTGGCTGAATATCGAATGCTCAACAACGGCAGCGAGCCAAATCCCAACGAGCTTATAAGCCGCGAGCAGATGCAGGACGACCCTCCCCATATTCTTGTCACAAACTATGCCATGCTGGAGTACCTTATGGTACGTCCAGATGACAGCGTTTTCTTCCAGAACGGAAGCAGCTGGAAATATGTTGTACTGGATGAAGCCCACGTGTATTCCGGCTCCACCGGAATAGAGGTATCAATGCTGCTCAGGCGGCTGAAGAGCACCCTTAAAGGCAGCAATCTCCAGTACATCCTTACCAGCGCCACCTTGGGCGATGAAAACAGTAATAAGGAAGTAGCTGAGTTTGCATCCGCCTTGTGTGCAGCCCCCTTTTCTGCCGCGGATGTGATCAGGGCATACCGGGTAGAAACGGTGGTACAGAATACAAAAACAAACCTGCCTGCCGAGTTTTACAGGGCCTGCGGCGATGAACTGGCAAAAGATATTCCGGACGAAAAGCATATTGCTGCCTTGCTGCAGCAGTATACAGGGATGAACTGCAGCACCGGAGAACTGAGCGAGTGGCTTTATGATGCGCTGGAATGTGACGGAACATTTCAGAAAATAAAGCGCTTTATGAATGTTCCCCGAAAGGTTAAGGAGATATCCCGCCATGCAGGCTGGAGCGATTCTGATACCGAGCGGTTTATAATAACAGCATCCCATGCGGCAAAGGGCGGAATACAGCTTTTTGACGCCCGCTATCATATGTTTCTCAGAGCCACAGAGAGCGTATTTGTAACACTCGGCTCCAACAAACGGCTGTTTTTAGACCGTAAAGAATATCATTACGAAGCAGACGGCAGGCAACAAAAGGTGTTCGAGATAGGAACCTGCAGCTTTTGCCATGCAATATTTATCACAGGCGAAATCCAAAACGATATTCTGATGCAGACGGGTAAAGCCAACAGCGACGATGGCTCTGCAGTGTTTTTGCTTGAAAATGAATTCGCGGATACAGACGAAGATCACCTCATGGAATATGACGGGCTGGATTTGGAACCCTACGAGGTATGCCCCCAATGCGGATTTATACGTCGGGCAGATGCGGTAAAGAAAAAGAGCTGTGCCTGCGGGCAGCCCATGATAAAGCTGTGGAAAGCAAATAAGCTCTCCAAATCCTTAAAAAAGTGCCCTTCCTGCGAAGCGGTTAGTCCTTTGGGCATATTGCGCATGTTCTTTACCGGGCAGGAGGCTGTTACCAGCGTTATAGGTACAGCGCTGTTTGAATCGCTGCCTGCATATAAAATAACCATACAGCAAACGGTGGAAGAAGATGACTCCGGTTTCGGCTTCAGCGATCAGTCCGTAGAAAGCAATGAAAAAGAAGCCAAGCAGTTTCTGGCTTTTTCAGATAGCCGTCAGGCCGCTGCGTTTTATGCCACTTACATGGATAAAACATACAGAAATATGCTCAATAAGAGGCTTATAGTGGAGACGCTGAGCGGACTTCGCGCACCGATGCCCATGGAGCAGTTTGTAGGTGATCTTGCCGGCGAGTTTGATGCGCATAAAAGTTGCGACAACGGCAGCTATGCCGAAAAAGAAGCCTGGAAAGCCATACTTGCTGAACTTATAGACAACAACGGCAACACATCCCTGTATAGGACGGGATTGCTTCAGCTGAACTTGAAAAAGCAAACCTTCCCCGGAAACGGGCTGTGGAAGCTGTCCCCGGAGGAAGTGCGTGCGATATGCTGCGAAATTTTGCTGCCGATGGTGGCAGATGCAGCTGTTTCCCACAGCCAGGTGGCCCTTACAAAAGCAGATCTGGAAGATATAACCCACAGCGGAGTGAAGAGCGCATATACCTATTCCGATGCGGATTCACGCAAGCGGCAAAAGGCCTTTATACCTACCAGATCCGGACTCAGCAATAAGCGAATAGACTATATTTCAAAGCTGGCCCGTAAGGTTGGGCAGCCTGACGATCAGCAGAATTGCATAAAACTGCTGAACGGAATATGGAAAATACTGACCAAGCCGGAAGATTCTATCCTTTCACAGGAAAACGGCGCTTATACAGTTGATGTGGGTGCATTTACCGTATTCGGAAAAGGACAGTGGTATCGCTGTCCAAAATGCAAAAAACTGACTGCATATAACGTAAAGGGCATATGCCCCACTTATCATTGCGACGGTGAATTGGAGCCGGTTGATCCGGAAACGCTGTTTGCAGGCAACCACTATTTTGAAATGTACCGCACCATGGATATGCGCCCCCTCAGAATAGTGGAGCATTCTGCCCAGCTTTCCAAAGAGAAGGCATATGAGTACCAGCGCAGATTCAAGGAAAAGGAGCTAGACGTGCTGAGCTGCTCCACCACCTTTGAAATGGGTGTTGACGTAGGTTCCCTAGAAACGGTATTTATGCGCAATATGCCTCCCACCCCTGCCAACTATGCCCAGCGAGCAGGCCGTGCGGGCCGAAGCACCACCTCCGCCGCATTTGCCCTCACCTTCTGCAACAAAAGCAATCACGATTTTTCCTTCTTCCGCGATCCCGTACGAATGATTCGCGGCAAGATATATCCCCCTGCATTCAATACAAACAACGAAAAGATCGCCATCCGGCATGTATATGCTTCAGCAATGAGCTTCTTCTGGAAGAAAAGCCCGGGATATTTTTCCAAAGCGGAAGCCATGCTAGGCAATGGAACCCAGGACTCTGCCCTTGGTATGCTGGAATTTGCGGCGTACCTTAACAGTCATCCCTCCGATTTGCAGGCTTTTATTAAAGATTTCCTGCCGCAGGACCTTATTGCTGCCCTGGGAATTGATACGTTTGGTTGGCTGGATGCTTTCATAGGTGAAACAGGCACCCTTACCCGAGGTGTAAATGAATACACAGAGGCTGTGGGGTTGCTGCTTGAGGAACGTAAGCGGCTTAACGCTGATTTGAAGAGCGACGGATATATCGTACAGCGGCTCAGAACCTACTACAGTGAACCAATAATAGCGTTTTTATCCAGGGCAGGCGTGTTCCCCCGCTATGGCTTCCCCGTGGATACCGTTGAGATGGAAATCCCTTCAAACGGTATGCGCGGAAACATGTTCGGCATTGAGCTGCAGCGTGACTTGGCTATGGCAATATCGGAATATGCGCCAAATTCTCAGGTGGTTGCAAACGGCAATATGGTAACCAGCCGGTATATCAAAAAGGCTCCCAACATGCTGTGGAAAATGTACGATTACAGAATATGTGGAACCTGCGGCGGTATTTCTGTCAGTGTGCATGTATCTGATGAAAAAGAGAAAGACTCTGCCGTTTGTGAATGTTGCCATAGTTCTTTGACTATGCCGCAGCGCACGTTTATAGTACCGGAATTTGGTTTTATAGCAGAAAGCAATATTGAAAAGCCCGGACTTGTAAAACCTAAACGAACCTACAATCTTGAAACTGCCTATGTAGGAAAAGCCGACGGTGAAATCATTACAGTAAAAATCGGTGCAACAGAAGTAATGCTGAAGCACAGCAAAAAGGACGAAATGGCCGTTATAAACAATACTAGCTTCTTTATATGCAAAAGCTGCGGATACGCAGAGGCGGATAAAGGAACATTTTCACCTTTCAAAAATAAGGAACACAATCGCGCCAGTGGATATAATTGCGGAAATAAGAGTTTGCAGCGCTATTCGCTGGGATATCGCTTTGAGACCGATGTTACACAGATTCGCTTTGTTTCTCCGCGCCTGCCTGCAAGCAGGTGGGATTATGCTTATTCTGTACTTTGCGGCTTGCAGCGAGGCTTTTGCAGCTACTACGGGATTGATGAGCGTGATATTTCCGGCTGTCTACATTATTATGATGATGGTATAGGCGGATCCTATTCCATAATTCTGTATGACCGTACTCCCGGCGGATCCGGCTATGTACGCAAGCTGTACGGAGCAAAGGAACTTACTGAGGTAATCAAGCACACCCGGGACATAATGGCTGGTTGCAGCTGCGGCGGCGATGAAGGTGATGCCTCCTGTTACTCCTGCTTAAGGAATTACTATAATCAAAAGCATCATGATGAGCTTAAGCGTGGATATGTACTGAACTTTATAGATAAGGTTCTCGGAAAGTAAAAGAAGCTGAAGGGAAAGAAATACCATGATGATACGGTATGATGACAGGCTGCTGTTTGAATTGCCGGATGGGTACTCCCATCTCTGGGGCAAAGCAGACGACGGCATGCAAAAGCTGAATATAATAGCCCCATGTAATGACGGTGAGCCCGACTGGTCTTTCAGCGTGGTCACCGCATCCTGCGATGAGCAGAACAGTTTGATGGATCGCTGTAAAATGTTGGAGCCCGCCATCTGCACAAAGCTTGGAGATGATCCAGAAGCTGTCTTTTATGCATATCTGACTCCGCCTGGGGAACAGCTGTGCGGTATTGCTGCAGCAGGTTTTTTTGTGAGGAAAAATTCCGAGAAGATATACGTCCTTAATACCGTGGCTTTGTGCGAAGAAATCGAACATAAGGTTTCAATGGCTTTTGCGATAGAAAAAGCCAAACAGATGGTCGGCCTTGCACAAATCGATGGAATGCCGTTGACCGTGGATGCAATAGACAAAGAAAGCATTTCCGCAGCATATCGGCATAATGATGCCGATATTATTGATAAGGATCCCTCTGCCCTTTGTGCGGAAATTGAACAGGAAGAGTATATCAGCAGCATGCCGGACAGTAATTCTATGAAAAGCCCCGAAAGCGCCGAAAGCAACCCGATTCCGCAAAGCCACGAAACCGTGGTATCGAACAGCGACTGCGAAATCGATTGCTGCGGAAAGCTTATCTCTTATAACGTGAAATCAGCGGAAATTACGCTTCCTGACGGTATAAAAACAATCGGAAAAGAGGCTTTCCTGAAAAACAACAGAATCATTTCCGTAGTAATCCCCGATGGAGCAGAAGCAATAGAGGATCACGCCTTTGCATACTGCAGTAAATTAAAGAATGTCGAGCTGCCTTATACGCTACGCCAAATTGGCGCTCACGCATTTAATACCTGCAACGAGCTTACCCGCATGGTAATTCCTGAGGGTACAGAAACAATAGATGCATGTGTTTTCGGCGGCTGTGAAAAGCTGGAAGAGGTTGAGCTGGCTTGTTCAATCCGCAAAATTGGCGCCAATGCATTTGCATACTGCAAAGGGCTTACCCATATAGAAATCCCCGAGAGTACAGAAACAATAGGCAAAAGTGCTTTTTTCGGGTGCACCAATCTTACTTCTGCAGTAATTCACGGGAATACAAGCGAAATAGCTGAACACACCTTTGCTGGCTGCAGCCATTTGAATCATATTGACCTCCCCTATTCAATCCGCAGAATAGGCGCCAATGCATTCAGCGGCTGCAAAAGACTTCCCGACATAGTAATTCCCGAGGGTACAGAACAAATAGCTGATAATGCTTTCAGCGGCTGCGAAAAGCTAAAAGAAATCAAATTGCCCTCCACACTCCGCAAAATTGGTGCCAATGCATTTGAGGGATGCAGTGAACTTGCCCAAATCGTTATTCCAGAAGGATGCGAAACCATTGGCGAAAAGTGCTTTTTATCCTGCAATAATCTTAGGGATATTTATATACCCGCCTCGGTTTCTGACATAAGCGAAAATGCACTCAGAACATACGGCAATGAAACGGTAATACATACTGCACACGGAAGTACAGCCGAATCCATTGCAATGAAGATCGGCTTTACAGTAGACAATATGGAGGTACTATCAGCAAAGGAAGCTGCCCGCATAGCAGAAGAGGAGCGCAAGCAGACTGAAGCCGCCGAAGCTGCATGCAGGGCCGAGGAAGAACGCCAGCAGGCTGCAGATATTGCCTGGCAGGAAAAACTAAACAGCTTAGATTCAGAAATGCATTTGTATAGAACTGAGACCGCATCAGAACGATTGAATACGGTGAAAGATAATGTTGACCCTATAGCAGAAGAACGGCGCAGGCTGCTTAAAGAACGCAAAAGGCAGCAGCGTATAGTGGAAAACAACAGAGGACTGTTTGCATTATTTGGCAAAAGAGCACGCAGGAGAAAGGCAGCCCAGACAAAAATTGAGCAGATAAACAAAGAACTTGCACGGCTTAAACGTAGATAGCAGCCTTAAATACAATGATAAAATCGAAAGGAGTCTGCGACATGCCCGAAGCACAGGAAAAATTAAATAAACTGTCCCGGGACGTGCTTATCCTTTCCAGAAATACTTTGCTTGTAAACCTGCGTTTTTTGGATGCGGCGCTGAGTCAGTTTGAGTTGGTTCCTGTGAATGCGTTCAACCTGATGACCGACGGCAAACACATATTTTACAATCCAAGTCACGTACTTAAATGTTATAAGGAAGCAAAGGAAATCCCGGTTAGGGATTATCTGCACATTGTAATGCATTGCGTTTTTCGGCACATGTACATGAGCCCTTCATTGGAGCGTATTTATTGGGATCTCGCCTGTGATATTGCCGTGGAAAACATGATTACAGAGCTTGGCCTAAGAACAACTGCTACAACCAAAGAATGGCGTCAGACGCGGTATGTAACAGAGTTGAAAAAGAAGCTTAAGATAATTACCGCAGAAAAGGTTTACGCTCACCTATGGAACAAGATATACTCACCGGAAGAACTGGCAGAACTGCAAGAACTCTTTGCCGCAGATGAGCACGATGCATGGTACATGAATGACGATGAGATTTCACAGCGTTTTGGCGTAAGTTCCGATTCGAACAGTGGGTATAATCCAGGTCAAGATGGTGATTATGAGCAGGGTGATGGGGGCCGCTCTGCCAAGGCGGATATGTGGAAAGCCATTGCCGAGCGCATGCAGGTGGATATTGATACCTTTGGCAAGCAGCGTGGCATCAGCCCCGGCGCCATGGTTCAAAACCTTACAGCCGTGAATAGAGAAAGATACGATTATACCGCGTTTCTCAAGAAGTTTGCTGTCATGGGTGAGGCGATGAAAATCAACGACGATGATTTTGACTACATCTTCTACACCTACGGATTGCAGCTTTACAAGAAAATGCCTCTTATTGAGCCGCTGGAATACAAAGAAATCAAAGCCATAAAGGAATTTGTAATCGCCATTGATACCTCCGGCTCCACTTCCGGCGAGCTTGTGCAGAGATTCGTCCAGAAGACCTATAACATTTTGAAATCCACCGAAAGCTTTTTTACAAAAATAAACCTCCATATCATTCAATGCAATACGGGTATTCAGGAGGATAAAAAGATTACCTGTCAGGAGGACTTTGACGAATATCTGAATACCATGCAAATTCACGGCCTTGGCGGCACAGACTTCCGTCCGGTGTTTGAGTATGTAGAGTGGATGCGGCAAAACAAAGAATTTACTAATCTAAAAGGCCTGATTTACTTCACCGACGGTTACGGCGCTTTCCCGGCAAAAAAACCGGATTATGATGCCGCCTTTGTATTTATTGATGACGAATATAACAATCCCGATGTACCTACTTGGGCAATCAAACTGGTTTTACAAAAAGATGAAATCTAAGAGGATAGAATAAGGTTCGTAAAAGAGCAAATTTACAAAATAATTGGCGGAGCGTTTATGAACATCAAGCAAGCTAAAGAACAAATTCAGAATGCCATGCGGGCATACTTTACCAAAGATCAGTTCGGCAGTTACCTTATACCCATTGAACGGCAGCGTCCTATTTTTCTTATGGGACCTCCGGGCATCGGTAAAACCGCTATTATGGAGCAGGTAGCAAGTGAACTGGGTGTGGGCTTGGTCAGCTACTCCATGACTCACCATACCCGCCAAAGTGCCCTGGGTCTGCCATTTATCGAAAAGAAAACTTACAGCGGCACCGTGTATAGCGTGTCCGAGTATACCATGAGCGAGATAATCGCTTCGGTTTACGACATGATGGAACGCACAGGGCTGAAAGAAGGAATCCTGTTTCTGGATGAAATAAACTGCGTGTCCGAAACCTTGGCTCCTGCCATGCTGCAGTTTCTTCAGTATAAGATTTTCGGGCGGCACCATGTACCAGATGGTTGGATTGTTGTGACAGCAGGTAACCCGCCAGAGTACAACAACTCTGTGCGCGAGTTTGACATCGTCACTTGGGATCGACTTAAGCGCATTGATATTGAGCCGGATTACGATGTATGGAAGGAGTACGCCTATAAAAAAAGCATACATGCCGCCATACTTACTTATCTGGACATCAAGAAAAGCGACTTTTACAAAATTGAAACCACAGTGGACGGCAAAAGCTTTGTTACCGCACGTGGTTGGAGCGACCTTTCTGATATGATAAAGCTGTACGAACAGCATAATATTACCGTTGATGAAAAGCTGGTTGCCCAGTATCTGCAGAACAGGAAAACTGCCAAGGAATTTGCCATATATTATGACCTGTTCAATAAATACAAGTCCGACTATCAGGTGGACAAAATACTTGCAGGCACCCCCCCTGCAGAAATATGTGAGCGGGCCAAGGCTGCAAAGTTTGACGAGCGGCTTGCGTTGCTTGGCATGCTGCTTGATGCCATATCCAACGAGCTTAAAAAAGTCAGTCTGGCAGAGCAGACTCTTACCGAAACGCTTAACAGCCTAAAGAATCTGCGCATGGAGCTGGCTCGACCTAATACAGATGCATATGTATTACTGCACAAGCAGATAGATATACTGGAGAAAAAGCTGCAAACCGGCAAACTCTCTTCCACACTGTCTGCCGATGCGGAGTATGCCTGCCGCAGCGCCATGGCGGTACTTAACAATATGGCCCCTATTCTCGCCGAAAAAGTGCCTGCTACCGGCGAAGATGCGTTTAAGCTGCTGAAAGTGGAATTTGACAAATATATCAAAGCCTTAAAAAACCAGGCGGAGGATGCCGGCAGGCAGCTTTCCAATGTATTTCTTTTCTGTGAGGAAGCCTTTGGCGATGGGCAGGAAATGCTGATTCTTGTAACAGAGCTGACCATCAGCTACTATGGTTCCCGTTTTATCAGTCGATACGGCTGCAAGGAGTACTTTAACCACAATAAGGAACTGCTGTTCTATGAACGGCAGAAAGAGATTATTCGTGAGATTGAAAATCTGGAATTGTAGCATTCCGATTTTCATAATTTAAGATGGGAAGCCGACAGGAATCGGCTTCCCTTTATTTTGATTAGTACGGTCTAATGTAAATGTTTGATGGAAAATATTGCGGCTATTTTCTACCATTCCAGTACAAATTCATCCATTGCCGAATAATCTGAGTATTTATTATTCTTGATTTCAAGCAAAAGTACCATACAGTTTGTACAATTATTTTCCGAGGCAAGTTTAATATACTCCGCAATCTGAGCAAGGGTACAGCTTTCAAGCAGCGGCGCAACAGATACATCATCCTTCAGGATGCGCTCCATCAGTGTCCATTTGTCCAGCAGAGACACAATGTGATTTTCCCTTCTTCCGAACTTGCCTTTTATGGTAAATGTACCCAAAGTAAAGGTTTCATCTTTGCCTATAAGGTGGCGGATCCATTCGGTGCGCTCAAATGTGATGTCGCAATTGCAATTGAAATAGAATCCGATATCATTATGAAAATCATTGTCATAAAAGCTTATGCCATTCTTTTCGTTTCGCATGAACCTGTATACGGATACCTTGCAATCCTTATAACGGTCTGAATCAATGGACTTTGGATTGACTTTGGGCTCCCAAATCTGCTCAAACGGCTGCTTGAGTCCCTTTGCGGTAAAGTATTTCTGCCATCCCCGGATATCATCTTCGTTCATTTCTACGGGATGAGCGACCTGGATTTTAGCAGTTTCATCAATGACATAGCTGTTGCCTTTTGCATCCACAGCACCGTTGTCGGAAAGAGTAAATGTCTTTTTGTTCTGCGTCCATACAATAAGTTGTGCTACAAGATTAAGAATCGGATTTTTGGTATAAGACCCAATCCAACTTGCTGCATCAAATTTGCCACCGCTTAAGAAAGCATCAAAGAGAAGATCGTTTCTACCTTTAACCACCTTTTTCAGGTTCTTCTTCATTTCGGCATAATCTTTGGATACCGCATCATACAGATTTTCATCTACGCCTTTCTTGGGGATAGACTTTACCACCTTGCCTTCCGCGCTATCATAGAGTTCAAAGGCAAGGTTCTTTTGTACAGTTGCCGTGATTGTCTTGCTGCCAAGGTTATAAATTTTTCTTCCCATTTCATCAAGACCAAATTCACTTAACACGGTATCACGCAAAACATCGGCTGTCGTATCGCGCATATGGGCATAGCTGATGAGAAGGTTATTCTTATCCGCATAGAGCATAGCCTCGCGGGAATCGTTAAGCAGCAGCGCGCCTCTGACTACAATGATGGCGCTTCTGCCTGAAGCAGCATAGGTGTCCCAATCGCTCCAAGCATTCATGCGGGAAATAACTTCTTTTATCTGCTCCAGCGTTGCAAAACGACAATAGGGAATAAAGCACTGCGGAGCTTTGCAGTCTGCAGTTTTTGCAATTTCTGAAAGCATTGCAAGGAAGCTTGCCTTATCCAGCGCAGAGGCAATTTCATCTGCCTTGGCATCAATGCTTGTGTTAGTATAATCCTTACGATAATTGCCGATGCTCTTGGGGCGGGACTCCATCTGCTCAATGTATGGAGCGATAGCACACTTTACAACAAAAGACGGGGCTGTCTTGGAAGAATCTTTGTATTTTACGCTGCTGAGGAGCTTTTCTGATATGCCGGCTTTTTTGATAGCCTTGTCCAGAATAGGCTCGGAAAAGGCTGCCCGGCACAGCGCTTCTACTGGGTGTTCGTCTGCTTGCTTGACTGTGCTTTTTTTAGATTTTGCGGCTGAACCGGCGGTTTTGCCTGCATCGCTGACGCATGATTGCAGAATCTCCAAGGCTTTTTTTGCTTTTGCAGCGGCAGCTGCAGCATAGAAGTCATCAATCGTTTGCTGCTTGATTTTAGCTTTGTTTTTGAAGATGAATTCAGCAGCCGTTGCAAAGGCAGTCCCTTTTTTACAGTCCGCAAGAACTTTTATATATGCCTGAACAGATGCTTCAGGTTTAGCTTCCAACTTCCACTGACAAAGGCTCAATAAATCTTTGTCGCTTTGGAAAAGGGAAAGGGCCGCATAATCTTCCAATGTTGCCTTATCTTCCCATTTACTTATCAGTAAGGTATGAATGATTTTTCCTGGCAGCTTTTCTGCCTGACGCAGGTAGCCGGCAGGAATATTTAATTTCAGCTTATCAGAGCGGATAAACCAGTTTTCATGGATTACCTTTACGGAATCCGGCAATATAATTCTGGACGGCTGCTTGGATGAGAAATCGAACAGATGATCAAATACGCCTTGGGAAATAACGGTTGCACCCTCTGTAACACGCAGAATATCACCGCTGCCCACAAAATGTTCCAACACACCATCTTTAATAATGCAGCCGTTTTCATCGCTAATACCAATATGGGAGAGATAATCAGCTTCGCCCGCTTCAATTAAATGCTGCGGAATGGTTATTCTATCGTACGTTGCACTTCTGAGAAAAGCGTGTTTTCCTATGCTTTGAACACTTTGGGGGACAATGATATCGGCAATGTTTGAACACTTCAGGAAAGCCTCATCTTCAATTGTATTAATTCCCTCTTCAAGTACGAGCTTTTGTAAGCAGGAACAATACCTAAAGGCGCCGGATTCTATGGTTTTTACGGAACCTGGAATATATACCGCACTCAGTTGCTCGCAGTTATAAAAGGCATCGGTGCCTATGGTATTTATAGAGTTGGGGATGCGTACAGATTTAAGTTGTTCACAGTACTTAAAGGCTTCTTTGCCGATACGGTTTGTACTGCAAGGTACCACTGTACCGGTGATGCCCATTTCACATAGGATGCCGGCACGTTTACGGGGACTATAACTATCGATGGCTGACAAAGCTGTTTCTGTCGGATTATTCAAGCCGACAGGGAAAACAACATCTGTAAGGGCTCTACACCACGAAAATGCGTTGTCGCCTATTTCCTCAATATCTGCGGAAAATGTTACTTTCTGCAATTTAGGACAAGATTCGAATGCGTAACCTCCTATCTTTTTCACGCCTTTCAGGTTGATTTCAGTCAAGCTATCGCAGAAACGAAATGCACTGTATCCGATTTCGGTAACAGAATCTGGAATTTCAACAGTCTGTAATGTTTTTATACTTGAAAAAGCATCTTCTCCAATGGTTTTTAAGCCTGATGGAAGAATGACTTTTTCTATGTTTTGTGCTTGGTAAAAGGCTTCTCTGCCGATGCTTATTATCCCATCGGGTACAGTAACGTTTTTATCGGAACCTTTGTATTTGATAAGAATAGAGCTGATAATCAAAAAATCTTTATCATCAAAAAGCTTATTGCAGTCTTCGAATGCGTTGGAGTGGATAAACTGTACACACTGAGGTATATTGATTTTTTCAAGATTATTGCAGTTGTAAAAGGCACCGTAATCTATGGTTGTAAACCTTGAACTATTTTCGGCAAATACCACTTCCTTCATCTCTGTGCAGCCGGTTAAAGCTTGATTTCCTATGACCTCAATGCTTGCGGGCAGTATAAGTTTTTTCAGAGTTACAGAATTGGCAAATGCTCTGGGAGCCAGCACAGCAATACCCTCAGGCACTGTGACCGTATCGGCATGTCCTATATATTTAAGAAGGAATTTTCCCACTATACAAAAACCGTTTTCATCTGCAAGAGTTCTGCCTTCCTGCGGAAATGAACGGGGATTTAAGGTTGTAATAGTATCGGGAATCTTCACGCTTTTGAGGTTTTCGTTCAAAAACACCTGCCATCCCCAACTAATCTCGGTTACACCCTCCGGTACGACAACATGCTCTTCGTTGCCTTTATATTTGCGCAGCTTACCGTTATCAATTTCGAAATCGCCTATATTGCTCATACTCAAATCTCCTTTAGTGTTGTTTACAGTTTTCCGGATAAGTGGTTTGGCAGGAATACGTTAAGACATGCTTTATGAATAAAAATCAAGCGTGGTTTTTCTTTCTTATAAAGTTAATGGTATTTTATCATCTATAAAGTATTGTCGCAACAGCTCTGCTTTTTATGCGGGCGGTATGGAATTATTTTTACAAAAAGCCTGACTGTAAGGTCGTTTTTATGCTTGAATAGGTGTATAATATTGGCAGTGAAAAACAGATATATATTTTGACAAAGCAAATCTATAATTTACAGTTTCTGTTCTTAGACTATTATACAAAAATCTTTAAACAATGGCAGTATTTGCCTTGTGGCGGAAAACCGGAGGATACAAATATGAGCAATACAAACGATTTTATCATTGAAAACGGTATTTTGAAAAAGTATGCAGGCCGCAGCAGGAGTGTGGAGTTTCCTGGGGAAATAACCGCCATAGGGGAAGGTGCGTTTAGCAAAAATGCTTATATAACATCTGTTGTAATTCCGGAAGGTGTTACTTCTATTGGCGATGCTGCCTTTTTTAATTGCAAAAACTTAACCTCTGTGGTAATTCCCGAAAGTGTTACTTCCATTAATAGTGAAGCATTTATACACTGTGATAAGCTGACTTCTGTAGTGCTCCCTAAGAGCGTTTCCTTTATCGGAAATGGTGCATTTAAGGGATGCAAAGGCACAGTAGATAAGGATGGATTTGGCGTTATCGGGAATACCATTGTCGGTTACCATGGAACCGATACCGATATAGTAATCCCCGACGGTATCACGGTTATTGAAGGTGTTGCCTTTCATAATCAACTCAATATTACAACTGTAACGATTCCGGAAAGCGTTACTTTAATTGGCGATTTTGCGTTTTCTGGTTGCGCAAATCTAAAATCAGTAATAATTTCGGAAGGCGTTACCTCCATTGGAGCATATGCGTTTGCTGATTGTAAAAATCTGAACTCGATTGTAATTCCTAAAACTGTTAAATCCATCGGCGGAAATGCTTTCTCCCGCTGCGCTAATTTGATAAGCGCGACTATTCCTGAGGGTGTTTCTTACATTGAAGATCATACATTTTACGGCTGCGAAAAACTGACTTCTGTGGTAATTCCGGAGAGCGTAACAAAAATCGGCAATAATGCTTTCTATGATTGCTATAAACTTACAAATGTAGTTATACCTGCGAATGTAACTTCTATTGAGGATTGTGCCTTCTATGCATGTAGAGAACTGAAAAGCATTGTTGTTCCGGAAGGCGTTACCGGCATTGGAGAACGTGCGTTTGCATGCTGCCTGGCTTTGTCTGAAGCGGTGATCCCCTCAAGTGTTACTGCCATTGGCGAGGCTACATTTTCCAGCTGCTGTAATGCAAATATCTTAATCCATGCAAATGCCGATGCATTTGATAATAGCATTTTCATTCGCTCTGCTGCTGATAATACACCGAAGAGTCTTGCATTTCCGGCTGTTCCTTTTTCCGCATTTGCTGCAAAGCTGAAGCCGGCAGCTGCCCTTGGTTTTGTAAAACATCATGCGATGTATCAGCCAGATGTTGCTGAAACATACAAAAACTATTGTTTCAGGAATCGAAAAGAGTATCTTCCAATAATTTTTGAAGAAGATTGCGTTGCAGCACTGGAGTTTTTTGCAGAAAACAATAAGCTTACCGCTACGAATTTTGAAAGTGAATATTTTGAACCGGCAACAGCTGCCAATGCTTCAAATTGCGTTGCATTTCTGCTGGATTGGAAACAACATCACATAAAACCACAGGATGTTGAAAAGCTTGCTGCTCACGAATTGACAAAGGATCCCTATAATGCAACAGATATGCGAAAGCTCTGGGCATATAAAAAACTGTCGGATGGTACACTGGAAATAACTGACTACAAAGGCAGCGGCGGCAGAGTGCTTATCCCCGAACGCATCGGCAATACACCTGTTACAAAATTGGGCGAATATTGCTTTGGAACACCGAGTTTTTCTTTAGCAGCACAGCATGACCGAATCGCTTTTCTTAAGAATATTTCCGAGATAGTTATTCCTAACAGTATTACTGTCATAGGGGAAAGTGCATTCAGAGGTTGTCCTGAGCTGACAGATATAATAATTCCGGAAAGTGTTGCTACAATTGGGGAGGGCGCATTTGATTTTTGCAAAAAACTAACTTCCGTAACAATTTCTGAAGGTGTTACTACTATCGAAAAAGCAGCATTTCAGTACTGCGAAAACCTGGCAAGTGTGGAGATCCCCAAAAGTGTTACTTCTATCGGGACAGAAGCGTTTAATGGCTGCAAAAACCTGACAAGCGTGATAATTCCCGAAGGAGTTGCTTTCATTGGAAAAGGGGCTTTCTGCGGCTGCGAAAATCTGACTTCTGCAGCAATTCCTAAAGGCGTTACCAGCATCGAAGAAGAAACGTTCTTGCTCTGTTCCAATCTGGCGTCCGTTGAAATTCCAGACAGTGTTACCGTTATCAAGAAGCAGGCATTTAGCTGCTGCAATAGCCTAACATCGGTGGTAATTCCGGACAGCGTCACCGTTATCGAAGACGAAGCGTTTAGCAGTTGTTCCAATCTGACCTCCGTAGTAATTCCCGAGAGTGTTGTTTCCATAGGTGCAGAGGCATTTTCTGCTTGTAAAGGAGAAGAAGACAGTCAAGGGTTTGCTGTTATAGGAAGCATCCTTGTAGGGTATAGAGGAGCTGATGCTGCTGTAGTAATCCCTGACAACATTACCGCTATTGAAGGCAGAGCATTTTTGAACCAGGAACAGCTGGTTTCGGTAATTCTCCCTGACAGTGTTACTGCTATCGGATATGGGGCGTTTGCTAACTGTTTTAATCTGACAAAAGCAGTAATCCAGGAAAGTGTTGCTTCCATTGGGAACCTTGCATTCTTAAAATGTGGGAAATTAATCATCCACGCTCCGGCAGGCAGCTATGCCGAAGCATACGCAAAAGAAAACAGCATTCCCTTTAATAAAACAGAACCCACGATACGTTCCGATGAGCCTGAAAAAAAGTCAACTGAGGTACGAGCCTGCATGGCAGAAGACGGCTGGTCTGTTTGCGTGCCGGAAGGATTTGAATATAGTATTGATCCTGCAAAGAACGGCATACAGGCAGCGGGCGATGTACCGTACGGTATAGTTATTGCAAAAGCGGATCCTAAAAACGGCTGCGTAACTTTTACCCAGCCCTATGAAAACCTTGTTAGCTTTGTTACGCATGCAGGCGGAAATACCGGATTGCACGAAGTGACGCTGGATGTTGCAGAAGCAGAATCAGCACTGAGATCAAACATACCGATTTATGGTAATCTGGACTGGAAAACCGTAAAATCCACACCCCATTTACGTGTGCTGTATAGGCTGTGGCAAGTTGATAAAGAAAACCACATTGTTACATATAAAGTGTTGATAGTAACATCTGAAAGATGGCGTTGCTGCGGCTTGATGCTGTGTGATGAGTATGCGGCAAGAAATAATCAAGAAGAACTGGTGCAACAGATACTTCAATCTGTAGAGTGCTGCGAAGTACAGAATAATGATGTATCTTCTGGAGCGACAGTGGCCAACAAAGCTGAGGAAGCACGCAAACAGGATGAAGCCGCCGAAGCTGCACGTAGAGCTGAGGAAGCTCGCAGGCAGGCTGAAGCCGCCGAGGCTGCTCGCAAAGCCGAGAAAGCACGCAAACAGGCTGAAGCCGCTGAAGCTGCTCACAAAGCTGAGGAAGCACGCAAGCAAGCTGAAGCCGCCGAGGCTGCCCGCAAAGCTGAGGAAGCTCGCAAGCAAGCTGAAGCCGCCGAGGCTGCTCGCATAGCCGAGAAAGAGCGCATTCAAGAAGAAGCATCCCGCCTGAATGCAGTTAAAGCAAAATCGGAAACGACCGAGGAAATTGATCCTATTGCAGAAGAACGCCGCAGGCTGCTGAAGGAGCGCAAAAGACAGATGCGCATTATAGAAAACAACAAAGGACTGTTTGCGCTGTTTGGCGAAAAGGCCCGCAAAAGAAAAGCTGCAGAGGCAAAGATTGAACAGATTAACAAGGAACTTGCTCGGCTTAGGCGAAGAAAATGATTCATAGCATATTTATAGCCTAAAAGTTATGACACCAAACGCCCGTTCCAGAGAAACGGGCGTTTAGCTATTTTCTTCCTCCAAATACTACGTGCACAACATTTCTGTTGTGCACGTAGATGGCGGAGAAGGAGGGATTCGAACCCTCGCGCCAGTCACCCCAGCCTACTCCCTTAGCAGGGGAGCCCCTTACAGCCACTTGGGTACTTCTCCACAGTTGTATGTAAAACGTTTGGCGCGCTTTATTTTGGCGGAGAGAGAGGGATTCGAACCCCCGGTGCCTTGCGGCATCACCGGTTTTCAAGACCGGCTCCATAAACCACTCGGACATCTCTCCCTGTTTAGCTTTGTCATTATAGCAAAAAGGCCGGGGTATGTCAAGTACGGCGGGGCGGTTTGCGGAAGTATATCCCCTTCTCTTTTGGGAAACACTACCTGTAAAAGGGGTGATTCCATGAACGAGAAAAACAACGATCGAATTGAAAAAATTAAAAATTTTCTGCAGGATAAGGGCGTGTACCTGGTGCTGCTGCTGTGTGTAGCCGCCATAGGCCTCGCCGCCGCCGCGGCGTATCTGCCGCCCCGGGACCAGCCGCAGCCCGCTGAGGAGCCGGCAGAATCCGCCGAGCAGGTGTCCCATTCGAAGGATCAGACCCTCACAGCCCTGTTGACGCCTTCACCCTCCCCCACGGCGTCTCCCGCGCCTGTGGCGGATATAACTCCCCAGCCTTCCCCATCGCCAAAAGCATCCGCCACGCCTCAGCGGGAAAAGGTACCCGCTCCCGTGGAGGGCAAGCTGCAGTGGCGCTTTGCGGTGAATGAGCTTATCTACTCCCGCACGCTGGATCAATGGATGACGCACCGGGGCATAGACATATCCGCACCCAAGGGCACAGAAGTGCGCTGCCCATGGGCCGGCACGGTGGAGGAGATATACGAGGACGACAGCCTTGGTGTAACCGTTAAGGTGGCCCATAGCGGCGGACTTTGCTCTCTCTATTCCAACCTGCGCGGCGATTGTCCCGTTAAAGAGGGCGCCCTCATAAACACCGGTACCGTCATAGGCTATGTGGGCGAAACCGCCATCGCCGAATGCTCCGACCCCGCCCATCTCCACTTTGAGCTCCTCAAGGACGGCGAGCCGGTGAATCCTGAGGAGTATGTGATAATATTGGGAGGATAGCGGCAAAGTTTTCTTTTCTTTTTTCGGATATGTATTCCTTTCCCGTGAAAGGAAAGAAAAAATGAATACCCTTTCCTAAATAGCCCCTGCTATTTTTCCTTCGCCGCTTCCTCTTCTTCAAGGACGCGGTAGGCAACCTTGCCCACCAGGGTTTTGGGAAGCTCGGGGCGGAATTCCAGCTCCCTGGGCATGGCGTATTTGGCAACGGACTTTTCACAGTGCGCAAGTATATCCGCCTTAAGCGCGTCGCTGGGCTCAAAGCCGGGCTTGAGCATGACAAAGGCCTTTACCCGCTGTATGCGTATCTTGTCCTTTACGCCTATAACGCAGGCAAGGTGCACAGCCTCGTGGGATTCCAGAATGTTCTCTATCTGGGAGGGGTATACGTTGTAGCCGTTGGTAATTATCATGCGCTTTATGCGCTGGCGGAAGTATATAAATCCCTCCTCGTCCATAAGGCCAAGGTCGCCGGTATGCACCCAAATAAGGCCGTCGGCATGCCGCTTCATGGTGGAGGCGGTCTCCTCGGGATGGTTCACATAGCCCAGCATCATAGTGGGCCCCGTGAGGCAAATTTCGCCCTCTGTGCCATAGGGCACTTCATCGGTGGTACCCACGGCGACAATCTTGTAATAGGTATCCGGGAAGGGCTGGCCTATGCTGCCCTCCTTGGCGTAATGGAGAGGGGTAAGGCAGCTTGCGGTAACGCACTCGGTGGTGCCGTAGCCCTCACGGATCTGCACCGTCGCCCCATGTGAGGCAAGGTAATCGTCAAAGCGCTTCTTAAGCTCAACGGAAAGGGAATCGCCCCCGGAGAATACCCCCTTAAGGCAGGAAAGCTCCAGCTTTTCCGCCTCGGGCACCCGAAGCAGCGCCTCGAAGAGGGAAGGCACGCCTGCGATAAGGTTGGGTTTGTGCTTCTTAATAAGGCCCGCATAGGTCTTTGGTGTAAAGCGGGGTATCAGTATGCAGTGACCGCCGCTGAACATCATGGTGTGTATGCTTACGCCAAGGCCAAAGCCATGGAACATGGGCATTATCGCAAGCATCTTGTCGCCGGGGCGGAAGAAAGTGTTGGTGGCGATAACCTGGGCGGCAAGGGCGTTGAAGTTAAGGTTGGAAAGGTATATGCCCTTCATGGTGCCGGTGGTGCCGCCGCTGTACAGTATGGCGGCGGGGTCGTTCATATCCCGATCACAGCGGTAATCCGTAATGGATTCGCCGCCCTTGAGCATATCCTTCCACCAGACGAAGTCGGCGCCGTCCGGCTTTTTGATGTTTCTGCCCTGGGTAAGCTGATAGCCCAGCTTCATTACGGGGGAAAGGGCGTCCTTTATGGAGGTGATTATAAGATGGGGCAGCTCAACCTGCCGGCGAACCTCCTTAAACTTATAATAAAACTGGTCCAGGGTTATTGCGGCAACGCTCCCGGAATCCTTTATGCAGAAGGCGATCTCATTCACCGCGGAAAGAGGATGCACCATGTTTGCAACTGCGCCGATAAGGTTTACCGCATAAAACATGGTAAGGGTTTGGGGGGCGTTGGGCATACATATGGTCACCTTATCCCCCGCCTTTATGCCCAGAGCCACAAGGCTCTTTGCGCAGCGGTGTATCTCTTCAACCGCCTTTTTGTATGTGGTATTGCTGCCCATGAAATCATAGGCGATAATATCGGAATGCTTTTTTGCCGTTTCCTCCACCGCCTCCGCAAGGGTGCCGGTGTAGTAGTCAAGATGCTTTTCAACATCGCCGTAGTTATCCAGCCATGGGGTCTTTACGGCAGGATTCTCGGGTATCATCATAGTTTAACTTCCTCCGTGGGAGCTTGCTCAAGAAGCTCCGGATTCTGAAGCAGGTGCTTTAGTATCTTAATGGTCTTTGAATAATAGAATCCGTCTGCGATGCGCTCGTCCAGTGTTATGCCTATATCCATGACCTCGCGCATTTCCACATTGCCCGCCTCATCATAAAAGGGCACCATATGCTTCTGCCCCAGCACAAAGAAGATGGAGCAGGTACCCCAGTTGGACAGGTGGTGGTAGCAGGCGTTAAGGCCTATTGAGCCAAGGTTGGATATGAACACAGTGGCGTAGTTTGGGTCCTCCCTGACCAGGTCGTAGGGAACTTTGCCCTTGCGGTCAAGGTAAAACAGTATTCCCATAACTATCTTCAGTACCCACCGGGGCAGCTTGAGTATCATTGCCATGGCATCGGTGGTGTTGTCGGTTACCTCGGATTTTCTAAGGTTTGTAATATCCTCCTTCAGGCATTGATGAATGCGGTCAATGTTATCCTCATCGCCGAACTTTCTGAACCACAACGCCTCATGGGCGTCGTCGGAAAAGCTTTTTTTCATGGTAAAGGCGCAGGCAATATGGTTGCGCTGATATATCCTGCCGCCGGATATAAACCTGTTCATGCGGGGGCGCAGGGTTATGGTACGCACCAGCGCCGCAACGAAGGCATGGAGGTATGTATACTTGAACTCCGGATCGCTTTCCGTCTTTTTTGCAAGGTATGCATTAAGGTTGGTAAGATCTATCTGCTCCTGAATGAAGGCCTCGTTATCCGCCCTGTTTGGGTATATAAGAGGCATTATGCCATGCATGGGGTCAAGGTCCCTGAGCCAGACGCCGTCCCGCCTGTCTCCCCTTTTAATCCTGGCTGCCATAGGGTATTCTCCTCCGAAATAAAAAAAATGTATTAATGCATTTGAATTATACCATAAATGTCAGGCAAAATCAGCAAAAAGATTAAAGAACTTTAATCTTAATAATCAGACCCAGCATACGCCGCCGCTTATTTTCCGTTTTCATTGGCGTATGGATATGGTAAAATATTTTATATATGCGCCATGTGCGCAAAAGGGAGGCCACTATGGATAAAAACGCCTGCTTCAGAAACATACCCAAGGTGGATACGCTGCTGGAAACCCCCGAAATAACCGCCCTTGCGGATAAATACGGCCGTGAAGTGGCGGTGGATTGTATTCGCGGCCGCACCGAGTCCCTTCGTGCGTTTATAAGCGAAAGCAGCGATATGGCGGCGATACAGCGCCGCATGGATTCCCTCGTATCCGATATATGCGCCGCGGCGGAGAAGCTTTTTGCCCCCGATCTGCGCCCCGTTATAAACGCCACCGGCACCGTGCTGCACACAAACCTTGGACGCGCCCCCATATCCGCGGCCCATTCGGAGCGCATGCAGGCGCTGGTGTCCGGCTATTCCAATCTGGAATATGACCTTGCCGCCGGGGCAAGGGGAGAAAGATATTCCCATTTTGAGCAGCTGCTTTGCCGCATAACCGGCGCAGAGGCCGCAATGGCGGTAAACAACAACGCGGCAGCGGTGTATCTTGTACTGTGCGCCCTTGGGGCGGGCAGGGAAATACCCGTATCCCGTGGGGAGCTGGTTGAAATCGGCGGCAAATTTCGCGTGCCTGACGTTATGGCTCAAAGCGGCGCTGTCATGGTAGAGGTGGGCACCACCAACAAGACCCGCCTTGCAGACTATGAATCCGCAATCACGGAAAACACCGGGGCGCTGTTAAAGGTGCATACCAGCAACTTCCGCATTGTCGGCTTTACCGAAAGCGTATCCGTAAAGGAGCTGTGCGACCTTGGCGCAAAGCACGGCCTGCCCGTAATTGAGGACATAGGCAGCGGCGTACTCATAGACCTTTCAAAATACGGCCTGCCCTACGAGCCCACCGTTCAGGAATCCCTCCGTGCCGGGGCGTCCATAGTGTGCTTCTCCGGGGACAAGCTGCTGGGCGGCCCTCAGGCCGGCATAATCGTTGGCAAAAGGGAATATATCGCAAAGATAAAAAAGCACCCCATGACAAGGGCGCTGCGCATAGATAAATTCACCGCGGGAGCGCTGGAGCTCACCTTTGAGGATTACATCAGCGAGGAACGGGCAATAAGCAACATACCGGTCCTGCGTATGCTCACCCGCACCCCCTATGAGCTTTCCGAAAGCGCCGCAAGGCTTGCCTCCCTCTTAAAGGGCGCAAATGCCGCCGTGGCAATAGAGAATTGCGAATCTCAGGTTGGCGGCGGCTCCATGCCCCTGGCCCGCCTCTCCAGCAAGGCAGTTACTATCAAGCCCAACGCCATTACCACCGCCGCCTTTGAGGCTCGGCTGCGGCTGCTGCCCCTGCCCATCGTGGCCCGGGTAACCGAGGACAAGGTGCTGCTGGATCTTCGCACCATCCCTGACAACCAGCTTGACGCCGTTGCGGCGGGCGTTATGAAGGCGCTGGAATAGGAATTAAGTTTTGTCCTCTTCTTTTTCTCTTTTTTCACGGGAAAGAAAATAAGAAAAAGAAGCAAAAGAAAAGCGAGAGAGTAACAGGGATTGCGAAATACAAAGCTTTTTACCGCTTTTTAAATTTGGCCTCAACGGGAGGCCAAATTTGCTTTTGTTAAACAAAAGGCCCGAACGGAGCGTTCGAGCCTTTTGTCTTGCGTTTTGTTGGGGTTTAGCCTATGGAGTCGATGGGCAGATAGCCGTAGCAGCCGCAGTCGTTTACCTTTACCCTTACCCAGCTGGAATTGGAAGTGCCGGAGATCAGGGTCACATCGCTGCCCTTAAGCAGGGTGTGGGTGACGGTGCTGCTGGTGGAGGGGTAGGAATACAGCACGATGCTGTATCTGGTCTCATAGGTTTCGCCGATGGTGAGGGTATTGCAGTAGCTATAGGAGGGAGTGGAGCAGCCCCAGTTAAAGTTGTAGCAGGGACCGCAGTAGTACTTATCCTGATAGCATACGCCGCCGTTGGTGTAGCAGCCGTTGGTGTAGGATACTACCTTGCCGCATTCATCGCAATAATAGCAGGTGGGGGCGGTCTTTATGGCAGAGGCGGACAGATAGGACTTGTAGCAGTAGCCCTCAACGCCCCTTGCGGTGCGAACCTTGTACCAGTTTCCGGACTTGCCAAGATAAGTGACCTTGTCGCCCTTATTCAGCTCCGCAACCACCCTGTAGCTTGTGCCGGGGCCCTTACGAACGTTCAGCCCGGTGGTGGCATAGTAATATGCGCAGGCAGAGCCGGTGGTGTCCAGGTTTTCATCGGCCTTGTCGCCGGTGGAGGTCGCATACAGCTTAAGGTAGCTTGCGCTGGCGTAGGCGACGGATCCGTCAGTAGTCAGCAGCTTATACCAGTTGCCGGATTTGCCTACGCGGGTGCACTGCTGACCCTTGGCCAGGGCGCCCACGATGCCATACTTGGTGCCGGGACCGCTGCGCACGTTCAGCGCGGTGGTGGCGTAGTAGATGTCTCCGCAGTCAGAGCATACCTTGAGCTTTGAACTGCCGGTAACGCCGGACCCGGAGGAAGAGCTGGTCCTGGCGGTCAGGTAAGCGGTAGATACATAGCCAAGCTCATACTGGCTGTATTGTATCTGGGTCCAGTTGCCTACTACCTTGCCGGTGGCTGTTACGGAATCACCCTTGTCCAGATAGCCCAGCACGGCGTAGTTTGTGCCGGGGCCGCTGCGTACGTTTACGTCAGTCTTGGCATACATTAGGGTGCCTGCACCTGCCAGCGACATAAGGCCCAGGGCCATTGCGAGAACCAAGGCAAGAGCGGTGGCCCTACAAAGTTTCCTTTTCATAATATTTACCTCCCGGTGGTTTAGTCTGCGATACATTTTCCTGTACGCTGTCTTTATTATAGCCCCTATTCCGGGCATATAGTAGGCATGATACAAGAAAATTCTGTTAACAATTGTTTAAGTTGTGCTTTTTGTTAAAAGCTGGACACCATATGTTGTGTAAGGAAAAAATTGGACCATATCGCAATGTTTTGGAGATAAGGCTTAAGTGGGTCGTTTGAACAGCAACGCTGATTACAGCCCGGCCAAAAAGCAAACTTGGCCTCCCGTTGAGGCCAAATTTAAAAAGCAATATAAACCCGCTTATTTCGCAATCCCTTTTACGCTCTATCTTTTCTTTCTCCTTTTGCTTCTTTTTTCTCTCCTTTCCCGTGAAAAGAAAGAGAAAAAGAAGGCCGCTTACTATTCCTAACTCTTCGCCTCGAACCTGTTGCCGCATTTGGAGCAGGTAACCCGGATGCGGCCCTTGCCCCGGGGCACACGGAGCTTCTGCATACACTGGGGGCAGGCCAGGTATTTGTATTGTTTCTTTTCCTTCCGGGTGTTTATGAAGTTTTTGCGGCGGATGGAGAGGTTTTGCCACCAGGCGCGGATCTTGCGCTCAATGGTAAGATAGCGGGCAAGCTCCTGCTGGCGGGCGGCGAAATTTCGGCTCAGGGTGCGGAACAGCGCAAAACCCATAAGGGCCAGAGTTACGCCCCTTATGGCATAATACACCCCCGCGGAGGCTCTGCCGAAGAACCAGGATATAACGGAAAACGCAAGGCCGGTCAGCACCAGCGTGCGGCTGAACCTGTCAAATCCGTATCTGCCCTGAAACCATCCGTTCATATAAACGCACCTCAGTCTTTAATGAGAATAAAAGCCGACTCGGCGGGGAGCATGAGGGTTCCCGTAAGGTCGGTAAACTTTTCGCCGGAAAGAAGGTCGGTATAGCTGCCGGAAAGGTCGGCTGTCATATCCCCCGCAAATTCCTCCGTCTTAAGGCTTATTTGGGTATTTTCGCCCCGGTTCACCATGCACACAACGCCCTTGCGGCAGAGGACGAATACGCTGCCCGCGCCGAACATCGCGCAGCCGTGCTCGGTAAGGCCGGGAATCCTGCGCCGTGCCTGACCAAGGGTGCGGAAGTATTCCACAAGCTCACCGTCCTCATTGCCCCAGGGGTATGTGCCCCTGTTGAAGGGGTCTGCCATGCCATGAAGGCCGGCCTCGTCCCCATAATACAGGCAGGGCACTCCGGGCAGCGTGTATTGTATTGCCGCCGCCAGCATAAAGCGCGCCCGGGCGTCTTTCGTCTCCCGGGGGGTGAAGGTTATCTCCGCCTGCTTTTCCCGGCAAATGTCTCCCCGTCCGGGAGCTCCCGCCAGCGCGGTAATCGGGCGCACCTCGTCATGGCTGCCCATAAGGTTAAGCTGGGCATAATAGAAGGGCTCCGGATAGTTCTCCATGAGGGAAAGGAGTGTGTTTGCAAGTTCCCTGCCGTCCATGCGCCCAAGGAAGAAGCTTATCATGGCGGAGCGGAAGGGATAGCACATTACGCTGTCCAGTTCATGACCGTCCACATACTTGCGGCGCTTGCCGTATGCCTGTTTGTTGGAGGCCTCTTCCCATACCTCGCCCAGGAGCACGCCCTCGGGGTCGTTTGCCTTTACGCGGGAGCGAAGGTATTGTATGAATTCATCCGGCAGCTCGTCCGCCACGTCCAGCCGCCATGAGGTTATGCCGGAGGAAGCGTATCTGTCAAGCACGCTGCCCACGAACTCCATATAGGAAGGGGTCATCTCCTCCACCTCGGGCAGGGTCTCAAAGCCCCACCAGCTGCGGTATTTGGTTGGATATTCACGGAAGGCGAACCACTCACGGTACGGTGAGTTTGGATCGCTGCAGGCGCCGCCGCCGAATTTATTGTATTTGTCAAAGTATACGCTGTCGTCGCCGGTGTGGGAATATACGCCGTCCAGCATGAGCTTTATGCCGAATTCCTCCGCCTTTTTCGCAAGGTGGTCAAGGGCCTCGTTTCCACCAAGCATTGGGTCAACACGCATATAGTCCGCCGTGTTGTAGC
Source organism: Clostridia bacterium (assembly GCA_016292635.1). Lineage (GTDB taxonomy): Bacteria > Bacillota > Clostridia > Christensenellales > CAG-138 > SFEL01. Next base: position 146,010 of record JAEDIC010000001.1, read on the forward strand.
GGTGGTTGGAGTCTGACAGCACTATGGGGTTAAGGTATATGCAGTTTACCCCAAGGGAGGCTATATAGGGCAGCTTTTCAGCAATTCCCCACAAATTTCCCCCGAAAAAGTCCGTTGGGCAATAATGCTTCCTGCCGGGCAGGGGAAGATAATCCGGAGCGTCGCTCCAGTTTTCATGCACAGTAAACTCATGGCCAAGGGCCTTGTGCTCCTCTATGCCCAGTATCTCCCCGGGGCGATAAAACCTGTCCGGAAATATCTGGTATGTCACGCCCCTGCGGAACCACTCGGGCGTTGTGTAATCCGCCTCGTATACCGTAAGCTGGTAGGATTCGGGGGGATAATCGAACATCTGCCCCTCGCCGCCCCTGCCGCTGTAATATTTGCAGCCCTCGGGGGCGTATATCATGAAGTAATACCAAACTATGCCGGTATGGTCCGGGGTGTAGAAAAACTCCACGCCGCCTTCCATACGCTGCCCGTTTATCATTTCCTCGTGGTCATCCACCCAGAGGCGCAGGAATATGGTTATATCCTGCCGCTCCGTCTCCGCAAAAAAGCGCACCCTTACGCCGGGATTTACCGAGCCAAAAGGGGATTTATATTTGCTGTTTCTGGAATCAAACTTCATCATATGCATAGATTTTAGCACAAATCATACCCGCGTTCATGCACTTTGCAACATTGTCACATTTAATCCGATCTGGCTTTACGAATTACATCCCCAACCAGGGATATAAGCAGCGCAACATCCACATTCAGCGCCACCGCGTCAAATCCCCGGGCAAAATATTCCTTTATTGCGTTGGGGTCGGTGGTATAGGTGAATACTATCTTGCCCGCAGCCTTTGCGGCGGCCTTTATCCGCTCCACAGCGGCGGTAAATTTCCCATCCGCAAACTGCCCCGGCTTGCCCAGGGCAACGGAAAGGTCGTATGGACCAATGAATATGCCGTCCACCCCATCGATGGCGGCTATCTCCTCGATATGCTCAAGACAGCCCGCCGTTTCGCATTGGGGGAATATCATGGTTTCCCTGTTGCATACGTCAAAGTAGCTTTGGAGGCCCTTTTGCGCGAAATCCTCAAAGCCGTAGCCCCCGTTTGCCCCAATGAAAACCCCACGGCTGCCCTCGGGATAATAGCGGCTGTCCTGTATAAGCTTACGCACTTCCTCAACGGTGTTTATCTGGGGCACCACCAGCCCCAGCGCCCCCGCCTCCAACATGGAAAGCACGGAGCCCCGGCTGCAATCCCGCACGCGGACGAAGGGAGTCATGGTATGGAGCTTTGCGGCCCGCACAAGCTTTTGCACGGTCTCCGCGCCAACTGTGCCGTGCTCCCCGTCGATTATTACGAAATCCAGCCCGCTGTACCCAAGGGCCTCCATGGCAGTTTCAGAGCCCAGGTGGGAAAATGTGCCTATGCAGGGCGTACCTTCCTGCATTTTCCGCTTAAAGTAGTTTATCACGATATGGCCTCCTGTGTTGATTATTTGGGGGTCTTTTTTCGCTTTATATCACCGTAACCAGGGGCGGGAAAATGTCAATGCGGCCCGTATTCTCTTTCATCAAACCAAGCCGCTTTTCTGTCGGACCACACCTTGCCTCACCCTTCGGATATCCTCAGCCGGCCTATTTCAATCCGCTTTCGGCGGCGTGTACGCCGAATGCGGGGCAAAACCGGAGGTTTTGGTTCTTCGCGGGTTTCGCCGCCCGGGGGCAGTGTAACTGGGAGAGGCGAAGCCTGAAACCCTCGCCAAAGTTGCGAAACCACTTGGCGACACCCTACATCCTTACGCTTTCCCCCGTTGAGAGAAAGTGTATGTACATTTCCTTCACCTCTGCCCCGGTAAGGGCGGAGAGGGCGTTTTTATACAGGGTAAGCTGCCGGCGGTGCTTTGACGCGGTCTCCTTTGCCCTGCCCTTTGGAACAAAATCCGTCTTGTAGTCTATCAATACCCACTGACCATCCTCAAGGAAGCAGCAGTCTATTATGCCCTGCAAAAGCACCGTTTCATCTGTGTCCGCGCCGAGAAGCTCCCGCCCGGATACCCGGTGATTGAAGGGCAGCTCCCGCTCCACCCTTGACGAGGCCGCCATTCGCCTGCCAAGGGGGGAATCAAAGAAGGAAAGTATCCGCTCAACGGATATGGTTTCCGCCTCGGTGCCGGTCAGTATGTCCTCATCCACAAGGCGAGCTATCTCCTGCCGTATGCTGTCCACCGTATGGGAGGAGATGGTCATATGCTCCATAAGAGTATGGGCGGCGGTACCCCTCCCTACGGGGCGAAGGGCGGCCCTTTCTCTTAGGAAGGCGGGATATTCCGCAATTTCCGGGTAATTTCCCGCAAGGTCGGATACGCTTACCTTTGAGGGCAGGGCCGCATCCGCACTGTATGGATAGCTCCACGCGAAACGCTCCTCAAATATGCCGCTTCCCTGCTCCATGGCCCTTGCCTTAATGGCAAGATATCGCTCACGGGGCAGCAACGCCCCCGCCCCCTCGGTATGGACGCCCCCATGGATGTGTATATCCACATCCGGCTCCCCCTCAATATAGCCCATGCCCATAAGGTCACGGAGGGGGTTTTCCCCGGGGGAGAGCAATGCGGCTGGCAGTATCCAGTGGGCGTATGACCTTGCGGCGGATATTACCGCCGGGGTAAGGGGGGCGGAAAAGCTGTCCATAAGATCCATATCCTTTAATGAGGCTATCATGATAAGCCTGTCCGACGCACGGGTCAGCGCCACATACAGCACCCGCATCTGCTCCGCCACCTGATGGCGCCACAGCCTTGCGGTTACGGCGGCGTGCTGAATATTCATAAGGCGAAGATTGCCCCGCACGGGACGAATGCCTATGCCAAGCTCCCTATCCATGGCAAGGTGCGCCTTTTTGTCGTTGTCGTTGAATTGCCTGCTTATTCCCGCAAGTATTACCACCGGAAATTCAAGGCCCTTGCTTTTGTGTATGCTCATTATCCGCACAACGTTTGCGGAGGCGATCCTCGGCGCGCCCACCGTGCCGCTGCTTTTCGCCCTGTCCATAAAGCGGAGGAAGCCGGCTATACCCTGTCCCCGCCTGCCGTATGCGGCGGCGTTTTCCAGCAGCGCCTCAAGGTTGCCCCGGCGGGAGGGACCACCGGGCAACGCGGACGCGTAATCCTCAAAGCCGGTGCTGTCCATAAGCCCTGCCATAAAATCCACCAGATCGTACAGCGGCGCATCGTTTCGCCATTTATTCAGCCGGGTAAGGAAGCTTTTCGCCTTTGCCCCGAGAAGGGTGTCCTTATCTGCGGCGGTTTGGAGGGCCCGGTAAAAACCCCCGTCCCTATCCTCGGTGCGCAGCAGAATAAGCTCCTCCGTATCAAAGCCGCCTATGGGGCTTCGGAGCACGCTGAGCAGGGGAATATCCTGCTGCGGGTTGTCAATTATGCGAAGCAGGTTTAGGAATACCTGCACCTCTATTGCCTCAAAGTATCCACCGGACATCTCCGCGTATGCTGGCACGCCCTCACGGGAAAGGGTGCGCACCCATACCTCCGCAACGCTGGAGGGGGCGCTGTGGAGCACCACGATGTCGCTGTATTTATAGCTTCGCTCAGCCCCATCCCTGTCCGTGAAGGCGCTGTCTACAAGCTCCCTTATGCGGCCTGCGGCAAAAACGGCCTCCGCCTCGGCAGCGGCAAGGAGGGATTGGCTTTCCTCATCCGGAATGTCGTCAAGGTATTCCGGGGCAAGGCTGCGGGGGAGTATATGAAGCTCCGCCCCGCCCCTCTGCTCCCGCCCCGGAACGAGCCGGGCTGATCCATCGTAATCCACGCCCCCCGTATCCCGGGTCATTATCCTTGAAAAGAGAGAGTTTACATAATCGGTAACAGCCGTTGCGCTTCTGAAGTTTTTGCTGAGCAGCAGCGCCCCGCCCCTCCGGGCCAGCCGGTCAAACTTTTCTGTAAACAACGCGGGCTCCGCCATGCGAAAGCGGTATATGCTTTGCTTAACGTCCCCAACGAAAAACTGATCCTCCTCCCTTGACAAGGCGGCGAATATTTCATTCTGCACGGGATTGCAGTCCTGATACTCATCCACGAAAACATAGCTGAACCTGTCCCTGTATTCCTTGGCGATGGCAGGGTCACGAAGCAACGCAAGGGCCATGTGCTCCATGTCGCTGTAGTCTATAAGCCCCTCCTGCCGCTTTTTCTCCCCATACAGGGCAAAATAGCTTTCCATAAAGGAATACAGCGTATCCGTAATGGGCTTCAGCGCGGCGATACGCTCCATGTGCAGGGACAGCGGCTTCGCAAAGTCCTTTTCCTGCTGCTCCTTTATGGCTTCCTTAAGCTTTTTTCTCGGGCTGTTTATGTATTCCCTAAGATACTTATCCGCCCCCTTCATGGCGAAGCGGCGAAATTCAATATTGTTTAACGCGCTGGCATAGGCGGCGTATGTATCCTGCTTTATAAGCCCCTCTACCGCCCCAATGTCCTCATCCAGCATTTGCGCGGTTTCGGGGTAATCCGCCCGAATTTCCTCCCGGCGGCCCTCTATTATTGCCGCCCGGCGAAGGAGTTTTTCCTTTGCGGCAAAGAGATATTCTTCCATTGCGGGGCTGTGGTCGGATATGTCCGGCGTTCCCGCGGCCTTAAGCCAGCCCAGAGGGTCGGGCTGGGCGCAGAGGAAATCATACAGCTTAAATGCCGCCGCCGTGAACTTTTCCTCTCCCTCAAGGCCTGTCATCAGCCTGTCGAACTCCGGCTCGCCCAGCTTTTCCTCAATAAGCTCCTCCATAGCCTCCCGGCGAAGAGCCTCCGCCTCCGCCTCCTCCGCCGCCCGGAAGGCGGGGTCAAGACCCACCCCCTGAAAGTGCCTTCGCACTATCCGGGCGCAGAATGCGTCAATGGTGGATATATCCGCCCGGCCTATCTGGGCGGCGGCAGCCATGAGCCTTTGGGGATCCTGGTGGTTTTCCGCAAGCTCCGTAAGTTTGGCCGCTATGCGCTTCTTCATCTCCGCCGCGGCGGAGCGGGTAAAGGTGACGACCAAAAACTTATCTATATCCGTTCCATCGGCAATAAGCCTTGCTATCCGCTCGGTAAGCACGGCGGTCTTGCCGCTGCCCGCGGCGGCGGAAACTATAGCCGCGCCGGTGGCCTGTATGGCTTTAAGCTGTTCATCCGTCCAGGCCATGGTCGTCCTCCTTTTTTTCTCCGCCGAAGAAATCTTCCTTCTTCAGTGGGTTAAGCTCTCTGTATCTGCAATCCGGCAGCTTAAGGTCAAAGCCGCATACGCTTCTGCTTTCGCAGGTTTTGCATATATCCACGCCGCTCAATCCCCCCGTTCTCGCGGGGGAAGCCTCCGCCCGGCCCTCATATATGCGATGAAGCGTTTCGGCGCTCTTTTGCTTCGCGTAATCCATCACATGGTCAAGCTCGGCCTGGGTTACCAGTCCCTTTGCGCTTGAGTGGGTGGATATTACCTGCGCCTCCGGGTCGTTCCCCGCCGTTGCGCAAACCACGGAAGGCTCGGATAGTGTAAGGCCGCTTAAGCGAAACTGCTTCATTATCTCCCTTTGAAGCTGCTCCTCCTTATCTATAACCGGATCCTGAACCTGCATATAATACATTCCGGCGGCCTTTGCCCCGCGCTCTGCGGCCTTTATCGCGGCGGCATAAAGAGGAAGCTGCAACTTAAGGCCGTGATACAGCGAGGTATAGTCAAACTCCCCGCTCCCGGTCTTATAGTCCACTATGCGGTAATACTTTTCCCCTTCAATTTCGCAGCCGTCTATACGGTCTATCCTGCCCCCCATGAGAAACTTTTCCCCTGTGGGCAGCTCTATTACAAGGGGTGGAAGCCCATCCTTCCCAAAGCGAACCTCCGTCCGCTCCGGGATGAATTCCCCTGCCCTGGCCTGGCGAACTATGGCCCTTGCGGTGGATTTTACCCGCCGCACAAGCCCCGCCATAATGGCGGAGTTTCGCCGGGAGCTTAAAAGCACTCCGCCGTTATGCTCGGCAATTACCCCGGGCATAAGCTCGTCCATCATCCTGTCGCAGTCCTCATCGGTCATGGCGCGTATATCCCTTTCCATGGCCATTTCCACAAAAGCCTCAAGGGCGCTGTGGCAAAAGCTGCCCTCGTCCACCCTGCGCTCCTTATACTCCTTACGCTCCTCCGCCTGCAGACCGTTCAGCACGAAATGGCGGAAGGGACAGGCGTTGAACCTTTCCAGCCTCGTTGCCGAGCCCATTATGCGGTCGCCGTACAGCCTTAAGGAGAGCTCATGGCCAAAGGGCTCGGGAGAGCAGCGGTGGTACAGGGCGCCTTCAATACGCAGCAGCGCTTCGTGGTGCTGTGCCTTTGAGCCATACCACGAAAGCAGTTCCTCAAGGTATTCCGGATATGGGCACATATCCCCCATTGCCCTAAGGCCTGAGGCAAGGGCGCCAATGCCGCTTTGGGGGCTTTGTGGGGCAGTGTCCTGAAGGCCGTTTTCCATGATAAGTCCCGGAAATATATCCAGCATCCTGTCCAGGACGGCGGCGGGCAACGCCCCATCGCTGCCTGCGGACATGGAACAGGATATATACAGCCGCTCGGTGGGCTTTGCAAGGGCGCAGTATACGTCCATCAGCTCCACGTCTTCCCTATCCCGGCTGGAATCCCACGGGTTTATGCCCAACGCGGCAAGCTGACTGAGCTCATCGTCGGATATGAGGGAATCGTCCCTATAATACTTTGGGAAGCTGCCTTCATTTGCTCCCAGTATGAACATGGCCTTTATGCTTCTCGCCCTTGTGCGCCCCACGCTTCCTATAAGCACCTGATCCGCCGTTGCGGGTATGGCGTTTATCTCGTATGCATCCAGGCCCTCCCGGAATATCGCCCCGAATCGGCCCACCGACAGCCGCCCGTCCCCCATTATGGCGTGGAGCTGGTCAAGCACCGTCAAAAGCAGGCCGTACACCTGTGCGTTTTCCTCCGCCTGCTCGTGCCGCCCCTCCTTTCGCAATTCCTCCGCAAGCTCCGCCGTTTTCCGGTGCAGCTCTGTCTCCTCCATGTATGCGAAAAGCGCCTCCGCCTTTTTTGCGGCGGTGGGTGCGTTTACCAGGCTGTCCTTCAGCTTTATTATGGGGCTTACCACCCTTGCTCGGACCCTTTCCGCGTCCTCCTCGTCAAAGGGCTTCATAAATGTGGTGTGCCGTATTCCCTTTTTAAGGCAGTAGTTTTCAAATGCGTCCCCTTCCTCAAGGGTAACGCCTGCAAGGCCGGTGCGTATATGCTCCATAAGTGTGTTCAGGGTATATCCCCGCTCGGCGCAGCGTATGGCTGTGAGCAGCAGCCTTGCCCCAGGGTATGCGGAAAGCTTTCTTGCCCCATCCGAAAAGCAGGGTATTCCCCGCTTGGCAAATTCCCTGAGAAGCCGCCCTGTGTATGCGCCGTCCGTTGCCACCACAGCCATATCCCGATAGCGCAGGCCTTCCCTTGCCGCTTCCAATACAGCCTCCGCCGTCCAGCGGCATTCATCTCCCATGCCACGGCCTGAGAAAAGACGAATTCCCCCGGCGTCTCCCTCAAATGCATTATAGGGATACGCGAAGGCCTCTTTTTCAAGGTGTATCAACTGGGGAGAAGCCTGCCGCACGGCGTCACCATCCGGCAGCTTTATTACATCTATTTTGAGGCCCTTCTCCTTAGCCGCGGCGTACAGCCTTGCGCAGGCCCGCCGCTCCGGGGCGAACACCCGCTCATCCCGGCTGCCGCTGTCCACCCGAAAGGTTATCGTCATGCCCTCAGCCGCGTCCATCATGGCCTCCATAAGGCCGTAAAGCTGGGCGGTAAGCATATCAAAGCCGTCAATTATTACATGGCTGTCCTTTATAAAGCTTGTGGGCAGCGCCGCCTTAAGCGCGGCAAACACGTCCTCCGTGTCCATATACCTGTCCGCAAGGTAATCCTCGGTTTCTTTATACAGCATGGCAAGCTCGCTCAGCTTGCTTTTCAGGGGCGTCCCATCGGCAAGGGCCTCCGCTGCGGCCTGCAGCTGTTCCGGCGTTACCTCGAACCGCTTGCACATGGTAAAAAGCTCATCGCAGGAGGCGGCAAAGCCGGGGCTGTCCTGCACCCGGGAAAATATGCTTAGAGCCCTGCCCTGCTCGGTTATCACCTTTCGCACCGCCATGCGCCTGCCCTGCCGGGAAAGAAAACCCTGCACCCTGCCCTTGAGCACCCGCTCCGCCAGCGTGGTAAAAGAATAGACCGACACGTCCATAAGGCCCCCAAATTCCTCTGAGAGCAAGCGCTCGGTCTCAAATGTAAATTGTTCCGGCACGATAAGGGCTATCCTTGCCCCCTCCGCCAGCTTTTCCCCTATTATGCGGCGCACCCGCCGGCTTTTGCCTGAGCCTGAGCGGCCCTGCAAAAAGGTTATCCTTTCCCCCATAGGCTAAAACCTCTCACGATGCAGAGGGGTATACACCATGCGGCTGCCCTCCCTGACGCTTTCAAAAAGGGTTATGCCGCGCACCTGCATGGATGCGTTTGGGCTCAATCTCTCCAGCTCCCCCGCGCTTATATCGTCCAGCTCCACGCTGCGGCCAAGGGTTATATGCGGGGTAAACTGCTTGCGCTCCCGGGAAAAGCCACGGTCCGAAAGGGCGCTTTCCAGCGATTCGTACATGGCGCGAAGCTCCTCCATATCCCCAAGCACCTTAAGCACCGACGTGCTGCCCCGGCTGCCCTTTTCCAGAGCGGAATACTTGCCCAGGTGCAGCTCAAAGGGGCGTATGCCGCGCACCGCCTCCGCCATTGCCTCCGCCGCCTCAACAAGGTTCTGGCTTTCTCCTATGAAATGCAATGTTATGTGGAAATTTTCCTTTGGCACGAACCTGCCCCCGCTGGACAGCTGCTTTACTTCCTTTTGTATGCGGGCCACCTCATTTTTAAAGGACGCCGGCAGTTCTATGGCGATAAAAAGGCGCATATACACCCTCCTGTTTTTTGCTTTTTTATATTATAGCATATTTGGAGGGGGGCATCTTCTTCTTTTTCTTTTCCCGAAAAAAGGAGAGAAGGCATTTTCCCCGCTACTTCCCCACGCAGAACCTGCTGAATATCCTTTGGATAACCTCCTCGTCGGCGCAAGCGCCGGTTATTTCGCCCAGAGAAAGCAGGCAGGCCCGAAGGTCCGTGGCGACGCATTCGGGATCCTCGGCCCGGAGTGCGGAAGCAAGGGCGGCGGATGCATTGGAAAGGGCGTCGATATGGCGAATGTTGGTAACAAGGGCGCTTTCGGTCTCCGGGGCGGTCAGCTCGCCTATTCGGTCTATGAGGGCGGATATGCCCTCCCCCGTTGCGGCGCTTACCGTTATGGCCTCAACCCCGTACTTTTCCGCCTCCTTCGCCGCGGACGCGCCGTCGCTGATGTCGCTTTTGCATATTACGGCAATACGCTTTGCGCTGTGTGAAAGCAGGGCGGCTTCCTCCTCGGTTATGCCCTGCCCCCCGTCAATGGCGATGAGCAGAAGGTCCGCCTTGTCCACCGTTTCCCGGGCGCGGGATATGCCTATGCTTTCCGCCTGATTGTCCGAATCCCTAAGGCCCGCCGTATCAAACAGCCTTGCGGTTATGCCGTTTATCAGGAGGGCGCCTTCTATTATATCACGGGTGGTGCCCGCCTCTGGGGTAACGATGGCCCGTTCCTCTCCCAGCATGGCGTTGAACAGGGTGGATTTGCCCGCATTGGGCCTGCCCAGTATGGCTATCTTTACCCCCTCGCGCACCATACGGGAAGCAAACCCGTTTTGAATAAGCCTGTCAAGCTCCTCTTTTACCTTTGCCATATCCCCGGGCAATGAGGAAAACACGTCCTCCTCCAGCTCCTCGGGGTAATCTATTGCGGCGTCCACGCCGGAAAGCAGGTCGGTAACCTTGTCCTGTATGGCAAATATCATATCGCTCAGGCTGCCCCTTAGCTGCTCCAGCGCCGAGGCCGCCCCACGGGAGGAGGATGCGCACACAAGGTCCATCACCGCCTCCGCCCGGGTAAGGTCCATTTTTCCGTTTAAAAACGCCCGCTGGGTAAACTCTCCCGGCGCTGCGGGGCGAAGGCCGGTTTTGCCGATGGCGCCAAGGACCCTTTTTGATACCGCATAGCCCCCGTGAATGAAAAGCTCCGCCATTTCTTCCCCGGTATAGCTGTTTGGCGCGGCAAAGTACACGCCCATGCCGTCGTCAACAGGGGTATCCCCGTCCACGATAATCCCATGGGTCATGTATTTGTGCTGTATTTTCCCTTTGAATACCTTTTCAAGGCCGGTTTTCGCCTCAGGGCCGGATATGCGTATTACCGCTATGGCTCCGCCTATGGGCGTTGCAAGTGCGTAAATGGTGTCGTTCATGGGGTCTCCTTTTTGTGGGAATGGGTCTTTTTTGGTTTTTTCCTTTCTTTTCGCTGGAAAAGGCCGTTTTAAATACCATCGGCTCCACTGCGCGGCGGGCGTATCTTTTTTATAATTCTAATATTACCCTCCCCCGAATGCATATTCAAGGCCGTGATGGAGACGACATATGACAAAATGCGAAAAATTTCCCTGTTAAATATATTATGCCCCTGTATTTTCCACCCCAACGTATAGTATAATATAAAATACTGAATAGTGGAGGTTTCGCCCATGAGATTGACCGTAGATACACAGGAACTCAACGCCGTATTGGCAGTGGCGTCAAAAGCCCTCAGCACAAAGTCCACAGTAAGCATACTGGAAGGCATATACATGGCTGCTGAAAAAGGCGAGCTGCTGCTCCGCTGTACTGACCTTTCATTGCAGATAGAAGCCACCATTGGGGCAAATATTGAAAAGAGCGGCGCCTGTGTTCTTCCCGGCAGACTGTTTACCGACCTTGCCCGCAAGCTGCCCGGCGAGGAGACCATATTTACCCTGGAAAAATCCTCGATGCTTGTGGAAAGCGGCAGGGCCACCACCACCATGCAGACGGAAAACGCCAAGGATTACATCAGTATGCCGGAGGTCCATAAGGAATTCTCCATAACCATATCCAAGCCCGCTCTCAAGAATATGATTCGCCAGAGCATATTTGCCACCGCACAGGACGATTCCAAACCTATACTGCGGGGCGTATTGCTGGAAATGGACGACGATGAGCTGAGCATGGTGGCGCTGGACGGATACCGCCTTGCCCGCCGCAGAGAAAAGGTAAAGGTCAGCGGCGAATTTAAAAACTCCGTCCTGCCCTCCCGTGGCCTCCTTGAGATAAGCCGCATACTGGACGATAACGACGAGGATATAAACCTCATCTTCTCCCGCACCCACGTTATGATAGACATGGGCTGCACCCGCATAATCACCCGCCTTATGGACGGCGAATTCATACGCTATCGCCAGATACTTCCCACAGGCCACACCACCCGCGTCCGCGCGAACAGGCAGGAGCTGCTGGACAGTATAGATCGTGTATCCCTCATGGCAAGGGAAAGCAAGAAGAACCATATAAAGTTTTCCTTTGAGGAAAAGACCCTTACCATAACAGCAAACAGCGAAATAGGCAACAGCCAGGAAATAATCTCCATCGACCGTGTCGGCAGCGATCTTGACATCGCCTTCAACGCCAAATATTTCAGCGATGTGCTGAAGGTGCTGGATGAAGAATATGTAACATTGGAGATGAACAGCAATATCAGCCCCTGCGTGGTATTGCCGGAAAACGGCAACGAGTATTATTACCTCATACTCCCCGTTCGCCTGTTCACCGCATCCTGATAAAAAATACGCCGGGAGAAGGCAGCACCTTTTCCCGGTTTTCTTATATGCATTATTTCTCTTTTACCGGTAAAAACATACAAACAACAACATTTTGGCCGAATACGATATATTTTCAAAAAAAGTCTTGCAAAGTGCCTGCCTATTATGTATAATACAAACGTTGCGAAATCGCTGGTGTAGCTCAGTTGGTAGAGCGCGTCATTGGTAATGACGAGGTTCATGGGTCCGACTCCCATCACCAGCTCCAAACAGAAAACCACCCTTGAGGGTGGTTTTTCTTTTGTTTTTTATTGAGAGGAATCTGAGGCGGAGATCCCATGGCTGATATGCCTCAAAGTAATATCATAATCGGTTAATATATGATACAATTTTATTTAATTAAGAAACATTTCCATATCATATCAAAAAGGGCGGAAAATATGAGAAACATAATACTGAATCACAATTTGCACGGCAGGCGTAAAGCGCGATATTACCGGCACTGTTACAGGCCCTTTATTGCCGGAGGAGTGGACTGGCGAAGGGTGTTAAATGTGAGTGGAAAGGCTTTTTTTATTTTAATACTTGTGATGTTCTGCATATATTGCTTATTTAATTGATGTGTATAAATACGGCGGTAATTACGCACATATTAATCAACAATATGTGAACAAGCCATATTGATAAATATTGATAATTGTTTGCTCTGCATTTTTTATGCCCAACCAGCACAAATTATGCAGGTATATGCGTATTGATTAATCAACAAAATATGGATAACCCCATTGATACCATCATTGATAATTTCCCGCCGTTGATAAGATGGAAAAAGCGGCGCTTTACCAACCCATATCCAACATCTTTCCAATATTGATTTTTGTCATTTTTACCAGTGTTTGTCTGTCTTTTTCAATTTACCAACATTTTCAACGTCACTACGACTACCTACTACTATACTAATAATATAATAATCGTAAAAAGAAATGAGCGGCGGTAAATACATCCTCATTTTTAATCATTTCGTGTTATCAACAAACAAGGCGAATAATACCGATAACTCCGGCTAAGGCTTTTCAATATTTGAAAAACGCACTAAAGTGGTTTATTTGGTATTCTATCCAAACTTTCGTTTTTTATCTTTTTGCTTCTTTTCTGAGAAAAGGAAGAGAAAGAAAGATAATAAAGCCGATCTTATTTCCGCCAAAAAACAAATTTGGCCTCCCGTAGAGGCCAAATTTGGAAAACCCACTAAAGTGGCTTATTCGGTGTTCTAACCATACTTTCGCTTCTTTTTCTCCTTTCTTTTCTCGTAAGAAGAAAGAGAAAAAGAAGATAACATAAAGATGTAAATTACTTTTTGCCAAGGTAGGCTTCGCGAACGCTTTGATCGTTCAGCAGTTCCATGCCTGTGCCGGTCATGGTGATGTTGCCGGTCTGCATAACGTAGCCACGGTTGGCGATTTTAAGGGCGGCATTGGCGTTCTGCTCTATAAGGAGAACGGTTGTGCCCTCGTCGTTTATGCGGCGAATGATGGAGAAAATGTCCTTTACTACCAGAGGGGCGAGTCCAAGGCTGGGCTCATCCATCATAATAAGCCTGGGCTTTGCCATAAGGGCACGACCCACGGCAAGCATCTGCTGCTCGCCGCCGGAGAGGGTGCCGGCATGCTGCCAGCTGCGCTCCTCAAGGCGGGGGAACAAGGAGTAAACATGCTTTATGTCGCTTTCGATGCCTTCCTTATCGCTGCGAAGGTATGCGCCGATGCGAAGGTTTTCAAGGACGGTAAGGTTTGGAAATACACGGCGTCCTTCGGGAACAAGCACTATGCCACGCTTAACGATTTCATCGGTGGACATAAGGGTTATGTTCTCCCCCTTGTAGGATATGGATCCCGCAGAGGGGGTTACCACGCTCATTATGGAGCGGAGGGTGGTGGACTTGCCTGCGCCGTTGGCGCCGATGAGGGTAACTATCTCTCCCTCGTTTACATCAAAGGATATGCCTTTGAGGGCCTCAATTCCGCCGTAGTTAACTTTAAGATCACGAATTTCAAGCAGACTACTCATCCTCATCCACCCCCAAATAAGCGTTTATAACATCCGGATCGTCCTGTACCTCGGAGGCAGTGCCGGAGGCTATCATGCGGCCGAAGTCAAGAACGTATATGCGCTCTGCAATTGCCATAACAAGATCCATATGATGCTCTATCATAAGTATGGCAATGCCGTACTTGTCCCTTACCTGCACTATAAAGTCGGTAAGCTCTTTGGTTTCCTGAGGGTTCATGCCGGCGGCGGGTTCGTCCAGCAGCAGAAGCTTTGGATCCGTTGCCAACGCGCGGGCTATCTCAAGGCGGCGCTGGAGGCCGTAAGGCAGGCTGCCTGCTATCTCGTTTTTAAGATGGGCAAGGTTCTGCTCCTCAAGAAGGGCCATTGCCTCATCCCGCATACGCTGCTCTTCCTTGGCATTCAGGCGAAGAGTTGCGGTAAAAACATTCTGCTTTGCGCGCATATGCTTTGCGATAAGCACGTTTTCAAACACCGTAAGGCTCTTGAAGAGGCGAATGTTTTGGAATGTGCGGGCGATGCCGAGCTTTGTTATCTGGTCCGGGGTGGGGCTTATTACTTTGTTGAATTTATCGTAATATTCGCCCTTGTACAGCTTTTTCATCTTGCCCTGGGGATGGTTGCATACCATGGGCTCGCCATAAAAGCTTACCATGCCGTTGGTGGGCTCATATACGCCGGTTATGCAGTTGAAGGCTGTGGTCTTTCCTGCGCCGTTGGGGCCTATCAGGGCAACTATCTCATGCTCGTTCACTTCCATGGAAAAGTCGTTTACGGCAACGACGCCGCCGAACTGCATGGTTATATGGTCAAGTTTTAATACGTTGGCCGCCATATTACCTGCCCTCCTTGGAAGTTTTTTTGCGCTTGGACGTTAGTTTTTTCCATTTGTTTATCAAGGCCTGGGGTGAAAATTCCCTGTTGCCCATTATGCCCTGACGGTAGAACAGCACCACTGCCATGATGATAACGGCGAATACCACCTTACGGAAGCCGGAGCGGAGCAGGGGCACCTGCCACGCGCCTATGAAGGTTTCGGTATCAAGGAAGCGGAGCCACCATTCGCTGCAGGCGATGAACAGGAAGGAGGCTATAACAGAGCCGGTTACGGAGCCTATGCCGCCGATAACAACTATAAGCAGTATTTCGTAGGTCATTGCGGACTTGAACGCCATTGCCTGCACCGTTGTCTGATACATGGCAAGGAGCGCGCCGCCCACCCCTGCGAAGAATGAGCTTATAACGAAGGACATTTGCTTATGGCGGAACAGGTTTATACCCATTGCCTCCGCGGCAATCTCATCGTCTCGTATTGCCTTGAAGGCCCTGCCGTATGAGGAATTTATAAGCATTACAATTAACGCGATACATATGCCCACAACGGCAAAGGGGAATAGTGTGGAATCAAAGGTTGGGAATTTCTTCAGCAGGTTTGAGCCGTTGGTAACGGGGCCAAGGGCGTCCCACTGGAAGAAGGCCCGGATTATCTCGGCAAAGCCAAGGGTGGCGATGGCAAGATAGTCGCTCTTCAGGCGCAGTACAGGAAGGCCGATAAGGAAGGCGAAGAAGGCCGCCGCAATGCCTGCCAGGATCAGCGCCGGGATCACCGGGATTGAAAAGTCTATTATGCCGCCGTCAAAATACTGATAAACGCTCATGCGCTGGTCTGCGGGTATGGTGAATATGGCGTATGTATATGCGCCGATAAGCATGAAGCCCGCCTGACCAAGGGAGAAAAGCCCGGTAAAGCCGTTCAAAAGGTTCATGGATACCGCAACCAGTGCGTATATGGCGCCCTTTTTCAATACGACGAACAGCATGGAATAGGGGTTCGTTACCTTCTCAAGCACGAACACCAGCACGAATAGCAGTATTACAAGCGCTGCTGAAACTATGGTGGAAGTGGATATCTTCTTAGTCATGACAGCACCTCCATTAAACCTTTTCATTGGCCTTTTCGCCAAAGAGACCAGTGGGCTTGAATACCAGTATGATTATCAGCAGAACGAAGGTAAAGGCGTCCGAGAAGGTGGTAAGGCCCATACCTTTTATTATGTTTTCGCATATGCCGATGAGGAATGCGCCTATAACCGCGCCGGGTATCGAGCCGATGCCGCCGAATACCGCCGCAACGAAGGCCTTAAGGCCGGGCATCGCGCCGGAGGTGGGGATGACTGCGGCGTAGTTGGTGAAATACAGCATAGAGCCCACCGCCGCAAGGAAGGAGCCTATTATGAAAGTGGCGCTTATTACGCTGTTTATCTTTATGCCCATAAGCTGGCTGGTTTCAAAATCCTTGGATACGGCGCGCATTGCCATGCCTATCTTTGTTTTTTGAATAAATGTTACCAGGGCGACGATCAGAATAATGGTAAGTATAGGGGTTATAACCGTTACCATTTTGGTGGTTGCGCCGCCTATGGTTATGGTATCGCTTATCCAGGGGATGGTGGGATACATTTTGGAAAGTCCCCCGGTTACGTAAAGGGCAAGGTTCTGCAAAAGGTAGGATACGCCGATTGCGCTTATCATGACGGACATCCTGGGGGCGGAGCGCAGGGGTTTATACGCCACGCGCTCGATAAGGAAGCCTATGAGCACCGTCGCTATCAGCGTAAGGGGTATTGCCAAATAAAGGGGCATTGCCGTTACGGCGTATATCATTATGAGGCCGGCGGCCATGAATACATCGCCGTGGGCAAAGTTGATAAGGCGAAGTATGCCGTATACCATGGTATACCCTATGGCTATAAGGGCGTACTGTCCGCCTACCGATATGCCCGCCAGCAAATACGGCAGGTTGTTGTTGATAAAGTCCATTTGATGTACCTCCGGAAAATATGCGGGGTATGCGCGTGTTGAGCGAAGGGATGTTATATAGTTTTTCTTTTTTATC
The DNA here is from genome assembly GCA_016292635.1 of Clostridia bacterium. Taxonomy (GTDB): domain Bacteria; phylum Bacillota; class Clostridia; order Christensenellales; family CAG-138; genus SFEL01. The sequence continues at coordinate 162,739 of JAEDIC010000001.1, forward strand.
TTTTACGGGGAAAAGATAAAAAAAAGAAAGCAAAATAAAAAGAAAGCCAGAGTGGAAATTGATAAAGGTTATAAGTTATGCGTCATTTAAAGCTCAATGGGCGGCAATGAAATAAGCTTTGGCCCTTTTAACAGGAATCCCATTGATGCTATCGCTGCGCCATATTGAATTAAAGCAAAAGACAAAGCAAATAATGCTTTTTAACCTAACAAGGTGGTGACGGGACGAGCCCGTCACCACGCTGTTTTGTTTTAAGTTAGGTTTTTATTTTACGCCCTGGATGGCAACGAACTCCCAGGTGCCGGTCTCGGTGTTGACCTGCTTAACGAAAGCTACGTCGCGGATGGCGTCGCCGTTCTTCTGCTCAAAGGCGATGTCGCCGGTTGCGCCGGAGTAGGTGGTGTTCCACATGGCTTCCATGATGGCGGCGGGCTCGATACTGCCGGCAGCCTTGATAGCTTCGAGAGCGGTAAAGTATGCGTCATAGCCCATGGCGGTAACAGCAGCAACCATGTCATTGCCGCCGTTGTTGGTCATGGCGGTAGAATCGGAAGCAAGGTACTCCTTGAAGCCCTTTACGAAAGCCTGACCGGCTTCGCTGTCGGTACCCTCATCAAAGAAGGTGGTTACGCAAACCTGTACGTTTTTGCCCTGAGCGGCAGAGGTGATAACGTTGGAATCCCAGGTATCGCCTGCCAGCAGGGGGATGTTCAGGCCGTTGCCTGCAGCCTGGTCAATGATGAGCGCTGCGGCTTCGGTGGAAACGGGGGCAAAGAATACTTCGCAGCCCTCGTTAACGGCGGTGGTGATGTAGGAAGTGAAGTCGGAGTTGCCCTCGGGGAAGGTCTCGTAGATCACTTCGCCGCCCAGAGCCTGGAAAGCCTCGTTGAAATAGTTGCAAAGGCCGGCGGAGTAGTCATCGCCCAGCTTTGCCAGGGAGTATGCCTTCTTGGCGCCGAAGGTCTCGGAAGCGAAGTTGGCAAGAACGGTGCCCTGGAAGGGATCCAGGAAGCAGATGCGGAAATAGTGCTTGTTGCCTGCGGTTACCTGAGGATTGGTGCAGGTTACGCCCAGCACGGGGATGCCGGCCTTCTCGAATACATCGGATGCTGCGATGGATACGCCGGAGCCATAGGAGCCCAGAACGATGCTGGCGCCTGCGCTGACGAGGGAAGCAGCGGCGGTGGGGCCCTTGTCGTTGGAGCTTTCGTTGTCAACGATCTCCAGCTTTACGTTGTAGGTTTTGCCGCCTACTTCAACGGTGGGCTGTACGAAGTTGGCATACTGGATACCAAGGGTCTCCTGCTTGCCGCCTGCGCCGTTGTCGCCGGAAGCGGGTTCGTATACGCCGATAACTACGGTGTCGCCTGCTGTATCGCCGGCGGGAGCAGCGCAGCCGATGGCAAACAGCATCACGGCGGCCATAAGGATGGCAAAGAACTTCTTCATTGTGTTTTTCCTCCGTTTTATTATATTTGTGACCTTTATTTAAAGCGCATCCATTAATGGATATGCTTTTAACCTTGGGAAAATCCCTTGGTATTTTACGATTTTACAATATGCGTTCTGATTTTGCAACAGAAAAAGTAAGCCGATGGCAAACGAGTGTCCGTAAAGTAAATACAAAGGTGGCATTTTTTCTGATATCCGGGTAAAACACCGGAGGATTTTATGAAATAAGTGCGCCATGGACGGACAGGGCTGAGGGATTAATAATAATTAGAACAAACAGTTATGCTATATAATTTTACTATACTTTTCATCTTCTTGCAACAATTGCATCACGATTTATTCAATTTTTTTTACACCGGGATGTCCTCAGGGAGCGCACAGAAGAAAAATACAGGGGAAAGAAATATATAATTTTTCGAAAGGATTTTCCGGCGGCAATTCCCCCGCGGAAGCCGTTTTCGCCGATCTTTTGTCAGCGGCAGCGCCAAAGCAACTTATTTCGCTATCCTCATATACTTTCGCTTTTCTTTCTCTTTTTGCTTCTTTTTCTTCTTTCTTTTCCCGCGAAAAGAAAGAGAAAAAGAAGAATATCCTTACCCGGAATCTCCATGCCAAAAAAGCAAATTTGGCCTCCCCTTGAGGCCAAATTCGGAAAACGCACTAAAGCGCCGTATTTATTCTTCTATCTGTCTTTCGCTTTTCTTTTTCTTTTGCTTCTTTTCTCTTTTCTTTTCATGGAAAAGAAAAAGAAAAGAAGACTATGCCAATCTTATCATTATAATGTACAATATAAAAAAACAGCGAGGTACAAAGTTATGACAATGGAGCCAGGAATCACCAACCGCAAGGAAGTAATGGTTACACCGGAAAATGTGGCCGGAAACGTTGGCAGCGGCGAAATCGACGTATTTGCCACCCCTGAAATGATAAACCTTATGGAGCACTGCGCCAGCGAAGGCATTGCCCCTTATCTTGAGCCCGGCAAAACCACCGTTGGCATGACGGTGAAGGTTTCCCATCTCAGCGCAACCCCCATCGGCATGAAGGTCTGGTGCGAAAGCACCCTTACCGCCATTGAGGGCAAAAAGCTCTCCTTCGAGGTGAGGGCATATGATGATAAGGGCCTCATAGGTGAGGGCACCCACGAGCGCTTTATCGTGGATACCGAAAAATTCATGGCCCGGGCTATGGCCAAGCTGGAGGGATAGAGCGGGCTTTTCTTTTTATGGATAAAGACTTCTTTTTCTCTTTCTTTTCGCGGGAAAAGAAAGAGAAAAAGAAGCAAAAAGAGAAAGAAAAGCGGGAGAATAAGGGAGAATAATAAGAATTAAGAAATAAGAGCCTTTGTATCATTTTCCAAATTTGGCCTCGATGGGAGGCCAAATTTGCTTTTTTCCCAGGGATGTTTATTTAAATAGAAGAAAGCCGCCCATATGGACGGCTTTGATGGCGGGTAGGTGAAATTATTACTTTTTGTTCGAGCTGCCAAGGCGAACGCCGTTGAAGTATTCCCGGCAGAGCTTTATGACCACCGGTGACAGGGCCAACAGACCCACAAGGTTGGGCAGGGCCATGAGGCCGTTCAGTGTTTCTGAAATGTCCCATACAAGCTGAAGTTTCTGGGTTGCGCCTACGATTATAATGAGGCAAAAGATAATCTGATAAGGCAGAATGGCCTTGGTGGACTTAAAGAGGTATTCCACGCAGCGGCTGCCGTACAGACACCAAGAAAGTATGGTTGAGATTGCAAAGAGGGTGATGCCCAGGGAGATTATCAAGCCGCCGGCCTTTGCGCCGAAGGTAGTGGCAAAGGCGGAGATTGTAAGCTCTGCGCCTGCGCTTGAGCCGTAGTTTATTGCGGTGCCGGACATGAGTATGGCAAGGGCGGTAAGGGTGCAGATGACTATGGTATCGGCAAATACCTCAAACACGCCGAAGCAGGCCTGACGGATGGGAGAATCCGTATCCGCGGCGGCATGGGCAATGGGTGCGGAACCGAGGCCCGCCTCATTGGAAAACACGCCGCGTCCAACGCCGCGCTTGATGGCGGCGGAGATGGTTACGCCCGCAACGCCGCCCACAACTCCCTCGGTGGTGAACGCGCCGGCGAATATGGAGCGGAGCACGGGGCCAAGCTGGTCAAGGTTGCCAAATACCACTATAAGGGCGGAGACAATGTAAATAACAGCCATTATAGGAACCAGACGCTCGGTGACCTGACCTATGCGCTTTACGCCGCCTATTATGACAAGGGCGCAGAACAGGGCCACGATTATGCCGATGATAAGGTTTACGGCGGCGGTGTTTACAGGGGTGAATTCATTTATTGTGCCGGAGATGGAATTGGCAATGGTATTTACCTGGGACATATTGCCGATGCCGAAAGAGGCCAGCATTCCGAACAGGGCGAAAACAGCCCCCAGCCATGCCCAGTTTTTGCCCAGACCCTTGGAGATGTAGTACATCGGGCCGCCTACCCAGTCTCCCTTTGCGTTGCGCTCACGGTATTGAACCGCCAGGGCAACCTCCGCGAACTTGGTGCACATTCCGAACAGGGCGGATATCCACATCCAGAACACCGCGCCTGGTCCGCCAAGGGCTATTGCGCCCGCAACGCCCGCGATGTTGCCGGTGCCTACCGTTGCAGCCAAAGCGGTGGTCACGGCCTGGAAGGGAGTTACCGCTCCCTTGCCTGCCTCCTGCTTTTTGAATATGCTGCCGATAGTGTTTTTCATTATGTAGCCGAACCAGCGGAACTGTACCCAGCCAAAGCGGAAGGTAAAGTAGACGCCGGTGCCCACCAGAAGTATCAGGCTGGGCCAGCCCCAGGCTATGTTGTTCAGCCAGGAGTTAATGCTTGCGATAGTCTCCATAGATTTTTCCCTTTCTCTAAAAAAGTTTTATCACAGCGCGAGGAATTCCTTCGCGATGAAAAACGGACGCTTAACGAATTATATATATGACAATTAGAAAATAATTTTAAGCTTTGCGGAAAAGAGGCTATGTCTGCCCCATGGCGCAAATATGCACAAAGTGCCGTACCGAGGAATTATTTTTAAAAGAGTAGCACAATGAATGTTTTATGTCAACAAATTTCATTTGACAGTCTCAGAGAGCTTTTGCGTAAAAAATATAAAATAATGAACGAAAAAAGAAGAGGATAAAGAAAAACACAATATGTTTTGCTTTATATTAAAATAAGCAACAAGATATTGTGAGGAAATTGCAGATGGGACATTCCATAAGGATGGCGTTTGTGATATGATTAATAACTGAGCATGAAAAATACATATTAAGGAGATGCAAAATGAGCATATTTGAAGCGGGAATGCTGCTGTCCTTCGGGGCGGCTTGGCCCGTATCCATATACAAGTCGTACAAAAGCCGCAGCACCGGAGGAAAGTCATGGGTGTTTTCAGCGGTGGTGATAATAGGATACATATCCGGCATAATACACAAGCTTTTGCACAGCAGGGACGCAGTGATGTTTTTATATATGCTTAACTGCGTAATGGTGACGATAGACCTTTGCCTGTGGTTAAGAAACAGGCGCATTGAAAAAGCGGCGGAACAGGCCCAAGAGTAAGCCCAAGGAAAGGATGAGCGGAAAAATGTATATTGCGCCACTGTTCAGCGGCTCCTCCGGCAATTCGCTGCTGGTGGAGGCGGGCGGCACAAGGCTGCTTATTGACGCAGGCAAGCCCGCAAAGACAATAGAGGAAGCCTTATCCGGCTTCGGCTTGTCCCCTTCGGATGTATCCGCCATACTCATAACCCATGAGCACGCAGACCACATTGCCGGGGCGGGAGTATTAGGGCGAAAGTATCGCATACCCATATACGCCAACGCCGCAACATGGCAGGCCATGGAAAACGCTGTGGGCAGTTTGCCACCGGGATGCAGGCGGGAGTTTGAAACCGGGCGGGATTTTTACATAGGAGAGGTTAATATACTCCCTTTCTCCACCCCCCATGACGCGGCGGAATCGGTGGGCTACTGCTTTTACGCAAAGGGCCGCAAGCTCACCGTGATGACGGATATCGGCCACATGACCGAAAACCTTTACACGGCGGCGGCGGGCAGCGATCTGTTGCTTATCGAAGCCAACCATGACCCGGAGCTTGTGTCCTCATCCAGATATCCATACCCCCTGAAGCGGCGGATACTTTCCGACCGGGGGCATCTATCCAACGAAAACTGCGGCAGGGCGCTGTGCCGGCTGTATAAAAGCGGCGTGCGGGGGGCTATACTTGGGCATCTGAGCCGGGAAAACAACTTTGAACAGCTGGCCCTTGAGACTGTGCGGGCGGAGCTGGACCGGGAGCAGATACCCAGAGGGGACTTTCGGCTATGGGTAGCCCACAGGGACGGGGTCACCGGCAGGTTTGCCGTGGAGGAGGAAGAATGAACATAAAAGTGCTGTGCGTGGGGCGGCTTAAGGAGAAATTCTACATGGAAGCCTGTGCCGAGTTTAAAAAGCGCATATCCCGATACGCCAATATGGAGATAGCCGAGGTTGCAGACGAAAAAGCCCCGGAGCAGCTCTCCCCCGCCCTTATGGAGCAGGTGAAAAACGCCGAGGGGCAGCGTCTGATGGACAGGCTATTGCCCGGGGAATATCTTATCGCTATGGATATCAGGGGAAAAGAGCTTACCTCGCCGGAGCTTTCCGCCCTTATGGAGGAAGTTATGCAGAGCGGTAAAAGTCGCGTTGCCTTCGCCATAGGCGGCTCCCTTGGCCTTTCCGACGCCGTTCTTCAAAGGGCGGACAAGCGTGTTTCCTTCGGCAAGCCAACATTCTCCCATCAGATATTCCGCGTTATGCTGCTGGAGCAGATATACCGGGCCTTTAAGATAATGCGGGGAGAGCCGTATCATAAGTGACGGGCAAGAGCAAGTTTTCTTTTTCTCCTTCTTTTCGCAAGAAAAAAGAGAAAGAAAAGCGAGAGTATAGTTAGAATATTAAATTAGCGGTTTGTACCACTTTTCAAATTTGGCCTCATAAGGAGGCCAAATTTGCTTTTGGCGGGAATGTTTCACGTGAAACATAGGGATAAGCTTTATTATAGCATGGGCGCCGCACCCGTCGCGGGGCTTTTCAGAGGACGCGCCAAGGCGTGGTATTTCGCAGTCAATCTAAACCGGCTGCCTTTATTTTTAATTTCCGGCGAAAGAGTAGGAAGCTTATTCTCCCCTGCTCTACATCCCAAAGACTATGCCCGCTAAAGCGGCGAGGCCGATGAAGACGGCGGGATGAAGGGACTTGAGCTTTTTTATATTGGACAGAACCAGTATGGCGGCGAAGAGAAGTACGGCGGGAAGGTTAACCGCCCCAGACAGGCCTGTTCCCGCAAGGGCTGTCTGCAGCACGGACCAGCCGGCGGCGCCGATAAGGCCGGCGGAGGCGGGGCGCAGTCCGGCGAAAGCATTCTGCACAAGGGGGTTGGATTTATATTTTTGCAGGGCCCCGGCGATGAGGAGTATTATAAGGAAGCTGGGCAGTACTAAACCGAAGGTGGCAACCAGCGCGCCGGGAATGCCTGCGGCACGGAAGCCTGCGAAGGTGGCGGTGTTTACGCCTATGGGCCCGGGTGTGGACTCGGCAACGGCTATCATATCCGCAAGCTCCGCGGAAGTAAACCAGGGATACTTGACGGCTATGTCGGTAAGGAAAGGTATGGTGGCGAGGCCGCCGCCCACGGCGAAGAGGCCGGTTTTGAAGAACTCAAGGAAAAGAGTAAGGTAAATCATGGGTTCACCGCCTTTCCCAGGACGCCCGCTATTGCCGCCACGATGACAACTGTTACGGGGGATAGGGAGAAGCAAGCCACGGCAACAAAGGCCAGGATGCACAGCGCGATGGCCAGAGGGGATTTGACGTTGCTGCGGATAAGCTTTATTACGGCATTTACAATGAGGGCCGCAACTGAAATCCTTATGCCGCCGAAGGCATGCTGCACGGCGGGCAGATGGGCAAAGTTTTCAAGGAGCATTGCGATAATGAGGATTATCAACAGGCTGGGGCTGATAACGCCTGCAGTTGCGGCGGCGGCGCCGGGGATGCCGCGTTCCGCAGAGCCCACAAATGTTGCGGTGTTTACGGCGATAACGCCGGGGGTACATTGGCCTATGGCAAAATAATCCAGCAGCTCCTCCCTGTTCGTCCAGCCGTGCTTATCTACGCACTCACGCTCCAGCATGGGCAGCATGGCATAGCCTCCCCCAAAGGTAAAGAGGCCTATGCGGAAGAAGGCCGCGTACAGTTCACGGCAGGTGGTTTTGCTTGATTCCATACAGATAGCCTTTCCATATTAAAAGATAAGCCCCCTGTGGGGGCTTTCAGGATGTCTAAAAATGGCATTGGGCCGCTTTTCAGAGGGTTACATGGCTCCCTTGTGCCTGCAGCAGGGCCGGGTAGCCACGCAAGGAAGCCCCTGCCGCGCAAGGCATATGCGGATTTACCTCGCTAGCCGCCAAATCCGATTGAAGCCTCCGCCCCCGAACCCCAATGGGTTTTTCCACAGACAGGAATCCCCCTGTGTGGATTTTTGCGCTATTCGCCTATTAGTAGGTCATAAAGGCCGGAGAGCTGATCCTTGGTATAGTATTCTATGACCAGCTTGCCCTTGCTCATGCCGCCCTGAATGGAGACTTTTGTGCCCAAGCGCTCCCTCAGGGCGTCCTCTGCGGCACGAAGGTCGGGATCGGCGGGACGCTTTTCCGCCTTGGGTACGGCGGGCTCCATCCTGGGATTAAGCTCCGCTTTAACAAGCTTTTCCGCTTCGCGGACCGAGGCGCCGGATTCCGCTATGCGCCGGGCCACGATGGTGCGGTTCAGGTCATCGGGGATGGAAAGGATGGCTCTTGCGTGGCCCGCCTGCAGCTTGCCCTCTTTTACCATGTCCTGCACTTCCTCGGGCAATGAGAGAAGGCGGACGGAATTGGATACGGCGGGGCGGCTCTTGGATATGCGCTTAGAAACCTCTTCCTGGGTAAGGTCGTGAAGGTCCATAAGGCTCTTTATGGCGGCGGCTTCCTCTATGGGGTTCAGGTTTTCACGCTGTATGTTTTCGATGAGGGCCACTTCCCGGGCCTGCATCTCGTCCATATCCCGAATCACTACCGGCACCGTGGCAAGGCCTGCCATGCGTGCGGCACGATAACGGCGTTCTCCCGCGATTATGGAGTACCTCTCCCCTATCTTGCGTACCACGATGGGCTGAACCACGCCGTGGAGACGCAGCGACTCCGCCAGCTCCTCCAGTTTTTCCTTATCGAATGTCTTTCGGGGCTGATCCTCATTTGTGTCTATGAGATATATGTCCAGTTCCTGAAGACCGGAAGCTGTGGGCTCGGAATAATCTCCCAGCAATGCGTCAAGGCCTTTGCCCAGACCCTTCTTGCCCAATGCCATTACAGGGCCCTCCCTTCATCCTTTTGTATAAGCTCCTCCGCAAGGGCGATGTATGCCAGAGCGCCGCTGCACTTGGGATCGTACAGGGTTATGGGCAGGCCGAAGCTTGGGGCTTCGCTAAGGCGCACGGAACGGGGGATTATGGTGTTGTATACTTTATTCTTAAAGAATTTCTTTACTTCGTTTACCACCTGGGTGGAAAGGTTGGTGCGGGCATCAAACATGGTGAGCACCACGCCCTCAACCTGCAGGGACGTATTCAGCCGCTGATGGACAAGCTTTACCGTGTTCATAAGATCGGAAAGACCTTCCAGGGCAAAATACTCGCACTGTATGGGGGCGAGCAGGGTGTCCGCAGCGGTAAGGGCGTTTATTGTGAGCAGACCCAGGGATGGGGGGCAGTCGATGAAGATGTAATCGAAATCGCTCCGCGCATCCTCCAGCGCCCGCTTCAATACCGTTTCCCGGGCGATGGCATTTACCAGCTCCACCTCCGCACCGGAAAGCTCTTTGCGGGCGGTAAGCACATAGAGCCCATCCACCGCGCTCTTCTCCAGCGCCTCACGGGCGGGGACGCCGTTTATAAGAACGTCGTATATGGTATGCTCAGCATTGTCCTTATCTATACCAAGGCCGCTGGTGCTGTTACCCTGAGGGTCTATATCCACCACAAGCACCCGCTTTCCCTTCTGGGCAACGCAGGTTGCAAGGTTTACGGTGGTGGTGGTTTTGCCAACGCCACCCTTTTGATTGGCTATCGCGATTATCTTTGCCACGGTTTTCCTCCGAAATTTGTCATAGTGTAATCAATTATAATGCATTTTAACGGAATTAACAACGCCATAAATGTTTCACGTGAAACATCTGTAAGGATAAAAGAAGCAAAAGCGGGGAAAAAGCCAAATATTTCAGGGAAATATAATCAAGCTGCCCTTAACGGAACATATTATGGGCATCCAATGTGGTCTCTCGGATCATTAATGTATTATAGTAGAAATGCCCGCGGGGTTGATATATAATAAAGAGCCAGAAGAAAAGAACTTATAAGTGGCCGGGAGGTGAATCATGGAACAAAAGCCCGTAAAGCTGCTTAAAGGAGCGGAAGTTTTTGAGGCAGACCTGGTATGCGGCGCCCTTGAGCAGGAAGGGATACTTTATTTCCGCAAGGAGCGTGGCCCGGGGGCCATGTATTGCGGCGGCGTCATGATGGGTGCCGACGTGTATGTGTCCCAAGAGGACGTTGAAGCCGCCACCGAGATAATGGAAGGACTGTTGAAGGCGGAGCTCCTGCCGAAAGAGGAATAGCCTGTGTTTCACGTGAAACACTTCCGCAACCTTTTGCGGGGGTGTTTCGTTATATTAAAAAGAAATGATTTTGGAGGAAAGCATATGATAAAGTACATTTCCCTGATGCTGTGCCTTGCCTGCCTGCTTACCGGCTGCGCCGGAGAGCCGGAGATGGGCGTGGTCAATCCGATGAAAGAGATGGCCTCCCTTGATGATATAAACGCCGCTGCGGGGACGGAAATACAAAAGCCGCAGGCGTTCCGGATTACGAATGAAGAGTTCTTCATCATAAATTCCGATGTTCCCGTTGCGGATTACCGCTTCAGCATAGGGGATGCAAAGTACACCTTCCGTGCCGCAAAAACCTATGATGACATATCCGGGGTATACGGTGATGCGGAGCGTCTTACCCGCTGGTATAAAGGGGATGTACAGTATTCCCTGTACGTACAGAACGGGTCGGACGGGGAAATGCGTGCAATAGCCGCGGAACAGGCGCCGGCGTTTTATCCTGTAGTGGAGGAGATAAGCAACGGATACATGACGGTGCTGCCCAATGAGGGCACCCCGGAGCGGGCCTCATCCGACAGGATAATAGTAAAGATTCAGCATACCGACCCCTCAAAGGAGCCTCTGCCCGGGGATGTGGTGGAGATAACCTATAACGGAGAAATATTGGAAAGCTATCCCGCGGAGCTGGGCGAGATATACAGTATAAGGGTCATGATGCCTGTTATGTGATGTTTCACGTGAAACATGGTCAATTAAAAACAAGGCAGCGTCGGCATTTCAGGCTGTCGAAAAATGGCGTTGCGCCTCCTTTAAGGGTTGCGTGGCTCCCTTGCGCCTGCAGCAGGGCCGGGGAGCTGCGCAAGGAGGCTCCTGCCGCGCAAGGCCTATGCGGATTTGCCCCGCCGGTCGCCAAATCCCATTGAGGCCTCCTGGGGGCTAGGGGCTTTTCCACAGAAAGAATGCCGGCCTATGCCGGCATTTTCCTAATATTCAAATCTATTCAATTCATTACCGTCTGTTTTTTCCGCGGTGCGGGCAGTATTTTACCGACCCGCGTCCCGGGAAGCCGCCGCGGCCCGGGCATCTTCCCAATATAAGAAGGAGAACGACGCCCGCAACAGCCGAAGCCATGACAGAACAGCCGAACGGCATATGCTTGGTGGCGGAGCAGAGCCGAAGAAATATCGCCATCAGAATTACGGGCAGGATGACGGAGACATTACACAGCTTCATATTAATGGCGGCTTTACCCTGCGATTTATGGGGCCTGCCTTTTAAGGAGGTGCTTAAGAGTTTGCAATCAGCAGTATAATAAAGACTATCACGCCAAAAATAACGCATGCCTTCTCTCTGCCGGAATAGGCTTTGTCCTCATCATCGCTGCGTATGGCATCAATAAGTACTGCGGGAAAAATGAAGCCCAGCACCGTTGCGATCACTATGGCTATATTCATCAGCATGAGTATAGTTATCCTTCCAGAAAAGATACAGCGAAGCTTAAAATGGGCTTGTGATTTTTAAAAAACCTACACCTTCACCACAAACACCGTTGGCATGAGCCCGCCCGCTTCTGTGCGCACCTCGGTTATAAGCTTAAGGCCGGGCCTGTCACGAAGCTGTTTTTTAAGCAATGTATACTCCATTGTGTACAGTATGGCGATGCCGCCTTTTTTAACCCACTTGGGCAGGTTGTCAAGTATGCCTGCGTACAGGGCGGCGTTGTTCTTGTGGCTGCTCACACGGTTGCCGAAGGGCAGGTTGGCGATAAGCTCGTCATAGGGTCTGTCCGCCTCAAAGCGCAGGCAGTCGTTTACTATAAACTTGGCCTTTGAACCTGCGGCCTCTGCGTTTTTTCGGGCGATGTCTATGGCGCTGTGAGCTATGTCTATGCCGGTAAGAGCGGCGCAGGGCATAAGCTTTTCCCGCTCTATGAGGAATGTGCCGCTGCCGCAGCATATATCCAGCACCCTTGCATCCTTTGAAAGATAATTTTCCGCATATCTCAGCACGGCGGCCGCCGTTGCGGGGTGCATACTGGCGGGAAGGGCGCCCAACCTGTAGACAAATCGCGTATCCGGCACCGTCAGCAGCTTAAGGTAAATATTTGCGCTGCCGTTTGAGCGGTGCTCTATTCTAAGCTCCGCCTCGTAGCTTGAGGGGGAGTTTTGTATTATGTCGCCGTCCATATAGCCTGCAAGTTCCTTTGCAAGCTGCGCCCTGTTCAGCTGACCGCCCCGAAGCTCTATGCGGTAGCCAAAAGGAGGATTGCCCTCATGGCAGGCGGGCAGCAGCTTTTCCATATATCCCTTTGCCTTTATGGCGACGCCCTTCAGGTTGGGGTTGCAGTTTGCGGATATTTCTATCAGCGCCTCGGTGAAAGAGCGGGCACGGAATAACCCCGCAATGTCATCGGTATGCACCCTTACGGAAGATTGATGCACCGCCGCCACCCTGTATCCAAGGCCGGTTATCTCCCGGGCAAGGCCGTCTGCCAGCTTGTCCGGCGCTATCAACACAATCTCAACGGGCTGGGGCAGCTTCGTGAATGTATGGGATTCAAAGGTAAGGAAGCTTTTCAGCGCCGTAGATAATGCGTACTGCTCCTCCTTAACGTGGGGCTGCTCTTCAGGCGTGGCCGCCGGGGAAACCCGATAGTCCTCAAGATATGCCTTCGCTTTATCCCCGCCTATTGCCCCTATGGCAAGCAGCATTGCGGGGCGGACGAAGCGGGTGTCTTCTTTGTCCAGTGCTTCCGTAAGGGGCGAAAGGTCGTCGGGCCTGCCTATATAGGAAACCAGCCTTGCGGATTGCTGCCTGAGCTTTGGGGATGCCCCTTTAAGGCCGCGGTGCAGCGCCGCCCTGTCCTCCCCAAGAAATTCCTCTATCCGTGCGGCGTATTCTTTGCGCCTTGCGCAGCGCCATAGAAAAGCCGCCGCCGGGGCAAAGCCCTCTCTGTAAAGCTCCAATGCGGCGTCCAATGCCTCGTTCGCGTTCTTCATCAGCAGATCGGGACCGTTTTCCTGGGTAAGCCGCTTTTTTACCTGCTCGGCGGTAAGTATCCGCCGGGGCCTGTTGGTTTCCTTCATATTGTTATTTCTCCGTCTGCTGCCGTATCACAGACAGCACCTCGTCCGTGCCGTCCGCCAGTGCGTCTGAGCTCATGGCGGATATGAATGACAGCCGCCTGTCGTAAAGGTCGTTTATTGCGTCAAAGAGGGTATCCGGGGTCATCTGCGCCTGATCCAGCGTCATGGCGTATCCCTTGCGGGCAAAGTAGCCTGCGTTTAGAATCTGGTCGCCCCGGGATGCGGAAAGCGGCAGGGGTATAAGCAGTGCCGGCTTTGCAAGGGCCAGAAACTCAAACACGGCGTTTGCCCCCGCTCTTGAAAGTATAACGTCTGCCGCCGCAAGAAGGTCGGGGAGCTCGTCGGATATGTATTCATACTGCCTGTATGCGGGGTCGTCTATGCTCTTATCCAGCTTGCCCTTGCCGCAAAGGTGTATTATGTCAAATGTACGGCTGAGCTTTGGCAGCGCCGCTCTCAATGCCTCGTTTACCGCAAGGGCCCCCTGGCTGCCGCCCATCATTAGCAGTATGGGCTTTTCCCCGGTGAATCCGGTGAACTCAAGACCTTTTTCCGCCCTGCCTTCATACAGCTCCGGCCGGATGGGGGTGCCTGTGAATATTCCCTTTGCCCCAACGTGCTTAAGGGTGTCCTCAAATGTTACGCATACCTTATCCGCAAACTTTGCGGTTATCCTGTTTGCAAGGCCGGGAGTATAGTCGCTCTCGTGAGCCACTACAGGGGCTTTGCCCTTTGCCGCAATAACCACCGGAACCGACACAAAGCCGCCCTTGCTGAACACAACGTCCGGCCGCACTTCCTTTATTACGCGCCGCGCCTGAAAAATTCCCTTTACCACCCGGAAGGGGTCGGTGAAATTCTTAAGGGAAAAATACCGCCTCAGCTTACCCGCGGATATCTCGTGGTAGGTTACGTCCTCCCTGTGGGATACCAGTCCCTTTTCAATGCCGTCCGCCGTGCCGATGTAGTGAACGGTATACCCCTCCGCCTTAAGGCGGGGCAGCAGGGCAAGGTTTGGGGTAACGTGACCGGCAGAGCCGCCGCCGGTGAGTATTATGGTCTTTGTCATGGCTTTCCTTTCAGGTCGGGGGAATGTTTCACGTGAAACATCCGGCCGAATCTATAATACTATTCGCTTTGATGTTATATTATGCCGCAAAGCGCGCATTTGTTTTAAAACAGGCCGTGGAAAACTCCTGAACCGCCAGGGGCGCAGCCCGTGACTTTCAACCTGCTTCAGGCGACATAAGGTCAATTGCCCATCGGGGGAAGGGAGGACGCCCTGGGGCGCGTGTGGTGAAAGCGTAATAAAGCCCCGGACCTTGGTTATTTGCGGGCTTCGCCGTCCGGGCCTTTAGCGTTGCCCCATTTGGTGGACGTGGGTTGCGCCCGGAGGGCGGGAGCCCCAAAGACAAAAGGCGAAACCGGAATCCCTCGAAAAAGTTATCCCGCTGCTTTTTTATACTCTGATTTTTAAAGTATATCATTCCCTGGCGATTGCCGCAAGGACGGGGTTGTGGTATGCTGAATACAGGGCAGGTTCATATGCCCATACAATACTTTCCGGGAGGGAGCTCCATGAATTTCAACGACCGGGAGGGCCGGGAGGCCCTTGCAGAGGCATACGCCCTTTTTGCCCGCTCTGCCCTTATTCCAGAGAGCCCTGCTATGGTAAGGCTTTTCAATATGCTGGAGCAGCTTTATACCGGCGCCCTTGCCGACGCCTGCCGCAGCTATCATGACGCCATGTCCCTCATGCTGTCCTCCCCCGCCCGCCGGGTAAGCGGCAGCCTGCTTGTGGATCAGCTGCTGTATCTTGCCATTCAGCATGAGCATCCCTTTGCCCTATCCGCCGCGGCGGGAATACGTGATGAGGCCATTTTCAAGGCCATGGAGGAGGAGCTGCAGGTGTTGGGCGGTTTATCTCAGCTTAAAAGTGAGCATTTCATATCCATGGTTCAGGAGCGCCGCCGCATCAGGGCGCGGGACGACATATCCGCAAAGTCTGCCGCCGTATGGTCCGGAGCGCCCCTGCCCCAGAGCCGCACCCAGCCCCAGTTTCAGGAGGAGCCCGTTCATATGCCCCTTGCCTTTGCCCCCCTTGAGTACGGCGACTTTGGCCTTACAGACAGCTTTGTGTCGGATGAGGCGCTGGAGGAAATATACCTCCGGCTCCTTGAGACCCGCGACTGGGCCTCACTTACCGAGGATCTTTGGAATTTCTTTTCAGCCTATGGCACCGGAGACTTCCTGCGCTGTCGGGCATTTTCCATAAAGAACAACCTCCTCTCCCCTCTGCCGGAGAAGGTCATAGCCCCGCTCATCCCCCTTTCCCTTTACGAGGCCCAGCATACCCGCCTTATGGAAAACACCATCCGCTTCATGCGGGGGGAAAGCTGCTCCTCCCTCCTCCTCACGGGCGAAGCTGGCGTGGGCAAGACCGCCCATGTTGTAGCCCTGCTCCATGAGCTGCCCGAGGTGCGCCTTGTGCTGGCCTGCCGTGGGGACCTTGACGCCCTGAACGGCCTCCTTCCCCGCCTTGCCGTTCAGCCTTTGAAGTTCATACTTTTGCTGGACGATATAGACCCGGATGGCGATGAGCTTCGTCTTTTCGCCTCCCGTACCCTTGGCTTCGCCGCCCTGCCGCAAAACGTCATCCTTTACGGCACTTCCCGCAAAGGCAATGCAGGACCATATGCCAACACACTATCCTTCCTCTATCCCGACCTTGCCCGCTTTGCCGATATGATTTCCGAGCTGTTGGAAAATGACGGCGCGTACATCGACCGCCGCTCCATCCACAACGCCGCCGTGGATCATCAGGTGGACGTCCGGGAAAAGCTCACCTTCCGCGGCGCCCGCTCCGTTGCGGATAAGCTGAAGGAACGGGAGTAAGTGAAGGACCGTCTTCTTTTTCCTTTTCTTTTCCCGGAAAAAGAAAGGAGAAAAGAAGCAAAAAGAGAAAGAAAAGCGAAAGCATGGTTAAAATATCGAATAAGCCTCTTTAGTGCGTTTTCCAAATTAGGCCTCGATGGGAGGCCAAATTTGTTTTTGGCGAAAATAATGCCGGAGGGAAATGCATACCAAAAGGCTTTCCTTTATAAAGGAAGATGTGGGCGCGGGCTGAATGAGTGTTTGTCTGCTCCCTTCGCCTCCATTCCTACGCAAAAAAAGCAGGCCTTGCCGGCCTGCTTGCTGGGTATTGTTATCTGCGTCCTTTTAGCGGGGATACTTTTCCTTTGCCTTATAGATGGTGTGCAGCAGCTCGTGCGCCTTGTGGGAGTTGGGCGCTTCAAGGAATTCATCATACAGCTGCTTTATCTGGGGGTTGTTGTGGCTCTGCCTGAGTACCAGGCGTTCGTCCTCGCTGTACAGGGCCTTTGCTCTCTTTTCCTTGTAGGTGTCCAGTATATCGTCATCCTCATTGGGCAGGAAGCAGGGACGAACCAGAGGCTGACCGCCGCCCGCGATGCATCCGCCCGGGCATCCCATTATCTCGATGAAATGATACTTGCTCCTGCCTGCCCGTATTTCATCCAGCAGTACCTTGGCGTTTTTCATGCCGTGGGCGATGGCCACGTTTACCGTCATTCCGTTGATATCCAGAGAGGCTTCCCTTATTCCATCAAGGCCCCGAACCGCCTCAAAGGCGATGCCTTCGTGTTCCCTGCCGGTAAGCACATAGTATACGGTGCGGAGGGCCGCCTCCATAACGCCGCCGGTAACGCCGAATATGACGGCGGCGCCGGAGTAATCGCCCAGCAGGTCAGGGTCGAATTCCTCGTCCGGCAGCCTGTCGAAAATTATACCGGAGCGCTTTATCATGCGGGCCAGCTCCCGGGTTGTGAGCACGGCGTCCACATCCGGCATACCGTCCGCCTTAAGCTGCTCCCGCTCCTTTTCGTATTTCTTGGCTGTGCAGGGCATTACGGAAACCACGAATATATCCCTTGGGTCAATGCCGTTTTTCTCGGCGTAGTATGTTTTTATTATTGCGCCCTGCATCTGGTGGGGGGATTTGCAGGAGGAAAGGTGATCGAGAAGATCGCCGTAGTTATATTCGGCATAGTTTATCCAGCCGGGGGAGCAGGAGGTTATCATGGGCAGAACGCCGCCGTTTTTTATGCGGTCCAGCAGCTCTGTGCCCTCCTCCATTATGGTAAGGTCCGCGGCGAAGTTGGTATCGTATACCTTATGGAAGCCAAGCCTCCTCAGGGCGGCAACCATCTTGCCGGTAACGGGGGTGCCTATGGGCATTCCAAACTCCTCGCCCAGTGCGGCGCGCACGGCGGGAGCGGTCTGCACGATAACGTGCTTGCCTGCCTTGAAGGCCTCGTCAACCTTGTCTATTTCGGATTTTTCCATCAATGCGCCGGTGGGGCATACGGTAACGCACTGTCCGCACAGTATGCAGGGGGACTTTGCCATGGAGCGGTTTTCGGCGGGGGCCACTATGGTGCGGAAGCCCCGGTTTTCAAAGCCCAATATGCTCATGCCGTGGGCGTTGGCGCAGCGGGCTATGCAGCGTCCGCACAGAATGCACTTGGAGGTGTCCCGAACTATCGATGGGGTAAGCTGATCCACCGTAACGGGGGTTTTTGCGCCATGATACTGGCCTTCCCGCGCTCCGGTGAGATATGCCACATGGAGCAGCTCGCATCTGCCGTTTTTATCGCACTGCTGGCAGTTCTGGTTATGGTTGGAAAGCAGCAGCTCCACCGAAGTGCGGCGGGCAGCCACCGCTGCGGGGGAGGAGATGAGCACCTCCATGCCTTCGTTTACCGGGTATACGCAGGAGGCAACCAGGGTGCGGGCGCCCTTAACCTCCACGAGGCAGACCCGGCAGGAACCCTGGGAGCATTCTCCGTGGTTGAAGGCGCAAAGGGAGGGTATGTCATATCCGCAGGCTCTGGCGGCCTCCAGTATGGTCAGTCCCTCCTCTACCTGATAGGGGATGCCTTCGATTTTGATGTTGATCTTTGCCATGCTTTTTTTGATCTCCTTCCGACTGAAAATTTAGTGGGGCAGCGCCGAATATCCCATGTGAGACCGCCGGTGAAAGCATATACCTGCGGCAGCCTCATATCTGCGGTTTTCGGCCTTCCCTGTTTTTTCGGTGGTTGTTTTACGGTTTGGCAGCAGATTGTGCGCCAGATGTTTTAATAAGGGCAATTCGAGGGAGTGAGATGTGGAAGGCAATGCGCAAAGAACAATAAAGCGCCCTTAATATAAGGGCGCAAAGCAAACAATAAACAGATATTGTATCATACCGATACAATATTTTTTCAGTATGCTCAACAGTTCCTTTGCGCACCGGCAGGCACAGCGGTTTTCCCCCGTACCCTATCGTTCTCTCATCCATGGCGGTTCGCTTTAGGAAAAAAGAATCGGAATGTTGTGTGATTTTACACTTATGGGGCGATACCCATTGTATTATTTATGGTATTATACCTTATATAATATAAAGATTGCAATAAAAATATCATTGTTTCTTTCCCGCATTTTTCTCCGCCGGGGGCAAATCGCCGGTTTGTCGCTTATATTTGCCCATTCGCCTATTCCAACTTTGCCCTTTTTGTGCTATCATATAAGTTGGCAAAATGCCTGACCACAGAATACACACAGGAGGTTATCTATGCAGATATACAACACCATGACCCGCAAAAAGGAGGAGCTCATTCCCCTGGTACCCGGCGAGATCAGCATGTACGTATGCGGCCCCACCGTATACAACTTCTTCCACATCGGCAACGCCCGCCCCTTCGTGGTATTCGATACCCTTCGCAGGTATCTTGAATACAGGGGTTATAAGGTAAAGTTTATTCAGAACTTTACCGACATAGACGACAAGCTCATCCGAAAGGCAAACGAAGAGGGCATCACCGTGCCCCAGGTTGCGGAGCGCTATATTAAGGAATACTATACCGACGCAGACGCCCTTTCCGTAGAGCGGGCCACCTGCAACCCCCGCGCTACCGAGCACATTCCCCAGATAATCTCCCTGGTGGAGACCCTCATCGAAAAGGGCCATGCGTACCCCGCCGACAATGGCGACGTTTACTTCTCCGTCCGCTCCTTCCCCGGCTACGGCAAGCTGTCCGGACAGTCCATCGAGGATCTGGAGAGCGGCGCCCGCATCGACCCCACCGAGCACAAGAAGGACCCCCTTGACTTCGCCCTCTGGAAGGGCGCGAAGCCCGGCGAGCCCGCGTGGGATTGCCCCTGGGGCAAAGGCAGGCCCGGCTGGCATATCGAGTGCAGCGCCATGAGCATGGAGCTTCTGGGTCCCACCTTCGACATCCATGCGGGCGGTCAGGACCTTGTGTTCCCCCATCATGAAAACGAGATAGCCCAGAGCGAGGCCGCCACCGGCAAGCCCTTCGCCCGTTATTGGATGCACAACGGCTACATAAACGTAAACAATCAGAAGATGTCCAAGTCCCTTGGCAACTTCCTGCTTGTCCGTGATATCGGCAAGGAATTCGACCTTGAGGCGGTTCGCCTGTTCCTGCTGGGCGCCCATTACCGCAATCCCGTAAACTTCTCCCGTGATCTTGTGGAGCAGTCCAACGCCGGCCTGGGCCGTATACGCACCGCCCGCGAGCGCCTGGCAGAGGCCAAGGAAGGCCCCGCTACCGATGCGGACGCCTCATTCATCGCCTCCCTCGATGAATTCAAAAAGGCCTTCTGCGACGCCATGGACGACGACCTTAACACCGCAGATGCAATCGGCGTGCTGTTCGACTACACCCGTGCGGTAAACACCTTCGTTACCGAGCCCCGCAGCCGTGAGGCTCTGGACAAGGCGGCGGAGCTGTTCGACAGCATCACCTCCGTGCTGGGCATTCTTCAGCATCAGAAGGCAGAGGAATTCCCCGCCGAGGCTCTGGCTCTCCTTGAGGAGCGCGCCATCGTCCGCAAGGCCAAGGACTGGGCCCGTGCCGACGCCATCCGTGACGAGCTGAAGGCAATGGGCTATGCCGTTGAGGACAGCAAGGACGGGGCCAAGCTGAAAAAGATATAATACCGTCTGTACCTGTTGACCACCCTTACAGGCTGTCGAAAAAGTGGCGTCGCGCCACTTTTTCGAGGTTTGCGTGGCTCCCTTGTGCCTGCGGCACGGCCAGGGAGCCGTGCAAATAAACCCTTGCCGCGCAAGGCTTATGCGGATTTGCCCCATTAGTCGCCAAATCCGATTGAAGCCTTAGCCCCCAAGGGAGGTTTCCGCGGGCAGAGGCTCCCCTTACGCAAGGGGGTCTTTTGGCCCTTATCCATCCCCCGGTAAAAAAGCCTTGCCATTTTTGCGCAATCCTTTAAACATTCCATGAACAACAGGCCCTACGCCTTGAACAAAGGCGCGGCTCTTGGTAAAATCAGGAGGAAACAATGCAATCATCATTCGGTATGCTTACCATGTTTGAGCTGCTGATAGGCGTATACCTTATTTACGCAGCCATCAAGGGCGACGGTAAGCTCTATGAGAACGACTATCTGAAATGCTCCCGTGAGGAGTACGTTAAGGGCATGCGCAGGCTTGCGCTGCTCACCGGCGTTATAATGCTGCTGTCCAGCGGGCTGGAGCTGCTGGGCGTAACCGAGCCCAACTCCGTTTTGAGCTGGATACTCTGGTTTATCACCTTTGGCAGCATAATACTGATGATGGTATACTCCGTTAAAAAGACGGACAGGGAAGCCGCAAAGGCCGGCAAGTCCACCGGCGCGGCCTCCCCTGAAAAACCCCACGACCCCCTTCGTGCGGCCTTCGTGTTTGACGACGATGAGGATGAGGAACAGAGCGAGGGGAAATAATACCAAGACACAATATACCAACACAGAAAGGAAACTCACATGAAAAAGAATCTTATCCGTGCTGTGGCCCTGGTGCTTCTGGCGGTAATGGTGCTAAGCTGCATCCCCGCCTATGCCTCCGGTATTATCGGCACCATCTCTTCCACCACAAAAATGTATGAGAAGGCTCGTACCTCCTCTGACGTGGTAGCCGAAGTAAAGGGCACCGTCAACGTGCTGTATCAGAATAACGA
Organism: Clostridia bacterium; assembly: GCA_016292635.1. GTDB lineage: Bacteria > Bacillota > Clostridia > Christensenellales > CAG-138 > SFEL01. The sequence continues at coordinate 184,033 of JAEDIC010000001.1, forward strand.
TGGAACCATGTATCAGGTCTCCCTTAATTACAACGGCAAGACCTATACCGGCTGGGTACCTGCAAGCGCCGTAAGCAACATCGGCCGCAGCAGCAGCTCCGGCTCCGGCACCGTAAGCTCCGGCAGCACCACCGGCAGCACCACCAGCTCCGCCACCTACACCGGCAGCATTTCCAGCAGCACCAACGTGTATAACGACAAGGGCAAGTCCGTCGGCGCCGTTCGCGGCCCCGTTACCGTAAACCACCGCAACGCTGACGGCACTCAGCTTTACATTACCGCGTCTGACGGCACCAACACCGTTTCCGGCTGGGTTCCCGCAAGCTCTGTAAGCAGCCTGTATAAGAAAGGCTCCGGCTCCATCAAGGTTTCCGACCTGCCTACCAGCGGCACAGGCACTGCCGCCACCGGTTCTTACTCCGCATACGCAAAGGCGGTAAACGGCGTTTCCGGCGACAGCACCATCTACATCCGCCCCACCGCCACCGGCTCCACCTCCGGCGCAACCAAAATACGCAACGCCAAGGGCCTTACCTTCACCATCCTGGGCGAGAGCGGCGATTACTACTACGCAAGCTATAACGGAACCACCGGCTTTGTTCGCAAGCGCGACTTTACCCTGAGCTCCGACACCACAGGTTCCACCACCGGTTCCACCTCCGGCTCCACCTCGGGCGCTGCCGCTTCCTATACTAAGTACGACAAGGCCAAGGCGGCTACCTCAAACGACCGCACCATCTACATGCGCGTCAATCCGGATAAGTCCTCCGCCAAGGAAAACATAGTGGTAAAGGTTACCAACGCCCGCGGCGCATCCTTCTCCCTGCTGGGCGAGAATGGCGATTGGTACTATGCTCAGTATATCTTGAACGGCGCCACATACAGCGGCTTCGTTCGCAAGCAGGACTTCACCATAAATGACGGAACTCCCGTACAGGGCGCCGCAACCAACTCCACCACTACCTCCGGCGCCACCAGCGTAGGCACCGGCTCCTCCAGCGAGAAGTGGGGCACTTTCACCGTCCCCGGCGCCGACACCTATACCATATACGGCAACTATACCAACAAGGCCGGTACTCTGTATTACTACGATTACAGCAACATCAAGAGCTATAAGTACCTGCATACCACCACCGCAAAGGGTTCTCAGATCGCCTGCATAATGGGCCACAATATGCGTGAGTCCAGGACCATGTTCCATAACCTGCATCACATCCAGAACGCAATTCTGGGCGTAAGCAAGTGCGAGGGCTGCGGCAAGTCCTGCGGCGATTATAATACCACTACTATCTCCGCCAGCTTTGACGGATACAGCAAGTGGGATATCATGTGTTTCTACGAGATCCCCAAGGGTGCCAGCACCTCCATCCTCAGCCACAATGCGCGCCCCTGGAACACCAGCACCCAGAGCTACATCAACTATCAGCTCAACTACGCCAAGACCAGCGGCTACAAGGGCTGGGTAAATCCCTCCGTCAGCTACTCCGCAAACGGTAAGTACATGATGCTTATCACCTGCGGCGACAAGTACGAGTCCGGCTCCAACGCCACCTCCAAGCTGTATATGCTGCTCAAGGCCCGCAGCTGATAAACCCGATTACCGTATAACACCAAGGCCGCCTCATAGGGCGGCCTCAGAGAGTCAAAAAAGTGGCGTTCAGCCACTTTTTTGAGTTTTACGGGTTTTGCCTCTCCCATTCGCTCCCGGGCGGCAAAACCCGCAAAGTACGAAAACCTCCGGGTTTTCATCCGTTCTGACGCACATGTCGTCAGAGCCGGATTGAACATAAGGGGCTGCGGCCCCTTATCAACCCCGGGGTCTTTTGACAGACTGAGGCCGCCCCAAGGCGGCCTTTTTGCGTGGGGCGTGATGGGCGAAGGTTTTTTCGTTTACCGTGAAAGGAAAGAGGCCGGAGGACGAATACCCTCCGCCCGCCGCTTAAATACAACATCTCTGCGACGGTTGATGACATACGGCAAAAATTGTAGTAAAATAAACAGAATGCAGAAAATGCATATGATTTTATCAAAAAAGTGCGGAGGCGTATCTTGAAGCGTACCATATCCATCATAATCGCGGCGATAATGCTGCTTAGTACGGGCTGCGCGGCGCCGGTTCTGGCCCGGACCGCCCCTGCCGCGGCTCCCACCCCGGAGCGGACGGCTGCGCCCACCCCCGAGCCCACACCTGTGGAAGTGGAGTTTCCCTATTATCTTTATGTGGAAAAGGGCTCATATACCCTTACCATATACAAGGCGGATGACCGGGGCGAATACACTGAGGTGGTTGCCACCTACCGCATCGCCCATGGGGGCAACAAGACCCCGGCGGGGATATTCACCCTTGGCGAGCGGGACCGCTGGCATGACTTCCCGGATGGGGGCACCGTTCAGTACGCAACCAGGTATCATGAGCGGCTGTATGTACATTCTCCCCTTTACGCAAGGGATAACGCCGCCCAGCTTTGGCCCAGATACTACGACGGGGATCACGGCATAGGCGGCAGCAACACCGGCGGATGTCTGAGAATGGTAACCGAAGCCGCCCGGTTCATATACGAAAACTGCGCCGAGGGAACTACCCTTGAAATAGTAAACGGCTCTCCAAGGGGCACCACGTCAGACCCGGTGCCGGACAGGAATGGGCTGAGGATAGACCCCACCGACGTGAATATGCAGGAGCAGATTGACGAGGCGGCGGCAAAGCGTGCCGGGGAGCAGGCGGAAAAGGCCCCGGAAGAAGCGGCGGAGCTTGCCGGGCAGGCAGAGGCCGAGGAAACCACAGAAGCACCGGCGGAGGAATAGCCGCCGTTAAATAAGGAAAGGAACGGCTTACATATGAAAAAGAAAACTGGGATAATAATGATTGCCCTTATGCTGCTGCTGGCCGGCTGCAGCGGCAAGACGAACAGCGGCTTTAGCGAGGACGACCTTGGCCTTGAGATAGCCGGGGAAAAATACTACCTTCGTGAGGACAGCGCGCCGGTTATCGAGGCATTGGGCGACGGGTATGAATATTCCGAAATGGTAAGCTGCGTTTACGACGGACAGGATAAGACCTTCGCCTATCCCGGCCTTACCGTAAACACCGTGCCCGTTGAGGGCAGGGACATAATCGAAATGTTCACCCTTACCGACGATACCTACGCTACTCTCAGGGGTGTGAAGGTTGGCATGAGCCGTGACCAAGTCATCGCCGCATACGGCGAAGAATACTTTGACGACGGGTATATCAACTATACCGTTACCAACGACCCCGCGGACATTCAGGCGGAGCGGATACAGTTTGAAATGAGCGGAGATACCGTTTCCGTAATATACATTTATTCCCCCAGCTATTGATGTAAGGAGGAAGTATAGTTGGTATTCAGCTCGCCCACATTCCTGTTTATATTCCTGCCGGCAGTGTTTTTGTTAAACATCGCTTTCTCGGGCAGCGTAAGGGCTCGAAACGCCCTGCTGCTCATTGCAAGCGTCGTTTTTTATGCATGGGGCGAGCCGGTATACGTGCTGCTGATGATATTCACCTCTCTGGTGAACCATCTGATGGCCCTTGGGCTGGGCAAAGAAAGCCGAAGAAAAGCGCTGCTGGCCCTTATTCTGGTATGGAACATAGGCTCCCTTGTGTTTTTCAAGTATACGGATTTTCTCATTGAAAGCATAAACGCCGTGACCGGGCTTGGCATATCCCCGGTTGGCATAAAGCTGCCTGTGGGCATATCCTTCTTTACCTTTCAGGCGATGAGCTACGCTTTGGATGTATACCGGGGGCAGGTGCCGCCGCAAAAGCGGTTTTTCAATACGCTGCTGTATATCTCCCTTTTCCCCCAGCTTATCGCCGGGCCGATTGTAAAATATCACGATGTGGCGGAGCAGCTTGAAAATCGTCCCCTTTCAATCGAGGCTACCGCGTCCGGCCTTCGCCGCTTTTGCTGCGGCATGGCAAAAAAGGTGCTCATCGCCAACGTGCTGGGCCTGGCTGCGGACAGGGTGTACGCAATGGAGCTATCCGCGGTGAACGGGCCCATTGCGTGGCTTGGGGCGGCGGCCTATCTTTTGCAGATATATTTTGATTTTTCCGGATACAGCGATATGGCAATAGGATTGGGCCGGGTATTCGGCTTTAATTTCCGGGAAAACTTCCGCCATCCCTACGCCGCGAACTCCATGCAGGATTTCTGGCGCAGATGGCATATTTCCCTTTCCACATGGTTTAAGGAATACGTTTACATCCCTCTTGGGGGCAACCGCAAGGGCAAGCTTCGCACAGGGATAAACAAGGCGATAGTTTTCTTCCTTACCGGCCTGTGGCATGGGGCAAACTGGACCTTCGTGCTGTGGGGGCTGTTCCATGGGGCGTTCCTTATGCTGGAAGCATACGGCGTATTTCCTGTGGAAAAATGGAAGCCTTTCTTTCGTCACGCATACACCCTCCTTGCGGTAACGGTGGGCTTTGTGCTGTTCCGGGCGGACAGTGTTTCCGCGGCCTTTGGCATGATAGGCATAATGTTCACCGGCTGGAAATTCTCACCCCAATTCGCCGCTTCGCTTTCTGCCCTGCTTACCCCCATTATCGCCGCAATGCTCATCATCGGCGCATTGGCAGCATTGCCCTTTGGCGGGAGAATCGCCGCAAGGCTTGACCGAAAGGGCGGGGTTTATCAGGGAGCGGTGTACCTTCTGGCCTTCGCGGGTCTTGCCCTGTCCGCCCTCTGCCTTTCCACCTCCGCATACAATCCCTTCATATACTTCAGGTTTTAGAAAGGGGGAAAATATGAGAAGAAAGCTGCTTATACTTTTCTCTGGGGCGGTGGTGCTGCTGTGTATGCTGCCCACTGTCAGCCTGCTCCTTGGGTATGAGGGACAAAACTACGAAAACCGCCCCCTTGCGAGAATGCCTAAGCTCATGGATGGCAAGGGGCTGAATCTTTCCTTTCCGGATGGGTTTGATAACTGGTTTCAGGATCATTTCGGACTTCGGGAGGAAATGGTAACGGCGTTTAATTCCGCAGCCGAGGCCGCTCTCAAGGATTCCCTAAATGAGGATGTTATCATCGGCAAGGAGGATATGCTGTTCTTTGGTGAAACTTTGCCGGACTACCTTGGCACGGATACACTGTCGGATCATGATATTGCCCGTGCCGCAAGGATAATTCGCATTCAGCAGGAATGCGTTGAGGCAAAGGGCGTGACGTTTGCCTTTACGATTGCGCCAAACAAAAACACCGTCTATCCCGAGTATATGCCGGACAGGCTCGCGCCAACGGGTCTGCCGTCAAACCGGGAGCGGCTGGCCCAGGCCCTTGAAAAACAGGGCGTGAACTACATAGACCTTGCCGCTGTGCTTACCGCCGCGAAGGACGAGGGGCTTCTCTATCACTATCACGATACCCATTGGAACGAGACCGGCGCCCTTGTGGGCTATCGGGCCATAATGGAGAACATCTGGCAGGACAGGTATCAAACATACGAGGATGTCCGTCCTGTAATAAAGACGGGCTACGCGGGAGACCTGCACTATTTCCTTTTTCCCGCAGAGGAGGGGAATATGCCCTACCCCTATTACGGCATAAGCTATGAATACCAAACAGACCCCTCCGCCCCCGGAAATACCGCCGCCATAGGCACGACCTCCGCCGCAAACGACAGACGGCTGCTGCTGTATCGTGATTCCTTCGGGGACGGCATATTGCCCATGCTGAGCGCGAACCACGGCAGGGTGCTGTACAGCGCGGAGTTTCCGTATAACTACTCTCTCCTTGATTCTGAGCAGCCGGACGCGGTGGTGATTGAGCTGGTGGAGCGCAATATCAGGAACCTTCTCACCCGGGCTCCCGCCCTGCCCGCCATGGAAACCGGGCTTAGCGGGCAGAGCATAGGCAGGGTGGAAGCAGCCATCGCCGCATTTTCCCGCAATGGGTACACCGTGATATGCGGCGCCTTCGCCGGGGAATACTCTCCCGATGCGGAGCGTATACTGCTCAAAGTCGGGGATTCGGTTTACGAGGCTTTTCCCATACTTGATGAGCAGGCCGAATACCTTGCGGATGATGGGTTTATCCACGGCTTTTGCCTTACCCTGCCGGAGGGCTGCGCCGCAGAAAACTTCACCCTTATAATAGAGAACGCCGAAGGATACCGGGAAAGCGGCGAGCTTTCCGTAGAATAAAGGAGATGCCCATGGATTTCGTAAAGATGCATGGCCTTGGCAATGACTTTATAATAATAGACGACATGGCAAACGCCTTTGATATTACTCCGGAATATGCCCGTGCCCTCTGCGATCGCCGCACAGGCATAGGGGCGGACGGGGTAATGCTGGCCCGCCCCTCGGACAGGGCGGATTCATTCATGCTGCTTTACAACAGCGACGGCAGCGTCGCCGAGATGTGCGGCAACGGCATACGCTGCTTTGCAAAGTTTCTTTATGAAAGCGGCGCCGCAAAAAAGCGGACTATTCCCATAGAAACTCCCGCCGGCATAAAGCTTGCGGAGCTTATCCTGCAAAATGACGCTGTGACCGGGGTAAGAATAGACATGGGCGCTCCCAGGTTTGACCGCCGTGACATACCTGCCGAGGGTGAGGGTGAATTCCATCTTCAAACCATCCAGGCAGGCGGACGCTCTTTTCTCTGCTCCGCGCTGAATACCGGCGTGCCCCATCTTGTAGTATTTGAGGATGGGCTTACCGAGGAGGAGATATGCCGCTACGGCCCTCTCCTTGAGACGCATCCGCTCTTTCCGGCAAAGATAAACGTGAACTTTGCCCGCATACTCCCCGACCGCACCCTGTCCGTGCGCACATGGGAGCGGGGCTGCGGAAGAACTCTCGCCTGCGGAACAGGCTCCTGCGCCTGCGCTGCCGCCGCCGCAAAGGCGGGGTATACCCATCGGCAAACCGTCGTCCGCCTCCCCCTTGGCGAGCTAATGATACAATGGACGGATGACAGCATATTCATGACAGGCCCGGCGGAATTTTCCTTCCGGGGCAGCATATAACAAAACAAAAGGAGAAACGCTATGCATTACACCCTTTATCCCAAGGGAGTCTGCTCCTCCCGCATCGAGCTGGACCTTATCGACAATAAAATACACAACCTTACCTACACCGGCGGCTGCAACGGCAATCTTAAGGCCCTGGGCGCTCTTTGCGAGGGCATGGACGCCCATGAGGTCATCCATCGCCTTTCCGGCATCACCTGCGGCCCAAACTCCACCTCCTGCAGCGATCAGCTGGCTACCCTGCTGAAGCAGGCCATGGAGGGGTAAGGGGATAGGGTCGGGCCTTCTTTTCTTTTTTTCCAAAGAAAAAGAAAAGAAGCAAAAGAAAAAGAAAAGCGAAAGTATAAGCAAATACGAAATACGATGCTTTAGCGCATCTTCCGGATTTGGCCTCGGAGGGAGGTCAAATCTGTTTTTTGGCGGAATAGGAACAGGCGAAAGGCGAAACCAAAAGGCCTCCCCCTGTGTTAAGGGGCCTTTCGTAATGTTGTTTTCATTCTCTTCCGCCTCTGAAAAAAATATCTCCTGAAACAGCCCGCTATCGGCTTTTTCTGTTGACATAATCATTGCCTTACAAGATAATATTTGATAGGAAAAAATGCTTGAAAGGGCCTTTTGTATAATGGAAGAACTGCGCGTATCAAAGAACTTTATCGAGGAATTCATCGAGGAGGACATTCGGGAGAAGGGCTTGACCCACATACAGACCCGGTTTCCCCCTGAGCCCAACGGCTACCTGCACATCGGCCACGCAAAGGCGCTGGCTATAGACTTCTCCATGGCGGAAAAGTATGGCGGAAGCTGCAACCTTCGCTATGACGACACCAACCCCACCAAGGAAGACGAGGAATTCGTGGATGCCATTCAGGAGGATATCCAGTGGTTGGGCTTCAAGTGGGACAATGTGTTCTACGGCTCGGATTATTTCGATACCTGCTACGAGCTGGCTGTGAAGCTCATTAAGAAGGGCGTCGCCTATGTATGCGATCTGGACAAGGAGCAGATGCGTGAATATCGGGGCACCCTTACCGAGCCCGGCAAAAACTCACCCTGGCGCGACCGCTCCGTTGAGGAAAACCTGGATCTCTTTGAGCGGATGAAAAACGGCGAGTTCCCCGATGGCAGCCGCACCCTCCGCGCAAAGATAGACATGGCCTCCCCCAATTTGAATATGCGCGATCCCGCAATGTACCGCATTATCCACATGAGCCATCACCATGCGGGGGACAAGTGGTGCATCTATCCCATGTACGACTTTGCCCATCCCATTCAGGACGCCATCGAGGGGGTTACCCACTCCCTCTGCTCCCTTGAATACGAGGCGCACAGGCCCCTGTATAACTGGGTGGTGGACCAGTGCGAATTTGAGCACAAACCCCGCCAGATTGAATTTGCAAGGCTCAACCTTACCAATACCATGATGAGCAAGCGCTACCTTCGCCGCCTGGTGGAGGAGGGCCGGGTATCCGGTTGGGACGATCCCCGTATGCCCACCCTCTGCGGCCTGCGCAGGCGTGGCTATACCCCCGAGTCCATACTGGATTTTCTGGGCCGTGTGGGCGTTGCAAAGGCGGATTCCACCGTTGAGACCGCAATGCTTGAGCACTGCGTCCGTGAGGATCTTAACGCCCATGCGGACCGCATGATGGCGATGCTGGACCCCATAAAGCTTATCGTGGAAAACTGGCCCGAGGGACAGACCGAGGAGGTTGAAATTGAGTACCTGCCCGACCAGTCCACCGGCAAGCGCAAGGTCACCTTCGGCCGTGAGCTGTATATCGAGCGGGAGGACTTCAGCTATGATCCCCCCAAGAAGTATTTCCGCCTTAAGCCTGAGGGTGAGGTTCGCCTGAAGAGCGCCTACGTTGTAAAATGCACCCGCTATGAGACGGACGCCGAGGGCAGGGTTACTGCCGTATACTGCACCTACGACCCCGAAACCAGGGGCGGCGAGTGCGAGCGCAAGATAAAGGGAACCATACACTGGCTCAACGCCGAGACCGCCGTGCCCGCAGAAATGCGCCTGTATGAAGACCTGCTGCTGCCGGATGCGGAGGAGGACGCAGATTTTGTGGACAGACTGAATCCCAACTCTCTTACCGTTGTCAACGGCTTTGTTGAGCCGGAGCTGGCGGACAAGGCTCCCGGCTATCGCTGCCAGTTTATGCGCACCGGCTATTTCTGCGCCGACCTTGACTATACTAAGGAAAAGCCCGTGTATAACAGGGTGGTGGGCCTTAAGGACAGCTTTAAGGCGTAACGCCTTTCCGGCAGAACCTATTGCATTTTAAGGGAGGTTTTCGGTCTTTGCCCCTCAGCTCCCCTGAAGCCCGCCGGGCGGCAAAGACCGCGGCTTTGTATTTCCCAACCCATATACCTCCTCAATTTTCTTTTTCTTTTGCTTGTTTTCTCCTTTCTTTTCCCGTGAAAAGAAAAAGAAAAGAAGATAAAAACAAAACTTACACAGGAGACCACACCATGCAAGTACGTACCAGATTCGCCCCCTCCCCTACGGGATATATGCACATCGGCAACCTGAGGAGCGGGCTGTACGCATATCTTTTTGCCCGGGCAAACGGCGGCAGGTTTTTGCTGCGCATAGAGGATACGGACCAGGAGCGCTTTGTTGAGGGCGCAACCGAGCTGATTTACCGCACACTGAAGGACGTGGGCATGAACTGGGACGAAGGCCCGGATATCGGCGGCGAATACGGTCCCTATGTGCAGAGCGAGAGGAAGGATATGTATCTGCCTTACGCCGAGCAGCTTATAAAGAGCGGCCATGCGTACCGCTGCTTCTGCACCAGGGAGGAGCTGGATGAGCGCAGGGCGGCTGCGGCGGCCCGAGGGGAAACCTTCAAATACGACAAACACTGTATGGGCATGAGCGAAGCTGAAATTCAGGCAAAGCTGGATGCGGGCGTGCCTTACGTTATTCGCCAGAACGTGCCCACCCAGGGAACTACCTCCTTTACCGACCTTGTATTCGGCACTATAACCGTAAACAATTCCGACCTTGACGACAGCGTGCTTATCAAGGCGGACGGAATGCCCACATACAACTTTGCAAACGTGGTGGACGACCACCTTATGGAGATATCCCACGTTATGCGGGGCATGGAATACCTTGCCTCCACCCCCAAGTACAACCTGCTTTATCAGGCCTTCGGCTGGGAGATACCCCAGTACATCCACATGACCCCCATCATGCGGGACGCACAGCACAAGCTGTCCAAGCGGGACGGCGATGCTTCCTATGCGGATTTTGTGGATAAGGGATACCTGAAAGAGGCGCTTATAAACTACGTTGCCCTGCTGGGCTGGAATCCCGGCGACGACCGTGAGATATTCACCCTTGACGAGCTGTGCGGGGCCTTCAGCGTTGAGGGCATGAGCAAGTCTCCCGCCATATTTGACGTGGAAAAGCTCACATGGATGAACGCCCAGTACATAATGGCCCTCTCTCCCGAGGAATTCACCGCGCATGGGGAGAAATACTACGCCCAGGCGGGCATCGCCCACATGGACAAGGCCGTTCTCTGCAAGATTCTCCAGCAGCGCGTCCGCGTGTTCAACGAGATTCCCGATATGGTGGACTTTCTCGCGAAGCTTGACGAGGGCTACTCCATCGACCTTTTCACCAACAAAAAGTCGAAAACCGACCCGGAAGTATCTGCGAAGGTTCTGGATATGGTCATCCCCGCCCTTGAGGCTCTGCCCCAATGGACCGAGACCGCCGTTCATGACACCCTCATTAACATGGCCGCGGAAAACGGCATGAAGAACGGCACGCTGCTCTGGCCCGTCCGCATTGCCATGGCGGGTAAGGCGGTCACCCCCGGCGGCGCAATAGAGATCGCCCTGCTGCTGGGCCGGGATGAGGCCATGCGCAGGCTTAAGCTGGGAAGGGAAAAGCTCAGGCAGAAATAATGATGTCTTCCTTTCTTTTTCTGAGAAAAGAAAAGCAGAAGTATGGTTAGAACAGTAAATACGACGCTTTGGTACGTTTTCCAAATTTGGCCTCGGAGGGAGGCCAAATTTGTTTTTGGAAGAATACGTTTTGATGAAAAGAAAAACTAAGAAGCCCCCTTATATAAAGGGGGATAAAATCAAAGATTTTTGAAGGGGGAGTTGCGGAATGGGAACAATCCCTCAGTCTTTTGCCGGGGGCAAAAGCCCTGCGCGTCAAGGGTTTCTTCGCATGGCTCCCCGGCCGTGCTGCAGGCATAAAGGGAGTCATGAGGCCCTCGAAAAGCGGCGTATTTATTCTTCTATCTGTCTCCCTCGCTTTTCCTTTTTTGATTCATTTTCTTCTTTCTTTTCCTGTGAAAAGAAAGAGAAAATGAAGATCCAACCCGAACCACCCTGCCAAAAAGCAAATTTGGCCCGTTTTCCGGGCCAAATTTGGAAGACGCGCCAAAAGCGGCGTATTTATTCTTTTATCTGTCTCTTTCGCTTTTCTTTCTCTTTTTGCTTCTTTTTCTTCTTTCTTTTCCTGTGAAAAGAAAGAGAAAAAGAAGACCCAGCCCGAACCACCCTGCCAATAATGATCCCCCCGCATAGCGGGGGGTATTTCAGTTTCGGGCATAGCCCTAA
>JAEDIC010000018.1 GCA_016292635.1 Clostridia bacterium
ACATGGGGCTTGGTGCGTTCAAATTTTGCCTTTGCCATTGTAACTGTTGTCCTCCTAAAAATTTGAGCTTTTGTTTTTATTCCCCCGCATGAAAACGGGATGCTGTTGGAGCGGGTGATGGGAATCGAACCCACATTATCGGCTTGGGAAGCCGACGCTCTGCCACTGAGCTACACCCGCATAGCCGCAGCGCATTTAGTCCACGCCATACCTTTGTTCAGTATAGCATTACTATTCTAATTCACAAGGTGATTTTTGTCAATATCATTAGGCGAATCAACTTTTTTTCGACAGATGAACTCCACCCTCGCCCCGCCGCAATACATGGGCTGCGGCGCCTTAGCGGCACACAACGTATGGTGGATGAAGGGATATTTTAGCAGATTCGGCAGACAAAAATCTTTGGGGAAATATATCCGAAAGGATAATGCTCGGGGCGAATAATTTCATTGGCAAAGATACGGATGGGCCGGCCCCCTGACTGTTCCGCAATTACAGATGCTTACGCAATAAGGAGAAAAGGAAAATCCCATCCTAAACCTCAAAAACTTTCCCGTCCAGATACCCCAGCGCGCAGTCATTGTCAAAGGCGAATTCTATGCGGACGGCCCGGAGCTGCTGGACGCGGGTCCGGTGGGCCCGGTTGAACTCACGGTCGCCGTATTTGTCGTCCCCCAGTATGGGGTGGCCTATGTGGGCTAGATGGGCTCTTATCTGATGGGTGCGTCCGGTGATGAGCTCCACCTCAAGGTCGGAGGTATCGCCGGATGTGCTTATGGTGGTATAGCGGGTCACCATTTCCTTGCTGCCGGGAACGGGGGCGTCGTATACGGATATGCGGGAGCGGGCCTCGTCCTTCAGGCAGTATGCGGTGAGCAGCGCCTCTACGGGTGAAGGCCTGCCCTTTACGGTGCAGCGGTAAAATTTGCGTATGCTGCGCCGCTTTATGGCGTCGGTCAGGGCGGCGAGAGCGGCGTTATTGCGCCCAAGCAGCACAAGGCCGGTGGTGTTGGCGTCCAGTCGGTGTGCCGCCGCGGGACTGCCGTATGGGGCAAGGCGGCTTTCAAGGCTCTCCCCTTCCCCGTCTGCGGCTGCAGTGGGAAGACCGGCGGGCTTGTCTGCGATTATTATGTTTTCATCAGCGTATATCACCCTTATGCCTGCGGCGGCGCCGGGTATCAGGTGCTGAAACCTGCGCCATATCCCTCCCTCAGGCAATGAGGTGAAGGTCATGGCTTCTTTCTTTGTGGGGTGCTCTATTTGCAATGAACAGGCCCAGAGGGCTATCTGCTGACCCGGCACGGCGGCGCTGTTGTAGCGCTGATCTCCCCAGAGGGGCATATTGCGGCTTGCGAACTGCACCCGTATCTGATGATGCCTCCCGGTGTGGAGCTGTATGCTGACAAGGGTCAGGCCGCCCGTATGGGCGATGGGCCGGTATGTGAGCCGGGCGGGCTTTGCGCCGGGAGTGTTTTCTAAGACCGCTTTGCTGTTGCCCGTGGCCTCATCCCGAAGGATAAAGTCATTCAGCTCCCCGCCCGGTGCGTTGCCGCAAACCACAGCAAGGTAGGTCTTTTTCGCCGTATGGCCGTTGAATTGGGAGGAGAGCCGGGCCGCCGCCTTGGAGGTGCGGGCGAATACCATTGCTCCGCCCACAGGTCTGTCCAGCCTATGGACAAGGCCCAGGTAAACATCCCCGGGCTTTGCGTATTTTTCCTTTATGTATCCCTTCAGCGCCGTAAGCATATCAAGATCTCCGGAAGGATCCTCCTGCACCGGCATATTTGGGGGCTTTTGCACCACCAGCAGGTGGTTGTCCTCGTATAATACAGGTATCATATCAGCGTTCCCAGCGCCCGGAAGCGCCGCAGGGCAATACCAGATTATTGCGGGTGATGGGCAGGCCCACCTCGTCGCACTCTATGCTGCCGCCCCTGCCCTCCAGAGCAACCTTCAGTATGTTTGAAAGCACCGTTGGGGCAAGGCCGGTGGTATATGAATTGATAAGGAAGAATTTCGCATCCGGCGCAAGAAGCTTTACGCTTTCCCGCACCAGGGGATACAGGTCATCCTCTATCTTCCACATTTCACCGTTTGGCCCTCTGCCGTAGCTGGGAGGATCCATAAGTATGCCGTGGTAATCGCGGCCCCTGCGCTGCTCCCTGAGGACGAACTTCATAACGTCATCCACTATGAACCGCACAGGCTTATCGGCAAGGCCGGATGCCGCCAGGTTGTCCTTTGCCCATGCCACCATGCCCTTTGCCGCGTCAACATGCACCACCTCCGCCCCGGAGGCCGCCAGGGCCGCCGTTGCGCCGCCGGTGTAAGCAAAGAGATTCAGCACCCGGAAGGGTTTGTGGCTGCCCTCGGCTATGCCGCGCATCCAGTCCCAGTTCACCGCCTGCTCCGGGAAAAGCCCCGTATGCTTAAACCCCGTAGGCCGCACGATGAAGGTAAGGTCACGGTAGCGTATGGTCCAGCTGTCGGGCAGGGATTTGCCATACTCCCAATGTCCGCCGCCGCTGCTGCTGCGGATATACCTGGCGTGTACGCTCCTTGGCTCCTTCATGGGCCAGGCCGCCTGTGGGTCGGGGCGCAGCAAAGTCACGTCGCCCCAGCGCTCGTGCTTGCTGCCGTTGCCTGCGTCTATTATTTCGTAATCCGTCCAGTTTGAGGCAAGGTACATTGGGTTTCTCCTTTTTTCGGGGGATTGGGCCTTCTTTTTTCTTTTCACGGGAAAAGAAAAAAGAAAAGCGGGGAGTATAGGTGGGTTTTAAGCGAAAGGCTAAGGCCTTTACGCCGCCAAGGACAGCAGGAGGTTCATCCGATAGAATAATCCCGCCATCGCTGAATCATCCACCATGTTTGTAATAAGGTCAAACTGGCCCAATACCGTAAGGGCGATGGGCACCAGCATAAATATAAGGAACAGCGCAAGCATTCCCCTTACAAGGCCCAGCGCGCCCCCCATCAAGCCGTCATGAACGCGCAGCATGGGGAAGGGCTCAGCGTAATCAGCTCCGTTTATAATGAGGCCCAGTATCAACCGCACGATGCAGAAGCCAATGAGAAACACCAGTATGTTTATAAAGGTGCATACTATGGTCTGGTTGAAGTAATCTCCCAATGTGATTATTCCCTGATCCGCAAAGGCCTCCTTTGCTATGTTTGAGGCAATCTCCCTGCCCATGGGGTAGGGCAGCCGGGCAGATTGGATTATGCCGTTTATATCGGCGGTGGAAAGGGAGGAGATTTCGGTGCGCACGTATTCCGGGTTGGCGATGAACTCGCTTCCCTCGGTATAGTAGAGCATCATGTTGAACAGCCTGTCATGGCCTTTTATGAAGGCGGCGCCGGGCCCCATTAACAGAAAACCAAATATTACCGAAACAAGATACGCCCCTATGCTCAGCAACGTGGACATAAAGCCCTTATACAGGCCCGAGAGTATAAACAGCACTATTATGGCTATGGATGCTGCGTCTATCAGGTTCATTGCAGTCCTCCTTTGCTCAAGTTCACTTTGTGCTTATCAGCAGCGTGTCATCCTTATAAAGCAGGGCGTGGTTATCCGATAACTTTTCCGCCCCGGTAATGGTTTCCGAAAGCTCCTCAGTGGAAATAAGCTCTCCCTTGGCGGAGTATGTATAAAGCTCGGTGGGGGTGTACACGCAAAGCCTGCCTTTCATAAGGAAGGCGCCCACATATTCCTTTGGGGGATGAACGGAGGCTATCTGGGCGGTGCCCACTTCTCCCTCGGCAAGGGTATACAGCTTAAGTGTGCTGTGGGTCTCCGCTCCCCGCTGCCCATACAGCAGCACAGGGCCGGAATCCACTATGGAATAATCCAGCAGCTCCCATCCGTATATGGTAATTCGGTAGGCTTCCGCAGTGCCCGCCAGGGTGCAGCGGATAAGGCTTGAGGTGGCTGAAAGGAAAAGGCTGTTGTTTGTGAACAGCACATCCTCCACAAGCTGACCCTGCACCGTCATAACGCCGGTGGTGCGCCGGGTGGTAAGGTTGTATGTGGTAAGGGTGGAAACCGGAGTATGGGTGGAATAGTCCGCCTCCAGCGTCCACAGGGTCTCGTCGCTGGTATTGGAGAAGCCGAAGCCTATAAGGTCGGTGGCGTCAAAGTCCATCTGGTCCACCTGTATGCCCTTGCTGTCGTATATGACTATTGCCGTGCCGCCGGCGCTGTCCTCACGGAGCACCGCCACGTGCTGGCTGCCGCAGCGCACTCCCAGCACCCTGCCCGAGAACACAAGGGAATCCCCCGCGCCCACTATCTGCAGCGCGGTATCGTGATACAGCACGGATATGCCTGTGGAGGCCGCCAGCTTAAGCTCCTCGGTGTTTATTTTATAAGAGGTGTCCTTTGATGCGTCGGCTATATCCTCGTAATACAGCCTGCCCGCGTCAAAGTACAAAAAGCCCGCCCCGGTGTAGGTATAGTTATCCGTGGCTTTAAAGGGCAGCTCGGATACTCCCTTCCTTTTCTTTGCCCCGGAGCCGATAAGCTTTACTATGCCGAATATCAGCCCTATTACTATCAGAAGGGCGGCCGCCAGCACCGCAATGCGGCCTATAGCCTTTCCCTTGTTGCTAACTTTGTAACGTCGCTTGCGCATTTTCCTCTTCCTTGGGGGGGCAGCAGCATTGTCAGCGCCCCGGGCAGTATTTTAAAGGTAACGGGAGTGGATGAGCCCAGCTCTCCGTCAAGGTTCAGCGTGCTTTCCCGGGATGACTCAAGGCGTATCTCCTTGGCCTTGAAGTAGCGTATATGGGGTGAACCCAGATGCTTTCCCTTTACAAAGGAAGGCAGCAGCATGAGAAATCCAATTATCCCCAGTTTTTTAAGTATGCACACATCCAGCAGCCCGTCATTCAGCGCCGCAGTGGGGGCAACGTTTATGCCTCCCGCAAAGCGGGGGCCGTTGCAGGCGTCAAAGAGCAAGGCCTCTTCCTCAAATGCTTCCCCGTCAACAGTTACGGTAATACGGAAGGGCTTAAGATGCATCAGGCTTTTCAGTATGCCCAGCATATAGGGCAGCATACCGTTGAAACGGCGCTTGAATTTTTCCGTGTTGTGTATAACGTCCACGTCAAAGCCTGTGCCTGCGGCGTTTATGTATACCCGGTCGTTTGCCATGGCGGCGTCGATGGGCACAGGTGTTGCCCTGAGAAGATCCTCCAGCGCCCCAATCGGGTCCACTTTAAGCCCAAGGGCAGAGGCAAAGTCATTGCCCGTGCCAAAAGGAAACACGCCCATGGGTACGCCGGTATTCACAAGGCTTGAGGCTACCTCCCGCGCGGTTCCGTCCCCGCCGACCGACACTATGGCCTGCTCGCCCCGCTCAACGGCGGCGGCGGCAAGGCGGGCGGCGTGATTCACCCCATCGGTATAATCAAAGGCGAAATTCATACCCCGGTTCGCCATCTCGGCGGCGGCCCGCTCAAACCAGTCCCCGGACCGGCCCGAACCCGCCACCGCATTCACTATAAAATAATATCTGCTCAAAGTAACTTTCCTTTGCTATTTTACAAGTATATTCAGCGCACCCGGCAGCAGCCGAAAGGTCACGGGAGTATCCGAGGAAAGCTCCCCGTCGTAGTTTATCAGGCTGTGCTCCGGGCAGCTCACCTCAAGGTGGTCTGTACGGAAGTACTCCACCTCCTTATAGCCGGTGTGTCCGCCCTTTATGAACGCAGGCAGCAGCCGTATGAACCTGAGTACGCTCAGTTTTTTTACCACGCATACGTCAAACAGCCCGTCAAAGGGATCGGACAGGGGCAAAACATTCATGCCGCCGCCAAAGTGTGTGCCTATGCCCACGGATATGAGCAGCGCGTCCCGCTGCCACTCCCGTCCATCGTCCTTTATGGTAAGGTGCAGGGTGCGAAGGTGCGCAAGGCAATGCACTATGCCCATAAGATATGGTATCATGCCCCGGAATCGCTTTTTATACCTTTCCGTGGCGATGAGCACGTCCACATCAAAGCCAAAGCCGGATACATTGAAAAACATCCTGTCGTTGGCTATGCCCACGTCTATTCTGCGGGGGGACTCCAGCAGCAGCACGGTCAGGGCCTCCCTTGGGTCGGTGGGCAGGTCCAGTGCCTTGGCAAGGTCGTTGCCCGTGCCGAATGGCAGCACGCCCAATACGGCTTCGGTATTCACCAACCCCTGGGCTACCTCGTTCAGAGTGCCGTCGCCGCCGACGGATACTATATACCGCTCTCCCCTTTTAACCGCCGCAACCGCCAGCTCGGTGGCGTGGCCCTTGTTCTTTGTATAGTCGAATGAATAGTCCATATTCATTTCATCCAGCATGGCGCAGACTTCCTTAAAGCTATCCTTTGCCCTGTCCATTCCTGCGGTGGGGTTAACTATAAAATACAGCCTTTCCATATATACCCTCTGTCACGGTAATCCATTCTAATAATAATGCAAAAAAACTCAGTTGTACAGGATTTAGAAGTAAAATAAATATGTATATGGCGTTAACATTTCATAATGGGTGCTGCTGCGGAGCGAAAGGGCGGAATGGTTGGGCGGCGGAAACAGATCAATCCCCCAGCGGGCTGCGCCGCAGTTCCCTTTACGCAAGGGAGTTTTTCGGTTTTTCTTCCGCCAAAAACAAATTCGGCCCCCCTCCGAGGCCAAATTTGGAAAGCGGCATAAAGCCGCTGATTTAAAACCGACCTATATTCTCCCGCTTTTTTTTTCACATGAAAAAGCCCTTATCGTAAAAACCGCCGGAAATCGTGTGATCTCCGGCGGTATGGGGCGTTATGCTTAGCCCGCCTGCTTGCCGCTTTCGGCAAAGGCGGTAAGGGCTGAGAGGCCCGCGTACTTGTCAACCTTGCCGTTGTTGTCGATAACCAGGGTTGGGGCCTGCATTACGGCGTATTTGCGGGCAAGCGCGCGGTTTTCCTCGGCCCGGATAACGCTGTACTTAATGCCCACGGAATCCAGCAGCTCCTTGGCTGCGGCGCAGTTGGGACAGGTGGCGGTGGTGAACAGCATGGGCAGGGACTGTTCCGCCTTGGCGGCCTTGGTGATGCCGGGCCAGGTGGAGCGGTTGGCAACGTCATATTCCTTGCGCTCCTTGTATTCCTGGCTCTTGCCGTCGTTCCAGTTTTGAACGGGGCGATAGTAGCCGGTTATGCGGCTGTACACTTCGGCGTTGCTGCCGCACTCGGGACAGGTGAAGTGTTCGCCGGAAAGGTAGCCGTGCTTGGGGCATACCGAGTAGGTGGGAGACATGGTGTAATAGGGCAGCCTGTAGTTTTCCGCAATGGTCTTAACAAGCTTTGCGGCGGACTCCCAGCTGGGCAGCTTTTCGCCCAGGAAGGCGTGGAACACGGTGCCGCTGGTATAAAGGGTCTGAAGCTCGTCCTGAATATCCAGCGCCGCGAAGATGTCCTCGGTAAAGCTTACGGGCAGGTGGGAGCTGTTGGTGTAATAGGGAGCGTCCCCGTTGCCGCCGGCGGTGATGATATCGGGATACCTCTTTACGTCATGCTTGGCAAGGCGGTATGAGGTGGACTCGGCGGGGGTGGCTTCAAGGTTGTACAGCTCGTTGTCGTACTTCTCCTGATAGTCGCTGAGGCGCTCGCGCATATGGTTCAGCACGTCCTTGGCAAACTGCTGGGTGCGCTCATCGGTCATGTCCGCCCTAAGCCACCTGGCATTCAGGCCCGCTTCGTTCATACCCAGAAGGCCGATGGTGGAAAAGTGGTTGTTGAATGTGCCAAGGTAGCGCTTTGTGTAAGGATACAGGCCCTCGTTCATAAGGCGGGTGATTATCTCGCGCTTTATGTGGAGGCTGCGGGCGGAGATGTCCATCATGTGGTCAAGGCGCCGATAGAACTCTGCTTCATTTTTGGCAAGGTAGGCGATGCGGGGCAGGTTGATGGTAACAACGCCCACGGAGCCGGTGCTTTCGCCGCTGCCGAAGAAGCCGCCGCTCTTTTTGCGAAGCTCCCGAAGGTCAAGGCGGAGACGGCAGCACATGGAGCGAACGTCGGAAGGCTCCATATCGCTGTTGATGTAGTTGCTGAAGTAAGGAGTGCCGTACTTTGCGGTCATTTCAAACAGCAGACGGTTGTTCTCGGTGGGTGACCAGTCAAAATCCCGGGTGATGGAATAAGTGGGGATGGGGTACTGGAAGCCACGGCCGTTGGCGTCGCCCTCTATCATGGTTTCGATGAAGGCCTTGTTCACCATGTCCATCTCACGCTTGCAGTCCTTGTACTTGAAATCCATCTCCTTGCCGCCAACTATTGCGGGAAGCTCCGCAAGATCAGCGGGAACAGTCCAGTCAAGGGTGATGTTGCTGAAGGGTGCCTGTGTGCCCCAGCGGCTGGGGGTGTTCACACCGTAAATGAAGGACTCGATGCACTTTTTGACGGCGTCGTAGGAAAGATCGTCCACCTTTACAAAGGGGGCAAGGTAGGTATCAAAGGAGCTGAAAGCCTGTGCGCCGGCCCATTCGTTCTGCATGATGCCAAGGAAGTTTACCATCTGGTTGCAGAGGGAAGCCAGATGCTTTGCGGGTTTGCTGTTAATCTTGCCGGCAACGCCGCCAAGGCCCTCCTGAATGAGCTGCTTCAAAGACCAGCCCGCGCAGTAGCCGGTAAGCATTGAAAGGTCGTGGATGTGTATATCCGCATTGCGGTGTGCTTCGGCGATCTCCTCGTCATACACCTCGCTAAGCCAGTAGTTTGCGGTGATTGCGCCGCTGTTGGAAAGTATAAGACCGCCCACGGAATAGGTCACGGTGGAATTTTCCTTTACACGCCAGTCCGTGATGTTAACGTAGTTGTTTACGGTCTCCTTGTAGTCCAGTATGGTGGACTTCATGTTGCGCAGCTTTTCTCTCTGCTTGCGGTAGAGTATATATGCCTTGGCAACGTCCGCATAGCCTGCAAGGCTCAGCACCTCTTCCACGCTGTCCTGTATGTCCTCAACGGCGATAAGGCCGTCCTTTATCTTGCCTTCAAAATCCGCGGTTACCTTAAGGGCCAGAAAGTCTATAACGCTCTGGTTGTACTGCTTTTCAACGGCATCAAAGGCCTTGGTTATGGCGGCGCTTATCTTGCTGATGTCAAAATCCGCTATGGAATTGTCGCGCTTTATTACCCGATACATTGTGGGATCCCTCCGTATAAAAAATATGTATAGAGACGATTCCTGCCGAATCATTAATTGAGCTCGTTGCCGCCGCCCAAAAAACGGGCATCCCGGCGGATTTCAAGTATACCATATATTGTGTTTGGTTGGCAATAGAAAATCCTATATATGGTAGAATTATTTTTTGAACACACAATATCTATCCCCTTATCTCCGCCCCGGGCACAAATTCCCGGGCCGCCTCAAGAAGCTCATGCAGCTCCTCATCGGAGTGCCTTTCGCAGCGGCGGTCTATAACAAGGTCGGAATCCCTGTATGGCTGGATAAAGTACTTTTCCTCGCCCTGTATCCATCGGCCGATCGTCCGCATATCCTCCGAGGTGTGCAGCCCCTTTACCACCGTGGTGCGGAATTCATGCTGCACCGCGCCCTGCATGAGCAGCCTTACGCTGTCCTTTACGGGCCCAATCTCCAGCTCCGGAATTCCTGTGGTTTCGGGATATTTTTCCGGGCTGTTCTTTATATCCATGGCCACATAGTCCACCGCACCCGCCAGTATCAGCTTATGCATCACCTCCGGTCGTGTGCCGTTTGTATCCAGCTTCACAGCATACCCCATTGCCTTTATTTCCCGGGAAAAGTCCCAGAGGCCCTTCCATAATGTGGGCTCGCCGCCGGTTATGCATACCCCCTCCAGCACGCCCCTGCGCTTTTTCAGCAGGGCGAATATCTCCGCTTCGGGTATATCCGGCTCTGCCGCCGGATTCAGCACAATGCCCCCGTTATGGCAAAATGGGCAGCGGAGGTTGCATCCCCCCAGGAATACCGTGCAGGCCACCTTGCCGGGATAGTCCAATAACGTCAGCGTTTGCAGTCCTTTTATCATATGGGGCGCTCCTTTGATGAATACGTCTTCCTTTCTTTTCACTGGAAAAGAAAAGGGAGTGTATAGGTAAGTTGATAATAATCAGCTTTATGCCGCTTTCCGAATTTGCCTTTGAAAGGATAGGGCGTATGATGGCGGAAAACGGAAATAATGCCTGTGCGGTGGGGATGAACACCAAAAGGCCGATTTTCCTCTGCGGAACGGACATAAATAAAAAAGCAAAATGGGCATTATTGTCATGCCCATTCTACCACTATATATTGTGTTCGTAAATACTTTTATATACAATATTTATATTATTTCTGCATCTCCGCAATTTTTCTATCCAATATCGCCGCAGCGTCAGCCACAAAACGGGTGCAGGGGCGCACCCCATAGTACTCATCCGTCCGCTCCATGGGCTTGCGGCCCTTGGGGCAGCTTGCGATAAGCTCCCGGCATATGATACTGTCGTTTTCGGCTTTAAACCCCTCCGCAAGCTCACGGATAAGCTCATAATGGGCCGCCTTGCCCTTGGCGTCTGTGGGGCTTGTGTAGCCATACAGCATATCCGCCACCATGAACATACCCGTCACCGCGCCGCACACTTCCCTCAGGGCGCCCATACCCGCGCCGAAGCCGGATGTGAGCTTTATGGCGGTATCCTCGTCAATGCCGGTAACATCGCTGAAAGCGGCAAAGACCGACTGGGCGCAATTATACCCCTTAAAGAAAAGCTCCTTCGCCCGCTCTACATGATCCATAATACCCTCCTTAATTGTTTTCAGCATATTACAGCGCCCAAAAAGCGCTTACCTCTCCGCTGTTCAGCTCAACGGTCTCGCCGGCTATGTTCACCAGCAGCCGCCCTTCCCGGGTAATGTCAAGGGCTTGTCCCTGCCGCCCGTCGCTCAGGGCAACGGCTTTTCCTATCAGCAGGCTTTTGTTTCGGTATTCCGCATATACCGTATCGGTTTGGAAATCCCTGCAGGCCCTGTATACCTCTGAAGCCGCGGCCCCCGCCATTGCGCTTAAGGGTATGGGCGGCTCCATGTCAGGATAAAGGCTGCCCGCCCTGTTCGCAAGGCCGCCCTGAAATTCCGGGCTCTGATAATTTATTCCGACGCCTATCACAGCGTATTTGAGCCCGTCTCCTGCCGCGGCCCCCTCCGCCAGTATGCCGCATACCTTTTTGCCCTTATAATAAATGTCGTTCACCCATTTTATTCCGGGGGAAATATCAAGGCGCTTTTCCATTGCCCGGCATACCCCAACGCAGGCCGCCATGGTGAGCATGGCGCATTGTTCAAGGGTGCCTTGCGGCCGCATGATTATGCTCATGTATATGCCCCCCTCGGGGCTTTGGAACTCACGGCCCAGCCTGCCCCGGCCCCCGGTCTGCCTTTCGGCTATCACCAGCGTGCCCTCCGGAGCGCCCTGGGCCGCCAGCTCCTTGGCAACGGTGTTTGTGGAATTTATCTCCTCCGCCGCCAGCAGCCACCCCGCCTCGGGAAAGTATGCCTTTATTATCTCCCTGTCAAGCATCCGGCTCACCGTATTCCCATGGTATATCAATAACAAACATTTCTGATTGCGCGGCGCCCTTATAATATTTCCTGTGGGTATAGTCGTCAAAGTGCGCATAGTCCTCTTTAACGGGAGAGTAGGTATATCCCCGTATCTCGCCCAGAGCCTCGTCCACCTCAAAGAACATCATGTATCCGCTGCCGCCATTGCTGTCCGCCGCCTGATAGTTGCATATCATCTGCTGTACCGTTCTGTCAGGGACCCCGTCTCCGTCGTCGTCAAATTCCTCCGGCACACGGGCCACATTGTATCTGTGTCCCCCCAATACCATGTATACGTTGGGGTATTTCTCCACTATCTCTTCCCTTATCAGCCTTCCGTCCTCCTGCAGGGAAAGGTCTGTATTAAAATAGGTATGGGTACAGATTATTACCGCCCTGTCGGGATATTCCTCTATGACGGACTTCATCCAGTCTATGCCCTCCCGCTCCACGTTATACCCCATATAAAGGAACAGCAGTCTGCTCCCCTCAACGTCTATAAGGTCATAGTGTCCCCGGTTGTTTTCAAAGCTGCCGCCGTAGCATTCACGATAGCTGCAATCCTCTTCACCGAAGTATTCATAATAATACTCATAGTTGACCTTGCTGCCCCGAACATCGTGATTGCCGGCGCATACTCCTGCGGGAATGTGGGCGATTGCGGACATGGCGTCCGTGGCCACCTTCCACTGCTCCTCCTTTGCGGCGGAGGCCACTATATCCCCGGTATGGATAACGTACTTCAGGTTCAGCTCTTCTTCCATGTCCCGAAGGTATTCCGTCATGGCAAAAAAAGTCTCGTGAAACTTCCGGCTGTAATGCTGGGTGTCGCTCATCCACGCTATGGTATACACCTCCGGCGGCTCCGGAGTGGGCTCCGGGACCGGCACAGGCGCGGGAACAGGGGTAGGCGCAGGCTCCCCATGGGGTACGGGAGCGCAGCCCCCCATCAGCAATATCAATATGAATAAAATGGAAACAATTCTTCTCATGATATGGATTGTATCACATTAAAGATCCGTATGAAACTTTGAAATGCAATAATATTGTGTCCTTTTTTGTAAATCGCTCTATCCTTCCCCACCGTTTGACAAGGCGGCCCGCTCGTGCTACCATTTACGAAAAGAACCTTACAGGAAAGGCGCATTGCCATGGCAAAAATCACAAAAAAACAGCGGGAAGCCATGAAGGCCGCCGCTGAAAAGCTGCATAAAAACGACGCCCCTTACAAGCGGGCCGCAAACGGGGATTTTATGATATACCTTATCACCGTTGTGCTCATCGCCATGTTTATCCGCACATTCGTCTTTGAGCCGGTGCAGGTGATAGGCTCCTCCATGTATCCCACGCTCATCCATGGGGAAGGTATGTTCACGGAAAAGCTCACCTACGTTGTGTCCGAGCCCAAGCACGGGGATATCGTCATATGCCGCTATTCCAATATGGCCGTAAACTGCGTTAAGCGCATAATAGGCATGCCCGGGGATACCGTCGCCATAACCGACGGCGCAATTTACCTGAACGGTCAGCTTATTGATGAATCCGCATACTGGAACGACTACATAATAGGCGATATGGCGGAGGTCACCGTGCCGGAGAAGTCCATCTTCGTGGTTGGCGACAACCGCAACGCCAGCGACGACAGCCGCAATCCCTACGTCGGCTTCGTCCCCTATGGTCAGATAAAGGGCAAGGTACAGGCCGTTATGCTCCCCCTCAGCAGGGCAAGGTGGATGTAGCGAAAGCTCAGTTCTCTTCGTTTTCCATTTCTTTTCGCCAGGAAAGAAAGGAGAAAACCGAAAGGATTAAACAGAATAGCAAATACGATGCCTTGGCGCATCTTCCGGAAAGCCGCTCAACGGGAGCGGCTTTCCTGCTGTCTAAAAAGTGGCGTTATGCCACTTTTTCAAGGTTTCCATGGCCCCCTTGTGCCTACGGCACGGCTGGGGAGCCATGGAAAGAAGCCCTTGCCGCGCAAGGCTTATGCGTATTTGCCTCACTGGTCGCCAAATCCGATTGAAGCATCCGCCCACAAACCCCCAAAGGGTTTTTTCCGCAATCACAAATTCGGCCTCCATTTGAGGCCGAATTTGAAAAGCGGTATAAAGCGGCTTTTTGCAATTTCCATTATTCTTATGCTTTTCTTTTTCTTTTGCTGCTTTTCTTTTTCTTTTCTCATGAAAAGAAAAAGAAAAGCAGGCGTGCCCCCCCTTCGCTAATACGCCACCCTTTCGCTCTCGGTGCCGTTTCTGCGGGTAACCTTTACGGAGTCAAGGTATTCAAGGAGGGGTTTGGCGTTTTTGCGGCTGGAGCCTATGGCGTCACGGATGCCGGCGATGGTTATTTTGCCCTCGGCGGCGAGTATTTCCCTGGCCTTGGCTGTCACCTGCTCGGTATATCTGGGCAGGGTCAAAAGATCCTCCGAAAGGACTATCACCTTGCCCTCGGCGGCGAGAAGCTGAAGAATGTCCTCCGCCGTGGCGGGGGCAACACCGGGTATGGATATATCCGAAAGCTTCAGAAACTCGAAGCCCGCCCCGTCCAGAGCTTTAAGTATGGCGTTCTCCGCCTTGGCGTAGGTATCGTCATGTGGTATGGCAAAATCCCCCGCGGCGATGTATTCCCCGGTACGCTTAATTGTGCCTGCGTCTTCAAGGCGCTGAATGAATTCGTCAAATACATTCTGCTTGAGCTTGGGCAGGAACCGCACCCGAAGCTCCGCCTTGCGGCTGCCCTGCTTGTATGGATTATCCTTATGGAAGGCCCGGAGGTAATCCACTATGCTTTCGGTTATCTTGTTCTCAAATGAGCCGTGCCACAGGTGCAGGTCCTTTTTCATCCGGAAGGAGCGGATAAGGCCCTGTTCCTCAAGCTGGGCTGTTTCGGCTGCGGTCTCCTCGAGGGTAAGACCGGTAAGCTTGGCTATCTCCGCGGCGGTTATGGCAGATTCGCTGTGCTGCTTTATCAGCAGTTCTATCATGTCCCCGTGACCGCCCTGCTCCTTTAGGGACATTTCGGAAAGCGTCTTTTCATCGAAGCGCTTTTTCTTATTAGGATTGGCCTCTATTACCACGCCGCCGCCGATGGTCTCCATGGGTGAGTAAAAGCGGACTATGAACCTGTCTCCCCTCCGCACGGCTATCTCCTCCTCAAGGCGAAGCTGGGCAAGGCAGCTTTCCCCCGGAGAGAGGGTATCCCTATCCAGCAGTACGGCACGGCAGAGCACTTCGGAGGTGCCGGTGAAAAGATGCAGCCTTGTGCGGTTTTCTATCACCCTGTTTGACGAGGGCAGCATGGAAAGGCGAACATCCAGCATCATGGTGTTCTTCATGCTGCTTACCGGGGCGATAACGCAGCCACGGTCTATCTCGTTCTTTTTTATATTGGATATGTTTATGGCAACGCGCTGGCCCGCAAAGCACTCCTCCGCGTCCCTGCCGTGAACCTGTATGCTGCGGATCTTGCAGGGCTTGTTCACAGGGAAAACCGAAAGCTGGTCCTCTTTGCGTATGCGTCCGGAGATAAGGGTGCCTGTAACTATTGTTCCAAAGCCGGATATGGAAAACACCCGGTCAATGGGCAGGCGGGGAATGGTGTCTATATCCTTGGGGATCACCTCGTCCTCCGTCATGCGCTCTATGAGGGAGATAAGCCGGGGCAGGCCCTCCCCGGTCACTGAAGAAACCTCAGCCATGGGAGCGTTTTCGCAAAAGCTGCCCTTCAGCTCCTCCTTTATATCCTCCTTCACCATCTCCAGCCAGTCCTCATCCACAAGATCGCATTTGTTCAGCACGATTATGCTCTTTTCAATGCCGAGGAGACCCAGTATGTCAATATGCTCGCGGGTCTGGGGCATTATGCCCTCGTCCGCCGCTATTACCAGCATTACAAGGTCCATGCCCACAACGCCCGCCACCATGTTGTTTATAAATTTCTCATGGCCCGGAACGTCAATTATACCCACCCTGTCTCCCCGGGGCAGGTCAAACCAGGTAAAGCCCAGGTCAATGGTTATGCCCCTGCGCTGTTCCTCCTCCCATCGGTCGGTATTGCGGCCGGTAAGGGCCTTTATGAGGGTGGTTTTGCCGTGGTCTATATGGCCCGCTGTGCCTATGATTATGTTTTTCATATTTCGCTCCCTGTGGGGATGATTTACCCCTTTGTCTACATATTACAGGAAAAGACCACCCCCGTCAACGCCGCCTAAAGGCAGTATTCCTTGGTTACCCCTTCCATTATGACGGTAAGGGTGTTTCCCTCCTCCGGAGCGTCCAGCTCCAGCAGCAGCTTTGCCGCCGCAACCCTGTCGGAGGACTTTGCGTTTTCGTCCCTGCATATGTCCATAAGGCATTTTATTGCGGTTTCCCTGTTGTTTTCCTCCATAATACCCCTCCTTTTTTATAAATATGTTAATTTTCCCTTGTGAAAGTTGAGAGCCGCTTTTCTTTGTGATATTCTGAATATATTATGAAAACCCCCTCAAAGGAGGATATATGAAAAACGCTTCTTTTAAAACAGCCGTCCTTATGCTGGCGCTGGCCCTTATGCTTGCCGGCTGCGCCCAGTCCGTTCAGCAGCCCATAGACGTTACCGCTCCCGTGGAGACCCCTGCTGCAGAGCAGGCGACAGAGCCCGTTCAGGATGGGCAGGCCGGCGGCGTCATTACGGAAGAACTGCTGCTGCCCCAGGATGTGCCTGAGGAGGAAGCAGTATATCGGCTCAGCTATTCCGCCCCCAGCTTTGGCAACGAGACCTCCGACGGGGCGATAGCCGAATACCTTGACGAGCTTTACACCCGTGTGGTATCCGAGCGTATGCCCTATGCTGACTCCGCCGAGGAGCTTCCCTATACCTCCGTTTCCTTTGAAACACAGCAGGCAGAGCTGCCCGCAGGCATATATACCAACGTCATATTCACCGAGGAACACAGCTTTGGCGGCCCGGAAGAAGCGGAATTTGACCGCCATGTTATAGTTCTCGGTCCAGATGGAGCCGAGTGCAGCCTTGCCGCCGTGTCCGGCGCATACTATCCCGAGGATATAGCTGCCCAGCAGGTATGGAATGTTATCGCATACGAGCCGGACAGCTACTTCGGCGACCTTACCACCGAGGGCATACTCTCGGCCCTTGACCTTTACAACGGCTTTGCCGTAGCGGATGAGGGCTATACCCTCTTCATCCCCCAGGGGACCATCGCCCCCGAAGAGCGGGGCATGATAGAGATAAGCTTCCCCCACAGGGCTCTGTATCCCGGCTTTGTTGGCGACGCCGTTACGGAGGAAGTCTATGAGGAAATACTTCCCGCCCTTTCCGCCGCTGCCGCCGCCTGCGGGCCGGATTTTTCCGGCTTTTCCGGCGCGCCTACAGGGGAGCTTGCCACAGCCTTTATGAATGAATACTTCCTTGCAAAGGGCGTATCCTCCATATCCGCCGCCGAATATTCCGCAGCGTACAGGGCGGTTTTCGGCGCCGATATATCCGCCGATACCGACCCCGTTGTCCTCGCTGAAACCGGCCTGCCCTTCTACGGCGCCCAGTGGGACGACGCCCATATTGACGGCGATACCGTCACCCTCTCCGGAAGCCTTATGAGCGGCGCCCCGGGCAGCAGCTCCGCCGCCCCCGCCGCCTCCCTCACCGCAACCCTGCGTGATACCGGGAACGGCTGGGCGCTTGTAGAGTTTGAGATAATGTAGGGTGATTTTACGCGGCGGCTCCGCCCCCTGCACCCCCGCCTCCTCTCTTAAAAGAAAGGAAGCGAAGGATATGGTAAAAATGATTAATTAAACTGAAACCGTTAAGTTAATAAGTCCTACCCAAAAAGCCGCACAATAAACTGCGGCTTTTTGCGTGTGGAAAAACCCTTGGTGGTTCGGAGGGCGGAGGCTTCAATCGGATTTGGCGGCTTGCGGGGCAAATCCGGATAGCCCTTGCGCTGAAAGGTTTTCTTTCCATGGCGCCCCGGCCGTGCCGCAGGCGCAAGGGAGTCATGGAGTCCTCGAAAAAGTGGCCCAATGCCGCTTTTTTGACAGCCTGTCGCCCCAATACCTGAGCATTGGGGCGCAATACCGCTCAAAATCCATAAGATTTTGAGCGAAAAGGCTTCGCCTTACAGGTCGTCCGCATCCTGCACAGGCTGCGGGTCGTCGGGGTCATTGTATGTGCCGGTGTAGCTGCCCTGTACGTCTGAAGGGATGCGCTGCCGCTGTCCCCTTAGGGTGCGAGCCAGTTCTTCAAAGTTCTTGCGTTCGTCCATGACGGACCTCCTTTTTTGTTTCTATTATGCTTCCCCTTCCTGCTTTTTAGCCGAAATCTCGTCGGCTATGGGGGTATTCGAATCGCTGCCGCCCTTATCCCGCTTCTTCTGCTCCTGCCGCTCCTTCTCAGCCTTGGCCTCCTCCAGTTTTTTCGCCATAAGGCCCTGCACCTGCTCCTTGCTGTCAAAGATCATCATCTCCAGAGCCACGTCTGCGGTTATCATGCCGGAATTCAGCATGGTCAGCATAAGCTCATTATGGGCCGCAACCGAGAAGCGGTTTTCCCGCTGAACCTTTACGGAAACCATAAACTCAATGGGCAGCTCGTTGTCAAGGTCCGTCTTTTTCATAAGGACGCTGCCGGTGAACGCCTTTCTTCCGGCCTTTGTCTTTACGCTTCTGGGGAATATGCAGAATTCCCGCTCTATCTCTATCTCCTGCCTTACCGCCTGCTCGAATGCGTCGTGTATGGAACGGGCCGCCATGCGGCTGCGCTTGCTGCTCATCTCCTGCAGTGCGGCAATTGCGGACGCGGCGGTAACACCGCCTGAGGCCATGCCTCTGGAGAAGTCGTTTGCGCCGGATTCCTCCTTTATGCCGTTTCGCATAGCGCGTATATATTCCAGAATATAGCCGGGCAGGGGGGCGGTGGAAAACCATGTTACGCCGTTAAGATTCTCCCCCCGGTGAACCTCCTTGGACCAATCCCTGAGATCGTCCACGTCAAAGCCGGAAGCTCCGGTCACCAGCAGCTTGTTGTGGCTTGCCATAAGGGCATTCTTCAGCACAATCTGATCCAGTTTGTCAGAATACAGCTGCTGGTTTTCAAACATATCCACAAGGCCGAAGCCCAGGCAGCCGCCCTTTCTGGGATAAAGTGAAGTGACCACAAAGGGGTATTCCCCGTGGCGGTAGCAGCCCTCCGGCTTCGCCTCCCGGCTGTCCTCAAGGAGCACTCCGCCCGCCATCTTTTTCATATGTACGGCAAAGCTGCCGGTCCTGGGGTCATATTCCCTCTGCCAGCACTCTATGAGCATTATGCTGTCCCCATCGGATACGGAAAGCAGGCTGTCCCACATGGGCCTGAGCAGCAGGCTATCGGAATCCATATCCCGCTCCCTGTCGGGATATCTCTGCTTGAACCACGCCCTTGGATGGGCGGCAAACTTGAACACGGCACGGCTGTCCCCGATTTCCGCACAAAGAGGGTCGAACATTATGCTTCCCGGGTCAACGCGGCGCAGAAACGCTCCGCCCATGCCCCCGTTCAGGCCGTGGTCAAAGCCCACCTCCTGCACCATATAGCCGCCCACCAGTAAATCGTGTGTAAGCTTCGCGTACTCGCGGCTGTAGCCCATGCGGGTGTGATTTTCGCCTATTGCCGCCGTAAGCAGCTCCGCCGTTTCCGCGTATTCCGGGGAGTCTGCCGTAATGACCGCTTCCGGGTACTGATCCATAAGATCAGCCCGCACATTCTCGATTGTGGACTGTATTATGGGAGTAACCGGTCGTGGCTCTCCCGCATCCGTCTCAGGCACGTCGTGCCAGTGGTCTCCCCGATAGATCCTCTCGCACCGGTCCAGCCGCTGCCATTCCGGGCCGTAGGCGTTGCGGTACTCGTCAAATAGTGTGTAAATATTCTGCAGTTTGGTATCCATTTTTGTCCTCCTTGTGTGTTGCTGTGATAGTGATATCTTCTTTTTTTCCTTCCTTTCACGAGAAAAGTAAGGAAGAAAAGGAAGCAAATATATAGAAAGGGTCAGGTGAAATATTGAATACGACGCTTTGGTGGGTTTTGCAAATGCGGCCTTGATGGGAAGCAAAATTTGCCTTGCGGATGATATGGCTGTCCATACGCCTGCAGTAAGCGGCGGCCGGCGCCGCCGTCCGGGGTTCGCGCTACATAGCCAAGAATCCGCTGTCCTTTACCTCATCAACGCTTAGAGGGTCATAGGGCCTTTCCGTTCTGGCCTTTATCTCAGCCCCCGGGGCGGGCCGGGACATAAGCCCATAGCGCAAGGACTCGGGGGCGTGATCCTCCCCGTCCGCCGCATCCTCCCTGTTTCGGCTGTCAAACACAAGGCCGGGCAGGGTGCGGATAAGGTTTTCGCAGCAGCCGAATATCCGAAGCCTCGGTATCCCGTCCGGAGCGTCCGCAAGATAGCTGCGCACCCTCTGCCAGCCCGCAATGCGGGAATTGTCCGCCGGGGTCAGCGGCACGCCGGACAGGGCGAAAAGCTCCGCTATGCTTTCCCCCTCAAAGCCGCCGCAGCTTTTCAGCACCGCTCCCCGTTTCTGCCACATATCCGGGGAGGCCACGGTGTATGCGATATCCTCCCCCCGGGAAAGCTCCAGTATTTTCGCTGCCACCTGGTCGGCCCGAGTGTAGCGGAGATACAGCTCACGGTAGGTGTATATCCTGCCCTCACCGTCGGCGGCGTGCCACAATACGGCGCAGGGGTCGTTATAGCCCCAGTCGATGGAGCGGAACCGCCGCCACCACACAGGCATTTCAAAGGGCGCCACAACGTGGCGGTCCCGGGAGAATTCCCGGAAAAACTGCCCCGCAAGCACGTCCCAGTCCCCGTCAAGATAGGCCTTTCTAAGCTCCTCCGGCAGGTTTTCAAGCTGGCGAAGGTACTCCGGGTCTGCGGTGATGAGGGCGGGGTTGTCGTATACCCTTGCGGGTATAAATACGTAATCTTCCGGTCGTTCCCCCGCCCTGTACAGCCTGTCGATAAACAGCCGCTTCACCCAGCCGTGACCCACTCCCCCGGGGTTGCATGTGTAATACATCCTTGGGGAAAAGTCCTGCCGGGTGGTGCGGTTGCAGGTGGTGAGAAACTGCATCTGCTCCTCGGTAAAGTGGGTGGCCTCCTCCAGCCCTATGACCTCGTATTCCTGCCCCTGATACTGATAAACATCATTGGCGTTGTCGCAGTATCCGAGACGTATGCGGCTGCCGTTTGGAAAGCGAAAGACTCGCTCCGCGGCGTTGTAGCTTGCCGCGTCCTTCAGCTCCTTCAGCAGCGGTATCACATGGTTCTCCCTGAGCTCCGGAAGGGTGCGCCTTAAAAGCAGCGTGTTCAGCCCCGGATGGGCAAGGCAAAGCAGCGTGAGCTTTCGCCGCATGGCCCAGCTTTTGCCGCCGCCCCTCGCCCCGCCGTATGCCGTATGCCGCGCCCGGGAGCAAAAAAATTCGGCCTGCCGTGGATTTGGCAGGCCTTTAAGCTTAAGTATCAAGTTTTTAACATACCTCCTTTTCCAAAAAATAACATGGGAGCGGATATTCTCCGCTCCCTGACAGTTTCTCACCATATTGATTATACCTCGGTGAATTCGGCCTTTCAACGACATATTTAAGGCGCTTTTTCAGCGCCCTTTGTGCAACAGAGCGGCGCTCAGTACCGTTTTCGGTATCCTCGACGTTTTTAGATGTTGACCCATACATGAAAAAAATGTATCATCAATGTACGCCATCGAACATTTGTTCTGCACAAAGACATTTGAACGAAGGAGGATAACATTATCCCATGAACATGGACCATCAGATCGAGAACCATATGCTTTCGGAATATGCCTTCCGCCAGTATTACGGTGACAGCGCCGTTACCCGCAACGCCGCCCAGGCCGCCTACGCCGCCACGGAAAAGCGGCTGTACGCCCTGCCTATATTGAGGGAGCGGATAGAGGACAACCGCGAAGAGCTTACCGAGCTTGAGAACATGGGCGTGGAGGCCCTGAGGCATCATTCCTCATCCCTCGTGCGGCTTATACGCCCCGGCATGCGCCTCACCCCGGAGGAAGTACATTCCGCCCAGATGGCGGAACTTCGTGCCCGGCTTGCGGCGGACGAGCGGGAGGTGCGCAAGCTGCAGAACGCCCTCCACTCCGTTGCGGAGGATCCCTATTACCTTACCATCGAGCTGAAGTATTTCAGCGGGGTAAAGGACGCGGACGCCGCCACACGCCTCCGCTGCGACCCTGCCACCGTGCGCCGCAACCGCAGCCGCCTCGTTAAGCGGCTGGCCCTCAGGCTATACGGGGTGGAATGCATTTAGCGCCCCTTTCGGGCAGTAAAAAAGACGGCCGAGGCCGTCTTTTTTACTGTATGGCGAAAAACCACTGGATAGTGGCGTGATTGGAAATAGTTGAGTGGCGATAAGCAGAAAACAGGGGAATAACAAGGCATGGAGGCGGAATATCTCAAAAGCCCCCCTTATGTAAAAGGGGGCAGGCGCTTTATGGGCCCTTGCGCTCCGCTGATTGTACCAGGGCTATGCCCAAAACTGAAATATCCCCCGCTATGCGAGGGATATTTATCGTTAAGCTTTATGCTTAGCCTACGATGAAGCCGTACTTAAGATTGTCCATGGGATCGATCAGGTAGGTGGCTTCGCCGGTGATGCAGCAGGAACCGGTGATCATGGGGATAACAGCCTTGTAGCCGCACTCGTCCACGGCCTCCTTGATGACGCCGGTGAACATGGTTCCCATGAAGGATTCGTAAACGAACTTCTCGCCTATGCCAATCTCGCCCTTTGCATACAGGGTAGCCAGCTTGGCGCTGGTGCCGGTGCCGCAGGGAGAACGGTCAGCCTGAGCTTCGCCGAATACAACCACGTTGCGCTTGTTGGCGCCGGGAGTTACAGCGGGGCCGTAGAACTCTACCAGGTCAACAGTGGTGATGTCCAGACGGGGATGCTGGATCTCAAAATCGCGGTTGATGATCTCCATGATCTTCATGCCGAGAGCATTGAAGTAGGGAACGTTCTTGGCGCAAATGTCAACGCCCAGCTGAGCGGTGTCAACAAGGGCAAAGAAGCTGCCGCCGAAGGAAATGTCGAATACGATCTCCTTGCCGTCAACGGTGATCTTCTGGTTTTCCTTATACAGGAAAGCGGGAACGTTGGTCAGGGTCACGTTGAGAACCTTGCCGTCCTTAACTTCTGCCCTGGTGCGGATGATGCCGGCGGGGGCTTCGAGAACTACCTCGGTGTAGGGTTCTACAGCCTTTACCATTCCGGTCTCAACGGCTACGGTTACGGCACCGATGGTGCAGTGGCCGCACATGTTGAGCCATCCGCCGGTATCGATGAAGTATACGGCGAAATCGGCTTGGGGATCGATGGGCTCGCAGATGAAGGCGCCGAACATGTCGTGATGGCCGCGGGGCTCAAGCATCAGGGCGGTACGATAATGGTCGTAGTGCTTCTCCATCCAGTGCTTGCGCTCGATGGGTGTGTTGCCCTCGGGTACGGGGAAACCATCGTATACTACGCGGCAGAACTCACCGCAAGTATGAGCGTCGATGGCCTTGAGCTTGGCTTCAAACCTGTCATAATTGATAGTAGGGTTAAATTCCATGACCTGCTCTCCTGTTATTATATTTTTTTAGTGGCGAATCATATACGATATCGCCAAAACCGGATAACACTTTTCAGATAATATCACTTTTCAGATAATATCTTACATTTGATAATGAAATAAATTTACAGTGCTCTTCGCCTGGCAAATATACTCTTACCTGTGATTTATTATCTTGTATTTATTATGCAACATCGGCAAAAAAAAGTCAATATGATAATGAGACCCTGAAAATTCCCGGGTATTGTATTGAATTGACTTTTGTGGTATTCTGTTGTATGTGGAGGGGTGTATCAAAAAAATCCCTTGTTTTTTGGGGGTAGATGGGTACTGGTGTGCCCCCTGGTCTTCAAAACCAGTCGTTGGGCGTTAGTAGCGTCCTGGGTGGGTTCGATTCCCACATACTCCCGCCACCGCCGGGCGGCCTTTTTTTCAGGGCCGCCCTTTTACTTTGTCCGAATCTACATATTGGGGGTTAAAATTTACACTACACAAGTGGCGGTAGTTGCGATTTAATAATAGAAAAATATATAAGATTCCCATGCATTTTTTTACATGCAGCCATGGACTTTTTTATATATTGGTAGTATAATGTCAAATGTGTGGAGGTGCGTCCATTTATATAGGTATGTCCGATTGGACGAACCCCACCTATCGTTTCACTCTATAATTTTTATTATGAAAAGGATGGGTATCATGAGGAAAATCAAACTTTTGCTCAGGCAGCATGTGGGCGCTCCTTGCGCAGCCATAGTCAAGCCTGGTGACAAGGTGGAAAAGGGCACTCTGATCGCCACCCCCACCGGCCTCGGCGCCAACATCTTCTCCTCCGTTTACGGCGTGGTTGAGGAAGTTACCGAGGACGCGATCATCATCCAGCCCGACGCCGAGCAGCCGGACAAATACGTTCCAATCGCAAAGTCCGAAAACAAGCTTGATATGGTCAAGGCAGCAGGCATCGTCGGCATGGGCGGCGCAGGCTTCCCCACCGGCGTAAAGCTGGGCACAAACCTTGAGGGCGGCTATATTCTGGTAAACGCAGCCGAGTGCGAGCCCGGCCTCAAGCACAACATCAAGCAGCTTGAGGAGCAGGCCGAGAAGACCGTTCGCGGCGTTGAGTACTGCATGGAAATGTCCAACGCCTCCAAGGGCATCTTTGCCATCAAGAAGAAGAACGCAAAGGCTATCAGCGCCGTAAAGGCCGCAATAAAGGATAAGCCCAACATCAGTATCCATCTCCT
This sequence comes from Clostridia bacterium, assembly GCA_016292635.1. Taxonomy (GTDB): domain Bacteria; phylum Bacillota; class Clostridia; order Christensenellales; family CAG-138; genus SFEL01. The sequence goes on from JAEDIC010000018.1 coordinate 24,441, forward strand.
TCCTGACATATACCCCATGGGCGAAGAGCGCGCGGTAGTTCGCGAGTGCCTGGGTATCCTTCTGGATCCCACTCAGCTCCCCTCCGCCGCCAAGGCAAACGTTGTAAACGCAGAGACCGTTCTCCGTGTTGCGGAAGCCATCGAAGACCAGAAGCCCTGCATCTATAAAAACATCTCCGTCATCGGCCGTGTAAAGGGCGGCCCCGAGGCTCAGTGCTTCATGGATATGCCCGTTGGCATCTCCGTTGCGGACCTCATCGATATGTGCGGCGGCATTGACGGCGAATACGGCGAAATCATCATGGGCGGCCCCTTCACCGGTAAGGCCACCGAGATAGACGCCCCCACCACCAAGACCACCGGCGCAATCATCGTTACCATTCCCTTCCCCGATCTGAAGGGCGCCAAGGTAGGCCTGCTGGTTTGCGCCTGCGGCGGCTCAGAGGAGCGTATGCGTGACATCTGCGCCAAGATGAACGGCGTGGTGGTATCCGTAACCTCCTGCAAGCAGGCAGTTCAGGTAAAGCCCGGCGCTCCCCTCAAGTGCGAGAACCCCGGCAACTGCCCCGGCCAGATAGCCAAGGTCATGGAAATGAAGCGTGCCGGCGCCGAGTACCTTATCATCGGCAACTGCTCCGACTGCTCCAACACCGTTACCACCTGCGGCACTCTGAAGATGGGCCTCAAGCTCTTCCATCAGACTGACCATGTGATGCGCACCATCGGCCATCCCCTCTACCGCAAGCTGACCGTATCCAAGTCCGTTGACCAGGATCTCAGCGAGTTCTAATTTTTCCAGCGCTGCCTTGGGGAAGCAGATCCCCCGGGCAAACCAAAACTTTGTGGTTTAACTTAAGTTGAGCCAAATAACTTAAGTGCCAAATATAATTTATATAGGAGGAACACTATGTCTATTTCAGCCGAATATGCTCAGGCTCACAAAAATGACCCAGCGGTATTGTGCTGCAGAGCTGAAGCTGGCGTTGTGCTTTCCGAGCACAATCTGGAAGACCCTGCCATCTTTGACGATCTGGTAGAGTCCGGCCTGCTCAATCTCGAAGGTGCTGTTACCATCGGTCAGGCTCTGGGCGCAACCCTCACCAAGACCGCAGACTCCCTCACTCCCCTCACCGCCGACCTTCTGGAAGGCATGAAGGCTGTTGAGGCCGAAGCCGCTCCCGTTGTGGAAGAAGCCGCTCCCGCAGCCGCCGCTCCCGTAGCTGCCGCTGCCAACGCCGGCGTTCTGAAGATCCACATCGACGAGGGCAAGGGCATTGACCTTGAGATCCCCGTTGGCGCTCTGGGCGGAGCCGCTGCTCCCGCCGCCGCAGCCGTCGTAGCCGCTCCCGAAGCCGCTGCCGCTGCCGCCGCCGTTGGCGAAGAAAAGGTCGTTCGCTCCCTCACCCGCAAGCACTTCAACATCACCGAAGTAAAGCGCGGCCCCGAGACCAAGATTGAAGGCACCACCCTTTACATTCGTGAGGGCATTGAAGCTGACTGCATCGCCTCTCAGGAACTGGTTCTTGATTTCAAGATCGACGTCATTACTCCTGCTGAGTACAACACCTATTCCGAGACCATTATGGACGTTCAGCCCATCGCCACCAAGGAAGGCGACGACGAGCTGGGCTACGGCACCACCCGCGTACTGGATGGCGTTGTAATGATGGTTACCGGTACCGACGAAAACGGCGTACAGGTTGGCGAGTTCGGTTCTTCCGAGGGTATCCTGGAAGAGAACATCATGTGGGGTCGTCCCGGCTGTCCCGAGAAGGGCGAAATCTTCATCAAGACCTTCGCCGTAATCAAGGCCAAGACCAACATGACCCGTCCCGGTCCTCTTGCCATCCACACCGCTACCGACATCATCACCCAGGAAATCCGCGTTGCTATGAAGAAGCTGGACGACAGCCTCGTAGTAGCTACCGAGCAGTTTGACCAGGTTCGCCGCCCCGGCAAGAAGAAGGTCGTTATCTGCAAGGAGATCATGGGTCAGGGCGCTATGCATGACAACCTGCTGCTCCCCATGGAGCCCGTTGGCATCCTGGGCGGTAAGCCCAACGTAGACCTGGGTAACGTACCCGTAGTCTGCAGCCCCCTCGAAGTACTGGACGGCGCTGTTCATGCCCTTACCTGCATCGGACCCGCTTCCAAGGAAATGTCCCGTCACTACTGGCGTGAGCCCCTCGTTCTCGAGTGCCTGCATGACCCCGAGATCGACCTCTGCGGCGTAGTATTCGTAGGTTCCCCCCAGATCAACGGCGAGAAGTTCTACGTATCCCGTCGTCTCGGCCAGACCGTAGAAGCTATGGACGTTGACGGTGCCTTCATCACCACCGAAGGTTTCGGTAACAACCACGTTGACTTCGCATCCCACCACGAGCAGATCGGCCAGCGCGGTATCCCCGTAGTTGGTATGTCCTTCTGCGCAGTACAGGGCGCTCTGGTTGTTGGTAACAAGTACATGACCCACATGGTGGACAACAATAAGTCCGAGGCCGGTATCGAGAACGAAGTTCTCGGCTGCAACACTCTGTGCCCCGAAGACGCTGTCCGCGCTCTCGCCATGCTGAAGGCTCAGATGGCCGGCGAACCCGTAAAGGCTCCCGAGAAGAAGTGGAACGCCAACGTTAAGTCCACCAACATCGAGCTGATCGAAGCCGCCCGCGGCTCCAAGGTTGAGCTGGTAGCCAATGAGCAGTCTCTGCCCATGAGCAGCAAGCGTAAGGAAAAGTACAACTAAAGATATGCTTAAATTCGGCGACAAAACCATCTACATAGAGGGTGTGCTGGTAGAGCTTGACGACAATGGCTTTGCGGCCATGGATCTCAAGGGACGCCTGGGCTGGATGAAGATACCCCAATCCCTGCTCATACACCCCCACCCCCTCCTGATCGGTCAGGAATTCGGCTGGACCATGAGTTTTCCCGAGCAGCTGGCCCCCGGCCCCGCTCCCGTAACCTATCCCCCAATCACCTCCCCCGGGGAGGATGAGCTCTTTGTAATGGAGGGCAGGGTAAATTACGTTAGAGACGGCGCAAGCGGCGTGGAACTTACCAACTGCAGCGGCGAATTCCGCTTTCCTTCCCGAATGTTCCTCTGCGATTATGAGGTAAAGGATGGTCAGCCCGTTGCATGGACCATGAGCCTGCCAAAGCAGCTCAGGCCCGAGCCCAACGAAAAATATGTAAGCAATCTTGATATGTACCTTAGACGGCAGGCAGAAATGCAGGCCAAAAAATAAAAAATAACTTACTTGAATTTCAATAGGAGGATAAAAATGAGCTTAACAGTTGTTAAGGGACTTCAGTCCGAAATCTTCGTTCCCGTTACGCCTCCACCCGTATGGGCTCCCGTCACCAAGAAGCTCAGCGAGATGACCGTTGCCATCGCTACCGCTGCCGGTGTACACCATAAGGATGATAAGCGTTTCAACCTCGCAGGCGACTTTACCTGGAGGAAAGTACTCGACACCATGCCTTCCAGCGAGCTGATGGTTACCCACGGCGGCTATGACAATGGTGACGTTAACAAGGACATCAACTGCATGTTCCCCATCGACAGGCTCCATGAGCTTGCAGCCGAGGGCTTCATCAAGGCAGTTGCTCCCGTTCACTGCTGCTTCATGGGCGGCGGCGGCAACCAGGAGAAGTTCCGCAATGAAACCGGCCCCGAAATCGCGAAGGTTCTTAAGGAAGAGGGCGTTGACGCCGTCATTATGACCGCTGGCTGAGGCACCTGCCACCGCTCTGCAGTTCTGGTGCAGAGAGCAATCGAAATGGCTGGTATTCCCACCATCATCATCGCAGCCCTTCCCCCTGTAGTAAAGCAGACCGGTACCCCCCGCGCAGTTGCTCCCCTGGTTCCCATGGGCGCAAACGCCGGCGCACCCAACAACGTTGAGCAGCAGACCGCCATCGTCAAGGCTACTCTGGAGCAGCTGGTTGAGATCGACACCGCTGGCAAGATCGTTCCCCTGCCCTTCGAGTATCAGGCCAAGGTCTAATGCTTACGGCTTAACAGCTATAAAGGAGGCTTCTTCGGAAGCCTCTTTTTCTGTCTGTGGCCCCCCTTTGCGGGGTTTGGAGGCCGCAGTCCCCGGCGTTGTGCAGGCGCAGGGGAGCCATATAACCTTCGAAAAGGTAGCGCAATGCCGCTTTTTGAACAGTCCGAATCCCTTATAAGGGCGGCGGATGGACTCAAACAGGCCTTCCCCGGCTTGCTTCCACCGTACTAACATCAATGCACCTCAAAACCTGCCTTCATTCGTATCACGGCTGCAGCACGGGCCTTTACACAGCTGAGCCTTTTCTCCATATTCAAAATCCCCCGGAGATATGCTATAATTTCACGATGATAATAATAACGGAAGGGCGAACCTATGACCCACCTGCTGTTGATAATCATATACATGGCCTTTGTAAGCCTCGGCCTGCCCGATTCCATACTGGGTGCGTCGTGGCCCTCCATGTATCCCGGGCTGGATGTGCCTGTATCATACGCAGGCATTATATCCATGTCCATTGCCTTCTGCACTATAATATCCAGTCTGCAAAGCTATCGCATAACCCAAAAGCTGGGCACGGGCAAGGTCACCGCCATAAGCGCGGCCCTCACCGCCGTGGCGCTGCTGGGCTTTTCCGTATCCGCGAAATTTTGGCAGCTCTGCTTCTGGGCCATACCCTACGGCATAGGAGCCGGAAGCGTGGACAGCTGCTTAAATAACTACGTTGCAACCCATTATAAAAGCCACCATATGAGCTGGCTCCATTGTATGTGGGGCGTGGGCGCAACGGTGGGCCCCATGATAATGGGCCGCGCGCTTACCTGCGGCTTCGGCTGGAATTGGGGCTATCGCTGGGTGGCGTTTATGCAGATTGCCCTTACTGCCATACTGTTCCTCAGCCTGCCCCTCTGGCGGGCCAGGGAAAACGGCGAGACCCGCCCCGGCGGGGCCATCCCCCTGAGGGAGATTCTCGCCACTCCCGGCGTAAAGGCCATGATGCTTTGCTTTTTCGGCTACTGTGCCTTGGAGCAGACCGCCGGCCTCTGGGCCGCCAGCTATCTTGCCCTGCATAAGGGTGTTCCCTCGGATGTGGCGGCAGGCTTTGGCGGAATGTTCTTCATGGGCATTACCGCAGGCCGGGCTATAAGCGGCTTTGTCAGCATGAAGCTGTCCGACTTAAAAATGATATGGCTTGGCATGGGCATTATATCCGCCGGCATAGCTGTCATGCTGCTTCCCCTGGGAGAAGCCCTTTCCCTTATGGGCCTTGCCCTTGTCGGCCTTGGCTGCGCCCCGGTATATCCCTCCATAATGCATTCCATTCCCGGTATATTCGGTCCTGAGAGATCCCAGGCCATAATCGGCGTTCAAATGGCGGGGGCGTACGTTGGCACCTGCCTGATGCCCTCCCTCTTCGGCGTGATCGCCAACAGCATTACCGTTGCTCTGCTTCCCCTTTATCTGCTGGCCCTGCTGCTCGTCATGGCGGCCATGCAGCGTATGACGGACAGGATGGCGTAAATATGCTATAAGAAAAGCCGCACAACTATGTGCGGCTTTTGGGATAGCATATCTACGCCATCTTATCCTGGCGCTATTCTGTTTTCTCCCCCTTTTCTTGTGAAAAGAAGGCATACCCCTTACTCCCCAATCCTTACGCAGAACGCCGCCCGGAAGTCGCCCTCCTCAAGGGCAACCAGGCCAGGCTGGGTAGAAAGCTCCTCCACCACGCCCTTGCGCGAGGGCAGTGAACACCAGGGCTCAATGCAGAGGAAGGGGGCATTTGGCGCGCGCCACAGCACAAGGTTGTCAAAATCTCCATAATCCACGGAAATCACCCCTTTGCCGGTTTCATCCAGCAGCGAAACCGACTTTGCCATGGCGGTGAATGCCAAGCTGTCCTCAAAAGGATACCCCCTAAGGGGCAAAACGCCGTCCTTAAGCGGGTAAGGGGCGCGGCCATTCAGCACATAGCCGTCCTCGGACAGTTCCACCCGTATGGGAGTGATATCGCCGGCAAAGCGCAGGCTGTAACCGTCGAACTTATCGGCCGGCACGGCAAAGGCAGGATGAGCGCCCAGGCCGAAGTATATGGTGAAATCCTCAAAATTGGTAACCCGATATTGGCATATGAGCGAGGCGCCTTCCAGCATATAGCTTATGCGGAAGGCAAACTCAAATGGGAAAACCCTCAGCGTATCCTTATCCGAGCGGAGAAGCAGTGTGCAGCGGTCCTCTTCCGCCCGTTCGATCTCCATCTCCCTGTCCTTCAAAAATCCATGGCAGGGCATGGCAAATTTCTGTCCCCGATAGGTGCATATGCCCTCGGTAAGGCGTCCGGTGTATGGGAAAAGATTGGGAGCACGCCCGCTCCAGAAGGCGTCGTCACCCTGCCACAGGTATTCCCGTCCGGCAGCGTCCTTAATGGACTGCATCTCGCCGCCCAGGGTGGATATTTCAACTGTCAGATTTTCATTCCTTATGGTTATCATATCCTTTCTCCTTCTGCTTCCAGCATCCATTTATCCTTGCGTTCAACGGTGAAAAGGAAGGCCGCTGTGCCTATCGCCGCCATTATCAGGCCTGCCCACAGCATCATGCTTACTCCCCCCAGCTCAATAAGCTGTCCCCCCGCAAAGTTGCCGCAGGCGCATCCCAGTGTGTATGACGCGGCGATAAATGCCTGACCCTTTACCATGTCCGCCTGGGTCACCTTTGCGCTCGCATAGTATACCTGAACGGGAGAAAGGAAAGAATATGTGGTCATCTGCAGCAGCTGCGCGGCGTATATGAAATTTATGGAAGGGGCAACTATGAACAGCACCGCCTTAACCAGGAAGCAAAAGCCGGATATTTTAAGCAGCCATGTATCCCGTATGCGGCTGCGTATCCTGCTGAAGAAAAACAGCACTATGGCTTCGGATACCGTTGCTATCGCAAGGGCCACGCCCACATGGCTGCTGTCGCCGCCAAGCCTTCCCATGATGGAAATAAGGTAGTTTTCCGTCATGGAATGGAACATGGCAAGGAACAGCACGCCGATAAGCGACGCGCAATACCAGCGATATCTGCTGAAAAACACAGGCACGGAGCAGGGATTCTGCTGTTCTTCCGGGGCATTCTCCCGCTCCTCTCCGGCTTGCTCCGTACCAGGCTTTGGATAACCTATCACCAGTATCAGCATGAAAGGCAGCAGCACCAGCACTGTCTTTATCATCCAGTCTGCGCCCAGCGCCTCCATAATATAGCCTATGGCAAGGGCCGCAATACCGTATGCCATGGCACCCACAGCCCTGCCCACGCCGTAGTTTATCCTGTAGCCGCTGCGGTTATAGTAAACGCTTACCGAGTTCAGCAGGGGCATCATGGCGTCAAATGTCCATACGCCGATGAGATAAAGCAGCGGAAAAAGGGAGTTGGGCAGCAGACCGGTCAAAAGCAGGGCAAAGCAGCCCGTGCTTATAATGGTAAGCAGCGCCAGCAGCTTTGTCAGCATGGGCTTTTTCGCCTTATCCGCCGCCGACGCAAGTATTGGCTGGGTTATACAGGAAAGTATGGTGCCCGTAGCCATGAGGGTGCCCACCTTTGAGGGGGCAAAGCCCTTGCAAAGCAAATATGCCGTGGCAAAGCTCATTATTCCCGCCGCTGCCGCCCAGTAGGCCAGCTGATGCAGAGCGTATCGCAGGGTGAGATTTTTCTTCATGCGCAAAATACCTTTCATGTATCTCTCTGAATATTATGCCATAAGTCCATATGGCTTTCAAATATACTCAGTATGATGAGCACGCTTTCTTTCCGTGACTCCCTGACCGTGCTGCGGGCGCAATGCCGCTTATTCGATAACATGAGGAGCGCACCGTTGACGCGCTCCCCCTGGTTATGTGGTTATACAGGTTTGTATTTAGCCCTTTACGCCGCCGGCGGTAAGGCCGCTGGTCAGGTTCTTCTCTATGCACATGAACAGTATTACTACGGGAACGATGGCAAAGAGGGAAGAAGCGAACAGGTACTGCCACTCGATGATGTTGTAGCCGTTGAAGATGGTGATACCAACGGTGAGGGGCTTGAGGGTTTCGGTGGATATAAGGGTCAGGGCCACGGTAAATTCATTCCAGGCGTTGATGAAGATGAAGATCAGGGTGGTTACGATACCGGGAGCCGCAACGGGCAGCAGTATCTTAAACATGGCCTGGAGGCGGTTGCAGCCGTCAACGGTCGCGGCCTGCTCCATTTCAGCGGGAATGCTGAGGAAGGTACCGCGCAGCAGCCAGATGGTAAAGGCCTGGTTGAATGCGGCGTTGATGAATACAAGGCCCAGAATGGTATTGGTAAGGCCCAGCAGGGACATAACCTTGTAGATGCCAACCAGCAGAACAACGGGGGCAAACATCTGGGAAACGATTACGAAGCCCAGGAATGCGGTCTGGCCCTTAAACTTCATACGTGCCAGGGCATAGGCTGCGGGGATGCCGCAGATCATGGCGATGATAGTGGAGCCGCCGGCAATGAGTACGGAGTTAAGCAGGTAACGGCCCATGGGAGCCAGGGACCATATCTCTTTGAAGTTGTTCCAAACGGCCTTGATGGGGAACACAGTACCATCAATGGAGAAGATCTCAGCTCTGGACTTCAGGGCGTTGCAGAACATTACAAAGTAGGGATACAGTATCAGCAGGCAGATGTCGATAACGACAACATACAGCAGAACCTTAAGAACAACCTTCTTGAGGGCGCCGGGCTTGTTCAGCTCAAGAGCAGAAATAGGATTACCCATGATTATGCATCCTCCTTCTTAAGAGTAGATATCATGTAGAGGCTGGCGCATACAAGGAGGATTGCGAAGCCGATAACGGATACGGCTGCGGCAAGGTCGGATTTACCGTTGTAGAATGCCAGCTTATACAGATAGGTAACAATGGTGTCCGTGCGGTTTGCAGGGTCGCCCTTGGAGATGGTCCAGATGATGGGGAAGGAGTTGAACACGTAGATGATGTTCAATACGGTGCTGACGGTGAGGGAAGGCTTTACCAGAGGGAGGGTGATGTTAAACAGCTTCTGCCAGTAATTTGCGCCGTCCACGGTAGCTGCCTCGTAGAAGGAGGCGTCAATGCTCTGGAGGCCGGAGAGCACGGTAAAGCAAACGAAGGGAATGGTAACAAAGATACCGCAGGCGATTTCCCATGCGAAGAAGGCTTCGGGGGAGGGGGTCCAGTTTACTGCGGACTGTATCACGCCCAGCTTCATAAGCAGGGTGTTCAGTGCGCCGTAGTCGGTATTGATGATGAACTTCCATACGGTGGCCTGAACTACCAGGGTGGTTGCCCAGGGGAATACCACGATGGCGCGGGCGATCTTGCGGCCGCGGAAGTTATTATTCAGCAGCAGCGCAAGGATAAAGCCCAGTACGGTGGACAGAACAACGACCAGAACAGTCCATACTACGGTATTTTTAAGAACGATTTCAAAAGCAGGTGTTTTGAGTACGGCAATAAAGTTATCAAGGCCTGCAAAGCCCTTGATAACGCCGGCTCTGCTTATGTCGCTTACGGACATCTTGAAAACGTAGTAAATGGGAACCAGAATGAACATGCCCATCAGTATGATGCTGGGCAGTATCCACAGATAAGGCTCCGCGGTTTGCAGCGTCTTTCTCTTATTCACAAAAAATCCCTCCCACACATGAACTCAGCAGATGCTGTCAAAAGGCAGTATATAAAGGCAAAAGAACCATGTTGCCATATACTGCAGCTTGAAGGCATCTGCGATAAAGAAGGGGCCGAGCCTTGCGACTCGGCCCACCTTCAAACAATAATCAGATTTGGGCTAAATTTTAGCCGGCGATCTGGGCCTGGAGAGCATCCAGCAGTTCCTGAGCGTCGCCGCCAAGGAGTACGTTCTGCTGTACATCGATAACGCCCTGCTTTACATCGGCCCATTCTGCCTTAGCAGTGGGATAGAACTGAGCGGAACCTACAACATCCAGCCATGCAGCGGAGTCGGGGTTAGCAGCAACCATGATGTCGCCGCCGGTGGTGGTGGCGGGCAGGAAGTCTTCCATCATTACCCACTCAGCGTAGGGCTCGTCATCATAGAAGGTGTCGATGAACAGCTTGATAGCAGCCATTTCAGCCTCGGTGTAGCCGTTGTCGAAGCACATGAAGCGGTCCATAACGCCTACGGAAGAGGTAGCCTTACCCTCGTTGGCGGGGATGGAGGCAACGCCGAAGTTGATGGGGTTCTCGGAGGAAGCAACATAAGAGGAGATCTGGTTGGGTCCGATCATCATTGCCAGCTTGCCGGCAGCGAAGAGCTCCTGCAGATCGTAGCGGGACTCGGTGGCGGGAGCGGTGTTGGTGAGGCCAGCAGCTACCAGACCGGTGCTGTACTTAACAGCCTCTACGTTCTCGGCGGAGTTCAGAGTCCAGTTGCCCTCGGCGTCAACAAAGCCGCCGCCGTTGGTCCATGCATAGTAAGCGAAGCAAGCCTGACCTTCGTCGGTGGTCATGTCAATGCCCCAGGGATAGATCTCGGAATCGTAAGCCTTGATGGCTTCGCAGGCAGCCTGCAGCTCAGCCCAGGTGGTGGGAACTTCTACGCCAGCAGCAGCCAGGATGTCAGAGTTGTAGTACATAGCGCGGGCGGAAGCCAGGTCGGGTACTGCCCAAACTACGCCGTCAACAACGGACTGCTCGATGAACTGGGGATAGAACTTAGCATAGGTCTCAGCGGATACCCACTCTTCAGCGGGGAGGAGGAGATCGTCAGCTACGTAATCGGCGAATACGTCGATGTTGAGCAGGTCGGGAGCGTCGCCGTTGGCGATGCGGGTGTTAACTACGGTGTAGATGTCAGCCCAAGCAACAACGTCAACTACCAGGTTGATGTTCTCGTTGGCGGCGTTGAACTTCTCAACGAAGTCTGCCCACCAAGCGGAGGTGTTGGGGCCGTACTGAGCGGCGATGACCTTCAGCTCTACCTTTTCGGCAGCGGCTTCTTCAGCAGCCTCGGGAGCGGGGGCGGCTTCCTCAGCGGCGGGAGCGGCGCAGGCCACTACGGACAGAGCCAGAACGAGAGTCAGCAGCAGTGCAAAAAACTTCTTCATTGTGTTTTCTCCTTTTTTATTTTGTTTTGAAAGATATTCTTTCTATTTGTGAAAGCACGAAGGTGCTGTACACACAGACGAGAGAGGATAGAAAAAACCAACAAGCATAAGAAAAAAATGCAACTCATCGGTTCACTTATTATATTACTTATACCTTATATAAATAAATAGAAATCACCGTACAAATAATAGAAAAATCGTACAAATGCTGAAAAAGAATACCATAAATTTATCGTTTTTTTAAGAACTACTGGGGCTTCCTGGATAATGACCGCTTGGATTTGCGATAGGCGCTGGGAGTAGTGCCGGCAATGGAGCGGAATATCTTTGAAAAATAGTTGTAATCGCTTATGCCCACGCTCTCCGCTATCTGGGATACGGGCAGGTTTGTTTGATCCAGCAGCCGCTTTGCCGCCTGCACCCGCCGTTCCGCAATAAGGTGGGTAAGGGTCTTTCCGCCGGAAAGCTCCTTGGCAAGGGCGCAGAGCTTTGTGCGGCCAATGTTCAGCTGGCGGGATATGGATGACAATGACAGCTTTTCCATATAGTGCTGCTCAAGAAAGGACTCCAGCAGCTGCAGCTCGCTTCGGGCGGTGCTGTGTATCATGCCCTCCACCATTATGTATGTTGCCATTGCCTTTAAAATGTCTGCAAAGGCCTCCATCTGCTCCTTGGAATGCTGACCAAACTGGAGGAATTTCTCGTGTATCTCCTCCATATCCCCCTTGTACCAGTCCAGCGTGGCAAGGGTGTTTTTCCATTGCTCGTCAACTGGGGTTGTGTCCAAAAACTGACCAAAGGCCAGATATGCCAATACCTGCCCTCCGGAGCATATGGGCACCATGGCCTCGCATATGCCCGCATGGCAGCGGTAATAGCGCACCTGACCGGATTTGTGGCATTGCTTTACCGCCGCAGCGTCGCAGTCAAGGCAGCGCTGATGGCCTTCCGGTGTGCTGTTAATGGCGGTGCAGAAGGGCAAATGCCAGTCGTCAAGGCATATGTCGGTTCCGTCCGCATCCATTATGTTTGCCCTGATGCCGGTAAGGGTGTACAGGTTGGTTATAACTCGAAGCAGTTCGTCAGTGTTGAAGAATATGTTCATTTTTTCACCTCGCATATGGCAGAGGATAAAGGGCATGCGAACAACCGTTGAGATTATTATACAATATTTTTCATATATTTTCCAGCCGCAGCAAGCCACTATCTGATTTATATTCATTTTACACCACGCCGCCCAACAATAAAAGCGCCTTCTCTTCTTTTACATTTTTTCAGCAAATATATAGAGTATGGCTGCCCTGTGCTTTTAAGGAAAACCTGCGGCCTCGCCCCTAATTCCGCCACGGACCCCCTCCCGCAAAAAGCTAATGAGCTTTTGCGGGGAAACAGATAAAGGCTGTTTCCGCGATGGTACGGATAGCAGCGCGGCGGGTAGCTTATATAAAGAAACAAAACACGGGCTCCGCCTGCAAGAGCACGGACCGAACATCCTGCTGCCGGTTCGCAATGGCAGAAATCAGCGCCATGGAAACCACACAATCTCTCAGCCGCCTGTGCCGGCAGCTCATCTCAACGCCTGGATTTGCCCGGAGGCAAGGGGGCCTTTGGTTTCGCCTTTCGCCTGTTCTTATTCCGCCAAAAAGCAAATTTGGCCCGCCTCCCGGGCCAAATTTGGCAGACGCGCCAAGGCGTCGTATTTATTATTCCATCCAACCATTTCGCTTTTCTTTTTCTTTTGCTTCTTTTCTCTTTTCTTTTCTCGCGAAAAGAAAAAGAAAAGAAGAACTATCCAGCCTTACCTCCTATACTTCCCAACGATGGCGTTCATCTCGTCCCAATGGGCTTCCATGTCCGCCACCAGCTTGAACTGGGTGCGGCAGCGGTCAAGGTTCTGACCTTCCCGGTGGGTGCGGAAATAGGTATCGCCGCTGAGATAGTCGGTAAGGAAGCGGATACCGCATTCAAGGGTCATGAGCTTTGCGCCCCAGGGAAGGTATTCAAGCTCCTCATCGGTAAGCGTATCCCCTGCACCCTCAAGGAAGGCGGCGGTGTATGCGTCAAAGAGGTCAAGGTCGATAAACACCCTGGAAAGGTCCTGCTCGTCTTCGGCACAGCGGTTTGCGCCGAAGCGGATGGAATCGCCGAAGTCGTTTATGGAAAGGCCGGGCATAACCGTATCAAGGTCTATTACGCATATACCCTCGCCGGTGCGCTTATCTATAAGCACGTTGTTCAGCTTGGTGTCGTTATGGGTAACACGCAGGGGCAGCACCCCTTCACGAAGGGCGTTCAGCGCAACGGAGCAGTCACCCTCGTGGGCCTTAACGAATTCTATCTCCCTCTCGCAGAACCTTGCCCTGCTCAGACTATCCTCCGCAAGAGCGGCTTTGAACTTTGCAAGGCGGTCCTCGGTGTCGTGGAAATTGGGTATGGTTTCAAAGAGGGTATCGGCGGGATAGCCGTCCAGCATTTTCTGGAACCTGCCGAAGGCTCGTCCGGACGCGGCAAAAAGCTCCGGAGTATCTGCGGTCTGATAGCAGTATATGTCCTTTATAAAGGGATATACGCGCCATGAGCCGCCCTGGCTGTCGGTATAGTAAGGCCGGCCGTTTCTGGGGCGGATGACCTCCATGGCCTCACGGCTTCTGTCGCCGCCGGCGTCGATTATCTTTTTGCCAAGATATTCAGTAACGCCTATTATGTTGCTCATAAGCTGATCCGGGCTCTTGAAGGCGGCGGAGCTCATACGCTGAAGAATGAACGCGGCGCAGCAGTCGTCCTCGGGCTGGGTATGCACGCAAAAGGTGTCGTTTATGTGTCCGTGACCAAATCGACAAGCGCCAACAACGGGATAGCCAAAGTCAAAGGCTTCCAATACTTCCGCAAGTGTGGATTCGGCAGACGGCATATTATTTATCCTCCCAAAGATTTTCGGGGTATATTCCCGCGGCGGTCTTGCCGGCAATGGCGGCAACCACAACCGGCTTATCCGCCTGATAAGTAACGCCGTACCACTTATCGGCGCTGCGCAGCACCTTTACCCGGGCCTTGCCCGCAGCTATGAGGGCGCTTATAACGCTGGGCAGGAAGTATTCGCCCTTAAGGGGGTTGGTCTCCAGGGCCTTGTCAAGGAAGGCGGGAAGGCCGGCCCATGCTTCGTCGATAAAGCTTCTGGTTAGTCCCCACATATTCATGGAAACAATGGTGTCGCCGGGCAGGGGAGTCCAGCTTTCGCCCTCGTCCTCGGTAAAACGGGCGTTTTCACCGTCCTTTTCAATGCGGGTGCGCTCGGTAACATTCAAGAGGAATCCGTTTTCATCCTCAACGCATACGCCCCGGGCAACGTGACCGTGCTCGGTAACGGTATTGCCCAGGAAATAGCCCACCATGGCATACTCGTAGCGGCCATCTGTATCGGGGTTTTCGCTGAGATAGTCGTATATGGTTTTAAATGCCTCGGGACCGTAGTAATCGTCCGCGTTGATTATGGCGAAGGGCCCGTCTATTATATCCCGGGCGGCAAGGGCTGCGTGGGCAGTGCCCCAGGGCTTTACGCGGCCCTCCGGCACAGTATACCCTTCAGGCAGATCGTCAAGCTCCTGATAGACATAGCGCACGTCTATCACCTTGGACAGCCTGTCGCCTATGGCCTTCTTGAACAGGGCCTCTATCTCGTGCTTTATTATAAACACCACCGTTTCAAATCCCGCGCGGCGGGCGTCATATATGGAATAGTCTATTATGAGCTGCCCGTTTGCTCCAACCGGGTCTATCTGCTTAAGTCCGCCGTAACGGCTGCCCATTCCCGCCGCCATAACTGCCAATACCGGCTTGTTCATGCTTATTCCCTCCGAAAAAATATTCTATGCTAAACCGCCGCCGCTTTTGCCCGGCGCTTTTTATCAGCTTTTGTAGCCGTTTGGGTTGGTGGACTGCCACTTCCAGCTGGAAGCGCACATCTCCTCAATACCAAGCTCAGCCTCCCAGCCCATCTCTATGCGGGCCTTGCTGGGATCGGCGTAGCACTCGGCGATATCGCCGCTGCGGCGGGGATCCACCACATAGGGCAGCTTCTTGCCGCAGGCCTTTTCATAGGCGTGGAGCACGTCCATTACGCTGTAGCCCTTGCCGGTGCCCAGGTTGCATACAAACAGGCCGCAGTTTGTATCCAGCTTTTTAAGGGCGGCAACGTGACCCTTTGCAAGGTCAACAACGTGGATATAGTCACGAACGCCGGTGCCGTCGCGGGTGGGGTAGTCGTTGCCGTAAACATGAAGCTTTTCCAGCTTGCCAACAGCCACCTGGGCAATGTAGGGCACAAGGTTGTTGGGTATGCCGTTGGGATCTTCGCCGATAAGGCCGCTCTCATGGGCGCCGATGGGATTAAAATAGCGAAGGAGGGCAACGTTCAGTGTATAATCCGCCGCACAGCAGTCCGTAAGCACACGCTCAAGGAACAGCTTGGTGGTGCCGTAGGGATTGGTGGTACCGCCGGTGGGAAAGTCCTCACGAATGGGCACGGTGGCGGGATCTCCATATACGGTGGCGGAGGAGGAGAATACGAAATTCTTAACCCCGTGGGCCCGCATGGCGTTGAGCAGCACAAGGGTGCTGATAAGGTTGTTGCTGTAGTATTCAAGGGGCTTGTGAACGCTTTCCCCAACGGCCTTAAGGCCGGCGAAATGTATAACGGCGGTAATGTCAGGATACTTTTCAAACAGGGCCTCGGTTGCGGCGGGATCGCACAGATCCGCCTTTACAAAGGGCACGGCCTTGCCGGTTATCTTCTCCACCCTGCGGATGGATTCTTCGGAAGAGTTGGAAAGATTATCCACCGCCACGATATCGTAGCCCGCCTGGATGAGCTCCACACAGGTATGGCTGCCGATGTATCCGGCGCCGCCGCTGACTAAAATAGACATACTCCTTCTCCTTGGATATTTCGGTTTTATTTTATATTTTATAATGCTTTTTCGTAATTAATTGTATCACGGAACAGCGGGAATTAAATAGACGATTTTATATATTGTTTGCATTATCGTCCATAGCCCTGCCCGGCGCGTCCATAAGCATCTTTACGCTGCGGGCGTATTCCGTGGGGGTCATGCCGGTAAGCTTTTTAAACCGGCGGGAAAAATAATGGACCGAGCTGAAGCCCAGGCGGGAGGATATCTCGGTTATGTTCAGCTGTCCCTCCCTTATAAGGCCACGGGCGGCCTCCATCTTCATGCGGCTGAAATGATCCAGCACACCGCCCCCTGTCTCGGCGGCAAATACGCTCTCAAGCTTTGCGCGGCCGATAAGATTGTCCCTGCATATCTGCTCGATGGTGAGGGTCTGGTCAAGGCGGCCTTTAAGATACGCTATCACGGCATCAGCCCTGCCCGTGCGGGATGGGGAAAGCCTCTTTGGGGGGCCGCTGCCCCTGCGTATCAGCCGGATGAGCAGCTCCTCAAGGGCCGCCCTCAGCAGCTGCTCAGAGCCAAAGGGTATTTGGTCGTTGCGCTGCATGGAGTGGGTAGCCGGATCATTGAGGGGGGTGGAAAACACGGCGCGGCTTTTGCTTACTATGCGGGAAAGCAGCTCCCTTTCCTCGGCGCCCAGAGAGGATATATGCCCACGGAAGAACTCCATGGCCTCTGCGTCGCATTTAAAGCTTACCACTATAAGATTTGGGGCGGTTACGCCGTTTGCGCTCAATGCGTGAAATTCCCCCGGGGCGTGGAATATTATCTGTCCACGGGAAAGGCCGTATTGCTTTTCGTCCGCGGTTACCCGTATGCTGCCCTTATCCACATAGAGAAATTCCCAAAAATCATGAGCCTCCCCCGCGAAGGAATAATCGCTGGTGTACTCAAAATAATGGACGGTATACAGCATATCCACCAGAAGGGCGGGGCGCAGTTTTACGGGAGTATAGGGCATGGGCGGCTCCTGTATATTCAGACGGGGGTGATTTGTTCTTGCGTTATTATACATAATAATATATATGCAATAATAAAAACAATCGAGATTAGTACGATTTTTAGTAATTTCGAGGGTATATTGATATTCAAGCCCGCCCCGCGGCTTCTACCCGGTCCGCAATGACATAGGCTTTGGCGGACGGTACTACGTTTTCCCCTCAAATAGCCGCACCCGTCCTGCGGCCTTTTGTAAGCTGCGCTAAACGGGCTTATATTAAATCAACCCATATTCCCCTCCCTTTTTATTTTGCTTCTTTCTCTTCTTCTTTTCTCCTGTAAAAAAAAGGAGAAGCATATCCCGCCCCCAAGGGGGAGATACATCCCCAAAGCCGCCGCCGCGCCCTTGAATATGCAGGTGTTCTGTGGTAAAATTTATATATCTATTGTAGGAAAAAGGAGTAAATTCCCATGAATAACGTATACGATGTGCTGGCCGAAAGAGGTTTCCTTAAGCAGTGTTCCCATCCCGAGGAGCTGTACGAGCTGCTGGGCAAGGAAAAAGTCGCCTTTTATATTGGCTTTGATCCCACCGCAGACAGCCTGCATATCGGCCATTACGTTGCCCTTATGACCATGGCTCATATGCAGCGTGCGGGGCATCTGCCCATAGTACTGCTGGGCGGCGGCACCGCCGTAATAGGCGACCCCTCCGGCAAGAGCGATATGCGCCGCATGATGACCCTTGAGGAAATAGACAACAACGCCATGTGCTTCCAGAGGCAGATGAGCCGCCTTATAGACTTTTCCGAGGGCAAGGCCATCGTTGCCAACAACGCCGAGTGGCTTCGTCCCCTGAATTATCTCGACTTCATGCGGGATATAGGCGTGCATTTCTCCGTAAACCGTATGCTCACCTTTGATTGCTACAAGCAGCGCATGGAAAAGGGCCTCACCTTCTTTGAGATGGGTTATATGCTCATGCAGAGCTATGACTTCCTTGAGCTTAACAGGCGGTATAACTGCGTTCTGCAGATGGGCGGCGACGACCAGTGGAGCAATATGCTGGGCGGCGTTGAGCTTATCCGCAAGAAGGA
>JAEDIC010000004.1 GCA_016292635.1 Clostridia bacterium
TCGCCCTCTGCCTTTTCGGCGGCCTTCTTGGGGGCAGCCTTCTTCTTGGGGGCGGCCTTGGCGGCAGTCTCAACAGCGCTGTCCACCATTACGGCAAGGGTCTTGTCAACCATTATCTGGTCTTCAAAGTATGCCTTATCCTCTTCCCTTATGCCCTTCCTGATCTCCTCGGCCTTATCGCCAAACCGGGCAACGTACTCATCCAGCTTTGCCTCGATCTCGGCTTCCTCGGCCTTGATGCCCTCGGCCTTGGCTACGGCGTCAATAACCAGCTGGCTCTTTACCCTGCGCTCGGCATCGGTACGGCACTCGCGGCGATAGTCTTCCATGCTGGTGCCGGTGTACTTCATATAGTCTTCAAGGCTCAGGCCCTGCATGCTGAGACGATAGCGGATATCGTTCAGTATGGCGTCTATCTGGCGCTCAACCATGACCTCGGGTATTTCAACCTCGGCGTTATCCACCGCCTTGGCTACAACGGCGTTTTCCTTCTCTATCTTGGCATGCTCGGCAGCCTGCTTTTCAAGCTCCTCGCGCTTTGCTGCCCGAAGCTCGGCAAGGGTGTCGTATTCGGAGATGTCCTTGGCAAATTCATCGTCCATCTCGGGCAGTTCCTTTACCTGAATGCCGTTTACCTTTACATGGAAAACAGCCTCGGCACCAGCCAGCGCCTCGGAATGGTACTTCTCGGGGAAGGTAACGTTAATGTCCCTCTCCTCGCCGATGGTCATGCCGATCATCTGTTCTTCAAAACCATCGATAAAGGTATGGCTGCCGATCTCAAGGGTAGCGCCCTCGGCGGTGCCGCCATCAAACTTAATGCCGGATACGCTGCCGGAGTAGTCAAGGTTTACGGTGTCGCCGTTTTCAATGGGGCGATCAACATCCACCATGCGGGCCAGCTTTTCACGCTCCCGTTCCATGGCTAAATCCACATCTTCATCCGTAACATTATACTCTTGCTTTTCTATTTCTATACCCTTATACTGGCCCAGCTTAACCTCGGGACGCACCGCAACTTCGGCGGTGAAAACCATGTTGCTGCCATCCAGAGGAAGCTCAACGATGGAAATATCGGGGCGGTCGATAACATCCAGTTCGTGCTCCTTGACAGCCGCCTGATATACCTCGGGATAAATCACGTCAAAGGCATCGTCAAAGAATGCCAGAGGACCGTAAGTGTTCTCTATCATCTTGCGGGGAGCCTTACCCTTGCGGAATCCGGGCACATTAAACTTCTTGCCGCTGGTGCGGTATGCCTGCTGGATCGCCTCCTCGAACTTGTCTGCAGATACCTCGATGGTAAGCTTGACCTTGCTGCCCTCGAGCTTTTCCAAAGTTGCCATTATAAACCTCCGAAACAACATATATAAATCATTATACGGACATACAGCCGTCAGGTTATAATACCACACAACCGCACTCAATGCAACGATTATTGCCTATGTTACAGATAATTTATACATTTGCCCCGCCCCCATTTTGTCACGGCACGGCAAGGGCCGCGGCAGTATGGTTCCGCGGCCCTTAATGTTTGTTTTTTATGATATTGCTACCTTTCGCTGGCCCAGAAGAACAGGGCAACAACGCCGGGGCCGGTATGGGCGCCGATAACGGGACCCACATAGTTGATGATTATATCATCAATACCCAGCTTTTCACGAACAAGGGACGCAACGTACTCCGCATCCTCAAGGCAGTCGCCATGGCTGATGAATATGGTGGGATTTTCGCCGGGAAGAGCGCTTGCTTCCATGCTGTTCACAAGCTCCTTCAATGAGGCCTTGCGTCCCCTTACCTTGCCCACGGCAACCAGATGGCCCTCGTTGTCCATATGCATAACGGGCTTTATGTTCAGCATGGTGCCTATGGCGGCGGTTGTCGGAGAAATGCGGCCGCCCCGCTTAAGGTGATTCAGATCGTCCACGGTAAACCAATGGGCCTGGTTCAGCCTGCGCTGCTCAACAAAGTCACGCACTTCCTCTATAGAAGCGCCTTCCTGCTGCTTTTTCGCGGCGTAGTATACTGTCATGCCCTGACCCAGAGAGGCGCCAAGGGTATCAACGGCGTATATCTTGCTGCCGGGATATTCCTCGGAAAGCTCCCTTGCGGCGTTTATGCCCGCGCCGACAGTGGCGCTGAGGCCGGAAGAGAAGCCGATGTACAGCACATCCTTGCCCTCATTCACGATTGCCTTCATAGCTTCCTTGAACGCAGCGATATTCACGGCAGATGTGGTGGCGGTGCAGCCCTCACGGATCTTGTCGTAAAAAGCCTTAAAGCCTATTTCCCTTCCGTCCAGATAGTTCATATACTCAGTTCCGTCAACCAGCACAGAAAGGGGGACTACCCTTATCCCCATCTTCTCCGCCAGCTCGGCGGGCAGATCGCAGGATGAGTCGGTAAGTATCACATAATCGCGCATATTATAAATTCAAACCTCCTATTCTTTCCTACGTTATAAAAACGGCATGCGCTCCCTCGGCAGGGAGCGCATTAATTATACCGTGATATTTCATATTTTTCAACTAATTTACCCCTTGGGCAAGCTTTTGTAATGAACAATTAACTATTTATTCAAGAATTCCTCGCCTGTACCGTAATGCTCCACCACATAATCTATGTCCTTATCACCCCTGCCGGACAGGTTCACAAGTATTGAGCCGGTATCGTGGGTGCGGGCATAGCGTATGGCATAAGCGAGGGCGTGGGAGCTTTCTATTGCGGGTATGATGCCCTCCTTGCGGCTAAGCAGGAAGAATGCTTCCATGGCCTCATCGTCGCTTACGCTCTCGTACTTTACCCTGCCCATGTCATGCAGCAATGCATGCTCCGGGCCCACGGATGGATAATCCAGGCCGCTGGCAACGGAATACACCGGCAGGGGCGCGCCGTTCTCATCCTGAAGAAGGTAGCTTTCAAAGCCGTGAAGCACGCCGGGGGCGCCGTAGGTTATGCTGGCGGCATGGTCTCCGGATGCGGAACCACGGCCCAGAGGCTCAACGCCGACTATCTCCACAGGGTCGGCAAGGAAGGGCAGGAACATACCAATGGCATTGGAGCCGCCGCCAACGCAGGCGCATACCACATCCGGCATAAGCCCCGTCATATCCATAAACTGCTCCCGTGCTTCAAGGCCTATTATCATCTGAAAATCCCTGACTATCTTGGGGAAGGGGTGGGGGCCAACGGCAGAGCCTATGCAGTAAATGGCGTCCTGATATTCCTTGAGGTAGGCTTCAAAAGCCGCATCCACAGCTTCCTTGAGTGTTCTAAGACCTCGGGTTACGGGTATTACGTTAGCGCCCAGTATCCTCATGCGGGTAACGTTGGGAGCCTGCTTGGCAATATCCACCTCGCCCATGTAAATATCGCACTCAAGGCCGAAATACGCGGCGGCGGTGGCAAGGGCAACGCCGTGCTGTCCTGCGCCGGTCTCGGCAATAAGCTTTTTCTTGCCCATGTATTTGGCAAGCAGGCCTTCGCCCATGCAGTGGTTCAGCTTATGGGCGCCGGTATGATTCAGGTCCTCCCGCTTAAGGTATATCTGGCACTTACCCAAAGCATTCGAAAGGCGCTCGCAGTGGTATACAGGCGTTGGCCTGCCCTGAAACTCCTTGCGGATGCGGCGCAGCTCGCTTATAAACCTGGAGCTGTGGCATATCGTCTCGTATGCGTGGTCTATCTCCTTAAAGGCGGGGATAAGCTCAGGGGGCAGATACGCTCCGCCATACTGGCCAAAGTGGCCGTCCTTTGAGGGATATTCCTTTATGTAGTTGTCATAGTCCCTGTGAGAATACTTGTTGCGTTCCATTTTTCTACCTCCATTAAATTTAATTTTAAATTTGAAAAAATAAAAACGCCTCTACTGCGGTTTTAAAACCGTCAGCAAGGGCGTTATAAACGCTGTGCCACCTTGTTTCCCTTCGCAAAAATACGAAAGCTCATCCGGATGCCATCACATCCGCTGCGCTGTAACGGGCGCATACCCGTCGGGAAATACTAAGGAAAGTCCTTTTCCTCCCGCGTTCAGCAGTCCATTTGAAGGGGCGTATCTGCGGCATTTCCAGCATCGTCCGCTCTCTGTAAGGTCGTATCCCAACGTTATCTCTGCTTCATCACTTTAGGTGTTCGTTTTTTTAATTAATGTATAATATACTCTCAGATTCGGGGATTGTCAATATTTTTTGCACATATTCGTCAGTGCACCAGTATACCTGTGATTACGCCTATCACCATGCCCGCCCCAACCTGAACAGGGGTATGGCCTATAAGCTCCTTTAGCTCCTTTTCAGGAAGCTCGGTATGGCCCTCCTCCATGCGAAGGTATTTGGTTATGGAGTTGATTATCTCGGCCTGCTTGCCGGTTTCAAGGCGCACGCCTCTCGCATCGTGCAGCACAATTATTGCCAGCAGGAAGGATATGGTAAACTCGAAAGAGCTTGGCCCATAGTTATATGCAACAGCCGTAACAAGGGCGCATACCGTAGCCGCGTGGGAGCTTGGCATGCCGCCGCTGCCCACCAGCCGTTCAAGGCGCCACTCGCCCTCCAGCAATCCGTGTATTATGGTTTTTATTATTTGAGCCGTCGCCCAGCCAGCCGCTGCGCTTATCAGCACACGGTTTTGCCAGAGGCCCTCAATAAAGGATAGAATCGTCATATTTTTGCTGCGCTTTCCCGGATTTTATACTATTCCCGATTTCTCTTGAGCATTGCTGCGCCTATTATGCCGGCGTCGTTGCCCATCACGGCAGGCACTACCCTGCCATGGTTCTCAAAGAAGCTCTTTTTATGCACATTCTGTCTTAGGGAAGCAAACAGGAACTCGCCTGCGGCGCTTACTCCGCCCCCTATGGCTACGCACTCGCAATCCAGTATATTTATCAGGGACGCCACAGCGGAGCCCAGATAATCCACATACTCGTCGAATACCTTTACAGCCGATTCGTCACCTTCCTTGGCGCAGTCTATTACCACCTTGGCGTTCATTCGCTCCGCCTTGCCGCCGGTCCGCTTATACAGCATACTGTCCGGATTGTCCTGCATGGCTTTTATGCCTTCCTGCTTAAGGGCAGTGGCAGAGCAGTACGCCTCTATGCAGCCGTTGTTGCCGCAGGTGCAGTGTTTTCCTCCGCTTGCCAGAAGGGCATGGCCTATCTCAACGCCGTTATTCATGCCGCCGTTGAACATTCTGCCCCCAATTATCAATCCGCCGCCTACCCCTGTGCCAAGGGTAAGCAGGGCGGCTGTATTGCAGCCCACAAACGCGCCCCTGTAAAGCTCCGCAAGGGCGGCTCCGTTGGCGTCGTTGGCAAGGAATACGGGGATATCCCGGAAATGGGCCACTATACGTTCTTTCAGGGGCTCGTCATGAAAGCCCAGGTTATAGGCGTTTATCACAATGCTGCCGGTTGCGTCTATGCTGCCCGGCACCACCACGCCCACGCTTTCAAGGTCCGTCAATGTGCCGCCCGCCTTATCCAGCAGCTCGTTGGTCTTTTCCCATATCTGCCGGGCGGTTTCCGGGCCTCCGCCCGCCTTCGGGAAGGGAACCGACGCGCGCTGTACTATTTCAAGGCTTTCGTTCACCAGCCCAATGGCAAGATTTGTGCCACCTATATCCACGCCTATGTTATACATTTTGCTCATCCCCGCTGAATTTTATTTTGTACGCAGGCCGAATTCGCGGCTGCCGTCATATCCCAGCTGCTTAAGGCGGAAATTGCGCACCGCCACCTCTATGACCACCGCCACGTTGCGGCCGGGACTTACGGGCAGCACCGCATTCTTTACCTCTCTTCCCAATATCTCGGCAACTCCGTCTTCCGTATGGTTTGCCTTTTTATATTCCTCAAAGGATTCAAGGTCAATAACAAAGTCAATATCCTTCTCCGGCAGTATGGCGCCCATGCCGTAAAGGTATCGAAGGTCTATAAGGCCTATGCCCCGCACATCCATTATATGCCGGGTAAGGTCCGGAGCTTTGCCCACCAGCCTGTCGCCTACCCTGGATACCTCCACCACATCGTCCGCCACTATGCGGTGTCCGCTGCGGATAAGCTCCAGCGCCGTTTCGCTTTTGCCGCTGCCGCTTTCTCCCCTTATCAGCACGCCCACGCCGTATACGTCCATGAGCTCCCCATGGAGCAATATGCGGGGTGCCATCCTTACCTGCAGCAGGCTGCTTATTATATGGCCCGCCGTATCTGTATCCTGAGATGTTTTAAAAACGGGTACGCCGCATTTTTTTGCACTCTGCAGCAATATTTGGGGAGGGTAGTTATTCCTTGCGCATACAATGCAGGGGGGATTAAGCCCCATAAAATGATCCATGCGCTCTCTCAGTTCATCTTCACCAAGGCTGTACAGATAGTACATCTCGGCATTGCCTATCAGCTGTACCCGCTGGGGAGCAAACTTTTCATAAAAACCGGTAAACTGCAGGCCGGGTCTGCTTATCTCATGGGTATGGAAAGAGATGCTGTCCTTTCCCGATTCCAGCACATGAAAACCCAGCTCCCTGCTTATATCATTTACGCTTATGTTTACCGATTCCATTAGCCCCCTCCCAGCGCCGCTATTTTACGCTGCCCTCTATAAGCCTGTCTATAAGATACGCAACACCGCATTCGCTGCAGGCGGGTATAACCATATCCGCCACCGCTTTTATCTCTTCCTTAGCGTTTGCTACGGCGCAGCCAAGACCGGCCCACTGTATCATTTCCATATCCAGCGAATTATCCCCAACAGCCACAGTCTCCTCCCGCTTTATGCCAAGATGCTCCGCAAGCCACGCAAGGCCGGAGCCCTTGTGGGCCGATGGGTGGTTTATCTCGATAAAGCCCTTGCTGGAGCCGGATACCTTGAGCTTGTCCCGGTACTTTTCCTGCAAAACGGGGCGCAGCTCGGCGGCCCTTTCCTCCGTGGTCATCATAAGTACCTTTGGAACGTTGTTCCATACCTTATTTCTAATCTCGGCATCATACGCCTTGGGAAGGCCAAGCACGGCGGTATAGGATTCCATGTATTCATTCGGCTTCTCGCCTATTACCGTATCTCCCTGATAGAAATGGGCATGGATTCCCAGCTCCCTCGCCGTTTCCAGCACATCAATAACCAGCTCCGGAGGTATCTCGGTGCCGTGTATCAGGCTGCCATTCTCCGGATCGCTTATTATGGCGCCGCCGTAGTTTATCAGCGGTTCGGTTATCCTTAGCTGCCGGGCAATCATGGAGGACGCAAAATACCCCCTGCCCGTCGCCAGGGTTACCCGTATGCCCGCATCCCGGGCTCTGTCCACCGCCGCCACTATTTCATCCGGCGCCTTGGTGGGTATATGTGTAATGGTATCGTCTATATCAAGAGCCAGAAGCTTATACATCTCCACATACTCCTCCTATATACAGCATACAACAAATTCTTATATTATTCCACAAAAAATGCTTATTCTGTCCCGTTGGTATGAAAATAATCGTATACGGCCTTTGCCGCCCTCTTTGTCATGCCCCTTGCCGCCGCCAGCTCCTCCGCCGATGCAGCCTTTATGGCGTCCAGAGAGACGAATTCATCAAACAGCGCCCGCTTGCGCTTTGGTCCCATGCCCTCTATTCTGTCCAGCTCGGACATAAGTGCGTTTTTCGCCCTTAGGCTTCGATGGTATGTTATGGCAAAGCGATGGGCCTCATCCCTTATACGTTCAACTATATGCAGGGCGGGATCCCGCCGTTCAAGTATTAGAGGCTGCTCCTCATCCGGCAGTATTATCTCCTCATTGCGCTCCGCAAGGCCTATGGCGGGTATATGGGAAAGGCCGAACTTGTCCAGCACCTTCAGCGCCACGTTCAGCTGTCCCCGGCCGCCGTCTATAACCAGCAGGTCCGGCAGCCGGGAAAATTTCTCATCCCCGTCCATCGCCCGCTGAAAGCGGCGGGTAAGCACCTCTTCCATTGCCATGTAGTCATCGCCGTTCGCTTCGGCCTTTATGCGGAAGCGCCGGTATTCCTTTGGCGCGCTTTTTCCGTTTATGAATACCACCATGCCGGATACCGTATCCCGACCCCGAATATGGGAGTTATCGTAGCATTCCATCCGCTCCGGTATGCAGGAAAGGCCTATGGCCTCGCATAGCCTGAGTATTGCGCCCTCGCCCCGCTCCCATGCCCTGTGTTCCAGCTCACGGGCCTTGGTAATGGCCTCGGCGCCGTTTTTGTATGCCATCTCCGCAAGCTTTCGCTTTTCACCCCGCTGGGGGCATATTATGCTGACCCGGCTTCCCCGGCCTTGGGACAACCAGTTTTCCAGTGCCTCCTGTTCCTCAGGCATATGATATGTGACTATCTCCCTGGGCACAGGCGCTCCGTCCGCATAATACTGCTTCAGGAAGGAGGCGGTTATTTCCTCCGGGCTTTCCTCGCCGCAGGATATGGACATACTTTCGGTGCCTATCACCTTGCCCCCCCGCTCAAACAGGGCGAACACCACAGCGTCCTCACCATCCCGCACAAAGGCGAAAACATCCCGCTCGCTCTGGCTCAATGATATTGCCTGCTGCTTTTCTCCAAGGCTCTTTACGGCGACTATCCTATCCCTAAGCAGCGCCGCCCGCTCGTATTCCATGTTTTCCGCAGCCTCCTGCATCTGCCGGGTAAAAAGCTCCACTATCGGCTCGGTATGCCCTTCAAGAAACCTGCATACGCTTTCCAGCAGGGCGTGGTATTGCTCCCGGCTGACATTGCCGCTGCATGGCGCGCAGCATTTGCCAAGGTGATACATAAGGCAGGGGCGCTCGTTGCGGGCAATGGCCTTGTTAATATCCTTTTTGCAATGGCGCACAGGGAATGAATCCCTTATCGCGCTCAAAGAATCCTTAAGGCTTATGGCAGAAAGATAAGGGCCGAAGTATCTTGCTCCGTCCTTTTTTATTTTGCGCACCACCTCAAAGCGGGGATAGTCCTGCCGCATATCCAGCCTTACATAAGGAAAATGCTTATCATCCTTAAGCAATATGTTATATCTTGGCTTAAGGGCTTTTATAAGGTTGCTTTCAAGGGTAAGAGCCTCTGTTTCGTTGGATGTGATAATATATTGAAAGTCCTCGATATGGGACACCATGGCCTCCACCTTCGGAGGCTTCTGAGAGCGCTGAAAATACTGCCGTACTCTGTTTTTAAGGTTTACGGCTTTCCCTACGTATATTATTTCCCCCGCACCGTCGTACATCTTATATACGCCGGGACTATCGGGCAATAGTTTCAGTTTTTCCGAAATTATCTCATTCATAGGCGACTCCTTTTCAAGGATTATACCACCACGCCGCCTCTCAGGTCTATTCTATTTAAAAAACCGCACCCGCCCTTCAAATACCCGCTTTAAACTATCAAAAAGAGAAGCGCATCTTCCGCCGGAAAGGTCGTATACCGTTATGCTTTCCGGGGCAAGGCCCACCAGTACGCTCATTATGCCGTCCTCGGTGCAGCGCTCGTAATCTATGCGTATATCCTTATCATCGGTGAATGTGCAGCTGCCGTCCGGGTTCAGTATAACGTATATGTCCCCCGTCTGGGGGCTCCTCAGCTTTATAAAGGCTGCAAGCACCCGCATAAACTCCATATACTCCGCATCCAGCAGCAGCTCATCCGCCGCCTTGAGCACAGCCCGCTCCCACTCCCTCCGGTATTCCTTCATGCGGAAGTCCATGTACCCCTCAAGCTGAAGGTGTTCATTTTCCGCAAAATACTCAACCAGCCCGCCCTGCACCGCCCCCATCCCCGCAGAACGCCGGGCAAGGCGTATGGCCTCGGGCAGCACAGCCTTCTTTTCCTCAAGGGATATGGGCAGGTCGTTTACCATATAGGCTATCTCAAACTGGGCAAGGTCCATCAGCAGTAGCTCCGCCAATGCGGCGCACCATTCCTCCATCTGCACAGCGCCGGATACCTCCGCCCAGGCAAAGGTATTATCCCCCTCCGGCAATATATCGCAGCCCAGCTTTTCCAGCCGTCTTTTCAGCAAATAGCTTATATCCGCCTCGTATTTTTCAGTACCAATGGAATATATACCCACTCAATCCTCTCCTTTTGCCCTATACCAGCAGAATATGCCCAAAGGGCCGCTGCGGTGCGCCCCTTTTGCATGATGGTATTATGCGCCCCGAAAAGCTTCTGCCCGCCCTGTAAATTTTGCCACGGGGCTTGACATTCGTTCCTTTCAGACATATAATTTTAATAATATTTATCGTGGGATGATACGGGCTTTAGTACCGTGTGCATTACTTCCATCCAAGAGAAAAAGCGCCGTGGGCTGCAAGCGTTTTTATGGGAGGCACATTTTGGGAATACCACCCCGCTACTGCGATCGCTTAGGGCCCGTTACAGCCCCATCGAGTGGGTTTTATACCAACTAGGGTGGAACCGCGGATATGTTTAACATAGTCCGTCCCTTGCAATGCATGGGGCGGACGTTTTTATATTTCCGCCCGAAATAAAAGCTTATATTTCACAAGGAGGAAAACCATGAACATTACCTTTCCCGATGGCTCCGTTAAGGAGTTTCAGGACGGCATGACCGCCCTGCAGATAGCCGAATCCATCAGTCCCCGCCTGCGAAAGGCCACCCTTGCCGCAGAGATAGACGGTCAGCGTGCGGACGCTTTTCGCCCCATTCACGGCGACCACAGCCTTAAGCTGCTCACCTTTGATGACGCCGACGGCCGCTGGGCAATGCGCCACACCGGCTCCCATATCCTTGCACAGGCCGTAAAGCGTGTGCATCCCGAGGCAAAATTTGCCATAGGCCCTGCCATTGAAAACGGCTTCTATTACGACTTTGACGCAGAACCTTTCACTCCGGAAGATCTCGTTCAGATCGAAAAAGAGATGGAAAAGATAATCGCCGAGTCCCTGCCCCTTGAGCGCTTTGAGCTGCCCCGTGAGGAGGCTATTCAAATGTTCAAGGAAAAGGATGAACCCTATAAGGTGGAGCTCATCGAAGATCTGCCCAAAGACGCCATCATCAGCTTTTACAAGCAGGGCGACTTTGTTGACCTTTGCGCCGGCCCCCACGTTGAGACCACCGGCAAGGTAAAGTTCGTTAAGCTCATGAGCGTTGCGGGCGCATACTGGCGGGGAAGCGAAAAGAACAAGATGCTCCAGCGCATATACGGCACTGCCTTCGAAAAGAAATCCGACCTTGATGAATACATTGCCCGCATAGAGGAAGCCAAAAAGCGCGACCACCGCAAGCTGGGCAAGGAGCTTGGCCTGTTTACCCTCATGGAAGAGGGTCCCGGCTTCCCCTTCTTCCTGCCCAAGGGCATGGTGCTCCGCAACACCCTGCTTGATTACTGGCATGAAGTACATAAGCGCTACGGCTATGTGGAGATATCCACCCCCATTATCCTGAATCAGGACCTCTGGCACAGGAGCGGTCACTGGGATCACTACAAGGACAATATGTACACCACCGTCATTGACGATATGGATTACGCCGTAAAGCCCATGAACTGCCCCGGCGGAATGCTTGTATATAAGACTGAGCCCCATTCCTACCGTGACCTGCCCCTGCGCATGGCAGAACTGGGCCTTGTTCACCGCCATGAACTGTCCGGCGCTCTCCACGGCCTGTTCCGTGTTCGCTGCTTCACTCAGGACGACGCCCATATCTTCATGACATGGGATCAGATGGAAGAAGAGATTCAGAACGTTGTCCGCCTGTTTGACGATGTATACTCCACCTTCGGCCTCAAGTACCAGATTGAAGTTTCCACCATGCCGGAAGATCACATCGGCGAGAAGGAAACCTGGGATTTTGCAACCGAGACCCTCAAGCGTGCCATTGAGCACATGGGCAAGTCCTATGTTATCAACGAGGGCGACGGCGCTTTCTACGGCCCCAAGCTGGACTTCCACCTTTCCGACTCCCTTGGACGCACCTGGCAGTGCGGCACCATTCAGCTGGATATGCAGATGCCCGAGCGGTTCGACCTTGAGTACGTTGGCGAAGACGGTCAGAAGCACCGCCCCGTAATGATACACCGTGTTGTTCTTGGCTCAATTGAGCGCTTCATCGGCGTTATCACCGAGCACTTTGCAGGCGCATTCCCCACCTGGCTGTCGCCAGTTCAGGTAAAGGTTCTTCCCCTGACCGACCGCACCGCAGAGGCCTGCCGCAATATCGCAGAAGAGCTTGATAAGTGCGGCCTTCGTGTTGAGGTTGACTATCGCAGCGAAAAGCTGGGCTACAAGATTCGTGAAGCACAGCTGCAGAAGATACCCTATATGCTGGTGGTTGGCGACCGGGATGTTGAAAACGGCGTGGTATCCGTTCGCTCCCGCAAGGGCGGCGATCTGGGCGCCATGACCCTTGACGCCTTCAAGAAGAAGATACTGAACGAAGTAGCCACCAAGGCTGTGGACTAAAGCAAAATAAAAGCGGCAAAGGGCGGGCGTTATGCCTGTCCTTTTTGCGTTTTGGTTTTATCGCATTTTCGCGGATACGGACGAAACTCAAACCGGCGGCGGAGCATAAGGTATCGCGGCTGTAAATGATAGCATGGCGCCGATTTTCCATACCCGCCCGTCACCCTTTAAGAAGCTCCTTCCCCTGCGGAATAAATAGAAGCGGATTGCCACGCCAACCTGCGGGCTGGCTGGCAATGGCATAAGCCTTTGCGGCCATAATTCCACAATTTTTCGTTCGGCTGCGCCATAGTCGAAGCTGCATTAAAATGGCGGAGCGCGGGTTTAAAAAAAATAATCGCCCCATTCTTATTTGAGAGGAAAGAACAGGGCGACGGATGGGTGATATTCGGTTTTTGCGGGGTTTATTTAACGGTGGTGCCCGCCTTGCCTGCAAGAGCCTCAACGGCCTTGTCAAGGGAGGTTATGATGGAAATACGGCCGGGTTTGCTTTCAACAAACTTAACCGCGGCCTCTATCTTGGGCAGCATGGAGCCGGGAGCAAAGTGGCCCTCGGAGATGTACTGCTTTGCCTCGTCGATGGAGAGGGTGTCAAGGTCCTTCTGATTCGGCTTCTTGAAGTTAATGCTGACCTTTTCCACAGCGGTGAGTATCACCAGGGCGTCCGCATCCAGGTCCTCGGCGAGCTTTTCGCTGGCAAGGTCCTTATCGATAACAGCAGCGGTGCCCTCAAGCTGGCCCTGCTCGTTGCGGATAACGGGAATGCCGCCGCCGCCCACGGTAACGGTGATAAAGCCGTTATCCACAAGGCACTTTACGGCGTTAATCTCCTCTATGGCAACAGGCATGGGAGACGCAACGACACGCCTCCAGCCGCGACCCGCATCTTCCTTCATAACGTAGCCCTTCTCCTCGGCGATGGCCTTTGCCTCTTCCTCGGTATAAAATGGGCCAATGGGCTTGGAGGGGTTCTTGAACTTGGGGTCGTTCTGATCCACCAGCACCTGGGTGACCACGGTGGCAACCTCGGTCTTATTGCCCCGGCTGCGGAGAACTTTGGTAAGCCCCTGCTGAATGTGATAGCCGATATAGCCCTGGCTCATTGCGCCGCATACGTCAAAGGGCATGGCTGGGGTAACGGGCACGGCGTATTCGTTCTGCAGCACTATGCGTCCAACCTGAGGACCGTTTCCGTGGGCAACGACTACCTTATAACCCGCCTCGATAATGTCGGCGATGTATTCGGCGGTCTTTTCAACCACATCAAGCTGCGCCTCGGCTGTTGCGGGCTTACCGGCTTCCTGCAGTGCGTTTCCGCCCAGAGCTATAACTATCTTTTTCATGGGTGCTTCTCCTCGCTGATTCTTTTGATTATATTATGGTGGATTTGCCTTTGTGGTAAGTTTCGTTTTGTTAAATACATTCTACCATGTACAAAATATTTTAGCAATGCTAATTTATTTTTTGCTATATAAAAAATACGCAAAAATCAGCCCCCGGAAGATTCCGGGGGCGTTTGCTTATTTGCTTTGCTTTAAGGCTTTGATTATACAAGGCCCTGAGCCATCATGGCATCGGCAACCTTCTTGAAGCCTGCCAGGTTGGCGCCGGCTACCAGGTTGTAGCCCAGGCCGCACTCTTCGGCAGCCTTTGCGGAGGCAGCGTGAATGTTAACCATGATGTTGTGGAGCTGGTTGTCAACATCCTCGGCCTTCCAGGCGAGACGCTCGGAGTTCTGGGACATTTCCAGACCGGAAGTGGCTACGCCGCCGGCATTAACAGCCTTGGAAGGAGCAACGATGAGGCCCTTGTCCATGAGGTAGTAGAGGGCGTCGTTGGTGGTGGGCATATTGGCAACTTCGATGTAGTACTTAGTGCCGTTGTTGAAAATCTGCTCGGCTTCTTCCATGCGGATCTCGTTCTGGTAAGCGGCAGGCATGCAGATGTCGCCCTTAACTTCCCAGGCCTTCTTACCGGGTACAAACTTTACGCCAAACTTGTCGGCATAGTCCTGAGCCCTGTTGCGGCCGGAAGCACGCATTTCGAGCATGTAGTCCAGCTTTTCCTGAGTGCAGATACCATCGGGATCGTAGCAGTAGCCATCGGGGCCGGACAGGGTCACGACCTTGGCGCCCAGCTGAGCGGCCTTGGTGGCAATACCCCAGGCAACGTTGCCGAATCCGGACATTACGATAGTCTTGCCCTTGATATCGTCATTCTCATGCTTGAGAACTTCACATACATAGTAGATAGCGCCGAAACCGGTGGCCTCGGGACGGATAAGGCTGCCGCCGTAGCTCAGGCCCTTACCGGTGAGAACGCCGTTTTCATACGCGCCGCGGATGCGCTTATACTGACCGAACAGGTAGCCGATCTCGCGGCCGCCTACGCCGATGTCGCCGGCAGGAACGTCAGTATTGGGACCGATGTGACGATAGAGCTCGGTCATGAAGGCCTGGCAGAAACGCATGATTTCGGCATCGCTCTTGCCGTTGGGATCAAAGTCGGAACCGCCCTTACCGCCGCCCATGGGCAGGGAGGTCAGGCTGTTCTTGAAGGTCTGCTCAAAGCCGAGGAACTTCATAACAGAAAGGTTTACGTGGGGAGCAAAACGCAGACCGCCCTTGTAAGGACCGATTGCGCTGTTGAACTGTACACGATAGCCGCGGTTTACGTTTACCTTGCCGGCATCATCTGTCCATACTACGCGGAACTCGATTACACGCTCGGGCTCTACAAGCCTCTCAAGAAGGCCAGCCTTCTCGTATTCGGGATGCTGTTCAATAACAGTTTCGAGGGAGTTAAGTACTTCTTCTACCGTCTGAAGGAATTCAGGTTCGTCAGGATTGCGTTTCTTGGTTTCTTCCAATACCCTGTTGATATAAGCGTTCATACGTGCCTCCTGTTATATTTTGATGCTCTCACATCGGTTTGGGTAAATTATACCACTTGGAAAGGTGGAAAGCAATATACACAAGCTCCCTTGTAAAATTGTCATTTTTATTATCAATGCCCTATTTCGGGGCTTTTTTTTGAAATTTTACATCTTCCGGCAGACAATATATTTTAGCTTGCGCCAATTATTTTGGATACTCAGGCTCGCTTGGGCTCGTATGCATATATATGTTCACTGCCATACGCAGTATGTCATCAATGTGCCATCAGCGCAAAAAAACAGCGGGAACCGTAATAAGCTCCCGCAGGATTCAACCGTTCGTTATCCGGCAGCTTCTTCAAGCGCCTGCATGAGCAGAGTTCCCAGGCCATCCACCTGCTTATCTATATCCCTGTAAAGCTCCTGCACGCCCTCCAGTTCAAGCACGCTTTCATAAAACCTATCGTCATACTGTATAAGGGTCATACCGCCCTCTGCGAGGGTCTTTTTATTTTGGGCGTCTATCTGCTGAAGCTGCGGATTCATTACCGCCAGCGCATCGAATACAGCCTGCTCGAGGGCCGCCTGATATTCCGAAGGCAGTCCGTTGAACGATTCGCTGTTTATGAGTATCTGATTGGCATAGAGTATGTGATTTGTGCAGGCAAGATACTTCTGCACCTCCTGAAAATTTGCCCCAACGCAGGTATCCGCCGCGTTCTCTTGGGCATCTATGGTGCCGCTCTGCAGAGCGAAATACACCTCGGACCAGGCGAGAGGAGTGGGTTCCGCCCCTATGGCTGTCCAGAAAGCCATGTGGTTGCTGTTTTCCATGGTGCGTATCTGCAACCCCTTGAATGCGGAAAGGTTGGAAAGCTCCACATTGGCAGTTGTAAGGCGGTATGTGGCGTTCTGCATAAAGCCCAGCAGCCGGTATCCCGCCGCCTCATATGCCTCATTCAGCGCAGCGCTGAATTGGTTTTCCCCATTAAGCACCTCATCTATTACTTCGCCGTTATATCCGGCAAATACCAGCGGCATATCAAACACCGCCATCTGTGGCACAAAATTCACCACCGGCGCCGTCTGGCATACCACTATGTCAATATCCCCATCCTGAGCCTGGCGAAGAAGGTCCGTATCCCCGCCAAGATCGCCGTTTGGATGATAGTCGATGGTAAGCTTGCCCCCGGTGATATCCGCAACATTTTGGGCCACAAGCTCACCGAACATCTGTCCTGCCGCTCCTTTTCCGGTGGAATCCGCGCCGATGAGCTCCACGGCATCCAGCTCAGAATAAAGGCCGCTCTGCTCCCCATGTGGGGCTTCGCCGCCGGAGGGCCCGCAGGCCGCCACGGACAAAGCCATTATACATATCAAAATCCCAGCAATGATTTTCTTCATAGTTTTCCTTCGATAAAAAATATAGTTTTCCCGGTTTTATATCAGCGCGCAGCTGAACCAGGGGATATATGTTATAAGTGCCAGAGCAATGAGGAACACCGCCATAAATGGCATCGCCTTTTTCGCAACCGCCATGGGCTGCTCCTTTGCAATATTTCCCGCCACGAACAGATCCAGCCCAAAAGGGGGCGTTGCAAGGCCAATGGACAGGCAGCACACCAGTATAACGCCGAAATGCACCGGACGCACCCCAAGCTGCTCCACCACGGGCTGCAGCACGGGAGACAGTATCACTATGGCAGGGCCGGTATCCATAACCATGCCCAGCAACAGGAATATTATCACCAGCCCGGTAAGCAGTGCGGCGGGGCTATGGAAATTCGCCAACAGAAATATCTCCACCGCAGCGGTAGCCTTTGTAAGGGACAGCACCCGCCCGAAGGCCGTTGCAAAGGCCAGCACGAAGGCAAGGCCGCTGTATGTTTTTACCGTATCCTTAAGAAGCTGCCAAAGCCTCCGCAGGCTCATCGTCTTATATATGCCCATTGAAACCGCCAAAGCGTATATCACGGATACCACCGCCGCCTCGGTTGGGGTAAAGAAGCCGCTGTATATGCCGCCCAGCACTATCACAGGGCAAAGCAGCGCCCAGAAGCTTTCTTTAAAGAGCCTACACAGACCCGTTTTCCTAAGCTCCTGTATCTTGGCATTTATTAGCGCCCGGTCTTCGCCGTTTTTTGCGCAATATGCTGCGGCGTATATCATCATAAACAGGCCGATGAGCACGCCGGGCAGTATTCCGCCAAGGAAAAGATCGCCGGTGGATACCCCCGTTGCCAGAGAATACAGCACAAAGGGTATGGATGGGGGAATTATCACACCAAGGCCCCCCGCAACTGACACCAATCCTGCGCTCCATCGTCTGTCATAGCCAAGCTCGGCAAGGAATGGTATGCACATGGAGCCCACCGCCGCAGTTGTTGCGGGGCCGGAGCCGGAAATTGCCCCATAGAACAAGCAGGTCAAAACACAGGCGCAGGGCAGTCCCCCACGAAACCTGCCTACAAAATAAGCGAAGAAGTTAAACAGTCTTCTGGATATGCCGCCTTCCGCCATTATCACGCCCCCCAGAATAAACAGGGGTACCGCAAGTATGGGGGTAAAGTTTGCGCCGGAGAAGGTATTATTAAGCAGCTGGGTTATGGAACCGCCCTTGTCCATTATCAATATGGGAGCCGCAGCCCCGGCAACCATGCTTATCCCTATGGGCACCGTTGCGGCTATGGCTATGAGGAATACTATCAATACAAGCAGCGCCGCCATTACGCATCACCCCCATGTTCCCCGCGGAGATCCGCCATGTGCATAAGAAGAACCTGTATTCCCCTGAACATGCCCAGGCCAAAGCCTGTTATCATGAAAAAATACATTGTCCACATGGGCCACAGCATGGCGGGAGACGTTTCGCCGCTTGTGTATCTGTCAACCACCAGGGGCACCGCATGCCAAAGCAGCAGCGCCATAACTGCTATCACAATCACATCCACCGCTATATTCAGCGCAACTCGCCCCTTTGGGGGAAGCACGTCCATAAGCGCCGTTACTCTCAGCATATTTTGGTGTCTTATTGTATAAGGAAGGGAAAGGAATACGCTGCATATCCAGGCAAAGCGGCAAAACTCCTCCGCCCAGGTAAGGGCGGGAAGCCATGGCAGTTTGCGTATCACAACCTGCAAAAGCATTACGATGACTATCAGCACAAGGCACAGTATCATGAGGAATTCCTCAAAATGCCTGTCCAGCCACTTTATCGCTTTCATTGGAACTCCTCACCTCCCTATGCCATGTTGGCGCCATTTGCGGCGCGGTAAAACTATCCGTCCTTATGGGATAAGCCCGCAAGAATATCAGCAAGCTCCCTTCGCATCACGTCCACAGGGGCATCCTCCCCCGTCCATATCTTTATCTGGGCGACGCCCTGGTGCAGCAGCATACCTACACCGTTTACCGTTTTGCAGCCCCTTGCCTTTGCCTGTTTCAGGAATATGGTCTCGGCAGGGTTGTATGTTGCATCGAAGCACAGCTGTTCTGCCCTGAGTATTTCCCGTGGAAACGGGGTTTGGTCTGCCGTTTCCGCCATGCCGAGTCCTGTGGCGTTTATCAGCACATTTGCCCCATGAGCTTTCTCCATAGCCTCCCCGCCGGTTTCATACGGCACATATTCCGCCCTGTCCGGAAAGGCCCTGTTTATGTCCGCCGCAAGCCTTTCCGCCCGCTCGTCAATTATATCGTATACATATATTTTTTTTGCCCCGTCATAGGCCAGCACAGTACATATGGCCCGACCCGCTCCCCCTGCGCCTGCGCAGAAAAAGCTGCATTTGGCTACATCCGTATCCGTTTCCTCCGCCATGGATATCCTAAAGCCTATGCCGTCGGTATTATATCCTATAAGTCTGCCATCCCGTATTGCCACGGTATTGACAGCGCCCATCATTTCGCAGAGGGGATCCAGCTCGTCAAGATATTTCAGCATCTCTACCTTATTGGGCTTGGTAACCGCAAAGCCTCCGAACGGCATATTGCGTATGCCGCTTATCACATCGCCAAGGCCGTCCTGCTCCACCTCGGTATAAAAGTAAAGCATATTCTGCCCCATTGCCTTATATGCGGCATTCTGCATCCGGGCGGAAAAGGACTGACTCAGGGGCTTGCCCAGCAGGGTAATGAATTTTGTATCGATGTTTATATCCATAATATCGCTTCTCCTGACCGGGGTATCCTCCGGCACGGTATATACAGATGTTATAAGTATACAACAAAACACGCAGCAGCAGGTACGCTATTTTGTCTATTTGGCGTATTTTTTCTAAAATATGTTTTTCTATAGCAAAAGCCGCCGAAAAAAGCGGCGGCCTTAAGATATGGGGTTATACTTTAATCCTGATATGGATCATAGGGCTTTATCTTGCGCACCACATCCAAAATGGTTCCGTCACGGGCCTCAAGTATGGCAACCACCTTATCCTCCCACTGAAGGTCGTCAGGTGTGCCCACAAGGCTATACGCCTTATCCTTAAGGGACTCGATCGTCACATGGGGTATGCCCGCCTCGTCCAGACACCGGATAAGGTCAGGTCGCAGGGGGTTCACGGCGATGCCGTAATCCGTTACCAGTACATCCACACAGTCGCCGGGGGTGGTCACGGTGACCACGTTTTCGCATACCGTAGCCATGCGGCCCCGAATGAGGGGCGTCACTATAATGCAGCACTTGCTGCCTGCGGCGGTATCGGGATGGCCGCCGGGGGCGCCTCTCAACACGCCGTCGGAACCGGTAAGCACGTTTACATTGAAGCCCGTGTCTATCTCCAGCGCCGCAAGCACCACGAAATCCAGCTTGTTTACAAAGGCGCCCTTGTTGGCGGGGTTGGCATACTGGGATGCGCTCATCTCAAAGTGGTTAGGGGTCTGATTGATGCTGTTTACCGCATCCAGATCAAAATCCTGAACGTCTATAATCTTGCCCACTTTGCCCTTTTTGAGCAGCTCCACCATGGGGCCGCATATGCCGCCTATGGACCAGCCCATCTTTATTCCCCGCTCATCCATATACCGCTCAAGGAACAGATTTGCCGCAAGGGAAGGACCGCCAACGCCGGTCTGGAAGGAGAAGCCGTCCTTAAAGTAGGGAGTGGACGCTATAACCTTCGCCACATTTTCCGCCATCATAAGATCCCGGGGATTCTGGGATATGCGGGCCGCAGCAGAAGCTATCTTTTTAGGATTGCCTATAGACTCCACCACCACCACCGCGTCCACGTCTATGGCCTCTATGGAGGCGGGCATATTGGGGAAATCCACCAGACAGTCGGTGACCACCACAACATGGTCCGCATACTTTGCATCGGTCATGGCATAGCCAAGGCTTCCGCAGTTGCTCTTGCCGCCTATGCCCCTGCAATTGCC
The DNA here is from genome assembly GCA_016292635.1 of Clostridia bacterium. Classification (GTDB taxonomy): domain Bacteria; phylum Bacillota; class Clostridia; order Christensenellales; family CAG-138; genus SFEL01. The sequence continues at coordinate 20,667 of JAEDIC010000004.1, forward strand.
CACGCAGTCGCTGGTTGGGGCGGCTACGAAGGCTATGTCGATATGCACCTCGCCGCCCTCTATCGCCCGGGGACGTCCGCCGTGGCTTCGCACTATGGCGGGGGTCTTCAGCTTGCCCGCCGAAACCACCTCGCCGATCTTGCCCCTGATGCCGGAGGTCTGTATGCCGGTTACCCAGCCCTCTTCGATATACCCCGCAACCGGGTCATGGGCCTCCCCAAGGCTGGTTGCGGCGATGGTGATATCCCGAAGTCCCATCTCCTCTATTGCTGCCGCCATAACCTGATTTACAACGAAATCGCCGTTTCGCAGGTGATGATGAAAGCTGAAGGTCATGCCGTCCCTTGCGCCGCAAAGCTTAAGGGCGTCTGTTATGGATTCAACTATTTTGCTCTCCGCAGGATTTTCACAGCGCCGTGTTTTGGGTGCGGCTTTCTGTATATATTTGCCGTCCATGTAATTCTTGCCCTGATATACCTCCCGGCCCTTTACAAGCAGTTCATCGGGTATGTCTCTTCCTACTGCGTTCTTCATTATACCAGATCCCCCTTATACATTCCGCATGCCTTTGCGAGACGCAGCGTGCGCTCGGCTCCGGGCAGGAAGGCTATGTCGATCATCTTGCCGTCCACCGTGAACACGCCAAGGCCCTTCGCCGCGTTTTCACGAACGGCGTTTACGATCTTCTCCGCCTGGATTATCTCCTTTTCGGTGGGGGCGAATATCTCATGCACAAGGCGTATCTGCTTGGGATTGATAAGGCTCTTGCCGTCAAAGCCCATGGCCTTGTTCTGGCGCACCTCTGCCTCAAAGCCCTCCATATCGTCAAGGTTTGTAAATACGGTATCGAAGCACTGTATCCCCGCGGCACGGGCAGCCAGTATCATCTGTCCCCGGGCCACCAGCATATCCACGCCGTCGGGCTGGGGAGAAGTCTGGAGGCATTTGCGAAGGTCTCCGCCAGATATCGCAACGCCAAACATACGGTCTGACGCCGCACATATCTCATACGCGTTCATTATGCCCTTGGGGCTTTCCAATGCGGCCATTATGAGAGTACGGCCCTTTTCAACGCCGAATTCTTCCTCTGCCATTTCTATTGCCGCCTCAACATCCTTAACATCCTGAGCGCTTTCGCATTTGGCTATGCGGATGCCGTCGGCGCCGCCCGCCACGCATACCCTAACATCCTCCTTCCAATGGGGAGTGTCCAGACCGTTTATGCGGACGATAACCTCGGTATCGCCGTAGTCTATGGTCTTAAGGGCATGATACAGGGAGAAGCGGGCCGCATCCTTTTGATTCTCGGCAACGGCGTCTTCTAAATCCAGCATTATGGAGTCAACGCCGTAGATATACGCGTCCTTTATAAGGCCGGGCTTCTGGGCGTTCATGAACATCATGGTCCGGCGCAGCCGGAACCTTTCGGGCTTGGGGCGGGGTATCATCTGATAACACCTCCCCAGGGTATATTTTCGGCGGACTGACCGCAGCTGCGGAATACCGCACATTCCACACGGGCCTTCAAGGTGCATTCCAATGCGCCCTTATCCACCACGGTCACCCGGGCGGAAGACACGCCAAGCCTTTCAAGGGTTTCAAGAATGGTGGCCTTTATCTGTCTTCCGTACTGGTTCATTACGCTGCTGGTGAGGGTCAACTCTATGCCGTTATCGCCGGGCTCCACAGTCACCTGGACATCGCTGGATTCCAGCGTGCCCGCCATGGCCACGTTTTTAATATCCATTGCTATGCCTCCAGCTTTTTCTCAAGGCGCTCCCTTACGGAGCGGATAAAGTCGATGGTATTTACGGCCCTGGCTTCAATGCCCTCCGCAAGGTTCACAAGGTCCTTGGTCATTATGCCGTCGTTGAGGGTATCTATGCAAGCCTCCTCCAGCTTGTTGCCGAAGGCCACCAGCTCCTCAAGGCCGTCCAGCTCGCCCCTCTTCTTAAGGGCGCCGCTCCATGCGTATATGGTAGCCATGGGGTTGGTGGAAGTCTCCTCCCCCTTCAGATACCTGTAATAGTGGCGGGTTACCGTGCCGTGGGCGGCTTCGTATTCGAACTTTCCATCCGGGCTGCACAGCACAGAGGTCATCATGGCCAGAGAACCAAAGGCGGTGGATACCATGTCGCTCATAACGTCGCCGTCGTAATTCTTGCAGGCCCAGATATAGCCGCCTTCGCTGCGGATTACTCTGGCCACGGCGTCGTCTATGAGGGTATAGAAATAGGTGATGCCAAGCTCGTCAAATCTGGCTTTGTACTCCTTTTCAAATATCTCCTGGAATATCAGCTTGAAGTTCTGATCGTACTTCTTGGAGATGGTATCCTTTGTGGAGAACCAGAGATCCTGTTTGGTATCGATGGCATACTTAAAACAGGAATGGGCGAAGGAACGGATGGAGGTGTCCTTGTTGTGCATGGCCTGCAGCACGCCGGGACACTCAAAATCGCATACCGTCTCCTTTAGGATTTCGCCGTCTTCGCCGGTGAATATCAGCTCTGCCTTGCCCTTGCCGGGTACACGTATCTCAACCCCCTTATACACATCGCCGTAGGCATGACGGGCAATGGTAATGGGTTTCTTCCAGTTTTTTACAACGGGCTTTATACTGTCAATGGTGATGGGCGCACGGAACACGGTGCCGTCCAGTATGGAGCGGATGGTGCCGTTTGGGCTCTTCCACATTTCATGAAGGTTGTATTCCTCAACCCGTTGCTTGTTTGGGGTGATGGTAGCGCACTTTACGCCTACACCGTACTTCTTGTTTGCCATGGCGGCGTCCTTGGTTATCTGGTCACGGGTCTCATCGCGCATTTTAAGGCCCAGGTCGTAATATTCGGTCTTAAGGTCAACAAATGGAAGCAGCAGTTCCTCCTTAATCATCTTCCATATGATTCGAGTCATTTCATCGCCGTCCATCTCTACCAGCGGAGTAGTCATCCTTATCTTTTCCATTTTCGTCTCCTTTTTTTGCAAAAATTTTGGATATTGCGCCGGTTGCGGCATCCTGCCTTATCTGCTCCGGGATGCGTAATAGTTCATCAGGCAGCCTTCCAGAATGATGGCCTTCTCGTCCTCGGTAAGGCCCTTTACATAGAGGGTTATATCTTCCACGCCGCCATCCTTCTTTATGGCCTTGGCTGGTATCTCTTCCCTTCCAGCAAGAATAGCTTCGCGGATGCCGGGGACGAATACGAAATCGCCGTCCTCATAGGGGAATTCTGCGCCTTCCGCCAAAGTGAAGGGAATAATGCCCCAGTTGATGCAGTTGCTGCGATAGCGCTTGGTGGCATATTCATAGCAGATATTGGCAAATCCGCCCAGAACCTTCTGACAGGAAGCGGCCTGTTCGCGGGCGGAGCCGTCGCCGGGCTTGTTCGCGAATACGCAGGAGCCGAACTGGGTGTTTTTCAGCAGCTCGTCGGCACAGCCTACGGCGGAGAGGGCTTTTACCAGCTTTTCAGGCTTTGCGCCCTCACGTCGTGCAGCTTCATCAGCCGCTACAGCCTTGGAGCGGCCAACGTATTCGGGCACCCTGCGGGACAGCGCAAACTCGCTGAGGCGCAAGGGGTTGGAACGGTAAGAGGATGTCTCGCCGGAGGGGATAAGCTCGTCGGTGGTGGTGACGGGGTCACGGATGACAGCCGCCAGCTCAACAAGCAGATTGTCGGTGAGGGGATACATCTTGGGCCAGTCTGTGATATTGGGCCCAAGGATCAGCTCCGCATCGGGGTCGGCCTTACCGAAGCCATAATAGCAGCGGCGATCGTATACGCTGCGGTCAAACTGATACTCAATGCGCTCGGTCTCGTAGTCCACATCGGTGGCGGCGGTGATATAGCCCCCGTTCCTTGCGGTTGCGGCTATGGAACGGGCGTCCATAAGAGCAACTACGCTGAGCTGGCCTTCGCCGGGCTTTGAGCCTTCCCGGTTGGGAAAGTTGCGGGTGGTATGGCGAAGGGACAGGCCGTTGTTGGCGGGCACATCTCCCGCGCCGAAGCAGGGTCCGCAGAAGGAGGGCTTGATAACCGCACCCGCCTCAAGGAGAGCCTCGGTCTTGCCGCTTCTTGTGAGGGCAAGGCTGGTGGGGATACTGGTTGGATATACGGAGAAGGAGAAGTAGCCGTTGCCGGTGCTTCCGCCCTTGATTATGTCGGCGGCTTCCACGATATTGTCGAACAGACCGCCGGAGCAGCCGGCGATTATGCCCTGATCCGCCATCACGCCCCTGTCGCTGACCTTGCTGCGCAGATCCAGCTTTGCCTTATTGAACTTTTTGGCGGCCTCCTCCTCTACGCCCGCAAGTATCTCATCGGCGTTCTCAAGGAACTCATGGATGGTATATGCATTGGAGGGATGGAATGGCAGGGCTATCATGGATTCTATCTTATCAAGCTCGATGGTTATGATGGCGTCGTAATACGCTCCCTCCATGGGCTCCAGCTTCCTATAGGCCTCAGGACGGCCATGTACTCTGTAATACTTTTCTATCTCCTCATCGGTGGCCCAAATGGAAGAAAGGCAGGTGGTCTCGGTGGTCATTACGTCAATGCCGCTGCGGAAGTCATAGGGCAGACTCGCAATGCCGGGACCCGCGAATTCCAGCACCTTGTTCTTTACAAGGCCCGCACCGAAGGTTTCCTTTACAAGGGCAAGGGCCACATCGTGGGGGCCAATGCCCTTCTTGGGTGCGCCTGTAACATAGCAAAGCACCACTTCGGGAGCTTTTACGTCATAGGTATTTTTAAGCAGCTGCTTTACAAGCTCAGGACCGCCCTCGCCAACGCCCATGGTGCCAAGGGCGCCGTAGCGGGTATGGCTGTCGGAGCCCAGTATCATATGGCCGCAGCGAGCCAGCTCCTCACGGGCGTAGGAGTGGATAACGCTTTGATTTGCAGGAACATATATGCCGCCGTACTTCTTTGCGGCGGAAAGGCCGAATACGTGGTCATCCTCGTTTATGGTGCCGCCAACGGCACAAAGGCTGTTGTGGCAGTTGGTCATGGCATAGGGAACAGGGAACTCCTTGAGGCCGCTTGCCCTGGCGGTCTGTATGATACCCACATAGGTTATATCGTGGGAAACCAGAGCGTCAAAGCGGATGCGCATCACATCGCCATCATGTGCCTCGTTATGGGCGTTCATGATCTGATAGGCGATGGTTCCCCTGCGGGCGCTGTTACGGTCGCAGTTGGGATCGGCTGCTACCGGCGCTCCGTTTATCCACTGCATACCCTGCTGAACATACTTGATCATCTGATGCTGTCCCTCCTGATTAAATTGTATTGAATGACGATGTTGTTGACTGAAGATTCAAGTTTTTTGCTTTGCTGTGATGTTTAGAATATATTAATCAGCTTTACCGTTATATTAAAATTATAATTTCCGGAATATCCTTCTGTCCAACTGAATTTTTTAAACAATTCCGCAGTTTTATTCGTTGTTTTCACATCTCCCTCCCACCTTGATATGACAGCCGCTTTTCTGTTATACTGTGGGCAAAAGTTAGCTTCTCCACCCATGTTCAAAGAGCGCGAACCGCGCTGAAACAGTCCCCGCCGCCCAATGAAGAAGCAGGATTGTATACAATTACTCAAATATACATTTGGAAGCACCCCGGAGGTTTTTTCATGAATGTTTCCCGCCATGCCGCACCGCTTGCGTCCTTCCTTGCCTATCGCTATAGGGCCTTCCTTGAATGCCGGGGTCTCAGGGACGAGCAGGACGCGGACACCATAGTCCTTATGACGGACGACGACGGCAGCATACTGGCCTGCGGCGCCCGCTCCGGCAGGGTAATAAAACAGCTTGCGGTCAGCCCCGCCGCAGAGGGCGAAGGCGCCTGCGCCGTCATTTTGTCCGAGCTTATAGAGGACGCATGTCAGGCGGGACATACTCACCTTTTCCTCTGCACAAAACCCGAAAACAAATCAATGTTCCAAAGCATGGGCTTTTTCCCCATCGCCCAAACCGCCGACGCCCTTCTCATGGAAAACCGTCGAAATGGCATTGATAGTTTTCTCGCCTCTCTCCCCCATCCGAATGGAAATGCGGGCGCCGTGGTATGCAACTGCAATCCCTTCACCCTGGGCCACAGGCATCTTATAAAGACCGCCGCAAAGGAATGCGACTCCCTTCATGTTTTCGTACTGTCCGAGACCCTTTCCGCCTTTTCCCCGGAGGAGCGGCTTGAGCTTGTGAAGCTCGGCACGGCGGATATCCCCAACTGCTTTATACATCAAAGTGAGGATTACCTGGTTTCCCGGGCCACCTTCCCCGCCTATTTTATAAAGAACAGCGGCAGGGTAGATTCCGTACGGGCGGATCTGGATATAACTATTTTTGCCGAAAAGATAGCGCCCGCCCTCGGCATATCCGTTCGCTTCGTGGGAGAGGAACCTTTCTGCCCCGTCACCCGGGCCTACAATGAGCGCATGAAAGAGCTGCTGCCTGCCCACGGCATAGAGCTTAGGGAAATACCCCGCTATAACGATATAAGCGCCAGCCGCGTCCGGGCGCTGATGAAGGAAAAGAATTACGAGGCTATAAAACCCCTTGTACCGGAGACCACATATGCAGCAATACTCCGTTACTCTTGAAGATATGCTGTATGCCCGTGAACGCCGGGCAGGCATACAAAGTTCCATACTACAGGGCGGCTGCCGCTGCCTTGTCTGCCTTACAATGAACATTCCGGGGGAGGTTAAGCGCACTCCCCTTATTCGTATGCTGTTTGACGAAGGGCTTCGCCGCTTTGACGGGCTGGGCCTCCCTGTAAGCAAGCGGCTGGTGCTGGACTCTGCCACAGGGCCGGAGGCCTTTATGGCGGTGGACGTATTGCCTGAAGACGTTAAAGCCGCAGCGCAGGATATAGAAGACGCCTTTCCCGCCGCCCGGCTTTTTGATTTTGACGTATTGACCCCCTCAGGGAAAAAGCTGTCCCGCCCCTTAAGCCGCAAATGTCTCATATGCGGCGCCCCCGCTGCGGAGTGCGCCCGAAGCCGCAATCACGGGCTGGATGCGCTTAGAGCCGCCACGGAGGGACTGCTTCGTTTATTTGCCGCAGACACCCTTGCGGAGGCCGGTGTGGATTCCCTCATGGAGGAGCTGTATACCACGCCAAAGCCAGGACTTGTGGACAGGCTGAACAACGGCGCCCACGACGATATGGACATACCCCTCTTTAAAAAAAGCTCCGAGTCCCTTCGCCCGTACTTTGCCCAAGCGGCAATGCTGGGCATGGAAGGCTGTTCCATGGCGGAACTTCGCCTATCCGGGCTTGCTGCCGAAAGGGATATGTTCGACGCCACAGGCGGCATTAACACCCACAAGGGCATGGTATACTCCATGGGATTGCTGCTGGCGGGAATGGGCAAGGCATTGACCTATGGCGGAGACGCAGTATTTCACGCCGCGGCTTTTGCCCGGGAGGATGCGGAGACTATGCTGAATAAAGCCGCCCGCTCCCCCGTTACCAACGGGAATAAAGCCTATGCTGTTCACGGCGCAAGGGGCGCAATTGGCGAAGCCGCCGCCGGCTTCCCAAACGGGCGCTTCGCATTGAAACGAATCCATTATTATATGGAGCTTGGCGCGCCAAATCCCTCTGCCCTTGCCCTCTGCGATATTATGTGCGTACTGGAAGATACAAACCTTTTACACCGAGGCGGCGCGGAGGGGCTTGCCTTCGCCAAGGATGCCGCACAGCATATATCCGCGCTGCCAATAGAGCAGCGGGAAGCGGCCCTCGTTGAGCTTGACACTGAAATGATACGCCGCAATCTTTCCCCCGGCGGCTGCGCGGATATGCTGGCGCTGGGCTTTCTGCTTCTTAAATGGAAAGCGCTGAGTGAGCCTTTGGATATACTCTGACAGGGATACGGCGGTTAATTCTTTCATTGATGAATTGAAGCGCCGCATTAATTACTGCGATCACAAACGTATTTCTCTTAAGCATAAAGCATAAAGTCTTAAGCATAAAGAAATGAGCCCGGTACGATACCGAGCTCATTTTCCAACAATTTAATTATTAATTTTGATGATTTGCGTGTCCTTTATTTGGTTACATATCTATTACGCAGCCAACGTTCCCGGCTTCCGCAAGCTCGTATATGCGCTTTGCGGTGACAATATCAAGCACTGCGCTGCCGGTGGACTCAAAGAAGGTTATCTCGGAATCATTTTCCCTCAGGGGTATCTCGCCCTTAATAGCCTGGCCCAGCTCGCCCAGCATATTCTTCTCGGAAAACACGCCCTTGTTCATGGGCTGAATAAGGTCGCCGGATTCCTCTATTGCGCCTTCAAGGGTGTCTGCATATACCTTGTCCGCATGGGTAACGGTGTATTCATCTATCTCCGCCATATCCGGAGTATAGGAGCCCACAGCGTTTATGTGTGCGCCCGGCTTTACAAGGCGGCCGTCAAATACTGCGGTTTTGGAAGTGGTGGCGGTTGTGATTATATCAGCGTCCTCAACGGCCTCGGCGGAGCTTGCGGTGGCGATTACCTTTATACCGAACTTTTCGCCAAACTTGGCCTGCATATCCTTTGCAAAGGCAGCGGCCTTATCCCCATTGCGGCTGTATACCTTTACCAACTCAATACCGGGGCGCACGGTAAGCACAGCCTCAAGCTGACCCTCTGCCTGCCCTCCCGTACCTATGAGGGCAAATACTTTGCTGTTTTCCCGGGAGAACAGCTTGGTTGCCGCGCCTGCCACGGCGCCGGTGCGTATGCGGGTAAGGAGGGTGCCGTCAAGCAGGGCGCATACCTGACCGGTGGCGCTGTCCAGCAGTACCATTGTGGCAGGCACGTTGGGCAGACCCTTTGCGCTGTTCCCTGGATAGACGGATACTATCTTTACGCCCAACGCATCTGCGGGGGCGGCGTAGCCATACATATAAAGGCTGTTGCCGTTATGCTCGTCTATTCTGAGATTGGCCCTGAGGGGGATATTGGTCTTGCCCTCGGAGTACATGACCAATGCGTCACCGGCAGCCTTTATTGCGTCCTCCATGGAGAACACAGCCTTCATATCCCGCTGATTTAAAACTCGTATTTTCATAAGGAACTCCTTCCGTATATGTCACTGTTGTTATTTTATAACCAATGTATGCCTTTATCAAGGTACATCGTTGAATATTTCGTCAATCCCTTATTATACGCCGTATCGCATTCCGCTTTCCTCTTATAAAGCACATCCCGCCTGTAACAAAAGTCATAAAGCCGGAAATACCTCTCCATACCAGAAGCCCGTCATGCCCCGGTCGCACACAAGGACAGGAAACACGGCAAAGCCCATGCCCGTCACTATCCCGTCCAATACCGCAACAAAGATATTCAGCTTAAAACTGCCGCTGCCGTTTATCAGGGATAGCATAGGCGCGCGGCATGGCGCAGAGGTATGTTAGTATCGCCGCTGGCAGATACATATTTGCCATTTCAAGCTCCGCCGCTTCACACGCTGGTACTTTTGCGCCCCTATGTTCCGGGCTATCATTGAGCCGCCGTGTAAAGCGTCCGGGCGATTATGTTTGTTGCGGCAGCCGCCTTACTGCCTATGCCGGTAAGAAATGAGCCTTTGAGCAGAATACTTTATTTCAGCGTAACGCTGTTGTTCAATACCAGCGTACTGTATAAAAACAGCGCGTCCTGTCCGTGAAAATCCACAAACCTGCCCAGCACATCCGATGATATGTAGCGTATATCCGCCACCGTAACCGTGGAATATCCCTCAAGCATCAGCGGAATTACGCTGCCGCCGAAGGAATCCCGAAATACTATAAGCTCCTTGCCTGTGTTGCAGTTTGGGTTTTCAATGGTCAGCAGCGACTTTGATCCGGAGAGGAATATCTCGTACGAGTCATGTCCCGCCGCCTTTTCCATATCGTATACGCCCATGTATTTGCCGGTTTCATGGTCATATACCCTGCAGTCCGCAAGAGTATCGCTCATAAGGTAATACATTGTCTCCGCCGGCAGAGGCAGCGCCGCCTGTCCGCAGTAAACTCCATAAAAGGGCTTATCCACAACGGCTTGAGTGTATTCCCCCGAAATATCCGCCCCCATGGCCTCGCCTATGCATGACGCCACGTCAAGTATCTTTTCCTGCCGCCAGTGGGTATCCGTGCGGTAGTAATCCTCAAGCTCCAGAAGGTGATCTATGGGGATATACTCCATAAACGGGGTGTTCTCCCGCATTATGTCTGTAAGCCTGTCGTAATCAAGGGCAGGATAGCCGTTCTGCTTCGCCATAAAAGCATTCTTGTCGGGTATTATTGAAAAGTATACCGAGCTTTCCGCAAGGTATTTATCGTATACCTTTTTGAATACCGCCGCCGCCCGATCGAGGGAGTCCTCATTCAGCGGGTATTCTATTTTGGATGCGAAGCCATCCTCAATGTATACGCCGTTGTTGTCTCCCTGCCGCAGCAGGTAATATGCAGCGTAAGCTTTTATGCTTCTGAATCCCTCCCTGAGGGGGAACTGATCTGCGGTGTACTCCTCAAAGTCTGAAGTGAACTTGCCCGAAAGCAGCGTATCAATGCTAATCTCCGGCATCTGAGCCAAGGGTCTGCGCTCTGCCTCGGAAGTATCATCCGCAGGCTTAAGCACGCACCAAAGGGCCAATCCGAATATCATACCGCCGATGAGCAGCAGAGTGATTATGTTCTTTGTTCTCTCTTTCATATCCCCCGCCCCCTAAAACCTAAAGTAAAGGAACGGATTGAAAGAACCGTCCACAAGGTACGCTGTGCATACCATGAGCAGCAAAGCAAGAAATACCGGCTCTGCCACGGACAGCACCTTCTTACCTGTCTCTTTTTGCCCTATGGCCTTTACGGCCTTTGCGGCAAGTGGAGTGCAGCCTATTGCGGCTATTATGAGTATCAGTCCGTAGCTTCTCAGGTAATACAGCGCCTCCGGAGATACCGCAGGGTAGTTTCCTCCGCCGAACAATGCGGCAACGGTGGCGGCGGCGTCGGATATATTCACCGCATCAAAAAGTACAAAGCTCAGCATGACCGTAAGCATCACATATATGTGCTTTACAGGGCCCGCCTTTTCCAGGGGTTTCAGCAGCCATTGCTTTTCTATCACCAGCAGCAACGCAAACATCAGCCCCCACATGGCGAAATTCCATGCCGCTCCATGCCAGAGACCGGTGGACATCCATACTATGAAGATGTTGAGATACCATCTCCATTTGGTCACTCTGTTTCCCCCAAGGGGAATGTACAGATAATCCCTGAACCACGAGCCCAGAGAAATATGCCATCTCCGCCAGAATTCCGTAATGCTGCCGGAGATATAAGGATAGTTGAAATTCTCCATAAAGCGGAAGCCCAGCACACGGCCAAGACCTATGGCCATATCGCTGTAACCGGAAAAGTCAAAATAAATATGCATTGTATATGCTGCGGCATACAGCCAGAAAAACAGCACCGACTTTTCATCCGATGCCTTGAACAGGCCGCAAAGCTCCCCCAAAGTATTTGCTATAAGCACCTTTTTGCCAAGACCCAGCACAAATCGCCTTGCGCCCTCCGCGGCGGCGGATATTGTATGGGATCTGTTCACAAGGCTGTCGGCAATGTCAGAATATCGCACTATCGGGCCCGCGATAAGCTGGGGGAACATGGCGATATACGCCGCAAGATCCACAAGGTTCCTCTGGGCGGCCATCCCCCTGTATACGTCCACGGTATAGCTGATTATTTGGAAGGTATAAAAGCTTATGCCTATGGGCAGGGCAATATTGAGCAGGGGCAAAGATAATCCCGTTACGGCGTTAAAGTTGGCTATGAAGAAATCAGCATACTTGCAATAGCACAGCAGCCCCAAACTCAAAACAACAGAGGCGGTCAGATATAGCCTTGACCGCCCTGTGTTACGGTGTTTTTCTATCAGCAGGCCGAAAAAATATCCCTGCAGTATGGCAAGCACCATGAATATCAGGTACTTTGGTTCCCCCCAGCCGTAAAATATCAAGCTCGCCAGAAGCAGTACGGCGTTTTTTAGGCTTTTTGGCGCTATAAAATAGGTCAACAGCATCCATGGGAGAAAATAGTATAAAAAAGGTATGCCGGAAAAAACCATTGGCTTCTCCTTTGGTATAGTTTTATTCGATGGGCTCCCTGTAAGCTACATTCATGGTTTCATAGGCTTCAACCGCATGAGCCTCGAATACATCCAGCAGCTCCTTTTTGCCGAAAGCGGAAATAACATAGTCGCCCACGGTCATGATCAGCAGCTCCTCGGGGAAGCCGCATATCCAATGACGGTTGGATATATTGCTGATTATATCCTCTGTGATGGCGGATACCTCCTCAGGTGATACGGCATGATAGGCGGCTGAGGTGAAGGTGTTGGCGTTCATCATGTGTATGAGGGAAGCGGCGTCGTCAATCTTTTCTGCGGCGGAGGCGGGCAGGGCCAGCATCACATCCAGCATTTCCGCATCCTCAACGCCGAACTTGCCGGGGCCATCCATGGTCATGTTTTCCTCGTTGGCATCGCCGCCGGCGGAGGCGAACTTTTCATCCTCCGCATAGCCGGCCCAGATGTTGTTCAGCAGCTCAAGGGCGCTTGCTATCTCTACGTTTTCTATGGTTTCTGCGGTTTCGCCTTCTTCGGCGGGCTTGGCGCAGGCGGTAATGGACAGCAGCATGGCCGCTATAAGCACAAATGCTATAATCTTTTTCATTATCTTTCTTCCTCCAGAATATGTTTTCCTGTTTGGTATTCCTGACAGGATAGGGTCAATTATTTCCCCTTCCCGCCGATATATAAACGCGCCGGTGCGGGCGTGGGTTGCAGGCTCTGCGCAACTTCTTTTTAAGTTCACATTTTTCAATAAAAAAAGCGGCCGAACATAGCCGCTTTCTTTTGATAGGTATAGTTACTTCCTCAGGCCGAGGGCTGCGCAGATGGCGCGATAGCGCTCGATGTCGGTCTTCTTGAGGTAGTTCTGCAGGCCGCGACGACGACCAACCATCTTGAGCAGGCCGCGACGGGAGTGATGGTCATTCTTATTGACCTTCAGATGCTCGTTCAGGTGGTTGATGCGCTCGGTAAGCAGAGCGATCTGAACCTCGGGGGAACCGGTGTCGCCTTCGTGAATGGCAAACTTTTCGATGATTTCAGCCTTAGTCATTTTGATATCCTCCATAAATTTTTAAAATCGCCAGCAACCGAGTTTAGCGTCGGAGATGCGCTTAAACACAGCCGCCGGTTCTAAAGCCATGTTATTGTACCACAGGAAGTTCCCATTGTAAACCCTTATTTTTCAGTATTTCCGCGGTTTTTTGGGCATCTCTGCCAATTTGGGCGGAAAGCTCATCCACCGAGGGAAACTCTATCTCCCCCCTGAGGTATTCAATGAATTCTACAGTAATGGTTTCGCCATATATCCCCTCGCTGAAGTCCAGAATATGTGGCTCTATGGTCACCTTATCGCCGTTTACGGTTGGATTGCAGCCCACATTTGTAACGGCGCCGTATCTCTTCCCCCGAATACCCGCCACGCAGACGTATACTCCGCTCTTTGGCAGCACAAGTCCTCTGTTTATTCCCATATTCGCAGTAGGGAATCCTATCCTTCTGCCTATGCCCTTGTTGGCTATCACAGGGCCTGTAAGGGAGTATTCCCGGCCCAGCATATCCCTTGCGGCAGCCATATCCCCCGCCTCAACGGCAGCCCGAATACGGGTACTGGATACCGGCTCGCCCTGATACATACAGGGCGGTATTTCCCGCACCTCAAAACCGTACTTTTCTCCGTATTCACGAAGTTTTGTCATGTTGCCGCTGCCCTTGCTGCCAAAGGTATAGTTGAACCCGGCAACGGCCACCGCCACGCCGAATTCCTCCGCCATGCGGCGGGCGAATTCCTCTGGAAGGGTGGCAGCCAGCGCAAGGTCAAACCTCTCGGCTATCACCTCGCCATACCGCCCCAATTTTGAGATCCTCTCCTCATCCGTAATAAGCCTGGGCGGGGCTATTCCAAAAGCCTCCAGCGGATGATTGGAAAAGGTATACACCGCCTTTTCCAGGCCAAGCTCCTCCGCTGCCCGCTCCATGCCTTCCATTATGCGCAGGTGGCCCCTGTGCAGGCCGTCGAATGTACCCAGGGCTATCGCTCGTTTACTCATTGCTGTCTTCGCCTAAAAACGCACAGATGCGCACGGCTTCTCCGTTTGATTTTGCTATGCCTAAGAATTTTCCATTGCAGTATCCCCTTAATGGGGTATCTACCGGCAGCTCTTCAACGCCGGGAAAAACCACCTCTGCTCCGTGGGCGAGAAACTTCTCTCCCTTGGCGTTAAGCTCCATACGAGCCTCGCCGATATGCATCAGTGACTGCTCTATCGTGGTAACCGTCTCGTGAAGCCTGTCCTGCTCCTTTAGCTCCCTAAGCTCCCCTATGGTAAATGCCCCGTCCAGATCAAAGGCGCCGGAACGGGTGCGCAGCAGAAAGGACATATGGGCGGGAACACCCAGACTTTCGCCTATGTCGTGGCAAAGTGCGCGGATGTATGTTCCCTTTGAGCATACTATCCGCACAAGATAGCGGTTCGGCCCGGTGCTGTCTATAAGCTCCAGAGCGGGTATGTTTATCTCCCGCACCTTGCGCTCCACCTCAACGCCCTCTCGGGCAAGCTTGTACATTTTCCTTCCGCCAACGCTCAATGCGGAATAAAGGGGGGCAGTCTGGTTCTGAACGCCGGTAAATAATGGCAGCGCGGATTTGAGCATATCCTCTGTAACGGCTGCGTCGGAGCGCTCCGTCACCTCGCCGTAGGAATCCTGGGTGTCGGTGGAGATGCCGAAAGTTATCTCACCGATGTATTCCTTTTCCTTATCCACAAGGTAATCGAACAGCCTTGTGGCCCTGCCTATGCATATGGGCAGCACACCTGCTGCCCCCGGATCCAGAGTTCCGGTATGGCCCACCCGCTTCATGCCGAATATATGTCTTATATCCGATACAACATCGCTGGAGGTGAGTCCCGGCGGTTTGAGCACGTTTACTACGCCTTCAAGCATATATCAAGTTCTTCCTCTCCCAGCCTGACGGCGGTCGCCGCCGCCTCATCAATTGGGCAGTAGCAGGTATATCCTGCGGCCCGCTTATGTCCGCCGCCGCCCAGCTTTGACGCCACGCGGGATACGTCCGCATAGCGTTTTGCCCTGAGGCTGCCCTTTATCTTGCCTTCGTCCTCTCTTAAGAATACCGCTATCTCAACGGTATCTATGTCCCTCAATTGCTCCACTATTCCGTCACAATGCTCGGACAGCGCCCCGTGGCGGGCCATGTCCTCCATGGTAACTGTGGTTATGGCAAGCTTGCCGCCGCAGTACAGCTTTGTGCGGCTCACCGCCTCCGCCTGCAGCATTGAGCGGCAATATGGCGAGGTGCGATATACTTTCATGTTTATCTCGGCGTTGTCCCCCCCGGCGGCAATCAGCGCGCCGGCGATAACCATGGTATCTTCCGTAACATTTGAATATGCAAAGCAGCCCGTATCCGTCATAATGGCGGTAAGCAGGCACGTGGCCATATCCGCGGTCAGCTCCGCACCAAGCTCCCCTATGATCCGGTATATCAGCTCGCCGCAGGCAGCGGTCTCTTCCATCCAGTTTACATCGGCATACATATCGTTTGTGCCGTGATGATCCACATTTGCGGTGACCTTCGCCTTATCAAACAGGGCGGCTGCCCTGCCAAAGCGGCACTTGTCAGCGCAGTCAACGGCTATAGCCGCAGGATAGCCCGCTGCCTGGTCGGGATCCTTTACCTCCGCCGCCCCTGGAAGAAAATCATAAGCGCCGGGCACGGGATGGGAACAGGCGACTTCCGCCTCCTTGCCGAGGGCATTAAGCAGCAGCCTGAGGGCAAGGGCGGAGCCAAGGGTATCTCCGTCCGGCGAAGTATGGGACAATATGGTGAACCTGTCATTGTCCCGTATAAAGCTGAGTATTTCGGACATACTGCCCGCCATTTTTCTCCACCTCTTTCTAAAAACGGGGCGATGATATTTTCACCGCCCCTTTGAGTTTGTCACTGTTTTTCCTTATGCAGGCTGTCGATGATCTCGGAGATATGCACGCTGTATTCGATGGAGCTGTCCAGCTTGAACTGCAGCTTGGGCAGCGCCCTTAGCTGCATACGGCGACCCAGCTCACGGGTAATGAATCCTCCGCCGTGATTCAGGGCTTCCACGGTATCCTTGCGCACCTGATCGTCTTTATCATATACGCTTACCATTACCTTGGCCTGCTTAAGGTCATTGGTAACATCCACGGACATGATGGTGGTCATTTCGCATATGCGGGGATCCTTCATTTCCTTGATGATCTCGCTTATGGTCTTCTTTATCTCCTCGTTCATTCTTTCGTAGCGAACGGACATTGGCTTTAACCTTTCTTTGAATAGCGTATTGTTACCGCTGGATCTGCTCCATTACGAACGCTTCGATAATGTCGCCCTCGCGGATGTCGTTGAAGTTCTCTATGCCTATACCGCACTCGTAGCCTGCGGCAACTTCCTTGGCGTCGTCCTTAAAGCGCTTCAGGGAGGCGATCTTGCCCTCGTGGATGACTATGCCGCCGCGAACAACACGAACCTGAGCGGAGCGGGTCACCTTGCCGTCCTTTACATATGCGCCTGCAATGGTGCCTACGCCGCTGACCTTGAAGGTATTGCGTACTTCCGCGCTGCCAATGGCAACTTCCTTGAATACGGGAGCAAACATACCCTTCATGGCCGCTTCAACGTCCTCGATAACGTTGTAGATTACGCTGTATGTGCGCATATCCACCTTTTCACGCTCAGCCGCTTCACGGGCCGCCGCATCGGGACGAACGTTAAAGCCGATAACCAGCGCATTGGACGCGGAGGCGAATACTATATCCGAGCCGGTTATGGCGCCTACGCCGCCATGTATGCAGCGCACACGGACTTCATCATTGGACAGCTTTTCAAGAGCCTGCCTGATGGCCTCAACGGTACCCTGAACGTCTGCCTTTACTATTATGTTCAGATCCTTCACGTTGCCTGCGGCAATCTGGCTGAACAGGTCGTCAAGGGATACCTTGGACATGTTCTTGAGCTGCTCCGCCTTTATGCGATCACGGCGCTCCTCAGCGACCTGACGGGACAGTTTATCCACCTCGGCAACGTTCATAACATCGCCTGCGGCAGGAACCTCGCCAAAGCCCAGCACCTCAACAGGCTGGCTGGGGCCGGCCTCGGTAACACGCCTGCCCTTGTCGTCCATCATAGCGCGAACACGGCCAAAGGCAACGCCGGCAACAATGGGATCGCCTATCTTGAGGGTACCGTTCTGCACGAGAACAGTAGCCACGGGGCCCCTGCCCTTATCCAGCTCCGCCTCGATGATGGTACCACGGGCCGCGCGGGATGGATTGGCCTTAAGCTCAAGAACATCCGCCTGAAGCAGAACCATCTCAAGCAGGGTATCCAGGTTCGTGCGCTTCTTTGCGGAAACAGGTACGCAGATGGTATCGCCGCCCCATTCTTCGGTAACCAGGCCATGCTCGGTGAGCTGCTGGGTAACTCTGTCGGGGTTGGCGGTGTCTTTGTCTATCTTATTGATCGCCACGATGATGGGCACGCCAGCCGCCTTGGCGTGGTTTATGGCCTCTACGGTCTGGGGCATTATGCCGTCGTCCGCCGCAACCACAAGTATTACTATATCCGTAACCTGTGCGCCGCGGGCACGCATGGAGGTGAACGCCTCATGACCGGGAGTGTCGATGAAGGTGATAGTGCGACCGTTGCAGGTAACGGTGTATGCGCCTATGTGCTGGGTGATACCGCCGGCCTCGCCCTCGGTTATGCTGCTCTCACGGAAAGCGTCAAGCAGGGAGGTCTTGCCGTGGTCAACGTGGCCCATTATGGTAACAACGGGAGGACGGCTGACCAGGTTCTCCTCGGCGTCGGCTTCTTCAACGCTCTCGTTTAGAACATCCTCGGCAGTCTTGGCTATATTCAGCTCCAACTCGATGCCGTAATCTGCGGCGATAAGGGAGCAGGTATCATAATCTATCTCCTGATTAATGGTTGCCATTATGCCCAGGATAAACAGCTTTTTGATTATCTCGGCGGCGGGTTTGCCGATCTTTTCTGAAAGGTCCTTTACTGTTATCATCTCTGTTGTAAGTACCGCTTTCTCGATCTTTACGGGTTCCGGCTTGTGAACGGGCTGCTGCTTGCGCTTCTGCTTGCGTCCCATGGGAGTATCGTCATCCCATCCACCGGCGCGGCTGTTCTCCTTCATTATGGTTTTCTTATTCTTAGGCGCCTTGCGCTCATCATCCCTGTTGACCGCCTTCTGGAAGCCCCGGTTCTTGCCCTGGTCTCTTCCGCCGGGAGCGGATTCCGCGGTGCGCGCGGCGGGTCTTGCCTGATAGCCGCTCTGGGCGGAGGCGGTGCGCTGCTGGCTCTGGGGCCTGTTGTCCGGCCTTAGGGGGCGCTGCTGCTGACCTTGGGTCTGTTGCCGCTCCTGAGGCCTTGCGGGGCGCTCCTGCCTGCTGTCCGGGCGGACGTTATCCCTGCGCTGGGGTTCACGCTGGGGACGCTGCTGAATTACCACAGGCTCATCCTTGGGCTGTTCCGCCTTGGGCCGTTCCACCTTGGGCGGTTCTTCTTTAATGGGCTCCGCCTTGGGGGCCTCGGCTGCCTTCTCAACGACCGCCTTGGGCTCAAGCTGAATTTCAGGTTCATCGGTGCCTGAATGGAAGGCAAGATTGGCATCGCTGGAAAGTACCTCCCGCAGGCGCTCGGCACGTTCACGCTCTATGCGCTCCTTTTCAGCCTTTCTCTCCTTATCCATCAGCTCGCTCTCTGCCCGCTTTACGGACTGTATGGCAGAACTCAGGTCGTTCTGCATACGTTTGACCTGCTCAAACAGCTCCTTTGCCTTGGCTTCGAATTCCCGTGCTGAATCAATAGTCTTTTTTGCCATTTATCATTACCCCCAAGTGTAATTACTCTGAAGCCTCCATGGCTTCCCTTATCATGCGGGCAAACCCCACATCCGTTACCGCAGCGATCATGCGGTTGTCTTTTCCTATGGCCCTGCCCAAATCTTCCACTAAAACGCAGGGTATGCCTGCCCTTTCGCACATTCCGGCGTATCTTTCCCGTGTGGCGTCCGACACACCCTCGTCCATGACCACTGCAAGGGCGGTTTTGCCTTTTACCGCCTTCTCGCAGACGAAATCCCCGGATATGCACTTTCCCGCTCTCATGGCAAAGCCAAGGGCAGTTCGGATTCTGTTACTGTTCATCGGCACTCATCTCATCGCGCAGCTTTTCAAATACCTCTTTGCTTACGCTGTGCTCCAGCGCCCGCTCAAGGGCCCGTATCTTCTCGGCCTTGTTAAGGCATTCTGCGCTGGGGCATATATAGGCGCCCCTGCCTGATGCCTTGCCGGTTCTGTCCACGCTTACCTCTCCCTCCGGAGAGCGCACTATGCGCAGCAGTTCCTTTTTGGGCTTCATCTCCCGGCAGCCAACGCACATTCTCATGGGCACTTTCTTTGCCATTGTGTCCTCCAATGACCCCTTGGGATATTATTCCTCAATAGCCTCAATTGCCTCTGCGGACTGATCCGCCTCGGCAATGTCCATATCCTGCTCTGCCTGGGTCTGGCTCTTTATGTCTATCTTCCAGCCGGTAAGCTTAGCGGCGAGGCGTACGTTCTGGCCTTCCTTGCCTATGGCAAGGGAAAGCTGATTATCCGGAACTATTACCTTTGCGGCCTTCTCCGCCTCGTTGATGTAAACCATCATTACCCTGGCGGGGCTCAAGGCCTTTGCAATATACACGGCGGAATCGGAATCCCACTCGATTATGTCTATCTTTTCATTGTGCAGCTCGTTTACTATGCGCTCTACGCGGATGCCCTTCTGACCAACGCAGGCGCCAACGGCATCCACCTGAGGATCTGAAGAATACACGGCTACCTTGGTGCGGAAGCCTGCCTCACGGGCGATGGACTTAATCTGCACTATGCCGGTCTGTATTTCCGGAACCTCCAGCTCAAACAGGCGCTTTACAAGGCCGGGATGGGTGCGGGATACGATTACCTGAGGGCTCTTGTTGGTTTTGCGCACCTCAAGGACATATACCTTTATGCGGTCGCTGGTCTCATATGTCTCGCCGGCAATGGTCTCGGTAAGGGCAAGGAAGCCATCGGTCTTGCCCAGCTCCACAAATATGCCGTTCTTTTCCGCACGCTGAACTATGGCGGTGAGGACTTCGTTTTCCTTCTCTACGAATTCATCGAAGATAACGCCGCGCTCTGCCTCACGGATACGCTGCACTACCACCTGCTTTGCGGTCTGGGCGGCTATGCGGCCAAATTTGCGTGGGTCAACTTCCTCTTCAAGTACATCGCCCACCTCATACAATGCGTTTACCTTCTTGGCCTGCTCGAGGGTCAGCTCGCAGTAAGGATTTTCAACCTCTTCAACTACGGTTTTGGAGGCGAATATCTGCACCTCGCCGGTGTCACGGTCAACGGCGGCACGAACGTTGCCCGCTGCGCCGTAGTTGCGCTTATAGGCGGCGATAAGGGCAGATTCGAAGGCGTCAATAAGTATATCCTTGTTTATTCCCCGTTCTTTTTCGATGGCGTTAAGAGCCTCTATGAATTCGGCGTTCATTATTCATTCTCCTCTTCAATCTCTATATTGTCAAAATAATTATCGTTAATATCCACGGTGGCAAGGCTGTTAAAGTCTATGTAAGGCTTTACGGAAGAAGCATCCTTGCGCAGTATCTTCATCTCGCTGCCGTCTATATTCAGCGTAAAGCTTGCCTCATCATATGCCGTAAGCTCGCCGGTGAATTCCTTTTTACCCTTCTGTGGGGCATAAAGCTTTGCGGTTATCCTGTTTCCAAGGTTGCGCTCATAGTCGCGCTCCTTCTTCAGCGGCCTGTCAATGCCTATGGAAGACACACTAAGGTAATAGGCCTGCTCGATGGGGTCCGCCTCGTCAAGAATGGGGTCCACCGCACGGCTCACCGCCTCACAGTCGTCCAGCGTTACTGTGCTGTCGGGCTTTTCGATATACAGGGTAAGCACCCAGTTGCCGTGCTCTTTGATGAACTCCACCTCGTCCAGCTCGTAGCCCATTTGAGTAACCACAGGCCGCAGCAGGGCGTCAACCGCATCTATAGTTTTCATGAAATCCTCCACTTTCAAAACAAAAGAGCGGGAATACACCCACTCTTAAATAACACAACTACGGCTATTTGCCGTCCAACAATGAAATTATACCAGAGAATAAGCCCCATTGCAAGCAAATTCTGCTAAAACAGGCTAAGCTGGTCCGTCTCCGGCATCCCATCAAGGCAGCCAAGCTCTGAAAGGGCCTTTACAACGGCGGAGTTGGCGCCTGTGCGGGCTTGGAAGTTTTCTATGGAGGTATATTCTCCCCCCTTTGCCCCCTCGGCTATACCTATGGCGGCATTGCCGCCAACACCCGCAATGGCGGAGAAAGGAGGCCTTATCTTATCCCCCTCTATAACGAACTCCGTGGCTTTGGATTTGTACAGGTCTATGGGCAGCAGCTCTATACCCCGCTTGTTCATCTCATATACCACTTCCAGTATTGTTAGCAGGTCTGCCTCCTTGTTATCCGTATCGTTGCCCTTTTTCTTTATGGCGTTTATATTGGCAAGCACCTTTTCGGCGCCCCCCGCCGCCTGGGCAATGTCAAATGCATCCGCGCGCACGGAAAAGTATACCGTATAGAAGGCTATGGGCAGATGAACCTTGTAATAGGCCACCCGGAACGCCATCATAACATACGCCGCCGCATGGGCACGGGGGAACATATATTTTATCTTTTTGCAGCTGTCTATAAACCACTCCGGGGTGTCTATGGAGCGCATATGCTCCTCCATTTCGGGGGTAACGCCTCTGCCCTTTCGCACGCTTTCCATGGTTTTGAAGGACATGGATGGATCGCCGCCGCGAAGTATAAGGTAGTTCATTATATCATCTCGGGTGCATATTACCTGTGAAAGGGTGGCGGTGCCGCTGAGCACCAGATCCTGTGCGTTGCCCAGCCATACGTCCGTGCCGTGGGAAAGACCGGATATGCGCACCAGCTCCTCCATGGTGGTGGGACGGGTATCCTTAAGCATCTGGCGAACGAAGGTAGTGCCGAATTCCGGTATGGCGATGCTGCCCACGTCGCAGTCCAGCTCATCAAGAGTTATTCCCAGGGGCTCGCTGGATGAGAATATGCGCATGGTCTCGGGATCGTCCAGGGGTATCGTCTGTGGGTCAAGGCCGGTGATATCCTTAAGCATCTTAAGGACCGTGGGATCGTCGTGGCCCAGTATGTCCAGCTTTACCAGCCTGTCGTCCATTGCGTGGAAGTCGAAATGGGTGGTTATGGTGTCACCATCCGACCGGTCTGCGGGATACTGTATTGGGGTGAACTCCATTATGTCATTTTCCTGGGGCACGATAACTATGCCGCCGGGATGCTGACCCGTGGTCTTCTTTACGCCGGAGCAGCCCTGCACCAGCCTGTCCATTTCATCACGATTGACAGCGATGCCATTATCCTCGCAGTATGCCTTAACGTAGCCGTACACCGTCTTATCCTTTATGCCGGATATGGTGCCCGCACGGAAGGCATGGCCCTCGCCGAACATTACCTCGGTGAATTTATGTGCAACGGGCTGATACTCGCCGGAAAAGTTAAGGTCTATATCAGGGGTCTTGTCTCCCTTAAAGCCCAGGAATACCTCAAAGGGTATCTCATAGCCCAGTTTTTTGTATTTTGTGCCGCATACCGGGCAATTTGCATCCGGCATATCCACGCCGCAGGCATATAGCGTGCGGTCCACGTCAAAATCGCTGTGGCGGCAGTTTGGGCACACATAATGGGGCTGAAGGGCATTTACCTCGGTTATACCCGCCATATTGGCAACGAAGGAAGATCCCACGGAACCTCTGGAGCCAACCAGATATCCGTCGCTCATGGACTTCTGCACCAGCCTCTGGGCCATAAGGTACAAGGATGCGTATCCGTTGCCAATTATGGAATTCAGCTCCTTGTCAAGACGCTTCTGAACCACCTCTGGCAATTCGTCGCCATACATCTCATGGGCGCACTTCATGGACATATCCCGAAGCTCCTCGTTTGCTCCGGGGAATGTGGGGGCGTATGTGCCCTTTTCGGAGAGGAACGCCTTCATCCTGTCGCAGCTGTCCGCTATCATGTTGGGATTGGTGATCACCACCTCTTTGGCCTTTTCCTCCCCCAGATAGGCAAACTCATTGAGCATATCGTCAGTTGTGCGGAAATAAAGCGGCGCCTGTTCCTCCGCATCCTCAAAGCCCCGTGCGTGCATTATAATGCTGCGGAACTGCGCATGGTCCGGCTCAAGGAAATGAACGTCTCCCGTGGCAACCACAGGCTTCCCCAGTTCCTCGCCCAACGCGACTATGCGCCTGTTGAAATCCCTTAAGCCTTCCTCGTCCTTTACCGTGCCGTTTCGCATAAGGAAGGCGTTGTTGGCTATGGGCTGAATTTCAAGGAAATCATACATCTCCGCCACGGAGCGCAGGGTTTCCTCATCCGCACCCTTGAGCATTGTCCTGAATAACTCGCCCGCCTCGCAGGCGGATCCCACTATAAGCCCCTCCCGATGCATCAGCAGCAGGCTTCTCGGGATACGGGGAACCTTCCTCAGGTGCTCAAGATGGGCATATGATACCAGCCTGTACAGGTTCATAAGCCCCTCGTGGTTTTGGGCGATTATGATTATATGGTATGTCTGCCGCTTTCCCCTGGCCTTTTCCTGAGGTATGGCTTCGGTAAGGGGCAGCTTTTGTATGTTCTTATCCGCCATTTCCCCAAGCAGCCTGTTCATCACGGCGGCTGTGGCTCTTGCCCTGCCAAGGGCGCCGCCTGTGGGCATATCCAAGCCGTAGGTATTGAGCATGGCGGAAATATCCGTCTGCTTGCTCTCCCTGTGAAGATAATGGTACAGCATTCCGGTGTTTACGCAATGGGTATCCGTCTTAAGCTCAAATCGCTCTCCGTGGAGCCTCAAAGATTCAAGGCAGTCTGTATTTTCGGCAACCTTTACGCTGCCGCCCACGAAATCCGAAAGCATATTCAGCGCCTCCCCCATGGGCACGCCGTTTGACAAAGCCTGCTGTGTAAGGCCCGTTGCGCTCGCAATATCCTCGGTAAGGGCGGCGCCGCTGTCTATAACTATGTATAGTCTTTCCTTTTCCCCATGCTCATCAAAGCGCACCGCCGCTATTTCGTATACCTCATCCAGCTTTATACCGGGGGCTGAGGTGATGGCTACCGCCACGTATTCATTCTGACGCTCAATCAGCTCGCTGTCCGGCAGAAGGTAGCCTTCCACCCCCAGCAATACCTTTATGTCCTTTCCATCCTTCGCAAGCTTATCTGCCTGAGCGACCGCATCCGGGAAGGCGTGTACCACGCCGTGGTCGGTTATGGCTATGGCACGATGGCCCCAGCCTGCGGCGGTCTTTATTGCATCCTTCACCGAAGTAAGGCCGTCCATGCTGGACATCTTGGTATGAAGATGCAGCTCAACGCGCTTTTCCTCTGCGGTGTCCTTGCGAACCTCTCTTGGCATCCTGCCAATATCCCTTGGATATACGCACATTCGTCGCAGCCACTGATCCATGCCGTATCGGCCGGCCACCACAAGATAGTCGCCCTTTTTCTTTACATCGGACAGGGCTTTTTCTATGGTTTCTTCCTGCCCCTGCTCAAGGAATACCTTGCAGGGCAGGGTATTTGTATGGTCGCTTATCACCACGGTAAGTATACTGCCGCCGTTTTTGCGCTTTGTGGTTTCGGAGGAGATTATCTCGCCCTTTATGGTAACGAAGCCCATGCTTTCATCCACGGTGCTCTGCTGTATTATGGCGGCCTTGCGTATCGCCTTGCCCATTATCAGCTCCGCCTTGTCGGAATCCTTCTTTTGTGCGGGCTGCTTGTTCACGGTCTTTTGCGCCTGCCGAACGGGTTCCCGCTTATCCTCTGCGATAACAGGCTGTATATCCTTATCGGTGGAAAGCTTTATCTGAACCTCCGCGCCGAACACCCGCCGATAATACGCCTCTGCGCTGCGGGCAAGGGAGGGGTTATCCGCAAGGGCTATAAGCTGCTCCGGCACACGAACCAACAGCTCGTTGCCCCTTGCCTCCCATACGGAATTTGCCATGGCTGGGCGCACCACAGGCTGAATGTCGCACCAGCTGTCGCGAAGCGCGTCCATGGTGTCCTTATCCCCCGCGGAGATCAGCTCGGCGATATTTTCGCACTTTATCCGCACCTCAACGGCGCATCCGGGCATAAAAACCTCGAGATCATTTTCCAGGGCAGAGATATTTTTTGTGCGGGTAATACGGCCCGCAGTAAGCAGCACCGCCAGCTTTTTATCCCGCTTATTCAGGTTTGCCTCGGCTATTGCCGCCCCGGCCAAGCCGTATTTTTCAAAAAGGCTCTCCAACCTCTGGTCCATGTCAGTCTTTCCTTCCCTCCAGCATAGCCTGCGCCTCGGCTATCAGCGCGTCTACAGCCCCCTCAAGGGGAATGGTCTTAAAGTGCTCTCCCTTTTTAAACAACGCGCAGCCCCCCTTGCCGAAGGCTATGCCTATATCCGCTTCTCTTGCTTCGCCCGGCCCATTTACCACGCAGCCCATCACCGCAACCTTAAGGTAGCCTTTATCATTGGGCAAAGCCTTTTCCACCCGCTCAACGGCGGCGGAAAGGTCTGTGCAGGTGCGTCCGCAGGTGGGACAGCTTATTATCTCGATACCCTCACGGCGGATGCCTACAGCCTTCAATATGGCCTTTGCGGCGTGTATCTCCTGCACAGGATCCCCGGTCATGGATATGCGCATGGTGTCCCCTATGCCGTCCACAAGCAACGCCCCCATGGCGGCGGCGGATTTTACGAGGGCCATTTCGCCCCCGCCCGCCTCGGTTACGCCGATATGCAGGGGATAATCGCACCTTGCGCTTATCAGCCTGTATGCCTCCACCGTGTCCTTTACGGAGGAGGATTTTATGGATATCACGGAGTCATAAAAATGCTGTTTTTCCAGTATCGCCGCATGAGCGAGGGCGCTTTCCACCAGCGCCTCAGGGGTGGGCCCGCCGTATTTATGCAGCAGCTCTTTTTCAAGGGAGCCGCCGTTCACCCCTATGCGAAGGGGTACGCCGTGAGCCTTTGCGCAGTCCGTAAGCAGGCGCACCCTGTCCTCCCCGCCTATATTGCCGGGGTTAAAGCGCAGCTTGTCCACGCCCTGTTCAATTGCGCCTATGGCAAGGCGATAGTCGAAGTGTATATCGGCGACCAACGGGATATGTATCCTTTCCCGTATTTGGGGTATGGCCTTAACGCAGTCCTCATTGTATACCGAAGAACGGACTATTTCACAGCCCGCTCTTTCAAGGCGCAGTATCTGCTCCACCGTGGCGTTTACATCCGCAGTGTCGGTATTTGTCATGGATTGTATGGTGATGGGAGCGCCGCCGCCTATGGCAACGCCGCCTGCAGTCACCCGCATTGTGTTTCTCATTCCTTCCCCCCACGTTTGCCCTGTTATCCAAATAGATTCCTTACGTCCATAAATGTAAGCATTATCATAAGGCCGAACAGCAGCACGAATCCCGCAAGGTGTATCATGCCCTCCTTTTCGGGAGGCAGAGCCTTTCCACGTATCAGCTCTATGGTCATTATCAGCAGCCTTCCGCCATCCAGGGCGGGAATAGGCAGTACGTTCATTATGCCAAGGTTTATACTGAGCAGCACACCCATGCGGAGAACAACCTCAAAACCCGCACGCACGGCCTGACCGATAAGGCTTATGGTGCCCACAGGCCCTGCCACATCGCCGCTTTGTATTCCGGTGGTAAACAGGCTACCGATTACCTTTACCATCTCAACTACCATATCCCAAACATAGCGCAGGGAATTGCCTATTGCGCCAAACAAGCCGTATTTCAGCCGCACCGGGGATATTATTATGCCCAATCGGTTTTCACCGGTCTCCGGGTCGAATATGTCATTCACCCTGAGGGTGATATTCTCATCCCCCCGGCGCACGGTAATATCCGCCCCGGCGCCGTCTGCGCTGTCGATAGCAGGTATGCAGTCGGTATAGTAGGTTATCTCGGTATCGTCTACCGCAAGTATTATATCCCCGGCCTGCAGGCCCGCCTGGGCAGCGGGGGTATCCGTGCCGGATATCTCAACTATGCCCGGCATATATTCGCCATAGGCCATAAGTATAACTATCGCCAGCAGCACAGCCAGCACTATGTTCATAAAAGGACCTGCCGCCACCACCAGCATACGCTTCCATACGGGCTGTGAGGCAAAGCTGTCCGGGTCGTTTCCTTCCTGATCCTCCCCGTGAAACATACACATTCCGCCTATTGGCAGTGCCCTCAGGGCATAGCGCGTGCCGTTCTTTTCCTTGCTGGCCACCACCGGGCCCATGCCTATGGCAAATTCGTCTATGCGAAAGCCCAGCTTTTTGCCAACGTAAAAATGGCCCAGCTCATGGAAAAATATCAACACCGTAAGCACAAGCAGTGCGCCGATTATTGAGAAAATACCGCTCAATTTGTTCCCTTTCTCATGGCAAGTTCCCTTGCCTGTCTGTCGGTTTGTTCTATATCATCAAGGGAGGTTATTTCTCCCTTGTCCATATGGGCCATGGCGTACTCCACCACTTCCCATATGTCCGTAAATCTTATCTTTCCCTGCAAAAACAGCTCCACAGCCACCTCGTTTGCGCCGTTATAGGCTATGGGCAGCCGCCGTCCATCCCTAAGCGCCTCATAGGCAAGGTCCAATGCGGGAAATTTTTCCCTGTCCGGGGCGAAGAAGGTAAGCTTTCCAGCTTTCTCAAGGCTCAGCCTGCCGAATTCACCGCATATCCTTTCGGGATATGTAAGGGCGTATTGTATGGCAAGGCGCATATCCGGCATTGAAAGCTGCGCCATGGTACAGCCGTCTCTGAATTCCACCATTGAATGAACTATGCTTTCGGGATGCACCAGCACGCTTATACGCTTCCCCGGAATATCAAACAGGTAGCTGGCTTCCATTATCTCCAGCCCCTTATTAAAGAGTGTAGCAGAGTCTATGGTGATTTTGGGACCCATGCTCCATGTGGGATGGTTGCCCGCCTGCCGGGGAGTAACAAAGCGAAGCTGCTCTTTAGTATATGTGCGGAAAGGGCCGCCTGATGCAGTTAGTATAAGCCTGTCCACCTCGCCATGGCTGCCCGCAGCCAGGCACTGAAAAATGGCGTTCTGCTCGCTGTCCACCGGAATTATGCTGCCGCCGTGCTTCGCAAGCACATCCTTAACAAGGCCATGAGCGCAGACTATGCTTTCTTTATTTGCAAGGGCCACTGTCTTGCCAGCTTTCAGTGCCGCAAGCAGCGGCCTCATGCCTGCGTATCCGCTTATGCCGTTTACTATTATATCCGCCTGCTCAAGGGCGGCGATCTCGCACGAAGCCTCCGGTCCGGATATTATCCTTCCCTTTACGCCAAGGCCTTTCAGTTTGTCACCGGCGCCGCCCTCCGCCATTCCGATATAGTCCGGGGCAAACTCCGCAGCCTGTTCAGCCACCCTAACCGCGTCCCTTCCGGCGCATATGGCGGTCACTTTGAATTTATCCGGGTTGGCCCTTATAACCTCCAGAGCCTGCCGGCCTATAGAGCCGGTGCAGCCCAGTACCGCTACTTTTTTCATACCATTATACCAAATATATATAGCACAGCACTATGGGGGCGCACATCAGAACGCTGTCCAGCCTGTCCATAACGCCGCCGTGTCCCGGGAAAAGATTGCCGTAATCCTTTATATCCGCCCAGCGCTTAAGCACAGAGGCGAAAAGATCGCCTATCTGGCCTATGCCTCCGCAGACAAACCCCACTATAAGCATGGGAAGAAGCGAATAGCTAAAACCCCATACGGGCTGCAGCAGCCAGCAAAGCAATCCGCCCAGCGCACCGCCTATAAAGCCGCCTATGCTGCCTTCAACGGTCTTCTTGGGGCTGATATGGGGGCAGAGCTTACGCCTGCCTAAAAACGAGCCCACAAAAAACGCCATTGTATCCCCAAGGAGGGGACAGGCAAACACCAGCAGCATACCAAGCATGGTCCCCGCCGAGCGCACGCTTCCGGATATCACCAGCGCCAGCGCCGCAAAAAGCATCAGTGGATAAACCATTATCATCAGCGATGCCATCGCGTCCTCGGTAGTGCGTTTCTTTGAGAATATCCGCTCCACAGCTATGGCTATTATGCAGAGAAACCATATTATAAGCATCAGGGGATAGCCAAAACGGGCTATGGATACATAGTGCAGCGCCGCAAAAA
Organism: Clostridia bacterium; assembly: GCA_016292635.1. Classification (GTDB taxonomy): domain Bacteria; phylum Bacillota; class Clostridia; order Christensenellales; family CAG-138; genus SFEL01. The sequence goes on from JAEDIC010000004.1 coordinate 50,131, forward strand.
CATACAGCAGCGCCATGCAGGGCCTGTATCCCTTTGAGCGGAGCAGCTTTCCCATCTCATATACGGCTATTACCGCCGCAAGGGAGAATACTATCATACGAAACGCTCCCCCAAGGAGCAGCAGCGACGCAAAAAGCCCCACCAGCGCTATTCCAACGACTATTCTCTTTAACATATCACTTCTCCACTACTGCGCCGAACCGCCTGGTTCGGTGCTGATATTCCCTTATGCAGCTTGCGTATTCCTCATCCGTAAGATCAGGGAAGGTAACGTCGGTAAACACCAGCTCCGCATAGGCCGCCTGCAGCAGCATAAAGTTTGAAAGGCGCCGCTCCCCGGCGGTGCGTATTATAAGATCAAGGTCGGGCAATCCCGCCGTATAGAGGGCGTTCATGAGGGATTTCTCATCCACAGGCTCGCCTTTCTGCACCAGTATGTTTGTCGCCCGAACAACCTCCGCGCGGCTGCCGTAATTCAGCGCGATATTGAGCTTAAGGCCGGGATTATTCGCCGTTTTTGTCATGGCCTCCTCCATAGCCCTCTGCATTTTCTCCGGGAAGGCGGACATATCCCCCATTATGCGTATGCATACGCCGTTCTTATGAAGGTCATCCAATTCGCTTAGGAAATACTCCATAAACAGCTCAAACAGCGCACCAACTTCCTCCTTGGGCCGCTTCCAGTTTTCCGTTGAAAACGCGTACAGGGACAGGACCTCTATGCCGATATCCGAGGAAAAACGGATAAGTCCCCTAAGCCGCTCCATGCCCGCTCGATGGCCCAGCTTTCTGGGCAATCCCCTGCGGGTGGCCCAGCGGCCGTTGCCGTCCATTATTATGCCCACGTGCCTTGGCAGTTCTGCCCCAAGGCCCACAGTTTCAGGCTGAATCTTCACCATTTGAATATTATCCTCCGATACAAAAGGGGATGCGGAAAGACCCGCTATCCCCCATTTTCGCAGTCAGTTTTAAATACCGCCCAAACAAGCTCCGCCTGTCCGTCGGCTATGCGCTGCCGAACCACCCGCTTTTCACTGCCGCTTACGCCTTTGCGGCTGCGGGTCTCGGTACAGGCAACCTGATACCCCGCCTCTTCAAGCAGCTTTATCGCCCGGCTCAGCTCATATCCCAATACGGATATCAAACCGTCATTATCTCCTTTTCCTTATCGGCGATTATCCTGTCGATATCTTTGATAAAGCTGTCGGTGGCTTTCTGAGCCTGTTCCTCCTGCTTTTTCTGATCGTCTTCGGTAAGCTCGCCGTCCTTCTTGGCCTTCTTGATGGCGTCGTTGGCATCCCTGCGGATGGAGCGGATGGCAACCTTTGCTTCCTCTCCCTTCTTGCGGACAACCTTCACCAGCTCCTTGCGGCGCTCCTCGGTAAGCTCGGGGAACACAAGGCGTATCACACGGCCGTCGTTATTGGGGTTGATGCCCAAATCGGACTTCTGGATGGCCTTTTCTATTTCCTTAATCATGGATGCGTCATAGGGGGAGATGACCAGCAGCCTTGCCTCGGGGGAGGAAATGTTGCCCAGCTGGTTTATGGGCATGGGAGAGCCGTAGTAGTCCACAAAAATCCTGTCCAATGCCTGAGGGTTTGCACGCCCTGCCTTGAGGGTTCCAAGGTCACGCTCCAGCACGGATATGGTCTTGGTCATTTTTTCCTTTGCGGTTGCAACAGCGTCCATATTTGAACCTCCTGAAAAGTTTCTTGTTTGGTAAAATTCACAGGTATATTTTACAGGAAACAATCTTCTTGCACAATCCCCAAATAAAGATTCTTCACATTGCCTCCCGTTAATTCGCCTGCTTTATGTTGTCTATAAGGGTACCCACGCTCTCGCCCCGCACGGCCTTTACTGCGTTTTCCGGGTCTGCCATGGCGAAGGCCAGTATGGGTATGTTTTGCTCCTTGCAGAGGGTGATGGCGGTAAGGTCGGTGGCCTTAAGCTCCTTCTCAATCACCTCGTCGTATGTGAGATGGGAATAGCGCAGGGCGTCCGGGTTCTTCTTGGGATCGTCGGAATATATGGCGTCAACATTCTTGGCAAGGAACATTGCGTCCGCTCCAATCTCCGCCGCCTTGAGGGCCGCAGCGGTATCCGTGGAAAAGAAGGGCAGTCCGCTGCCGCCCGCGAATATGACCACCTTGCCCGCGTCAAGGGCCGCCTGTGCCCCACGGGAGGAGTATCCGTCCGCAATGCGGGGCATATCTATGGAAGACATTACTACCGCCGGCACGCCCATTTTAAGCAGGCAATCCTGCACCGCAAGGGAATTTATCACGGTTGCCAGCATGCCCATCTGATCCGCGCGGTTGCGGTCCATATCGCCGGAGGAGCGGCCCCGCCAGATATTGCCGCCGCCGATTGTTATGCCTATCTCCACGCCAAGCTCATGGAGCTTCGCCACCTGGGAGGCTATGGCCTCCGCCTTGTCAAAGTCTATTGCCTGATCGCCGCCCATGGCCTCGCCGGACAGCTTGAGGGATATTCTTTTGTATTTGAGCATATAAAGCACCTCTATATTGAAATAATGGGAAAGGACTATTGCCGGTTACTATTATATAACAAAAAGCCCCCGGTAAAAAGGGGGCTTTGCGTGAAAGGGGATATTATATTACTTCCTGCGCACAGCGCCTGCGGCGGCGACTATCGCCATTACCACGAAAGCAGCCAGGGACGCGTCGCCGGTCTTGGGGATGTTCGTGGAAGAGCAGTATGCATCGGCGTCAGGAGTAAAGTTGGTGGTAACAGAAGTGCTGTTCCAGCGAACGGTTACCCACTTTGCGTCGGGCTTTATGCAGCTTACGGTAAAGTTTCTGCCGTCGCCGGTGAAGGAAACGGGCACGTTGTCAATTTCAACGCCGGTAGGAACAGCAGAATTGCTGGTGCTGAAGCTGTTGCCGCCGGTGTATTTGAGGTCGATACCGCCGCCGTTGCCAGTAGGCACAGGTGATGCAGATGGATCTGCAGATGGAGTGACCTCTGCATCAGGATTAGGAGAAGTGTTTCCATCCACCGCCATTGCCATCCCCGGTATCATAGACAGCACGAGGCACAGGGTCAGCGCCAGTGCCATAAACTTTATGGAAATTCTCATAAAAAATAAGCCTCCTTAAAATATTTCGTATTTGAATGCCACTTTTTTAGTAAGCATAACATTTTTGCAATATTTTTGCAATACTTTTATAGTGCATATTTTGTTCAAAATATGCCGCTAATTTCCTGCACTATATATACATACAGCATTCATTGCATAATATTATATAGAAAGAAAAGAACCGAGCCTTCCCCGGACAAAACAAAGAATCCCCCGGAGCGATCGGGCGGTGGTCGTAAGACAGTTAAACCGACCTATGGTTACGATCATAGGTCGGTTTTTATGTTATGCACTGGCGCGGCAGCGCCCAGGGCTCCCTTGTGTAAAGGGAGCTGTCAGCGAAGCTGACTGAGGGATTGTCACTATTAGAACAACCCCTCCGCCCAGTGTATGCACTGGGCACCTCCCCTTACACAGGGGAGGCTTTCCGCTGCAGCGGGCCTGGGCATAGCTAAAGCTTTTTGGAATCACCAGCACTGCTGGTGGTTTTCTCTTTACAAAAAATCCCCCGGAGCGGATTCCGGGGGATTAATTGCTTTATGGGGTTTAGCTGTTATTTGTTCATCTGGCCCATAACTTCTTCAGCGAAGTTGTCCTGACGCTTCTCGAGGCCTTCGCCCATCTCGAAGCGAACAAAGCCCTTGATCTCCACATCGCCCAGCATCTGAGCAACGCTCTCATCGGGGTTCTTAACGAAGGGCTGCTCAAGGAGGCAAACTTCCTTAAAGTATTTGGCGATACGGCCTTCAACCATCTTCTCGATGATGTTGATGGGCTTGGGCTTGGGCTCGTTGAGGGCCTGAGCCTTGAGTATCTCGCGCTCTTTCTCTATATCGGACTGGTCAACGTCCTCGCGGCAGAGGGCGGTGGGCTTCGCGGCGGCGATGTGCATGGCTACATCGTGGATAACGGCCTTGGCCTTATCGCAGTCACAGCCGGCCTCAACCAGAACGCCAATCTTGCCGCCCAGATGGATGTATGTATCCACGAGAGCGCCTTCCTTGCGGGCAAAGCGGCGGATGGTGATCTTCTCGCCGATCTTGGCTACGGCACGGGTTACCAGCTCGGCAACGGTGCCATCGCCGCAATCCATAGCCATAAGGGCGTCAACGTCGGCGGGGTTCTTTTCGGCAACCAGCTTGGCAATCCGGGATACCAGAGACTTGAAGTCATCGGTCTTGGCAACGAAGTCGGTCTCGCAGTTCATTTCTACGATGGAAGCTACCTTTGCATCCTCGGAGATGTAGCTGGCTACGATACCCTCGGCGGCAATGCGGGAAGCCTTCTTGGCAGAAGCGGCAAGGCTCTTTTCGCGGAGGTAATCCATGGCCTTATCCATGTCGCCGTTGCACTCGGTGAGGGCTTTCTTGCAGTCCATCATGCCGGCGCCGCTCATTTCACGAAGGTTCATTACGTCTTTAGCGGTAAACATATCTATCTGACCTCCTGTAAATGTGTATTGTACTGATTAAAACTCGTCGCCGGAAACTGCCTCTTCGGCAACATCCTGCATCTGCTCGCCCTGACGGCCTTCCAGAACGGCGTCAGCCATCTTGGAGGCGATCAGCTTGACCGCGCGGATAGCGTCATCGTTGCCGGGGATGGCGTAGTCTACTTCATCGGGGTCGCAGTTGGTGTCAACGATGGCAACAACGGGAATACCCAGGGAGCGGGCTTCCAGAACGGCAATGTGCTCCTTGCGGGGGTCTACTACGAACATGGCGCCGGGGAGCTTCTTCATTTCCTTGATGCCGGAGAGGTTCTTCTCAAGCTTTTCCTGCTCGGCCTTGAGCTTGATAACTTCCTTCTTGGGCAGCAAAGCGAAGTCGCCATCGGCTTCCATCTTTTCGATCTTGCGCAGCTTGGCGATACGGGTCTGGATGGTCTTGAAGTTGGTAAGCATACCGCCCAGCCAGCGCTGGTTTACAAAGTACATCTCGCAGCGCTTAGCTTCCTGCTCAATGGACTCCTGGGCCTGCTTCTTGGTGCCTACGAAGAGAACGCTGTCGCCATTCTCGGCAACGCTGCGGATGAAGTTGTAGGCCTCTTCTGCCTTCTTAACGGTCTTCTGCAGGTCGATGATGTAGATGCCGTTGCGCTCGGTGAAGATGTATTCCTTCATCTTGGGGTTCCAGCGGCGGGTCTGATGACCAAAGTGTACGCCTGCTTCGAGAAGCTGCTTCATGGAAATAACTGACATTTTAAAATCCTCCTTGTTATTATTCCTCCCCGGGGCTCATCCCATGCGGGCCACCCATGTCAAAGGCACAATCCGCCGGTCCTCCCGGGTGTGTGATATATGCGTTTCCACAGCGCATACCCATACGCATGGAATTATAACACAACACCAAATGGGTATGCAAGCAAAAAAATACAGAGAACGGGCCTTTTGTCCGTTCTCTTCATTATATATCATCGTGTTCAAGGTTCCTCGTCATATTCCATCAGTTTTCCGCACTTGCGGCAGTAGCCCGCATTGGGCTTGTCGGCAAAGGAGCCCCGAAAGTGTGTTCCGCAATGAGGGCACCTGTTGGTTTTATCCCAGATGTATGCGGCAATAAATATGAGAATCAGCGCGCATATCATAAAAGCAGTATTCATAACCATAATGCTTATGAGATTTATAATTATGGCAATCGTAAGGAAAACGCCGCTTTGCTTTGCCTGCTTTCGGCTGATTTTGGGCTCCACCCTATTCCTCCTCTTCCTCCTCTATCTCTTCCATAAGCTCCAGAAATGCATCGAATACTTCATTGAGCAGCACTTCGCTTTCAATGCTCTTGTAGGTGTCCTCGCCGTTTTCGCTGACTATCTGCAGCATGATGACCTCTGCCTCGTCCTCTTCCATTGCGCTGTCTTCATCCATAATTGGAGACAGGGCCACATAGCGGCAACCTTCGTATAGGAAAGTCAGTATATGTTCAAAGCGGATCTCCTTGCCGTCCTCGTCCAGCAGGGCAACTTCGCGGATGATCTCTTCCATTTTTTATGTATCTCCTTACAAATAATAATATGCTTTACAGTTTGGGATTGGTGGCAAGATAGCCCTGAAGTATTACAACTGCGGCAACCTTATCCACAACCTTTCTGCGCTTGCGCCAGTCCAGCTCTGCCTCGCAGAGCACCCGCTCCGCCTCAACGGTGGTAAGGCGCTCGTCGTAAAAGGCGTGCTCTCCATCCCATTTGGCGCACATGGCGGCGGCAAAGTCCTTTACCTTTTCGCTGGCAAAACCATAGCTGCCGTCCATATTGCGGGGCATACCGAAAAGCAGCCGCACGGGCCTGTATTGGTTTGCAAGAGCGATAAGGTAATCCGTATCCTTGTCCAGGTCGCCGGTGCGGTTGTATGTTTCAAGACCCTGGGCGGTTATGCCCAATGGATCGCTCACCGCTACGCCTATGCGCTTATCCCCTATATCCAGGGCCAACACTCTCATCATGGCAGCTATTCCTTTCAAAAAGGCCGCAGTAATATGCGGCCCGGTAATATACGTGTAAAAATACTATTCTCCATCGGGGCCATGGTATTGGATATAGAACTTCACAAGCTCCTCAAGCAGCTCGTCCCTCTCCAGCATACGGATAAGATAACGGGCGTTGTTATAGCTGGTGATATAGGTGGGGTCGCCGGAAATAAGGTAGCCCACTATCTGGTTTACCGGGTCATAGCCTTTTTCCGACATGGCCTTATAGACCTGGACCAATACATCCCCGGCCTTTGTGCGCTCGTTTTGGATTTTGAAGTGCACAGTTTGGTTGGTTTGATCGCTCATAATGCATGAACCTCCCTTTGCTCACTCAAATTATACCCTTTTTCCCATATTCTTGTAAACACACAAAGGGCCTGCGCAAAAAATTTTACGCCGATGTTTACATATCCGTCAAATTTCCGCCCCGAGGAACATATATACCAATAAAATCAACGGCCCGCCCTATGGTAAGGGAGAGCCGTTTAAGGCTTTTGCGCGGCGTCATTCAAACATGCCGCACATCATCCTCTTTCCGCAGCGCACTATCTTGCGAGCATCCCGGCTTACACGCCGGGGTACATCGGGATACGCCTTGGACAGCGCCGCGCCTGCCATTACCATGCCCGCCGCAACGCCTGCCACAAATGCTACAGTCCTCATAAAAACACACTCCTTTCGGGGGTAGTATACCCTGGAAGGAGCGTAAATTCAGATGTAAAGTTATGTAAGGTGTTTTTACTTGGCTTCTTCCCTGCGCTTGTGGTAATCCTCCAGGGCGGCCTTTACAGCTTCTTCTGCCAGGACGGAGCAATGTATCTTTGCGGGCGGCAGACCCTCCAGCGCCTCCACCACAGCCGCATTGCTCAGCTTCATGGCTTCATCAATGCTCTTACCCTTTATCATTTCGGTGGCCATGGAGCTGGTGGCGATGGCGGCACCGCAGCCAAATGTCTTGAAGCCCACATCCTCGATTATGCCGTCGTCATTTATCTTTAGGGAAATCTGCATTATATCGCCGCACTTTGCATTACCCACGGTACCTACGGCGTTTGCGCCTTCCACCTCGCCCATATTGCGGGGATTGCTGAAATGATCCAATACTTTTTCGGTATACATATTATTCTCTCTCCTTGTGGATTTTATGGGAATTAGCCCTTGTACAGCGGGGACATCTCGCGAAGTCTCTCTGCGGTTTTCTTAAGCACGGCTATTACATAATCGATATCCTCCTCGGTGGTCTCGTCGCCAAGGGTAAGACGAACGGAGCCATGGGCAGTCTCATGATCAAGGCCCAGGGCCAGCAGCACATGGGAAGGATCAAGGGAGCCGGAAGTGCAGGCGGAGCCGGAAGAGGCCGCTATGCCGTTCATATCAAGCATCAGCAGTATGGATTCACCTTCAATATAGCGGATGCTGTAATTTACATTATTTGGAAGGCGCTGGGTGCGGTGTCCGTTGAGCTTTACATAGGGGATCTCCCGCTCTATGCCTTCCATTAGCCTGTTGCGAAGGGCGGTCATGCGCTCCGCATTCTCCGCCATATGGACGCAGGAAAGCTCCGCGGCGGCCCCAAGGCCAACTATGCCGGCAGTGTTCTCGGTACCGGCCCTGCGTCCCTTTTCCTGACCTCCGCCCATTATGAATGAGGGAAGCCTTATGCCCCGGCGCACATACAGGGCGCCAACGCCCTTGGGCCCGTGGAACTTATGGGCGGACAGGGACAGCATATCGATATTCATAGCCTTAACGTCAATGGGTACATGACCCACAGCCTGCACGGCGTCGGTATGGAACAGCACACCCTTTTCCTTGCACACGGCGCCTATTTCGGCTATAGGCATTATGGTGCCAACCTCATTGTTTGCGAACATTATGGATACCAGAATGGTATTCTCTTTTATGGCCGCCGCAACCTGCTCAGGGCTTACCCTGCCAAATTCGTCCACAGGAAGGTAGGTTACCTCGCAGCCGTGCTTTTCAAGGTATTCAGCGGTATGCAGTATTGCGTGATGCTCAATGTTTGTGGTGATTATATGATTGCCCTTGGCCTTGTATTTTTCCGCGACGCCAAGGAGAACGGTATTGTCGCTTTCTGTGCCGCAGCCGGTGAATATGATCTCATCCAGCTCCGCATTAAGGGCAGCCGCCACCTGCTGACGGGCTTTGTCCAGCCCTGTCTTGGCTTCCCGACCAAATGCATGAACGCTGGAAGGGTTGCCGTATGTGGCGGTAAGGTAGGGCATCATCTGCTCCAATACCTCAGGAGCAAGGGATGTGGTTGCCGCGTTGTCCATGTATACTTTTCTCATTGATTCTCCTCCTCCGCCCTTTCAAAGCGGTTAAGCTGTGTTTTATAGTCTATCGCCATATCGGCGAGGGTGGTGTCGTTCAGCACTTCGTCTATGCGCTGCTGAAGCTTCAGCCAGAGAGGCCTGGCGCTGCAGCTGCAGGCTTTGCTGCAGGAAACGCTTACGGTGCTTACACAGTTCATTATGTCTGTGCTGCCCTCCAGGGCTCGCAGCACCTCGCCAACGTTTATCTCCTCCGGCGGGCGGGATAAGCTGTATCCTCCCTGAGCCCCCCGAACCGAGGTGACAAGGCCCGCTTTTTTAAGGGAGGCAATAAGCTGTTCAAGGTAGGATTCGCTTATGCCCTGCTGCTGGGCAAGGCTGGCGGTACTCATTTGGCCGCTGCCAAAGTTTATGGACAGATCCACCATTGCCTTAAGACCGTACTTGGCCTTTGTGGACAGCTTCATGTATACCTCCAATTCCCACTTATTCACTATGATTTACTATGCCTAATGTATCACACATTATACCCCATGTCAATAATCCCTATCAACTTGGTGGGAATTGTTTTTGTCAACAGCGAATATCAGGCGGTAAATGAACAAAAATATTGCCAAAATACGGCAATTTTCTCATTATACTTGTTAGAATTTGTTTATTGTGCTAAAATGTACGATATGTCTTTACACATAAAATAAACAATACATATGCGAAAGGATATTAGATATTATGGATGCCGAAATCCCCGTAAATGAAAAAGAAAGGATCCTCACGGATGAGGAAGCCGCCGAGCGCACGGCTCGCAAGGAAGCCGCCCGTGAAGCCCGCCGCAAGAAGAAAAGGCGCAAGAAGATAATAAAGACCACCCTGTTGATAGTGTTGGCTGCGATACTGGTTATCGCCGCCGCCATAGCGGGCTTTGTGCTGTATCTGCAGAAGTGCGGCGGTGAGTATGACAACATCACCGAATGCGTACAGAGCCAGCCCATGGACGCTGCCGCCCGCTATACCTTCTCCCCCGAGGAGAAAACCGTGTCCATGAAGCTGGACAAGAACGACATATGGTGGCTGCTGTATCAGACCGGCACCATATCCGAGCTTGAAAAGCTTGACGCCGCCCTTGCCGCCGGCAACGCCCGTCTTTCCGGCATGGGTATCTCCACCGAAACCGAAGGCGCCCTTATTGCGGACCTTGAGTTTTCCGTACTGGGCAACCTTAAAATACCCCTCAAGGCGGAATGCGGCGTAACCTATGACGAAAGCGACATTACCCTCAGCGTAGACAGCATTAAGCTGGGCAATGGCTGGAGTCTGCCCCTCAGGTGGGTCTGCGCCCGCTTTGACGCAGACCCCTCCGCCCTTACCATTAAGATAAGCAAGAGCATACATCCCTACCTTGAGGATCTGCAGAATGTTGCCATAACCGGCGGCAATGTGGTCATCACCTACGGCGCAAACTCTTCCATGTATGCCGAGGCCAGCGCCGCGGAAAACCTTGACGCAGTAAATGAATACGCAAAGTACGGCGTGGAAACCGCGGCCCTCAAGTCCGTAACCTCCGCCAACCTTTCCATCACCACCGCCTTTGATGAAGCTCTCGCTTCCTTCGCGGCAGACCCCAACGCATACGTTGACTTCCGCACCAGCGCATTGGCTATCGCATCCGATCAGGCCGCAAATGATTATATGTCCGGCCCGTTTGCCCCCTATGCTCAGCGCTTCCTGCCCAATCTTACCATAGAAAACGTCAACGCGCTGCGGCAGCAGTTTATCGACCTGACTTCCGGCCGTCAGCAGCTCCTCTCGGTGCTCGCCACCAACCTTAACACCGCCTACACCAAGGGCACAATAGTTGAGCCCTCCGCCGTAGCGGCTAAGGATGATGACGACAAGAAGAAGGACAACCAGGAAGAATCCACCGAGGCCGCTCCCTCCGCAAACTTCGTAAACACCGCCGTGGAAGGCAACCCTGCTCTCACCATGGAGCAGCTTGCCGCCGGCAATTGGGCCTCCTATTCCGAATGGATAGCCGAGACGGATATGCGCGTCGTATACCTTACCTCCTTCCCCAACGTTACCGTTGAGGCAGAAGTTGAAAGCGACGATAAGAAGAAGGAGGACGCGGCCGCGGAAACCATCACCACCCCCGCCAAGCCCATAGGACTTCTGGTGCGCATGAAAGACGGCAGCTTCCGCCTGTTATATCACACTGCGGAACTGGCCCCCGGCTCCACCACTCAGGTAGTTTACACCCAGACTCATATTGATCTGGACAAGAGCACAGGCGAAGACTACATGGGCCTTTCTTTCATCCCCTCTGTAACCTACGTTGCTCCCGCAGCGGGCGCCGTTGAACAGCCCGCGGAAGTTCCCGCGGCTGAAGAAACCGCTGCAGCCCCTGCCGAGGGCGAAAGCGGAGATGAAACCGCCGCATAAAACCCGCACAGTCAAAAAGAACGGGAATCCATCCCGTTCTTTTTTGTTGCTCTCTGCGCTATTTATTTTGATTTACCGGCACCCATATGTCGCTGAAATAGTGTTCGGAATCCGTATCCCCATCGGAGTACCATTCTATGTTGGCTCCCATTGCCAGCTCGTAAGAATCGTTATTGGGCAGCCAACCGGTAAATATCTCGGTATTGAGCCGCTGCAGCGCCCCGGGCGCGGGGTCTATACAGCGGAACTTCGCCCAGTCCATATTCGGAAACTCCACCGCCGTCATATCCTCGGACACGGGGCCGCCGGCATACTCTCCTGCTATTAAGATAGCGTAATTTTCCATTGCCCCCTATGTCGTCTATGGTTATTCCCATCCGGCCTATCTTATAATTCTTTACGGCCTCGGTCTGCTCATCCACAGGCCTTGCGCCCATGTGGAGCAGCTCAAGGTATTCTTCCCTGAAGCTTTCCCAAAAGTCCGGTATCATATCATATGAGCTTTCCACAGGGAAATCCGCGCTCAAAACCTATCGCCTTAAGGCCGGCAAGCCTTTATATTATGTATTCCATATACGCTTCTCGCTTTTTGCTGATGTTCTTTTCATTATATCACACCGCCGCCCATGTGAAATATTCTTTTACTCCGCAAGCATACGCATAGCGTTCAGCACAGCTATCACCATTATGCCAACATCCGCAAACACCGCCGCCCACATTCCCACAAGGCCAAAGGCGCCCAGTATAAGTATCACGCCCTTTACGCCAAGGGTCATAACGATGTTTTGCATCACTATCTTTCTTGTATTCCGGGCTATGGCTATGGCCTCTGGCAGCCTATCCAGCCTGTCGTCCATTATGACCACATCCGCCGCCTCTATTGCCGCGTCCGAGCCCATTGCGCCCATGGCTATTCCCACATCTGCTCTCGTCAGCACCGGAGCGTCATTTATGCCGTCGCCAACGTATACCAGTTTGCCCTTTTCGGATACGCCCTTAAGCATTTCTTCCACCTTTGCCACCTTATCTTCCGGCATCAGCTCTGCATGAAGGGTGTCTATATTGAGCATTTGGGCAACCCTCCGGGCCGCAGCCCATCTGTCTCCGGTCAGCATGGCGGTCTCCTTTACCCCCAGCTCTTTAAGCCCGGCTACAGCCTCCGCCGCTCCCTCTTTGGTATCATCTTCAAGGAGTATATGGCCGCAGTAAATTCCCTCCCTGGAAATATGCACCGCCGTACCCGTATCATTGGCCGCCAGTCCAACAAGCCTTGCGCTGCCCGCAAGGACGGCGTCGCCGTTTATCTCGGCCTTTACGCCCATGCCTGCCAGTTCCTCGTATTTGCCTATATCCGCCGGATCAAGCTGTCCTTTATATGCTTCCCTTACGGATATGCCTACGGGGTGCTCAGAATAGTATTCCGCCATTGCGCCAAGATACAGCAGCTCCTCCTCCCCAATGCCTTCGGGATACAGACCCGCAACCCGGAATTTGCCTTTGGTAAGTGTGCCCGTCTTGTCAAAAACCACGGTTTCCGCCATGGCAAGGGCTTCAAGATAATTTCCGCCCTTTACCAATATGCCCCGGCGGGACGCCTTGCCTATGCCGCCGAAGAAGGTAAGGGGTACGGATATGACCAGCGCGCAGGGACATGAGATTACAAGGAATGTAAGTCCACGGTATACCCACTCTGACCAGTTTCCAAGGAACAGCGGCGGAACCGCCGCCAGCAGCGCCGCGCATACTACCACCACGGGGGTGTATACCCTTGCGAAGCGGGTAATAAAGCTTTCGGTCACCGCCTTATTTGCTGCGGAATCCTCCACAAGCTCCAGTATGTGGGCAACTGTGGAATCCGTATATTCGCAGGTGGTTTGCACCCGAAGCAGGCCATTTATATTGACGCAGCCGCTTATCACCTTATCCCCCGGCGCAACCTCCCTGGGCAGAGATTCGCCGGTAAGGGCCATGGTGTTCAGCATGGAGCTGCCCTCCAGCACTATGCCGTCCAGAGGCACCCGCTCCCCAGGCCTTATTATGATTATACTGCCTTCGCTTACTTCCTCAGGGTCAATTTCAACAATGCCCTCCGGCCCTTCCACACTGGCGCACTCCGGCATTATCTCCATAAGGGCGGCGATGGAATCCCTGCTGCGGCCCACCGCCATATGCTCGAAAAGCTCGCCTACCCGGTAAAACAGCATAACGAACACCGCCTCCGGATATTCTCCCGTTGCAATTGCGCCCACGGTGGCTATAGCCATAAGGAAGTTTTCGTCAAATATCTGCCCGTGGGTAATGCCGTATACCGCCTTGGACAGGGTCTCATGGCCTATGTATATGTAGGGTATCATATAGGCGACAATCGTCCATATATCCTTAAGCCCAAGCAGCTTTTCCGCCATGGCCGCCGCCACAAAAAGTCCCGCTCCGACTATTACCCGGGTAATGTCCTTTTTATGATGAGTATTCATAATTACAGTACTACGCTGGCCGCTCTGTCTATCTTGCGTACGATGGCATCAGCCAGGGCCAGTATCTCAGTCATATCATCCTGGTCGCTTTCTATGGTGAGCCGTCCTGTGAGAAAGCTTACCCTTGCGCTCTTTACGCCGGGTATGCGGGCTATCTCGTTTTCCATCTTCACGGCACAGTTGGCGCAGTCTATATTGCTGATCTTATAATGTCTTTTCATTTTTCCTCCTATTCGTCAAGATGGGCTACCGCCATCTCGAATATCTCCTTCACATGGTCGTCCGCAAGGGAGTAAAACACCACCTTGCCCTCACGCCGGTTTTTTACAAGTTTGCTTTCCCTCAGCACCCTAAGCTGATGTGATACTGCGGATTTGCTCATTCCCAGCAGCACCGCTATATCGCATACGCACATTTCTTCATTGTCCAGCGCCCAAAGTATCTTGCTGCGGGTGCTGTCGCCTATCACCTTGAAAAAGTCCGCCAGCTCAAAAAAACGCTCCTCCGTTGGCATAACGCCCCGGGCTCTGTTCACCGTCTCCTGATGCAGCACATCGCAATCGCAAGATATATCGCCTCTTGCCATTGTATTCACCTCATTTCAGTTGAATCATTGTTCAAACGTATTATAGTTGAACAACTGCTCAACTGTCAATATATATTTATGCCTTTCTCCAAATATTTCATTATATGTAACCCACGGCATCATGCGCCGCATATTATGCCATATATAAATACCCTGTAACAACATGGACGATAAGGAGGCAATAACCGTGTATTTAAAGAAAACAGCCGGACACTGCTCCGCAGCCATATACTGCGAAGACGCCGGAACCATGGTTGCGGCGGGCGCCGCCGATACCCAGCCCTGCTGCAACTGGGCGGGGGACGCCGTGACCCTTGCCACAATATACTTCCCGGATCAGGATTACATCAAGGGCTTCTGCCCATGCGAAGCCCTCAGCAACGGTACCCTGTTCCCCGAGCTGGTAAAGTGAAGGAGGCGCATATGCAGGATATGACTAAATGCGAACTGCTGAGAAAGATCAGCGAATACCAATTTGTAGCAGTAGAGTTGAACCTCTATCTGGACACCCACCCCTGCGACGCCGATGCCCGCAGCGACTATCTCTATTACTCCACCAAGCTTAAGGAGCTGATAATGGCATACGAGGCCCAGTACGGCCCGTTGATGAACTTTGGCCATTCTCCCACCGAAACCGGCTGCTACGTTTGCAGCGAATGGCCCTGGGACTAAGGAGGAACAGAGAATATGTGGATCTATCAGAAAAAACTTCAGTACCCCGTAAACATCACCCGCCCAAACGCCCGCATGGCAAAGGCCCTCATGGCCCAGTACGGCGGCCCGGATTCCGACGTGTGCGCGCACAAAGGGCTAAATCAAAATTCGCCGGTGTTTCGGCGTTTTGCAGCCATATTTCCAGGATGTACGGTACTTTACCCTTGCCCGTTTCTTCTCCTTCCTTACGTTTTACAATGATCTTGTGGACGAATCGTCGAACCAGTTCATCAACAATCTCCACGGATTCAAGATTTGCGTTAGTTATCGCTTGCTGCATAATAGCAAATGTTTTCTTTGATACTTCCGGTGCTTCTGTGACCTGTTCTGCCTTTTCCATGCGCTGCTTCAAATCCGCAGCCTGCTGCTCCAATTTGCCGCTCATAGTTCGGTAATCATTGTCGGACACCACACTGTTCATCCAGCCATCCAGCAGCTTCTTTTTCTTCATCTCTATGGCAGCAAGTTCACGCTCAAGTTCCGATACATTTTCCTGCTGCTTATCTTCCAATGTTTGCCTGACCGCCTCTGCCAGCGGATCGCAAGTTTCTTTCAACAGTGGAGCCATCACAGAAAACAAGCTTCGCATGATTTTGTCGAGATCGCGCTTATAGATAATGGGTGAATCGCAGCGCTTACGACCATACTTTTTGTATAAAGAACAGCGCCAGTATTCCACCCGCTTCTGTACACCATCCACCGTCCAGCGGCCCACGCTGCGATGATAGCCACAGCCATCCACGCCACAGACAATGCGATTGGAATAAACATATTTACCAAGGCCGGTAGAATCCTTGCTCAAGCAATCCACGCCATCCAGCCGTTTGCTGCGCTCATTAAGAACGTAATTGGCTTTATCCCAAAGTTCTTCGCTGATCAATGGCGGCACACGGACGGGATCATAATGCAGCTGCCACTTGTCCCGCGGAATGGCGATGTGTTTATCCTCACGATAGTGCGGCTTATAGGTTTTCCCATTGACGATATACCCAAGATAAACAGGGTTGCGTATCATACGCTCAATTGTGGATGGGTTATAGGGATTGCCTGCATCATTCAAAAAGCCTTTTTGTACCAATAACTCTGAAATACGGCGAGTACCCAATTCACCTTTTGCGTATTCCTCAAATACAAAGCGGACAAGCTTTGACTTTTGCTCATCCACATGGTATCCGTTGTTTTCGTTATTAAAGCGGTATCCGATAGGCGGTGTCGCACCATGGCGCTTGCCCTCTTTCATGGTCTGCCGATAGCCAAACTTTACCCGTTCCGATGTCTTGCGGCTTTCTTCCTGAGCAACGATGGCCATAATGGAAAGGCGGAACTCCGCATCCTTGTCCATGGTGTTGAGATTGATATCCTCAATCAGTACACCCACATCGTATCGCAGCAGTTCCCGCACCGTCTGTACGCAGTCCACAATGTCCCTTGCAAATCTGGAAACCTCTTTTGTCAGGATAAGATCAAAAGCCCCTGCTTTTGCATCCCGCACCATTTTCAAAAATTGCGGGCGCTTGTCAGCACGGGTTCCTGTGATGCCCTCATCGATATAGCCGGGAACATATTCCCATTTCTCGCAGCTCTTGATTTTGCTTTCAAAATAAGCGATCTGATGTTCCAGCGAGTTAAGCTGCTTGTCTTCATCCGTACTGACACGGCCATAGAATGTCACCCGCAAGGGAATGTCATAGATACGCTTTCCACAAAACAGTGCCGTTCTGATTTCTTCTATATTTTTGTACATATGTGCCTCCGATGTATGTTAGTATCCTAAACAGTATCAGCTCCTTTCGCTGTTGTCCAAGATGTCACAGCGTAAGATCTGGCGGAGGTTTCGCCGCTGCTCTTCCGTGAGCAACCCTTGCTTATATAAAGCTTCAATCATAACGCCTTGAAGCTGTTCTTTCGATTTCACAATACTGTTCCAATCTATAGTCAGTTCGTTCAAGAAAACACCCCCTTGGTATAGATACGAACCGAGGGTTTTGTCCTATGCTATCAAAATAAAAGGCATTTCAGGCCGAAACCGGCTGTTTCGTCATAGCCCTGCCGTACCGCTGCATGATGCTGGCGAATACGGCAGGGACTCCCCGTCAAGTCCATGCGGGGTCGTGAGAAAGTATCATTATCCTCCATGCGTGTCATCGCGCCTGCCTTGCCATGGACAGGTCAATGGATCGCGTTTATCGCTCCGGCTGCTGCCATCGTTGCGCCGCTCCATTTGCCGCTTGCTCATCTGAGCCGCACGGATTATGTGCCTGAAATACCCTGTATACGGTTGTCAAAGGTCGAGAAGAAAATGTCCTTCTACTATTCGTGACCTTTTTCAGCTAAATTGGGACGGGTACATCAAAAAAGTTCCACTCTTTTTCTGAGCTGATGCAAAGCACGCTGCACCGACTTTCTCACTGCGCTGACATCTACACCTTCTTGTTGTGCTATTTTGGTATAACTCATGTTGAGAAAGAAGTGTGCGTACAGGCGGCTGCGCTGTCTTTCTGTGAGAGACATTATTGCGGCCTGAAGCTGTTCCCGCTCCGCGAGCTGCTCAAATATCTCCTCTGCCGTGGGGCTTTGCAGTATCGCCTCCCTTTCTACATTCTCATAGATGTCCAGAGAGTAATGTGCCCTATGCTTATAAATGCGCCTGCGCTGGGACTGCTCGTGCCGTCTGAGCAGAATCAGGAGTTCCGCTACTTCATCCGGCACTTCCACAAAGTAATCGCTTCTATAACATTCCGGGTAGAATTCCCGAAGATTGATTTCTATCATAATGAACCTCCAATTCGATTTTTTGATGTGCGGTGAATCGAATTGAAGATGGGGGCGAACGACAGCGGACAATTGTGGGTAATATAAAAGCACATCGCATAACGATGTGCCTGCACTCAACAACAAAATTTAGGTTGGATATGTAATAAAATACACCTATTCGGGCAGAACTATTGCGAAGTAAACATTGAAATGCACTTTAACATAAAGATGGTTACCCACTTTATCTCTCGCCATAGCAAACTCCTTGCATGAATTTAAATGCATGCATGATATGAATCGTGATGAATACAACCGAAAAGAGGTGCATTGTAGAATATATTTGAGGTGAATTGTAATGCCCGATTATTCTCGTCCGTTGGGAGACGCCATAAAGAAAGCCCGTGGAAAACTGAATTTGACACAAACAGAGGTAGCCGAGGCTATCGATATTGACGTGCGTACTGTTTTAAATATTGAGAACTACAAAGGAAATCCTAAAATGGAAGTCTTATTTCCATTGGTACGCACTTTGAAAATCGATGCAAAAGAAATATTCTATCCGGAGATGCAGCGGGAAACACCGGCCATAAGTCAGCTTAGATTGCTGATAGAGGATTGCAGCGAAGCAGAAGCTGTGGCCATAACTCCGGTACTCAAATCTGTCCTTGCTGCACTGAGAGACAAAAACGCAATACGCATTGAATAAAGAAAGAGCCTGCTTCCCTAATGTCTGGAAAGCAGGCTCTGCGCTTATAGCGTCCGGCTCATTTGCTCAATACCATCTTGAATTGTACGACGTCTATGCACGTCTCTTTTTTGCACTTTGGGCAAAATAACGGGAAATTTACAAGCACCGTATCCTTATATACCTTTGTTCTTGTTTTTCCTCTGCAGATCGGACAATGGATCCACAGAGCTTCTTTTCGATTGTAGTTCATCTATTAACCTCTGCTTGCGGCATTGCTCTGCATCCTGTATCTGGCTTCTGCCTTTACATCAGTAAGTATTCATTTTCTTTATCGCATCTTCATCATTCGAGAGAACTTTGATACAACTATTACAGTCACTATAATTGCAATTATCGCAATCCCAATAAGCACGCTCATCCACCACTGAAATGCCGGATCTGGTTTTTCCTCGTCTTCTTTATTGTCCTCTATAATCGGTTGCTTTATTTCTGTGGAAACCTGCACCTCCTCTGTATGAATCGCTCCCTGATCATCTGTATACGAAATGACATATGCGCCTGTGGTTTTCCCATAGCTTTGTGTATATCCCTCAGTCATGCTAAGCATGCCTGCAAACACCTTCATTTCCCCATATCCGGCCTCACCAGGCAGGATATCTCCAAGAAAAACACTGGAAGTTGGAAATAAGCCTGCGCCCATCAAGGTAACCGAAACATTTCGCAGGGTACTTTTCCCGGTATTAAACACATTTGCAGGAAGTGTTACCGTTTCACCTGCAACAATCTCCTTTGGAAGACTTACAGGATCATAACTTATGCTGCTGGGCTGTGTAATACTCACGAGAAAAGTTCGTGTATCTGAATAAATGCCTCCGTATAGATCAACGTAATCAAGAGTTATATAAAACGGCTGCTCACCTGCCAGAACATCCTTTGTCGTCCTCATTTTAAAGGTAGTAGTAGTGCTATCCTCCGACGCTATATTTTCTAGATGCATGGCACTATTAGTTTCGGCAGGGTAAATTCCTGCTGCTTCACTCCCATAACTCAACCGTACAGAACGCGCTCTAATTGCACCTATATTATCTATTTTTACTTCTACGGCAAACTCGTCTTCACCGCCTACAATCTGAGGAATAAGTGTACATGCAGAAATAAACAATTCGGGTTTTTCCACTTCCTGTCTTATTACTTCATTAGGGTCGGGAGGTGTTTTCCCATCGGTAACAGTAACATAGACGGTAAATGACTGATTAACCTGCGCACCGGATATGTTTAAATAAGAGGCTTTAAGTTCAACAGGGTATATACCATCGTAACGCTCTTTAACAAGCGGTATTTCTAAGCAGAACACATATTTCCCCCAACCGCCTGCTGTCTGGCTGTAGTTTCCGTACACGAAGGGACTGTTTTGGAGATCGCCCAGATTCGCAGTTACTGTAACTCGCCCATCATATGTGTCACCCAATAATGGCAGCACAATATACGCATACCCATCAATTACAAGCGGCATATAACCCTGAGCATATGTTTTATCCATTCCAGGATAAAGCGTACGACTGTCAATTGTCAGTTGCCCTGCTACTGGAGCTTGTGTCGGTGTAGGTTCCGGTTCTGACCAATTTGGATCCCTCCCGTCTGTTATATTTACCTGAACAATAAAACTCTGTTGCTGCAATGCATTTGTCGAGTCAGTATACTGACATTGGAACTCTATCGGATACGTACCGTTAATACGCTGCAGCTTTAATGGAAGATTGAGCGTAATTACAAAAGTATCACCTGTACCTTTATTGACATTGAATTCATAATTTCCGTAAACAAACGGACTGCTATCCTCCGTAGAGAAAACAGGAGAAACCCGTATTTGCTGAATACTGTTGTCTTCCGACTTAAGAGGAAGCAGAATATGAGCGGTATTATTACTTACATCCGGAATATACCCCCCACCATATGTTTGTCCACCAATGCTATATTCAGTATCAATATATAACGCCGTTCCTTCGGTCTCTGCTGCTAATGCAAGCACAGGCAATATGAGTATATACAGCAAGACCACAATTAAACTAAATGCTTTTCTCATGTATCAGTCCTCCCGAACAATAGTCATTATGCCTGCATCCATTTCACAGACTGTATCGCATAGTTCATCAATATCACCTTGATTATGGCTGGCTAAAAGTATTGTTTTCCCCTCGTCCCGAAGACCTCTAATCAATGTGCGCATTTCCTTTACCCCATGCTTATCCAAACCATTTAATGGCTCATCCAATATGAGCAACATCGGGTTTTCCATTATTGCCTGGGCAATACCTAAGCGTTGCCGCATACCAAGAGAATACTTGCTAACAGGCTTTTTCATAAGAGGATCAAGTCCTACACGGCGTATAGCACCAGCCACTTCCGAAAGCCCAATTTTGCGGTTTAAAGAAGCCAGTATCTCAAGGTTTTTTAATCCTGATAAATTTGGCAAAAATCCAGGGGTTTCTATTATTAGCCCTAAATCTTGAGGAAAATCCACATCCACACCAATATGTTTGCCATTTACGATTATCCGTCCTTCGGTTGGAATGAGGAAACCGCAAATGCACTTCATCAAAACCGTTTTGCCGGAACCGTTGTTACCTACGATGCCATGTATCTTTCCCGCCTCAAAATCACGTGACACATTATGCAGAACTCGCTCCTGTCCAAAGTCACGACTTACATTTTGTACCGATACAGCTACATTCATCATTCCTGCTCCGTTCCTGTAAAGTTAAAATTATAATTGCGTATCGCTTTAAGCGACAGACAAAAGCATAAAGCAATCAGCGTAATAAAAATCAGGCATGTCTGCCAAAGGCGTGGTAAAAGATCATAGCCAAAGTTATGCATATGGTAAGTTGCATGATTAAGAGGAGAGAGCCAACCAACAGCTACATTAGCCTTATACATCAATTGCTCCGGTACCTGAAATATGGTTTTGATAAGCTGAGGATTTAAAAGAAATCCATATAACGAAAACCCCACCACCCCTATTACTCCTACCAACTGGCTTTTCCAAATAGTGCAAAGGAGCATTATGGAAGCCAAAAGCAAAGCATACAGCAGCATTAATACGAATATCGTAAACATGCAGCTGTAGGGGTGACTCATTTCAAGTGTTTTTACCAGAGCGGGAAGTGCTATTGCTTTCCCCGCCCCGGAGTATCCCAGTATTGCGGCGGTTTCGCTCCACATATTGCCTATAAAGGCATTTTTCATGCATAGCAATATGGTGGAAAGCAATATAAATACAAGATAAATAAACGTGGCAATAGCTACATATACGCCCTGTCCAATAAGCCAGGTTTTTCGCTCCATGCGGCTAAGGTAAAAAGGTGTACCCGGCGAAAGGAAAGGCATGTCCGCAAAGAGCAAAAGCAGCAACAGTGATGATAGCAATATGGAATTGCTATCTCCGAAGGTCCATACAAATGGCTCCACAAGCTGCATTATGGTTTCATATTCATACGAAAAACGCACTGCCTTATCTGTGAGCAAAAAGCACAATACAAAGGCAAGCCCAAAGGTCACGTATATCCGTGGGTTCCGCTGCCAACTGCGAAAGTTGTTTTTCACTACGGTCATAACTTGAGTGGCCATTAAGGTTATTCTTGAACAAGCTGCTTTCTGGCCCAATATGCGAAAATGCATCCTATCACTCCTGTTAAAACGATTAGCAGTATTGCTACTCCCCAAGCGCCTAATACCCACTTGTCTGATGGATTTATCCATTCACGGGGATACAGGACATAGAGAAAATCAAAGTATCTTTCGTACAAAATAATAAGTACATAGCAGACCACAAATGGCCCGATATATGCCATATATCGGCTCTTTGTTACTGAGGCAAGCATGAGTCCCACCATGCTCCAAAAACACCCGGAAGCAAATAGCAAGGCAAATTTACCCCAAATCGGTGATATATTTTTAACGTCGGCAGCGTCGCTAACTATTGTGGGTGCAGCCTCCATTGGAAGAAGAAGCAGGGCAAGCAAAATATACGCAATCATTGCACCAAGCAGTACGGCTAAGCCGCCTGATAGGGCACAAGAAAGCGCTTTGCTAGCCACATAACGATCTACCCCTATACGTGGGAGATACACCTTTATATATCCGGACTTGGTGTCATCCACATATGCAGTCGTATATGGCAATGCCGATATTACGGGCAGTGCTAAAGCCATTGCCTCGCCGCCCATTGCCGACATAATTAAATCTATATGAGCATTAAAACTAAGCAGGTCAGTCGAACGAAATAAAGCAATCAGGTTTTCCGAACAAGAAATCAGCAATACAAATATCGTTCCCAATATGGTAACTGGAAAACAAATTGTATTCGTTGCTTGTTGTATCGCTGCTTTTAAATATCTCATTTTTATGAGTCCTTGAAACTGCTACATTTGACATGTAACGCACTTAAATTAATTAAGTCATATTTTTAGCAGTGCATTGCCATTATAAATCTGCCAACAACAATTAGCGAGTAATGCGGGGATCAAGCACCTCTCCAGTTTCTGCATGAATCACCAATACAGCATCAGTACCGGAGCCGTCCTCTTCTGCGAACTCGCGATATAAGACATACCACGCAGGAGCAAGACGGGATACGTTAGGCCTGTTTTTCACTCCAGTGATACAATAACCCAATTTAATTTCATCAATGCATATGTTAATTTTATCTATACCTTCATATTGTTCACTATCTAAAAACGAATACCGATATCGAAGCTGATCCCTTATACGTTGCTGTATTTGTATAAACGGCAAAAATAAACACTCTGTAGATTCAACATGTTCTATTTTGCTAGATCCAAACCAGCTAATACCTATTACTTTATCTTTACTAATATACAATGATATAATTTCTTGTGGCCATGGAGCTGCATATTCAGAAATGGATGATGTAGGATACAGAGTATAGTCTAACCCAATATCAACCGTAGACAACCCATTATATGATTTGCCATATGTCATTACATAAATTGGAATTATATCCGCCGTTTCAGGCTCTACGATTTGCGCTTTAGTTGTTTTTAGCAAAGCCACATTATCACACATCAAATTCTCAATAAATAAATCTGCTAAATGTTTAGCGGCATCTTCTTCTATACCAATATCTCCAATTTTTAATATTTCATTTTCACCTATTTGCCATCCATCGTATTGTATGATCCCCCTGGGCTTTATACCTAATGATGTCCCATTCATAATCCCAGTTATACTCATAATTCTGTTATCTAATACAAATCTTCCGAAGTATTCTTTAGAGCCCACTATAGAATTAAAATCCAGAATGCCTTCTTGCTTAGATTCTGGAGCAGTTTCAAGTTTAGCATACAGTTCTGCCAAAAGATTTTCTATTTCTAAATCAGTAATATCTTGCTCGATTGTCTCTTCTGTTAATTGCTGCTGATATCGAACAATCATTTCCATGATTTCGCGCTTACTCAGATTTATATCGTTAATATATATATCTGATAAATCTTCGACAAATAAATTTGCTATAGTTTGTATCATGGTTGCATCAAAGGGGACACATTTAACAATAACACCATGGCATTGGTGAATATCTGGAACTATTATTTGTGCATTAGCTGTAATATTATATGTCTTTGATACGGAAAGCTCATCCTCTATCCAAGTTTCAGGAACTTGAAGCTGATCCACGGTAAGTGGTTTATCATCAACGAGACTACTTTTTGTAGAATCGGCATTACTGCCCAAAATCACCGTTCCCTCTGGTGTTGACTGGCAAGCTAGCGAAAAAAAACATAGAAGGATAACTATTATTAAAACAACTATTATATTCCGCATTGATTTCATATTTTGCCTTTCTGACTGGTGATGCCAAATGATATTTGGCATCACCAGTCCATTTTATTTTATGCATGTGCTCCATAAGGACAACTATTAGAAGAACATGTTTCAGCATAGCCATTTATATTCGTGATTGATCCCGAAACGGGTCTTACGCGCATGTACACTTGATATGTATGATATTCCACATAATAATCTGCAGTGCGAGTAATTAAACAAGTATTAGGAAATCTCTGCACTTCATCCGAAATAGCTATTTTCGTATCATCAGTTCCACCGGAGGGAGCGGCCACCCATTGCGCACGATAATTGCTACTAGAACCTACATTATGGTCGCGCGCAAAGTAATTCATATCTCCAGCATAAAAATCATATCTATTTGAGATGTACGATGCACTATAAGCAAATGCAGAACCGCTGAAAGCCATAATAAAAAGAATGGAAAGAATAAGCGTCAAAAATCGATGTTTTTTCATAAATTGATACATACCTTTCTTTTTAATTTTATTTGTTGTATAAAAACGTATTATCATGCTTCTGTTGAGCGTACTGTCCTATGACAATAAGTTTGTCCGGCTTATAGTTTTCAAGGACTTTTTTATTTGCACAAGGGAATCACCCCCATCTAAGTCCTAAATCCTCTATCCCCATATGTTGCTATACTTAAATAGATAACTTCATCAGAAAAAAGTAACTGAAGAATAAGACAATGATCAGATTATTAATACCCCAATATTAAATCGATAACGCTGCCATCAATTGCGTTTATTGTAAAAATACAATCCGAACCCGTTTTCAACTTACTTTTGCCACCATCACTTTCCGTGGTTGTAATTTCCCCATAAAAACTCCACGCTGGTATTAACAATCCCGAGTTTGTAGTGTTGGCTTCATTTATGCGTTGTAGACTAAGTTCGATTTTTTCCACACAAAGAGTGGTTAAAGTATTATTATCGTATTTAGTCATAGGCGCGTAAGTAATAATAGACATTTTCTGAAAGGTATCTATGATTTCAGGAAATGTCATAAGCTGTGTAGAAGAAGTAATTGTATCAGTCACGGTTACAGGGGAAATCCAAAAGAATTCTATAATTCCCTCATCTTTAACTAGAACGTTTAACTGTTCGTACGCCCACGATGGTGCATACATATCTTTACCTTCAGTAGATGCGCTTGTAATAGCACAAGCCACGCCTTCAACCTTTCGAGTATAGAATAATTTATAAGCATACTCGGACTGCTCACTATCCGTATAAAGTTCCATTGCAGAAAGGCTCATATCGGTCTGTTCCAATATTTTATCTACCATATTCTGAGCCTGTGCTGGGGTAATATTTAACTTTTCTTGAGCAATATCAGGAATAACATTTATATCCGCGATTCTTTCAACTTTGGACCATTCCCATCCGTTTTCAAATACTATGTTATCAGTAAACCGGATCAACGCTCCAACATGTGTAGCAGGTGTGTCCTCCATGCTTTCAAAAAGTCTGTTGGCCAACGAATTATTAAGGCCGGCATTATTACTCACGTTAAAACTAAGTTGGCGATTTCCATTTTCGCCTCTGGCATCAATCCCCATGCGAGTAGTGAGAATATTTCCCCGAGTATCTTTTATGGGTATGGGATATAGATTCCCGTTAACCAAAACAGTTTGTTTATTGTCTGGAGCAGTTTGGTATTCCTGTTCAAGCCTCTTAATCCATTCATCAATTTCAGCTTCTGATTCGTCTGTCTTAATATAATCCGGTGATTGGCGAAGCTGTTTCCAAACAAGTATTTGTTCCTCTATTTCAGACTTGCTTAACCTCTGATTCATATCATACATTGAGTATCCGTTGCATAGGTTCTCAAATATACGTTTTACAACCGCTTCATCAAAATCGGCAGGCACTACTCGAACAATTGGTATCGATTGCTCGTCAGGCAATGAAATATATGCATCTATTTCTATTTTCAACTTATTGTCCTGATCTGTGAATTCATATTCGTAAGTTTCCGGAGCAAAAATGCTGTCTTTAAAGGATGCTATGACATCCTCATTTGGCATCGCATTAGTGGCCTCTTCGAGCATCTGCTCCGCATCTTTTGGGATTACAACCAAAGTATCTGGTGTCTTTTGACACCCTATAAATGCAAACGTACATAATAAAAATAATGAAATACTAAAAACTTTTTTACGCATGGTCCCTCCAATAAACATCTTCCGAATACCTATTTAACAACAGTGCATCAATATATTCCCATTTGCTGAAATGCTGCTCTGGGCTCAATATAGCTTCCGTCAATGGCATTGAGATAGATATAACAATAATCAGAGAAATAAACTTCTTCATAATAATACTCCTTTCTAAATCGCTTGTAGTTTTAGTTAAAAAGAGCTATACTTGTTATATGTCCTTGTTTACCTGTATCGCCACACGGCGATAAGCTTGTCTGGCTTGTGGTTTTCAAGGACATTTTTATTTGCACAAGGGAATCACCCCCATCTAAGTCCTAAATTCTCTAGTCCCATATATTTTGCTATACATAAATAGATAACTTCATCAGAAAAAAGTAACTAAAGGATAAAACAAGGAATCGTTCACCGAATGCTTCTACTAGAGTTATTTCCCCACTAACTACAACGTAGTTATCAACAAATCTCAGATTATTAATACCCCAATATTAAATCGATAACGCCGCCATCAATTGCGTTTATTGTAAAAATACAATCTGAACCTGTTTTCAACTTACTTTAATTGCTTGTCATATCGCCGTTTTTAAACATCTCATTTTGACGAATCCTTAAAACTGTTGCATTAACAGATAACGCAATGTGCAAATATGTTTACTTGCGCCTTTGCGCCATGTCTTCTATTTGTTGAGTTGTCACATTTGGCTCTACATAACTACCATCTATTCCGCTAATAAACATAGACCAAAAAGTATCATCTGCTCCTGAAAGTCCATTATCAATGGTATAGAAGAATTGCCAAATTGGAATGCATATACCTATATTTGAATTGTTTTTTGCAGATAACACCCCCATATTCAAGCCAACTTTGTCTATATCAATTTGCATATGTTCTATTTCTGGATATAACTCAGAAGTTCCAGAATAGAGATACAACAGCTGTTGCTGTGCCCGTGATGTTATTTCCTCTAAAGGTAGCAACTTTGCATTTTCTGTTATGACATCATGAGAATAAATAGGATTACTCCAATTTAGGCTGAAAACCCCTTGCTCATCTACTACTATAGTTAAAGTCTCCTTAGGCCAAGGCGCACCGGTAGACGGTGGGCTAACAGCATCCATCCCAACTTTTGGCGTATATGCAGTACAAATCCCCGCATAACTACGTCCAAGAACAATTTGCCAACCGCCCCATTCGCTTTTAGGAACCCGATGTATAATCACCGGTTCGCAGGAAAGCACAACAAATGACGAGTCCTCTCCTATGGACTGCATTGTATTCACTGCAATATCACTCGCATCTTCTTCAGATAAAGCTGGAGCTATTTTTTCATAAACAGTATTAGAATTTAACCAGCTCAATGGAGTGGCGTTGTAATTAATATCTCTGAAATAGGAAAAATAGTCTCCGTCAATTTTAAACATTGCGCTAGAAACACTTCCTTCTTTCTCTGCATAAACATGGTACGTTTCTTTAGGTAACGCTTCAGAAATAAAGAATGCTTCTTTATCCACAGACCTTGGTGCATTATTTATTGACTGGGTAAGCCATTCGATATATCCTGCGACCTCTTCATGTTCGGTATCAAGTTGTTTAGACAACGTCAATAGATAGATATAATCGTCAACTGTTCTCTCCCACGCTCTATAAAGCGTTGAATTTCCTGAGATAAGCGTACTCAGTATGTTTGATATCCGTTCATCTGAAAAAGTATCCTGCTTAACTTGAACTATTGGATAGCCTGTCGCTTTAAGAGGTAGTACATCAGCATTTATAGATACCGTTGCTTTTCCTAATGTTCTGTCAGCTTTGTATATTTTGTCAGGGATTTCTATCGGCTCAAATCTATCTGTCATCATGTACGAAGCACTGGCATTGGTTCTGCTAATTATAGTTTCTTGCTCAGGTGTAGGTTGGCAAGAAGTAACTATAAAACAAAAGCATACCAACAAAGTCAGTACACAAGCTTTGTTGAAAAGTGTTAGATGGAATACCTTTTTACACATATTATTGTCCTCTTAAGAAGAGCGGCACGCCTGTGCCGCTCTACGGCATCACATTATCGTACCCATATTCCTCTATATGAAGTGGTTCCATTATTAGCATCAGGAGTGCTTCCCTTCAACTGAATGGTAGAACCTGCAGAAAATCCATCACGTGAATTGTAGGTATAGCTTTGATACGAAGGATTGCCTTCGCTAAAAGTCATACTGGGTGTTACGTGAAGTCCATTAAAATAACCACGGAAAGTAGCACCACTTGCACCGTTTATGGGTACAAGAGTTGATATCTCGATACTGCCATAGAAATCATCCCCCCTGGTTGCGGTGTGCTTTACCGTAGATGTTCTTGTAACCGTTCCCTCAATAGCAGTAGCAGGATCAGCCGCTGCAAATGCGATACTGCATATAGAAAGCGTGAAAGCTGCTACAATGATGAAAGCAATAAATCTTTTCATAATACTACTCCTCTCATATTCGTCTTATTATTAGTTAAATGTACGCCTTTAGTACTCCTTGTGATTCTGTATCGCAACACGGCGATGAGCTTGTCCGGCTTGTGGTTTTCAAGGACATTTTTATTTGCACATTGGAATCACCTCCTCCTGCATTTTAAACATTGTCCTCTTTGTTCTTCACACTTATACAGATGACGTTTATGCAATAAAGTAACAACAAAAAAGCTGCGCGATTCTAAAATCGTGCAGCCTCTCTTCGCATAAAGCGCTACTAAATTCAGTTAATATCTATGCTTCTCGCATCTCTTTAGCAACAGCTGTCAGCAAACTTAGTTGTTCTGAAGACAGCTTATTTACAACCTTAATCAATTCAAACACACCGCATGGTTTACTATTCCCAACATCGAAAAATTCCATTGGGGATATATCAAAGTAATCACAAATCTGCAGAAACACACTCATGGAAGGAAGGGATTTACCCCGGGTAATTTTATTTATATAACTTTTATTTAATCCTAACGCTGTGCTGAGCGTATATTCGGATATTCCTTTGCTCATGCATAGCGTTGATATTCTTTCCTGTATAAGGCGAGCATCCAATTCTATCACCTCATCGATATAATAGAATATAATGCTCCGCCATCTTCCGTATTATTTGCCGTGTTTACACTTGAATATACGTCTCAAATACCGTATCATTGGGTAAATAACCGATTATGAGGCTTGCAATGAGTAGATCATTATCCCGATTCAAATACCATGTTATGAAACAACAAGATGATCCTTACATCAAAGAGTTTCTTTGTTTAGTTGAGAATCAATTTACCACGTCCGAGTTTATATTTCCTTCTCTTGAAGATTTATTAAATGTTAAGCAAAAGAGGCTGTTTCATACCTACAATAGGGCCGCATGGCTAGATATATACTATTTCACATTGCATACCTATCTAAAAAATCATAAAGAATTGTGCGTAAAAGGCTTGTGTGACATTAATGTCAGCATGGCTTATACATCAAAAGAGCTTGAGCTTTTATATCGAAAGCATCTGCAATATAAGGAAACCTCCGAATATATCTACCACATTCTTTATAACAACAAATAGTCCTTTGAAGTCTTGTATACCTAACACCTCTAAATTAGTACAAAATATATGTTACTTTTTGTATGGATGAGCATCTATATACTTTAGGTGATTTATCACTATAAATTAGGAGGTGTTATCTATGACAAAACGTATTATTGTTTTCGCCCTCGTATTACTGGTACTCCTCACTACCCTCAGCACATCCTTTGCTATGCAGCCCTATAGTTCCAACGGCACATGCTCCATTTCGAAATCCGGGAATACCATAAGTTATTCTGGCAACACCCGTTCCACAACCACAGAAGCCACCATTACGGTTTCTATTACTCTCAAGCGCCTCGTATCAGGACAGTGGCAGACTGTAGATTCCGTTTCCGCCTCTAAACAAAAAGCCACCTCTGTTTCCGCAACTGATTCTTGTAGCGTAACTGGTGGTTACTACTATAAGGTATTTGCTACGCACTATACCACATCCGGTGGAACCTGGTACACAGAAAGTAATCAAGTTTGGGTCAGTTAAAAGTCAATATATTGCACCTAATCATAAAGTCACCGGATGTATTATTCCGGTGACTCTATTGTATCATATGCAAAAGATATCTCAGGGAGTATTTCCCGCAATGTTGTTAAGTCCAACCCAGATCCTGAGATAAAAAAGTGTCCATAAGGCCATGCCGCATGACCATATGCATCCCCTACACTATCCACTCCATAGTAAACAATAGTACCATCGTCTAAGCTATGCGTGTAAGGATGTTTATCCGCAGGAGTTGCTGATCCAGACGACTGTACAGTAGGGTCAAAACAATCCTGCCATACAATAACCGTATTTCCGGTTTGCAAGGAATATGTTGTTTGTAATGTAATAGATATTCCGTCCTCCTTAAACGTTTGTATGTCTACCATAGTTAACAAATCGCTTTCGATAACAACAACCGGTCTTTGCAAAAACTCTGCCGCATCTTCAATCGATTCAAATGCCTCAGGCAATTCACTATAGTTTAGGGGCATTACACTTTCCTCGCTGTGAAACCCTTGCCGAATACTAAAAACACCATTAATCCAATTTGCAATAACTGCATATGCTTCTTGTGCAAATGCCCTCCCTGACTCGGCAAATCCTCCTCCGATAATCATAAATGCAACTAAAGACGCCGCTGCAACCTTAAACCAATTCCTACTTACTGCTCTGCTTCTATATCGGGACCGACATCTTGTTATATTTACCTGAGCAGCATCCGCATAGGCTTGCTCTCTAAGGTTTGTTTTTACTTTGCTTATTTCATCCGACAGCGTATCTTCATGCATTTCACTATCGCCATCCACTAACCAGCCGAGATTTCGTCTCTCGCTTGTCTGAATGGCTTCATAAAGAATATCCGCAACCTCATCTGTCCGCAGAAGAAGTTCTATTTTTGTTTGCTTTTCGGCATCATGCTTTTTCATAATATTCCCTCTAATTACAATGCCACAGTTCTTTGTCCTTCATAAGTTATAGATATCCCAATACTAAAATAGTAACTACAAATTAAGATTTTTCCTTAGCTTATTCAGTGCTCGTTTTTTCCTCATCTTGACAGCGCCTAAACTCATATTTAAAATATCTGCAATTTCAGCTAGCGACATTTCCTGATAATATGCCATCCATACAATAATTCTGTCCGTATTCTCAAGAGAATCTATCGCTCTTTTTAATTGATTACGCTCATCTCGATTCAGGACTATCTTCTCTACACTTTCTGCTGTGTTTTGATACAAGCTTGGTGTATTAATAGGATCCTGTATATCTATGGGCGTTTCCATGGATATCTTCTTTTGCTCACGCTTTACATATGCCGCAATCTCATTCCTCGTAATAGCAAAAATCCATGCCGGGAACTTCTTCAGGTCTTTCAATTGATAAAGATTTGATAATCCTAGGACAACAACATTATGATATATCTCTTTGGAGATTTCGCGATCCTTTATCTTCCCATGGATTACGTTAAGCAGTAAGTCTTCCATAGGCTGCAACAGTTTATCAAAAGTCTCTCTGTCGCGCATAGTCTTGCTCATCTCCTTCCTTATAGTTTTCAATAAATTAGTTTTATTATATCCCTGCGTTCATTTAACTGCAAATGTATAGCTGTAATCGCTCCCATCTAAGTTATAGATAAGCATCACTGCAAAAAGTAACATCATAATTTAAAAACAAACAAATAGTACCTGTTTTTATTAATCAACCCCATAATCTATAATCTTATTAGATGCACAAATTTTGCCTGAAAACTGCCCTTGAATCCTCCATTTCAATCATGTATGATTACAACAATAGAAAAGGTGCAACCCGCAGAGATCCTCTGCGGGTTGCACCTTTTCCAATTTTAAAGGAGGATATTTAAATGGCAAACTACTATGTTAAGGGGTATATCCCGCCTGCCGGAATCAGAAGCGCTGAAGATGTAAAACGGGAACAACGACGTTTGGGAGTCAAAGCAGATGGCGTATGGGGCCCGAACACTCAGGCTGCGTATGACAAGCAAAGCACTTCGTTCAAACAGTATGGAACAAGCGGCAAGAAAACCTATTCCCCTCCCAAAGGAATAGATAGTGTAAGCGAAATCAAGGACATGCAGAGAAGGCTAGGTGTAACCGTAGATGGTATTTGGGGCGAAAAGACAGAAGCTGCATGGACCAACATGCGTAACAGCGGTAATAAATCTATTAACCTAACCTTTACGACCAGTAATGACAATGCGAAGCAAGATAATAATGATAGCTTCAGCAAACCGAAATACTCTGCGCCTAAAGGTATAGATAGCGTTGAAGAAATCAAGCAGACACAGAGGCATCTCGGCGTTACTGTCGATGGTGTATGGGGTAGTGAAACACAAAACGCATGGAATGCAATGCGAAGCGGCGGAAAACAGTCGATATTCACAGCACCGAAAGGTATAAACACCGAAAAGGAGATTAAGCAAACACAACAGCGTCTAGGTGTAAGTGAAAGTGGTATATGGGATAGAAGTACCAACGATGCATGGGAAACAATGCGTTCCGGAGGGAAAATATCCGAATCAAAGTATACTGCAAAAGGTTTCACTGCGCCTGAAGGTGTAGATAGTCCTACTGATGTGCGCAATATTCAAAAGGTGCTCGGAGTTAAACAGAGCGGTATTTGGGATGCTACTACCCAATCTGCATGGAAAAACCAGTTCGGTGACTTGTGGACAAATGATCAAAGCAGCAAGCATAACCCACCGGTAGGCATTAACAGTCCTGAGGAAATAAAGCAGGTGCAATCACGTCTCGGTGTTACCACAAGCGGAATATGGGATAAAGAAACAAATGATGCATGGTATAAAATGAGATATGGAAATACCAGAAAACAACAGGAAGAAATAAAGACAATTGCAGATATCGGCAATGAATATACTCCTCAAAAACTCCATGCATCGCTAATTAGTGAAATAAATGGTTCAGATTTGCAAAAACAGAAAAAAAGAACATCACAAAATGCTATAGATGAATTCAGTGATGTCCAAAAAGCAGAAACATTAGCGATGATTGATATGTTTGGTATTAACCACGCTATTACGCAACCTAACATGCTAAAAACAGCAAAACAAATGGTAAAAGATAATTTAAATGAAAAATCAGTAGTGAAAGGTGATTCCGCCGAAGCTTTCCAATCATCATTTTTGCGGCCTACTAGAATTGGCGACAATTCAATAAAAGGGGTGGATTATTCTACATACTATTACGAGGATGGAAACTATTATTTTGACGTTCTATACAACGGCGATATATTTAAGAACGTCAAACTGGGGAAACACTTTCCAGAAAAAGCAACCATTTCAATTTGGAAATATGATAATTGGGATGAGATTGGAAGACAAAGTGGTTATTTGCCTGCGATTTATGCATCTCAGGGATTTGAAATATATGCTTCTCAATTTTTAGGCGATCCTGAAGGATTAGCCATTCCATATTCTCCAATTGTCGGTGATGTTTCCGGTAAAATATACGATGTGTTATCACCAAATGTTCATCTGGTAGGCGATATTGTGATACATATATATGCAGAGTTAGAACATCACCCATTTTCTCCCTATAAATGGTCCAAAACATATTACATTCCACAACAATATGCTTATTCTTCAAACTAAAAATAAAGATACAGATTAAGTTTTCTAATGATACATCCGTTTTCGTATGAAGAGGATAAAGACAATTGCGTTCCGTTAGTGCTTGTGGTTACCTGATCATAAAATACATGGTATTCATACGCTGCATCACACCTTATAGCGCTATTTCGTATATCCTCATATGAGTAATAGTAAGGCTCATCCGCATAGTAGCAATATACCGGATCCGCTGTAAAAAACTCTGGCTCGAATACGCTTAAGATTCCGTCTGTTATTTGCTGCATGTATGCTCCGCTTGTCCCGTCATAGGATATTGTTAGCTCATAAAGCCTTGCGGTACTGCGATTCTCTTGCCTTTTGAGCAGAACATTCCCCGTATCTCCGTTGGTTAAGACAAGCGAGAAATTCTTTTGCTGTCGTACGCTTTCCGGTTTAACCTGCGTCCATGAGTTTCCATCATCCTGGATGCTTATTCCGTGTTCCGTCATCGCTTCATTAAAGGTGTCCAAGAACTCCTGTTCACTTCTTATTCTGGGATCCCGGGAGCGATCGACGGCACGGATAATAATGTTACTTCCTGCAACTGTCAGTATGAGTACCAATATCGCCAGCGCTGATAGGCGAATAAGCCTTCTCCAGTCTACTCCTCCAGCTTTCATAAAGCCTCCCATATTGTATATAAACTGCTTATATTATTAGCATATCATACTTGGCAAGCAATGCAAGTGGCAAGCCACATCACGATTTTTCATTTCCTCCCCTTCCAGCCGGTCATGCAAAATGCTTGTTGGGGATACCCCCGAACCCCAAATAAAACGCAGGATAAATCCTGCGGCAACGCGTCCGAAGGACGCTGATTCTATGCAAAAGACAGCTATAGATCGTTCTTTCATCATATTGATAACCCCCAGTATTCTTGTTATAATAAAAATGTCAGTACGTGCAGTCAGATTTGACTTCGAATGGTTCGCATAAATGCGGGCGGCGTCCTGCTCTAAGCATGGATGCAATTGTTTACGGCACATACTTCATCATATGCTGGTTATATACTTACACACTAACATATGGATTGACTCCGTGAATAAATGTGTAAACTTACTTGTACTGGTATATGAGGTAATAGTGTCGGAACACATAAGACGGAACAGACTAAATTATTAGACTGGGAAGTCGGATTTGTGCTGGTGTAAAAGTGATACACGGCTGCATAGTTCCTTTGTTATTGGCGGACGGGAAGTCCCCTCATCTTTAATGAGGGCCAATAATAACAAAGGAGGTGAGTTCGTGAGAAAGACGGGCAATCCTATCGTCAATATCAATGGCGATAACAACTCTGTGGAAGTCAAGGTAACCTATACTAAGACCCTTCCTAATGTTCCTACTACCATTGTGATCGTTAGTATAATCATTGTGGTAGCATTCGTACTGGCTGTATTACACTGTTGCCCTGAATTGTTTGCTGAATTTGTCCGTTCGATTATCAGCATAATATCTGGCAACTAACACCAGCACATTTTTTATCTATGGAGTTATTATGTTGATATACACGAATTGCTTGCTTTACGGGGTAAAATCAAAGAAAAGATTAACTCGTTTACTGCACATTAAAGACAGTAGGTTCTTAAAGCAAGATTATGTTGCTTCACTAATTTCACCGTATCTTGATAAAAAAGGAAAACCGCGTTTAATAGAACCGCCCAATGAGGAACTAAAAACGATACAAAAAAGAATGAAGTTTTTGTTGGGTCAGATTATTGTGCCGAATAATATCTTTTCAGGCATTAAAGGACGATCATATGCCGATAATGCAACGATGCATATTAGCGCCGAACGAAAACACCTGTTTAAAATAGATTTCACTGCATTTTTTCCGTCAATCAGTAGGGAGACGGTTTATTCGTTTTTCTTTAAAGACTTGTGCTGTTCCCCTGACGTAGCAGAAATACTCGCCAACCTTACAACTATAGATCTTGAGAAATCTCGTGCGAACAGCCTTGATGAAATATACAGTTTCTTGGATGCAAAAGGAGTTTCATGTAATAATCACCTAATATCAGGAGCACCAACCAGCCAGATAATGTCATATCTTGTAAACCATCATATGTTCGATGAGATGCAAAAGGTAGCCGATGGCAATGGAGCCGTGATGACCGTATACGTCGATGATATAACATTCTCTTCCGAAAACCGCATATCGAAAAGATTTAGAGAACAGATATTTGCTATTGTGCGAAAGTATGGTTATCAAATATCAAGATCAAAAGTTAAAAAATATACCAAGTTATATCCCAAATTAGTAACTGGTGTGATAATCGACTCAACAGGGAAGCCTACCATAAAAAATAGTATGCATGAGAAAATCATACATGAGTTTTATCATTTGCAAGAGCATCCGGAAGACGAAAAATCTCGGCAACGTTTAAGGGGGCTTTTGACAGCGGCGAGACAGGTTAAAAAGCATGCATTCCCAAGCATTTACAATTATGCTTATGAAAAAAACCACGATTAGCTTTATGCAATCATATTTGAAAATCGCTCTAAATTAAGTGTTTTACGGTCTTTCAATCACCTTCTTTCGCATTACAGCATCTTTATTCTTGTCCTGTTCCAAAATAATACCCACATTCGCTTTCACGATCAGCACCTTGCGCATCTCAGTACGAGCGTTGGTATACTCCGTGAAGGCTTTCTTTTTTGCAGAGAGAAGCTCAGCATATTCCATGTTCAACGACTTTACTGTGGGCACTTTATTCGCACCTAAAGCATCAAAAGCCTGCTTTGCTGCTTTGTGCAGGAGAAGGTCGGCAGTGTGTTCTTCATAGAACTTTTTAGAATAACCCGCTTTCCGATACGTCACATACACATCCCGTGTTTTGCTATAGTTAATGATGTGCGTCCGCAGTACGGCAATCTCCGCCATGCGCTTTTCGGCTGTTTTAATCTGTGCAGACAGAGCATGATACCTGGCACTGACTTCTGCCGCCTTCTCTGAAAGGATCTCATAGCTTAGGAGATTTTTTTCTGATAGATAGTTGAACGTATGCGCCATCTGTTTGAGGTTGAAGGTTTTCGCCCATCGCTCATATCCGGGCCCTTTGCCTGCTTGAAGCTTGGTTTGAATATCCACAAGGAGATTTATTTGCTTATCAGATCTTGCGGTAGCCGTTTTATGGGGTATGTGTAGTTTCTTGCCTACAATCACTTCGCAGATCTCGTCCGCAGAATACCCCTCACCGAGAGAACGCAGGCGGATAAACCGTTGCTGTCCTGAACCCTTGAAAGCGATATGTGCTCCACGTTTGACTTCATACCCAGCACTTTCCATGAGCATCAGGAAATACTCAAAATCCTTCGGCTTCTGTTTGAGAGCCACATCGATTGTTTGCCGGAGCCGATCCGAAAAGGTATGGTGCTTTTGTTCTCCCAACCACTTTCCATAGTGCCCTCGGCTGGGCTGGGGGTTCAGGATGACAGACAACCTATGCTCCATGCAGATAGCATCCGAGAGTTTCCGCACAGCATTGGTACTTCCAAGAAAGTTGCGAAACTTCTTTGTGCAATCCAATGTCGTGGAATTATAAATAATGTGATTATGGATGTGTGCCTTGTCCACATGGGTTGCCACAATAAAAGCATGCTTTCCCTTCGTCCAGCGCATGGCAAACTCATAGCCCATTTTGTTGGCTTCCTCTGGTGTAACTTCGCCCGGACGAAAGGATTGCCGCACCTGATAAGCAATCACATCGCTCTGCTGTGAACGGCCTGTGCGGTCGACGTAGATGCGTTTTGCGGCAAGGAACTCCGCATCCACCGTAGCGGGATCACATTCATATGCGCTGATGAACTCACCGTCAGCGGTCTTGTTGGGATTCTTCGCATATTCAGTTCGATCGGTCAGGCACTGGGAAACAGTTTTCCCTTTGTTTTGGTGCATAGGAATTAAGCGTGTGGTTGCCATAGGTGTTCTCCTTGAAACACAAATATGGGAAGCAGCATCCAACTGCCTCCCTGTATCGTTATATTGCGGTCATTGCTGCTCTTAAATCGTCCAGTCTATCTATCAGCCAACTGGCTATCCTTGGAAAGCCAAGAGGTGATATGAGAAATGCCCCCACCATTCCTAAAACACCTGCCTGTATATTCCCGATAAGAAGCGCTATCAGTGAAAGCAGGAACAAAACACTCGACACAACAGAAAGAATTGTCGCCGAACAAATACAAAAGAAACGGCATATCCCAATGACAATACCCAACACCACCTGAAACGGTAGCAACAATATTCTCATCAATCCTCGCATTTCAGTCTCCTCCATTCTTCGTATTTTCAACAGAAGCATACCATCCGCCGCACCACAAGTCCATTTTGTCGGCGAGCAAGCGGATGATATGCTCCTATTTTCAGATGGAAGCCAATCGGGCAAGTATCTCCCTTGCTGCATCGAACATATGCTGATGATTCTGGAGCAAATCCTCCAGATCTTCAGCATAGATGCTCCCGGTCTCGTGGGCTCGCTTTGTCAGCTGATTGAGATTGTTGCTGTACCGGCGCAAGAGCTTGATCAGCTCCCGCACGTCGGATAAGTCCAGATGAATAACATAGCCATCAATGGCCATCTTTCGAAAGTAGGCCTCCATATTTGTGGTGCCCATCTCCCCCATCTTTTGCTGTATCAGCTCCTTTTCCCCTGGCGTGAGCCGCACCATGACGGGGATGTTTCTCTTTCTGTTGGGCATATCACAGCTCCATCTCTCCGGATTTCGAAGGCTGTTTCTGCTTGTTATGCCGAGCTGAAACATTCAATTTCTCCGCAACAGAGGGTCTCTCATCCTTAATGGTCTCCCAGTTCATCGGCATAATAAGAATCTTTCCGTTTGCCCTGGCAAACATTTCAGGTGCTTTGAATTTCTGAGTAAACTGCTCAATATGCACCTCACTTAGGGAACAGAAATTATCCTCGCTTAATCCCGCTATAAGGAATGTTCCGGCTACGATATCGTATACATGCCCCTCTTCATCCCGCAGCGCACGGTTTAATGGTTCCCCATTCAGCTTGCCCTCCTCATTGCAAATAATAGCAACTGGTTCTTCAAAGGGATAAACCGCCTGAATGTAGCCCCCTACCTCTTTCTGCAGCGATTTCAAGCCGGAATCTATTTCTTTCACATATGGTTCCATCAATGGCTCAACCACAAGCACAGTTATTTTGCTATTCTCCATGTTTCCCTCCGTCTATAAGTAATCGGGATAAAGCTCCAGCACACTGTACTGATCATCAGTCATATCCTGGAGCTTTGTGATTGCGCTCTCGGTTATACTCGCAAGTTCTGCGTCTTCTCTGGACATAAGCGCAAGTGTTCGATTAAGTTCCTTTATCAAACCCTTTCTGCTGCCTACATCATAAATGCACATGATGTTGATCTCGTCATGGGTAAATGAATTAGTTTTCATATCATCGCTCTCTTTCTGCGCACTTGAGCGCTGTTCGTTTATATTCTGAGTTATTCGTAGTTTGTAGTTGCTGCAATACCGACGGCCTATGCTCCGCCAGCTTTTTCTCCATATTCTTTTGGCCATTATTGATAATTCCATCAATCATTCCATAGTCGTCCTCAAGGAATAGTTCGACATTTTTCAGGGCATTTTCGACAGGGATCTCCGTACCGCGTTCCTTACAAAGCTGCATAAAATGCCGGTCGATATCGGTGATAAGCTCAGAAGCTGTTTGATTGATGGTCTCAAGGCTTGCCCGAAGCTCTGCCAATTCCTTGCCCTTAGACCAGCCTGCAATATAGCCGAAGCTGTTTTCTGCGGTTTCTATTCCGTAATACTGACACACCGCATAGGCGATGCTCTCGGCTTCCACTTCTTTTGTGCGCTGATCCCTCTTTGGAGTCTCTTCGAACTGTTCGGATTGGGTATTGGTCATAGCATAGTTGTGCAGCTTTGCATGGGCGATCTCGTGAACCGCTGTACACACCGTCTGTACCTCACTCATGCCTGCACGGATGGTGATGGATTGTTCTGTAAGGCTAAAATAGCCGTCAGTGGTAGGTGCAATAGGCTCTATAGAAATAGGAACCGGAGATGACCGCTGTAGGGCTTCCATGAAGGTATCGTATTGCTGAACATCACCCGTCAGGTCGGATACGATCTCCGGCAGTGGTCTCCCTTCGGTCTGGGATACATCGAATACGGATACCACACGGAACATAGGGATTTTGATTTCGATCTCTTCCATGACGGCGTTGCCGTTCTGATCCAGAACAGGCGCTTTTGTATCCGGATCCAGCTTAACCGCATCGATTTTCTTCTTGTACGGTGTGGGTGCGATGATCTGGATGCCCTTTTCGCCTTTGCGCACATGCCGCCCAAACTGATCACGCCAGCTGCTAAACCCGGCGATGTGGGTAGCATCTGGACGCTGCATGGCGATAAGAAGGGTGTTATTGACGGAGTATCGGTGAAAGCGAGACATGGTGCGAAGGTATTGCTTGTATTTGTCGCTTTCAAACAGGTTTTTGATGCCCTGTTCTATACTGTCGGTAATTTCCCGCAAGCGGTCTTTGCTGCTTTTTTGTTCCATAGCATAGCTCCTTTCTGTTACTGATTCAGCTTTGCAATCACCTGAAACTTACCCGGCGCATTGCCCGTATACTCAAAGGGATAACAGGTCACAAGCACCAACACATCTTCATCCGTTACAGGCAGCGTCCAATCGGAAGTTTTCTCGAAGATCTGTACATCCGTCACCTCATAGGACACCAATCGATTATCGGATACAAAGCGAAAAGAGATGGTATCGCCCACCTCAATGGGTTCAATAAGCTTTAAGTGCTTGCGGTTTCTGTGCCCGAAGATGATGCTCATGCCTGGGTTGCCGGGAAGAGAACTGTCCGGTACCCATCCGGGGCTTTTCTCCAGCGTATCAGCATCAATATCATCCCGCACAACGACGCTTTTGCCGCCATAGATGAGATGACCTAGGATACCGTTGGCATTGTAGGGCTTGGATGATTCCGCAGTTTCTTCCACGGGCAGAATATCGGGTATTGCGACAGGATTACTTTCCTGTGATGGCGGTTCTTCTGTTGGCTGAGATGGTGCAATACTTGGATTTTGCGTCTGCTCTGCAGGCAAAGGCGTAACGGTTTCACCCACCAGCACTTCTGATGTGCGTTGTGGGATTGTGAAGATCGAATAGTGAAAACCCAAGAATATACCAAGCCCAATGCAAAGCAGGATCAACAGCACGAAAATCGTCTTTTTCATACATACCTCATAAAGCGAAACGGGAGGCAAATGCCTCCCGCTTCTCATTCAGTTCTTATCTGGTAGTTCTGCGCTTTCTGATGTAGATGAAAGTTGCAGCGCTTGCAAGCAGCAGTCCGCCGCCCATCAGCAGCACATCGTCCCACTTATCCGAGTCAAGACCCAGCTTGACCTCAGGGGTGTTGGTGACGGTGATCTCAAAGGGCTTTTCGTAAGTATCCGTGAGCTGGATGGTAAAGTCCTGGGCAGGTGCAGGGAAGAACCCGTTGGGAACTACGGTTTCCACCAGCTTGTACTTGGCGGCAGGAAGACCACAGACAAGCGCCTGTGCGTTTTCGTCCATGGTAATGGTGGTAATGCTGCCCGCCTTGCTGCACCAATAGATGCCGTCCTTCAGCTCAAAGGTCATGGGCGTAGTGCCATCGCTGCTTCGGATTTCAAAGGCAGCGCCCTTCAGAGGCTTCAAAGTCTTTGCGTGGATCTTGCTGATTCGCAGCGCAATGGGCTGATCGGCGATCTCCACGGTCTCCGTGGCAAGGGCTACATCGCCATTCTCATGAGCGATTGCGGTCATACCCACGGTTGCGGCAGCATCTGCTGCGTAAGCATAGCCTGCGGGAGCGCCGGTTTCGCGGATGGTCACTTTGCCGGTGATGTACTTCACGGTGGCAGTACCGTCAGCGCCTACGGTCAGTTCGTTCACGCCGGTCTCGGTGGACTTGGCGGGACGATATACGCCGTTTTCCTGCACCAGCTTGATGACATTGCCGCTTTCATCCAGCACCATGAAACGGGTGCCGGGCAGCGCCGCCTTGGTGACGGCATCCGTCTTGGAGATGACAAGTGTGCCGGGGATGTTCTCCACGGTCATGGCAAGAGGCACTTCGGCGGAGTGGGAAGAAGTGATCTCAAAGGAGATGTCCTTCAAAGATGCATAGCCCGCTTTCTGCTGCTCAATTAGGGTGTAAGTACCATGCTTGAGGTAGTGGATCACGAACTCGCCGTTGCCATCCGTGGTCAGAGTGGCGTTGCTGATGGCAACGGTATCTTCTCCCACAGCATAGGCGGGACGATAGGTACAATCATCCATCAGGGCGATGGGAACCACATTGCTTTCTGCATCTTTCAGGATGAACTTCACGTTATCCAGGGCAGCCTTGGTCTCTGCGTCCACCTTTGTCAGCATGAACGCAGTGGGACAGTTTTCAAGGTTTGCGTTTGCAGGAGTAGCTTCCGTATTTGTATCAGTTATCGCAACGGTCACTTCTACGTGGGTGGCGTACATATCGAAGATCTGTTCCACAAGCCTGTAGCTGCCCTCGGGGATGTGGGATAGCATCGCCTTGCCCTCGGCATCTGTAAGGAAGGTATCCGCGCCGGATGCAGTAACCTTATAGCTGCCATCCTCCCGCTGGGTGTAGCGGAGCGTATTGCCGGAGCTGTCGATAAGCTTGAAGGGTACATTTGCAAGGGCTTTGCCTGTCAGCTTATCCGTTTTGGTCAAGGTAAAGTACAGAGGCCAGTTCTCCACGCCAACCTTGGCAGGATAGCTTGCGGTATTCTCGGCGGTGACGGTAAATTCCTGCGCTTCGGTAAGTGCAAATCCGGGATATTGCTGTTCCTCCAAAGTGTAAGTGCCTACAGGAATAAACAGGACACTGGCAAGCCCGTCTGCATCAGTTTTGAAGGTATCATCGCCGTCAGCGGTCACATAATAACTGCCGTCATCCTGCTTGGTAAAGTGGAGATGGTTGCCTTCATTGTCCTTGATCTTAAACGCCACATCACCAAGGGGAGATTTGTCAGAGGCATCCACCTTGTCCAACAGCATGGCAAGAGGTTCGTTTTCTACGGTAACGGAAGCAGGTGCGGCATAGGTGTTGTAGCTGCCCACAACTGCGGTAGAAGTTCCGCGAGAGATGGCATATCCATCGGGTGCGGAGACTTCCTTCAGTTCATAGCTGCCCTGAGGGAGATACAGGATAGTCGCAGAACCCGCTGCAGGAATAGTGAAGTCGGTATCGCCATCTGCATCTACGGCAAACCAACCCTCATGTCCTGCCATGGCAGATACCTTGATGGCGTTGCCGCGGCTGTCGTACAGGCGGAATACTGCGCCGCCGATGGGCTGATTGGTAACAGAAGACACCTTGCTCACAGCGAGCGC
The DNA here is from genome assembly GCA_016292635.1 of Clostridia bacterium. Lineage (GTDB taxonomy): Bacteria > Bacillota > Clostridia > Christensenellales > CAG-138 > SFEL01. Next base: position 93,778 of record JAEDIC010000004.1, read on the forward strand.
AAGGGGCTTATCCTGCATGGAAGCCACGGCGGGATTGGTGGAAGTGCTGCTTTCGGTAACGGTGGTGGTCACATCCGCAGCTGCCGCAAAGCCAGCGGGAGCCTGTTCTTCAGAGATGGTGTAGCTGCCTGCGGCAAGGGGTGCAATTAAGGCGGTGCCATTGTGAGTTGTGAAAGTGGTGCCGCCACTGCTGTCGGGCGCATATACGCCATCTTCCACCTTGCGGAGCTTGATGAGTTTTCCGCCGTTGTACAGGCTGAACTTACCGCCGTCAATGGTGTTGCCGCTCAGAGCATCGGTCTTGTTGAAGCGAAGCGCCATGGGGCTATCCGCCATGGTGACGGTAGCCTTGCCACTGTTTGTTACGGTGACGGTTTTATCGACGTCCATTGTGTAACCGCTGGGAGCGGAGACTTCACTAACGGTATACTGTGCAGTAGTCAGACCGTAGATGGTAGCCTTGCCCTTGTTGGTAGAGAAGGTGTCTGCACCATCGGAAGACTTGCGATATACGCCATCCTCCAGTTTAGAAAGAAGCATTGCCGAGCCGTTGCTGTCAGAGATGCGGAAGGTACCACCATCCAGCGCTTCGCCTGTTACGGAGTCAGTTTTGGCAAACTCCAGGACAGTAGGCTGGTTCTCGACAGTCACCACATTTGCACCGGTAAAGTTCACAGCAACATCCGCAAGGGTGTTATACCCGTCCATGGGAGCTTCGCGGAGAGTATAGTTCCCATTGGGCAGCTGACGGATAACTGCCTTGCCGTCACTGCCGGTGGTAAAGGTAGTAGAACCGCTGCTGTTTACGGTATAGCTGCCATCCCCTGTGGAAGTAACGGCAACGGGATTGCCTGCGCTGTCCAACAGTGTGAATGTTGCGCCGGGGAGCACATCGCCGCTGACAGCATCCTTTTTGAGGATGGTAAGCGCCGCAGGGGTATTTGCTACGGTCACGGAGGTATTCTTATTGAGAGTGATGGACTTGGCATCGCCTACCATGTAGCCGCTGGGTGCGGAGACCTCTGTGAGCTGATAGCTGCCTGCGGGGAGGCCGGTGATGGTCGCCGTGCCGCCGCTGGTGGTGAACTCCGTAAGAGTTCCGCCTGCGGAATACTTGCCCGTTGCGGTCTGGGTAAGGCCAATGGTGGTTCCGCTGGAGGTCAGCTTGAACTGTGCACCATCAAGAGCTGCACCGGTGGAAGCATCCGTTTTATTCACGGTGAGGTCATAGAACTCGCCGGTGATAGAAATGGTCTTGGACTGGCCTGTGGTGCCGGACACCATTTCAACGAAAACAAGCTTCTGACGGGTGCTGCCGTCAGGTTCATAGAAACCAAGATCGACGGTGTGCACACTGCCTGCGGTAGCAGTAAGATAAAGAGAAACGGGGGTGCCGGACAGGGAGGCAGGTGCAGTAACGGTCAGCCTGTCGCTTCTGCCGCCGGTGTAGCCGGAGATGGATACCTCGGGATCACTGGCTGTGATGGAATAACCGTTACTGGAGGATACGGAAAGAGAAGTGGTCAGCTGCCCGTTGGAAAGCGTCCACTTGGGAGAAGAAGGCGATACATACACGGATGCGCTGCCGCCCACATCCTGACTACGGGCGTACTGGAGCAGTTCCAGACACCAGTCCCACACGGCTTCACCGCCTGATTTTGCGCGAACCCTTCCGTTGGACAGGATCATGAAGTCATAACCCTGACCGCAGCTTTCCTTGATCCAGAAGCGCAGAGCGTTAGCGGTGGCGTAGAATGCCGCTTCATCGCTGAAGCCGTTGTTATCCGCAGGATAGCCGCGATTGAGGATGGCCTGAATGCCGGTGAGGGTGTAGTTATTGAACAGGCCGGAAATGTCGTAGGGCACATAGTCTACGGAAGGTCTGGGCGGCTTTGCCTCATGCTCTATGCAGTAACCCACATCTCCATCTGCAGAATCCGTGTACATGACGGTATTGAGATCCTGCCATGTGCCATTCTCGTAATACTCAAAGTAATCGTAGAGGTCTTCGTCCACGATGTTCAGCGCAAACGCTGTGGAGCAGAAGCTGAACAGCAGAAGCATGGTCAGCACAAAGCTGAAAATTCGGTTTTTCTTTGATGTCATAGACTTCTCCTTTGCTTATTAGATTTGTTTTGAAATGCAAAAGCCCCGATACTCGTTGACCGAATATCGGGGCAATGTTTTTATGTATTCTTTTAGGAACGAAACTCCCTGTTGGGCGGTCTGATCTGCGCTTTCAATGCCCGCTGCCTGTCCGCTTCCCGCCGTTCTTCCGAGTAGGGCGCACGGATGGAGATGCAGCGTTTGGGCACAAGATAGGTTCTTGCCCCATCGGGGGAATCCCGCGCATGAATGATCTGCTTAGGATGCTTTACGGCAAGAGTTTCCAATTTCAGCTGCAAACGGCGGTTGTAGGTGAAAACACTTGCTGTATCGCAAGCTTCATCGAAGCAGATAATGGTCTCCTGTTCTTCGCGGGTGGGCTTCATGCGTTCGCTCCTTTCTCGGAACCGAACAGCATTTTATAGCGCACCCGATTGCCATCGTCCTCCAGCACCACGGTAGTGTCGTAGGTCGTGCCGTGCTTTTCGGAATAACAGCCCTTGAGTTTCACACGTCCTTCCTTCAGGAGCGCTGCCGCAATCTATTTTGTCAGTTGCTTTCGCTTTGCACTAAAGAAACGGCTGTTCTTCCATAGCACAAACCCGCAATCTTTGGTTTCACAGGAGAATGCCTTGGGCGCATCCAGAACCCGACCGCCGCAGCGGGGACAAACGCCAATGGCCTCCTTGGGCTGGTCAAAAAGCACCTGCCCATCCTGCGCCATTTCATAGGTGTTTACCAACTCCTGTACCATGTGGGTGATCTCAGTCATAAAGTCCTCAGGTGCAAGCAGACCATGTTCGATCTCTTTGAGCCGAGCTTCCCATTCTGCAGTCAGCTTAGGAGACTGGATGGTTTCAGGAACCACCGTGATCAGGGATACCGCCTTATGGGTGGGCAGCAGATGCACAGTTGACTTTGCCCTTTTCCGTTCCACATATCCCGTCTTGACCAACTTTTCCAAGATACCCGCACGAGTGGCAGGTGTACCTAAGCCCTTGCGTTCCGCATCTTCGGGCGCATCATCGCTGCCCGCCGATTCCATGACAGAGAGCAGCGTATCCTCAGTGAAGTGCTTAGGAGGCGTGGTCTTGCCCTCTTTGACAGATACAGAGATAAGCTCCAGCACTTCGCCTTCCGCCACAATGGGCAGCGGCTTTTCTGTAACTTCTTTTTCGTCCTTATCCTTCAGCATGGCTTTGCAGGCAGCATCCAGTGCCCGCCAACCGGGATGCAGCTCGGTGCAGCCTTTTGCGGTAAACTCCACTCCCGCACATTCCAAGGTGATGATGGTTTCTGCGTAGTCATGCTTCTGCCCAACAGCGCAGAGCAATCGCGCTGCAACGAGATACAGGATGGAACGTTCTCCGGTAGGCAGAGTGAGAAGATCGGCTTCCCGAACGGTCATAGTAGGGATAATGGCATGGTGGTCAGTAACCTTTCCGTCGTTAATGACCTGCTGTATCTCAGCGGTAATGGGCAGTTTTTTCGCAAAGGGCATTGCCTTGGCAATGGCGTTCACAAGAACAGGCAGGCCATCCGCCATATCGCTTGTCAGGTATCGGCTGTCGGTGCGGGGATAGGTGCAGAGTTTCTTTTCATACAGGCTTTGCACATAGTCCAAGGTCTGCTGTGCCGTGTAGCCGAGTAAGCGGTTAGCATCCCGCTGCAAAGTGGTAAGGTCATAAAGCAAGGGCGGTTTTTCGCTCTTTTCCTTGCGTTCCGTGCGCTTTACGATTACAGATGCATCCATACAGACAGAACGCAACCGCTCCGCATCTTCTTTCCGATCCATCCGTTCACTCGTTGCTGTAAAGCCGTTCATTGCTAGTACCACATTGTAAAAGGGAACAGGATGAAAAGCGGCAATTTCCGCTTCCCGCTGGACGATCAGCGCCAGCGTGGGTGTCATGACCCGACCGATCCGCAAGGTCTGACGATACAGGCAGGAAAACAGTCTTGTGGCGTTGATGCCCACGACCCAGTCCGCCTGGGCACGGCAAATAGCGGCATGATAAAGTGCGTCATATTCAGCGGACGGACGAAGATCCGCAAAGCCCTTTCGGATTGCCGTTTCTTCCATGGAGGATATCCACAGCCGCAGCACGGGCTTGGTGCATCCAGCCACGGCGTAAACCAAACGGAAGATCAGCTCGCCTTCCCGTCCGGCGTCGGTGGCACACACGATCTTGGTCACATCCTCCCGCACCATGAGCTGCCTGAGAATGTTGAACTGCTGTTTGCTGCTGGGCAGAACAGAGTATTGCCACTTGTCGGGCAGGATGGGCAGGTCAGCATATTGCCACTTGCCGTAATCGCCATAGGCTTCCGGCTCGGCAAGTTCCACAAGATGCCCTACGCACCAACTGATAAGATACCCTTCACCTTGCAAGTAGCCCTGTTTTCGTTCTTTCACTCCCAAGGCTGCAGCGATGGACTGGGCTACGCTTGGTTTTTCTGCGATGATGAGCTGCACGGTTCATCCTCCTTATGCTGTTGCTGTTGTTTGCGTTCTGTATGATCCTGCTCTGTAAGCAAAACAGCGGGAACGGTTTGCTCCCGCTGCTGTATTTTGGGTCGCTGCACCATCATCTGCTCAAAGGGACTGTCGGTGAACCAGGTCATACTTCCTTCTCCCAGATATCATCGTCATCCATGTCGTACTCATCCGTGTAGGAAGGCACCTTCTGCTTGGGCTTTTTCTTGATGACCTTGAAATAATAAAGGACAACACCACCCACAAGCAGAGCAAAGACGATGAGCAGAATACCACCGTTCATGCCATCGGGTTCATCAGGCTCCGGCACAACCTCCACGGTGGGCTTGGGCGTAGGTGTAGGCTCAGGCGTTTTATCAGGAATTTCAATATCCAGCTCCTCCAACAGCGCCATAAGGTCAGCCTCATCCACCATGTTCAGAAAATGCACCGCATGACTGTCGGTTTCCTCATTCTGCACCGCATCGTAGTCGATGACGATATAAAAGAGCTGCCCGTTCTTGCTCTCCACGGTGATAAACTGCTTGTTGGTATTCTTGGCAAAGAGATTGTCCACAAGCGTCATATTGCCCTCATTGGTAAAGGCGCTGCCTTGCGTAGCGGGCGTTGTCACAGGTGTAGGCGCAACGGTAGGCTGGGGTGTTTCCACAGGCTCAGTTCTCTCACTGCCATCCGCCAGCGCTACAGATGAAAAAACCGTCATACTCAAAAGCATGACGGTCATGAACAACAGAGCTATGCGTTTCTTAATCATAGCTGCTCACCCCTTTGCTTTTCATGGAGCGCAGCAGCTCCGCAAGCTCTTCTGGCGTTGCACGGATAGAGCGGACAAGGCCAATGATTTCGGTGTTCTCCAGCTCCGTGCGCTGCTGCTCCAGTTCTCGGATGCGCTCCTGACTGCGCTGTATCCGGTCTTGCTGTTTTTGGATTTCCTGATTGATCTTCTCAATCTTTTGGTTCATGCACTTAACCTCCTAATCTGCCAAAGGCATAGAAATTCTTTTTGTAATACTTACTGTCTATGGTGTGATACTCCACGCCGTTGCCTGCACAGTGGATCATCATGCCGTTGCCCACATAAATGCCCACATGGGTGACGGGATGGCCGATCTGTGCCGCCCTTGCACCGGTAAAGAAGATGAGGTCGCCGGGCTTTGCCTCCGCACGGGATACTACAGTGGAACGCTTGTACAAACCTCTCGCATTGGTACGCCCAACGCTTGCCACGCCGCTCTGATTCAGCACCCAGCAGGTGAAGCCGCTGCAATCGAAGGATGTGCTGGGCTTGCTGCCGCCCCAAACATAGGGGTAGCCCAGATACTTTTCCGCTTCCCGAATGAGGGCTGCAAACTGCGGATCGGCAAGGGCTGCAGGCGGTATCTCATATGGCGTGGGCGGTGTGATGTCCAGAGAGCCTACAAAGGGGTTATCCTCCGAATCGAACAGTTCCGGTTTGTTGCCTCGGGTCTCCATGAGCACAGCGTACATTTCAGATTGTTCTGCATCCAAGTCAGATATGGGGATACCATGGTTCAGCAGCTCCACGGACAGAATTTTGTACTCATAGGGCACTTCCACGATTTCGGTGGTGGTGCTTTCTTCGCCTGTTTCGGGGTCGATGGTGGTGACTGTCTGTTCTTCAGTTCTGTAGCGAATCTCGATGCTTTCCGTGATGTTCAACCGATACTGCTCCTGAAACAGCGTTTCCAGTTCAGACTGCATTTCAGAAGGCGTGAAGGACACATACTTTGCCGTGAGATAGGAAATGAGCACATATGGATTGTGACCGATCTCATCCACAGAGTAGCGGTATTCGTCGTAGCCGGGGTACTCGCTTTCGATCCTGTCGATGCGCCGATCCAGCTCATCCTCCATGCGGATATACGCTCTTTCTACGGCGAGAATGTCATCGTCCTCGGAGAGATAGGATGTGCCCACCACGCTTTGCACCGTACCCATCGCCATCTGAGAACAGGAAGAAAAGGTGTTCATGAGCAGGAACACCAATACCCCCAACAGACCGAAGACAAGGAAACCCACCCTATGCCGCCCAATGAAGCGAATGACCTTTTCCGTGGCCTTTTCCGTTTCCTGTGCGGCTTTCTTTGTGCCCTTCACGGTCTGTTCCGTGCGCTTACCGCTCTTTGCTGCAGCATACTGTTTCTTGATAGCCTGCTTCTGCCGATAGCGGGACATGGGATTGGAACCGCCCTGCGGGTCATTGCGGAGGCTCTGTTTGTACAGGGCATCCACATTGGCCTGATCCAGTTTGTGTTCCACTTTGTAGAGTTCCCGTTGTGGTTTGAGCTTGTGGGCATGGTAAGCGGATTCGCCCATGTGGAGGGCGGTTTCTGCCGCTTGCTCCGTTCCATGAGCTGCCTGAACGCCAACATTCTCATCTTCCGATTCCCGGATATTCCGATGTACTTCCTCGGAAAGCAATCTGCCGGGAGCTTTCTTTACTTCGTGGGACAGTTTAGAGGGTGGCTTGGGTGCATCGCCCTCAAATTGCAGACGTGCTTTTTTCTTTACCTGCTCTACACGCTCGGCGGCTTTCTCCGCTTTTTGAATGTGCTTCTTCAGTTCGGGAGATGCCCGTTCTTCCTCGGTGAAATGCAGTCGGGCAGTGTTATGCTTCCTGCTCATGCTTCACCTCGTTGGGCTTGGTGGTCATGATACTGTACAGCTCAGGTGCAATGTCCTTGGGGAAGCGGTCGATGAAGGGCAGAATGGCATTGCCGTAGAATAGCAAGCCCTCACCTTCACCGGAGTTCTTAATGTAAGAGAGCTGATCCGGTGAAATGCCCAGCTTCCGGGCAAGTATTTCTCTGTCGCCGCTGCCCTGATTGAGAAGGTAGAGAAAGTCCGAGTTTTCAAAGATGTTTTCTATCTCATTGGATTTCAACAGGTCTTTGACATTCTGCGTCAGTCCTGTTGGAATGCCGCCCCATTTTCTGAAACGCTTCCAGATCTCCACAGTGTAGGCGGCGGTCTGTTCTTCCTTCAGCAGTAAGTGCATCTCGTCGATATAATAGCGTGTAGACTTGCCCTTGATTCGGTTTGCAGTCACACGGTTCCACACCTGATCCTGCACGATGAGCATACCAAGCTTTTTCAACTGCTTGCCCAAGTCCTTGATATCGTAACACACAAGCCGGTTATGGATATTCACGTTGGTGCGGTGATTGAACACATTGAGGGAACCGGAAACATACAGTTCCAAAGCAGATGCAATACGTTTTGCTTCCTTTTCCTCCATGGACATGAGCTCGGTGTACAGGTCTCCAAGGATGGGCATGTTTTCCGGGCGCGGGTCTGCAAGATAGCCGCGATAGACATTCCGTACAGCGCGGTCAATGACCGTCTTTTCCACGGGCTGCAAGCCGTCCTTGCCGCCCACGATCAGCTCACAGAGGGACAGGATAAAGTCGGACTTCAACGACAGCGGGTTTTCATCTTCGCTGTAATTGAGGTTAATATCCATGGGATTGATGTACTGATTGGAGGTAGGAGAGATACGCACCACCTGCCCAAGAAGTCTTTGTACCAACGGGGCGTATTCCGACTCAGGGTCACAGATCATGATGTCATCCTTGGTCACAAGGAACACATTGACGATCTCGCGCTTTGCGGAGAAGCTCTTGCCGCTGCCCGGTGTGCCGAGAATGAGACCGTTGGGGTTCTTTAAGAGCTTTCGGTCAACGAAGATCATGTTATTGCTCAGCGCATTCAGCCCGTAGTACAGCGCTTCGCCGCCCATCTGGAACAGTTCCTGTGTGGTGAAGGGCACGAACACCGCCACGCTGGAGGTGGTAAGTCCTCGGTGGATTTCCACCTGATTCAGCCCCAGCGGCAGCGAGGACATGAGTCCTTCTTCCTGCTGATAATCCAGCCGCACGATCTGACAGTTATTCTGCTGCGCGATACCCTGTACGGCAAACACGGCATTCTCAAGCTGTTGCTTGGTATCCGCTGTGTTCAGGATGGTGAAGGTGAGCTGAAACATGCGCTCGTTGCGGTTCTGTAAATCCTGTAGCAGGTCTTTTGCCACCGCGCCGTATATGGCAAGGTCAGAGGGCAGGATGTCCATATCATAGCCGCTGCGAACTGCCTGTTTCTGTGATTCGATCTTCATTTTGTCAAGGTCAGTGATCTTGCGCTTGATGTTTCTGATAGCTGCTGTTTGGTCGATGGAATGGACGTGCATACTGACCACAGCGCTGTTCTCAAGGTCAAGAAACTCCACCAGGATGCGATCTTTCAGCTTGGGCGCGATGATCTGCAGAAAGGACACTGCTCCGTACTTCTTACCCATGCGGAAGGTGCGCCCTTCCCGGAATTCAAAGCCGCCGGGTGCAATGAAATCCTTGGTGGATAAACCCGAAGGCGGAAGCCAGTTCCAGTCGAAAGCAAACCTCTCATCTCCGTCCATATGGAAGATGCCGTGCATGAGCTTGAGCCGTTCCTGCCCGTTGAGGGCACTTGTTGCAACGCCCATCCGCTTGAAGTTCAGGCGAATATCGTTTTCGATGCGTTCCAGACGGTGCTTGGCAAGCTTTGGGTTTTCCGCTTCGATGCCGAAGGTGAGATACTTGGTTTTCACCAGACCGTTGTTGCCCTTGCTGAGCTGGATTTTCAGCATCTCGGCATATTCGCTGCGGATGCTGTTGAAGTCGTCCCGCTGGGGCTCAATATGGATGCTGTTCTCAAAACCGTCCGCGCCCGCTGCGGTATTGAAGAAGGTGAATTGGAAGTGAATAGAGGAATCGAAGTAATTGAGGAACTCACACCAATTCTCGAAGATGGCTTCCTTGTCCTCGTTCTGCGCCAGCTGATAGTTGATGTCCTGAAACTGAATGGTTTTGGAATAGTAGTTGTCTGTAATGCGGCACATGCCATCCTGATACATCCATTGGTAGGGGATGGACTGCTGTGCCGACAGTTGCTTTTTATCTGTGCGCTTTGCCCGTTCGATGGCTGCGGCGATCTGCCGCTTTTCTTCTCGGGTGAGCCTGCGGCTGCTGCGCTTTTCCTTTGACAATGGCTTGAACCTCCTTGTTCAGTTGTTTCTGCCGCTCCAATGCGGTGTAAAGATTATCCGTGCGGTATGGGCGCTGCTTGGGGCGCACGAACCGTACTTGTATGAAGTTGTGGGCGAGCTTTTCCAGCGGCTGACCGTTCTTTTCATACATGGCAAGCATGAAGAATGGCAGCATGGCGATGATCATGACGAGCGCCGCCGCGCTAATGGGCAGGCAGCTTTTGAGAATAAAAAACAGCGGTACACCGATTAGCGCCCCGCCGCCGAAACAGATCAGCTGTCGCTTGGTTAAGTTGAACATGACCTTGGTTTTTACGGCAGTCAGGTCTTTGGGGATGTCTACATATGCCATTTCATTCCTCCTCTAATGTAATACTGCTTTCTACTTCATTTCCCCAAACATCCCAGCCTTCCGGGGATTGTCTTGCGAAAAGCTCAATTCGGGGAACGTCACCCATAAGCTGAACGATACGGTATCTTACTTCATCCGGCTTTTTTGAGTGTTCTTCGATGTGGCTGAGTATGATCTGTCGGACACCTGCGTTTACCCGTTTGGGATGTCCACGAGTAGCGAGAACGCAGATTTCTGCATTGGCACGAGTCCAGTAACCCATACCAACAAATAGGTCATTGCTTTTCCTGTTTTGCTTCACCCATACAAATGCTACCGTTTTGTAGGTAAAGCCCCACGCATCAATAACGCTGAAGGCTTCACGCATACACGGGAATGTAAGCCACAAAAACAAAGAGCAGTCTTTTGCGGCGATAGTGCTGACAGGAAGTGCTTTAATGGCATCAATGCTCATTGTCGGATAATGGCTTTCAGCTGAACGCCCCTGACCCTTTTGGGAATATGTCCGATACGCCCAAGGAGGATCGGCATAGATGACAGCGTATTTCTTCATCCCGATTACCTCCTTAATGTGCATTGAAGATGGACTTTGCAAGGCTGCCCGTCTTAAAGAGCGTGAAACACAGCAGTACCGTGTAGCCCATACAAGTCCAGATAGCGTTCATGATATCTGCACCCGTAGCGATGTTCTTAACGAGTACCGCATAGATGCCCACACAGACGATGATGAGAAATGACTGAAAGGCCAGAGCCAACAGTGAACGAAGATAGTTCTGCCCCATATTGCCCCATTCCCGATTGACCATGGTGGCCATAGGGATGGGTGCGATGGATGTGACAAGGTAGATCTCGATCATACGTCCGTAGATTACCACGAAGATGCAGACGGTAAGGGCGCTCATGGTCAGCCCCACAAACAGGCTCTGGAACCACAGCCCGAACAACGGCCCCAATTCCATGGCAGCAAGGGTAGTATCGAGGCTCCCAAGAACCGCCGATATGTCGATGTTGGTTTCTGAGATCACCACGCCCGCCGCGCTGCCCACCACGCTTTGCGCTGCATCGAATACGCCCATGACGATGTTCCATGTGTTGGTGACGATGAGCACCGCACAGAAGGTCTTGAAGATCCACTTGAAGAACATCCATGTATCCACATCATGCAGGTTGTTCTTGTCGATTACCAGCTGAATGAGTTCGTAGCACATGACAAATGTGAGGATCAGCCCTGCAATGGGGACGATGACATTCTCCGACAGGGACTGGATCATGGAAAAGACGCCACCGTTCCATGCGGCAGGCGTCTTTCCCACTTCACCGGCGATCTCCCCGATTTGAGAGTTCACCGAGTCAAACACCCCCGACAGATTTTCCTTGATACCGGCGCTCAGGATACCTTTCAGCCATTCGGTAATCTTGTCGATGATGGTTTGCATGGCAGTTTACCCGCTGCCATTAACCGAACAGACCCGAAAGAATGGGTACAAGGGTGATGCCGATGAGGGCTACGCCACCGCCTGCCATGAGCTGTTTGATGCCCTGAGACTTTGCGCCGGGGTTGTCGTTACCGTAGCCTTCCAGCAGATTGACCGCGCCCCATACGGCAAGACCTGCACCAAGGGCGATGACCAGTGTTTGCAATACTTCGATTGCGGAGTTAAAGAATTCCATGTGTTTTCCTCCAGTCGTTTTGATTTTGTGGTAATAAAAAACCGCCCTACTCGGCGGCAGCTTCTTTGTCGGAGACGGGTATTTCGTAAACCTCGTACACGTCATCCGGCCTGATTTTAAGTTTGGTAGACAGAAAGCGTTCAATGTCAAACGCATTCTTTGGGTGATAATCCGACAGGTGCTTGTAAAAGGGGTGCTTGGTAATATCGTACTTGTCGGAGAAGAAGGGGCGAACGCCTCGTAGCTGTAGGATACACTTGCCGCCATCCATGACGGCGATTTCATCCTGACTCATAAGCTCCTTTCCCAGCTTTTGATAGTTAAGGCTGTAGGATTTTTCCCGTCCCCGGTTCTCGCCTGTGTTGTAAGTATCGATGGTCTCCTTGCCCAAGGCTTCTGCGATCTCCTTGGCGTTCTTTCCGCGTCCACTCAAAAATACGGTACTGTCGCAGTTGTCGCTGATGATCTCGGCGGCGTCCTTGTAGATGGCCTTGAGTTGGGAGAGGCTTTGCAGCACAATTGCTGCAGAGATCTCACGGCTTCGGATGGTGGCGATGAGCTTATCGAAGTTTGGTATCTGCCCGATGTTTGCAAACTCGTCTAAGAGCAAGCGAACATGAACAGGCAAGCGACCGCCATACACATCATCCGCTTTGTCGCAGAGTAGGTTCAGCAGCTGACTTTGCAGCATGGCAAGGACGAAATTGAAGGTGGTATCCGTATCGCTCATGATGAGAAACAGGGCTGTCTTTTTGTCGCCCAAAGTATCCAGAGCAAGCTCATCGTAGGCCATGAGGTCTCGAAGTTCCTGAATGTCGAAGGGCGCAAGCCTTGCGCCGCAGGAGATGAGAATGGATTTTGCCGTTTTGCCTGAAACAAAATGTCAATAGTTTTTTCATCAAAAAAGGCACTTTTTCGTGTCAAATCAGGGGTAAAACAGCTAAAATACTGATGAAAACGTTCTTTGTTGTTACCACCATTAAGTTACTCAGCCATTTTTTCCTCTGTTTCCATGAAGTCCGAACGGTTAACTTCATTCACCAGCATCCGGTTGATTTTCTCCTGCATCGTCTCTCTTGCGTTCTCACTGTAATGGAATCGGACAACATAAGTTGTCTGCCCAATCCTTTTTGTAAATGTATTGTTTTCCGTTTTCGGATTCATAACCTGTCCCATAAGCTTCTCCTTTCTTTCATGTGATTTACTGGCGGGCGGGGTGGCAGACTGATCTGCCAAATTGCCTGCCAGTATCCTGTTCATTTGCCCGACAGAGAGAGGACAGTTATTATCCCATCCGGGGCGGTATCTCGATCTGAAATCCTGTCTCTCCGTCAATGTCAACAAGGCACTTGAAACTTTTAATAAATTAATATCTTTATCAAAGTCATCCCTACTCTAAAAAATATTTTCTTTTTTAAATATCTTTGTTGACAGTTAAGAAATATGCTGAAAAAGCTGATATTTAAAAGCTTTTCCCAGTCAACAAAAATGTCAACAACCAGTACACAAACAGTTAAAAAAATGGAAATTCAGCTGTTTTGACCATCCTCTCCCTGTCAGGCTAATCAAA